>NZ_JBCLVI010000003.1:0-952019 GCF_048537885.1 Gordonia sp. CPCC 205333 | reverse complement strand
GCCCTCCAGCGCCAATGGTACTGCACCCTAACCAGTGTGGGAGAGTAGGACACCGCCGAACTACAACGTTGAAATACCCCGTATCCGGGCCGTACCACGGTTCAGATACGGGGTATTTTCTATATGAACCACACACCGGCACACCCCGGTTGATCGAGATGATTGGTTTAGCGATGACGGACAGTTCGAGGGATCGACGCGGCGAACCGAACCGCAATGGCGCGCGCGACGGCCGTTCCGGTGGTCGGGGCGATAGCGGATACGGCAACCGTGGTCGCAGCAGTGCCGGCGGTCGCGGAGACGGCGGTCGGGGTGGCAGGCCCGGCGCTACTGGTCGCGGCGGTCCGCGTGAAGGTGGCCGTGATCGTGGACAGAACACGCGAGGCACTGTGCGCGCCGATGAGCCGGCGATTCCCGACGACGTGACTGCGGCCGATCTCGACCCAGAGGTCCGGCGGGACTTGCTGAGTCTCGATAAGACGAATGCCGAGACTGTCGCCCGGCATTTGGTGATGGTGATGAACCTTCTTGGTGAGGATCCCGGAGCGGCGCTCGCACATGCACGCGCTGCTCGGGAACGCGCAGGACGCGTTGGCGTTGTCCGCGAGACGGTGGGAATCGCTGCGTATACCGCTGGTGAGTGGCAAGAGGCGCTCGGTGAGTTGCGGACCGCGCGTCGGCTGACTGGCAGCAATGCGTTATTGCCGCTGATCGCCGATAGTGAGCGGGGCCTGGGACGACCCGAGCGCGCCATCGATCTGGCCCGCAGCGCAGAGGGACGTGCGCTTACCGGCGACGAAGCTGCAGAGATGCTTATCGTCGAATCTGGGGCGCGTCTGGACTTGGGTGAGCCAGATAAGGCAGTCGTGACACTGCAAGCCGCCAATTTGCAGCCTGGTCAAACCGGTGACGGCCCAGCACGATTGTTCTACGCGTACGCGACCGCATTGCTGGCGGCAGGGCGTCGCGACGACGCCGCGACGTGGTTCATGAATTCTGCTGCCGCCGACATTGACGATGTCACCGACGCTGAATTGCGGTTGGTGGAATTGGCGCAGGGCGATGAACCTGTCGAAGGCGGCGAGGTGGTAACCGCGGAACAAGCTGATCGGGAAGCCATTAAGGAACCCAACGTCGAAACTGAGCCAGCGGACGAGGTAGTAGCGGTATCCGAGGTATCTGTCGTGGAGGTTGCCTCGGTGGCGGATCCGACAGCCGAGGTGTCAGCGACCATCGAAGCGGAACCGGTCGCCGTCGAACCGCTAACCGACCCGGAACCACGGACTGGCGCTCAGAGCGCCGAAGAGACCGTAGCTGCGCCCGAAATCTCTCTGGCCAGTGAGTACGACGCACTCCTGCTTGATCTCGACGGAACAGTCTTCGCTGGATCGGAGGCGTTGCCAGGTGCGGTCGACGCGCTGGCGAGTGTTGGTGTCCCGTCCTACTACGTGACGAATAACGCGAGCCGCCGCGCCCCCGACGTCGCAGCGCATTTGACCGAGCTCGGTTTTGACGCCGTGCCGGAGCAGGTGGTGACCAGCGCCCAGGCGGGTGCCAAACTTCTCGCCCAGCATTTGCCTGCCGGGTCGAGGGCATTGGTCGTCGGTACCGACGGCCTCGCTCAGGAAGTACGTGAAGTCGGTATCGGCGTCACTCGCAGCGCCGACGATCGGCCGGATGCGGTGATCCAGGGCCATTCGACGACGACCGATTGGGCGATTCTGTCCGAAGCAGTTCTGGCGATCAACAATGGCGCGCTGTGGGTGGCCTGCAATGTTGATCCGACGCTGCCGTCCGAGCGTGGATTGATGATTGGTAACGGGTCGATGGTGGCCGCCGTCCAGAATGCGACGGGCAAGCAACCGCTCGTCGCGGGTAAACCCGCCGCGCCGTTGATGGCCGACGCGATCGAGCGGTCGGCGTCGAAACATCCATTGGTGGTTGGCGACCGGCTCGACACCGATATAGAAGGTGCGGTGGCGGTCGGAGTGGACAGTCTGTTGGTGCTCACGGGCGTGTCGGGTGCCGCTGACCTGCTGGTTGCGGCTCCGGAGCAGCGTCCTACCTACGTGGTGGACGACCTTCGGGGACTGCTGGACTCATCGGACATCGCTCGAATTGGCGCCCAGCCCGGGTGGACCGTTTCGGCGGGCACCGGAACGGGGGAAGTCCGGGTGGACGTTGCGGCGACGCCGGATGCCCTCGATGCCGCATTGCTGCCAGCGCTGGCCGCGGCGATATGGAGTGCGGTCGACGCGCATCTGGCCGCTGCTCCTGAAGACGGGCTGGCGGTGACCATCGCCACCGAGGACGAGCGGGTACGTGGGCTGCTGGACACACTGGGCGTGCGATAGCGTAGATGTCGATGACATCTCCCGTACCTGGACCGCCCAAACCCGGACAACACCAGGCCAATGCAGCGCCGACGGTGTCGCCGGATGTCGTCACCCGACAGGTAGACGAACTGATCACCCAGTTCGATGAGATGCGCGCCGAGCAACGGATAACCGATCCAGAAGGTACGAATATCGACCTCGGAGTACTGGACCGGCAGGCCATCCTCCTGGAGCAGGCCCACCAGGTGTTGTCGTCCGCGCTCGAAGATGTCGGCCGTGCCACCTAATCCCCGCGCGCGCCTCGACGCCGAGTTGGTGCGACGGGGACTGGCTCGATCACGTGAGCATGCTCGGGAACTCATCGAGCGGGGCGAGGTCAAAGTCAACGGAACCCTGGCCGCGAAGCCAGCCACCAACATCACCAGGGATACGCCGGTGATCGTAGCTGCGGTTGAACCCAGATGGGCCTCACGCGGTGCGCATAAACTGATCGGCGCACTCGCCGAGTTTGAACCGCGGGGAGTGCGGGTAGAGGGCAGGCGTTGTCTGGACGCCGGCGCATCCACCGGCGGATTCACCGATGTCTTGCTGACCGAGGGTGCCCGCGAAGTGGTTGCGGCCGACGTCGGCTACGGCCAACTGGTCTGGCGACTACGCAATGATCCGCGAGTGATCGTGCACGATCGTACGAATGTGCGGTCGTTGACTCCGGAAGTCATTGGGGGACAAGCGGATCTGACCGTTTCGGATCTCTCTTTCATCTCACTGCGTTTGGTGCTGCCCGCGTTGGCGGCGTGTACGACAGTCGGTGGCGACCTGCTGCCGATGGTGAAACCTCAGTTCGAAGTCGGTAAGGATCGGGTCGGTGCCGGCGGCGTGGTGCGTGACCCGCTATTGCGTATCAGCGCGGTACGCGACGTCATCGTTGATGCGATGCGGTTGGGACTTGAACTCAACGGCGTCGTCGCCAGCCCGCTGCCCGGCCCGTCTGGCAATGTCGAGTACTTCGTCTGGTTGCGCAAAGCGCGCGACGCGGAGCCGAAGACCGCCCTCGATGCGCGATTGTCGGAGTCAGCGGAGACAATGATCACCACCGCTGTTGAACAAGGACCGCAGTAGTGTCGAGAGGAGATGGGTTCGTGCCCACACGTGAGTTCCTGGTGGTCGCACACACCGGCCGCGAGGCGGTGTCGGTCACGCTCGACGCGATAGCCCGCGCCTGCGCGGGTGCGAACGTTAAATTACGCATCGTCGATTTCGACACGATGGAACACGAGACCGGGGCGGCGTCAGGACATAATGACCCCATCGGTCATCCGGTCGACCCAAGTCACTTGCGCGCGCTCGGCGTCGACGTTGAAGTAACCGAGGTTGACACCGCGTCGGCGCGCGGATGTGAACTGGTAATCGTGCTCGGCGGCGACGGGACCTTCCTTCGTGCGGCCGAACTGGCGTATCCCGAGTCGGTTCCCGTTCTCGGAATCAACTTGGGCCGCATCGGATTTCTGGCCGAGGCCGAGGCCAATCGCGTCGAAGAGGTGATGACTCTCCTCATCGCCAGGGACTATCGGATCGAATCTCGGATGACCCTGGACGTTGCGGTGATCAACCCGGCACAGTCCGACGAGCCCGTCGTGCGAACCTGGGCATTGAATGAAGTGGCCATCCAGAATCAGACGAATCAGGGTGTGCTCGAACTGTTGACCGAGGTCGATGGACGCCCGGTGTCGGCCTTTGGCGCCGACGGATTATTGGTGTCGACGCCGACCGGATCGACGGCATATGCCTTCTCCGCGGGCGGACCGGTGATGTGGCCCGACCTGGAGGCGATCCTGATCGTGCCGAGCAATGCTCATGCCCTGTTCGCGCGACCGATGGTCACCAGCCCCCGGTCGAAGATCGCCGTTGAAGTCGACCAAGAAGGCAGAGCGGCAGTAGCGCTTTGCGACGGAAGGCGGGTGATCGACGTACCGCCGGGTGCCCGAGTCGAGGTTCGCCGTGGGTCGCGGCCGGTCCAGTGGGTACGGATCGATTCCGATCCGTTCGCCGACCGGCTCGTCACCAAATTCGATCTGCCAGTGACTGGCTGGCGCGGACGTAAGGTCTAGCGGCATCGGACAGGACGCGGTGCCAGAAGGGGTAAACTGAGAAGGGAAGGTCTGACGTGCTCGAAGAACTGTCGATCCGAGGGCTCGGCGTCATCGAGGAAGCTTCAGCCGAGTTTCATCCCGGCTTTACGGTGCTGACCGGTGAGACCGGTGCCGGTAAGACGATGGTGGTGACGAGTCTGCACCTGCTCTCCGGTGCCCGGGCTGATCCGACGCGGGTGCGGGTCGGGCATGAGAAGGCAACTGTTGAAGGCCGATTCCGGTTGGTCAATCCGCTGGTCGAGGGCGAGACGACGGCTGATCCCGAACTGGCTGAGTTGCTGGAGTCGGCGGGGGCCGACGTCGATGACGATGATTCGGTGATCGCCGTGCGATCGGTGTCGGCCGACGGTCGATCCAGGGCACATGTCGGTGGCAGGTCGGTGCCAGTTGGCCTGATGGGCCGGATGACCAGCCGCTTGCTGACGATCCACGGGCAGAACGATCAACTGCGATTACTCAAGGGATCGCAGCAGCGGGCGGCGCTGGATCGATTCGCCGGAAAGAATGTCGCGAAATCGGTGCGGGCCTATCAGAAATCACGAACCAACTGGCTTGACCTGTCGCGCGACCTCGCCCGGCGTCGCGCCAGCTCCCGCGAACTCGCTCAGGAGACGGACCGGCTGCGATTCGCGGTCGACGAGATCGCCGCTGTGGATCCGCAGCCCGGCGAGGACATCGAACTGGTCGCGACGATCCGTCGGCTCTCCGACCTGGACACCATCCGTACGGCAGCGGCCGACGCTCAGCGCACTGTCGCCGGTGACGTGAGCGCCGATGGCGGTTCGGTGATCGAGGGACTCGGCCATGTCCGTACGGTCCTGGAGACATCTGGCGATGACACACTGCGCGGCTTGTTGCCACGAGTCGCCGAAGCACTCGCGGTGGTCACCGACATCGGCGACGAGTTGACCGCGTTCGTGTCGGATCTGCCGACCGATGCCGGCGAACTCGACCAGCTATTGAATCGGCAGGCGGAATTGCGGTCGCTGACTCGCAAATACGCCGCCGATGTCGATGGTGTTATCGACTGGTATGCCACAGCGACCGCCCGGCTGGCGGAGATCGACAATCCGGCCGAGTCGATCGACGAACTGGCTGCCGCGGTCGAGGCTGCGCGCGACGACGTCGCCGTCGCGGCCGCCAAATTGCATGATCAGCGGGTAACCGCGGCGAAATCGCTGGCCAAGAAGGTTAGCGCGGAACTGTTGGGACTTGCGATGGGTGGCGCCGCGCTTGTTGTGGACGTGCGTTACGACGTTGTCGGGACGCCGTCCGGGGCAGCTGAAGCCGACAACCCGAACGATGTATCGGGCGAGGAATCGGGTTCCGACGAGCCGACGGTGTCGGTCTCCGCGCCAGAGGGGTCTGTCCTCGCACACGCCGGAGTGGAAGGTGTCGACGTCGTCGAGTTCTCACTGCGGGCTCATGCCGACGCGGTACCACTACCGATAGCGCGGTCGGCATCGGGTGGCGAACTATCCCGCGTGATGTTGGCGCTCGAAGTCGTGCTGGCCGCACCGGAGGGCGGGTCGATCATGGTTTTCGACGAAGTCGACGCCGGGGTCGGCGGCGCCGCGGCGGTAGAGATCGGCCGGCGATTGGCCAGACTGGCCCTCAAACATCAAGTGATCGTGGTGACGCATCTGCCGCAGGTGGCGGCATTCGCCGACAATCATGTCGTCATCGGAAAGAATATCGGCGGGAGCGGAAAACGTTCGCCGGGCGGACATACTTCGACCGTGCGTACGCTTTCCCGTGAGGAACGTATCGGTGAACTGGCTCGAATGTTGGCCGGACTCGGAGACTCAGATACTGGCCGGGCCCATGCGGAGGAGTTGTTGTCTACGGCCGAACAGTATCGAAGCGTACGGAAAGAACCGAATGCGAAGGAAACGACTGTATGACTTTTGAACCACCGGCAGAACCTGAGTCAGAGTCAGACCCGGATGTACTCGTCGTCGGGCTACACGAGGAGTTCTTGACGACGCAGAAGAAGGAAGTCGTCACCGGTGTCGCCCAGGTGCGCAAGACGATCGAGAGTGAATCGGCCGACCTGGAATTCGACGTCGAGCGCGAGCGTGCGGAGGTGACGCGGGTCGTTGTCGCCGATCAAGAAGTGAGCAGTGTCCCGCAGCCCTACTGGGACGGCGATACCTACGTGGTCCCGGTGGTCGAGGAAGAATTGATCGTTACCAAACGACTCGTGGTGCGTGAAGAAGTTCGCATTCGGCGGGTGCGCGGTACCGATACGGTTTCAGTTCCGGTTACAGTTCGTCGCGAACGGGTTGTAGTGGACGAAATTGATGTAAACACTAAACCCGGGAAACATGGCGAGGAATCCAACGATAGTGTTTGAGGCAATGATGCATAACCGCATCGGACGCTTCGGCTAATCAACGACCACGCGACAAACGCAAACGCTGAGAGGAACGACGAGATGATTGTGACGTTCGCCGGATACGACATCAAGGTGGGAACCCCCGTGGTGTCCCGCGATGGCGCCGAAGTGGGCACGGTGGATTCGACGATTGGTGAGGATCTTGTCGTCAACGTCACCACGGCGGGAACGCAGCTGCTGCTGACTGAGAGCGGCGTCGCCGCATTCGAACCCGACTTCATTCGCCTGGAAAAGACTGCCGCCGATATCTCGGCCGGAAACTACGACAAGGTCGGCGAGCCCGAGCCCGCTCCGGAGCCCGTAACTGTCGCAGACCCGGAGCCGGTCGCGGCAGAGCCCGCGACGGCCGAGAACGAGGCGGCGGCGCCAGTGGGCCTGCTCTCGACACCGAGTGACGCGCCGGCCACCGACGCACCCGCGCCGGTGGACGAGCCCGCGCCCGAAGAAGTCGCTGCACCGCAGGCCGACGAACCCGTCGCTGATGACGCTCCTGCCGAGGATGCACCCGCCGATTCGGCGGTGCCGGCCGCGGCGACCGGCACGCCGACCGCCGGTGGCCAAACCATCCATCTGCACGCCGAGGATCTGATCGCGGCTAAGCGCCAGGTCGCGACCGGTGTGGTGAAGGTCGCCAAGAAGGTGCTCCTCGAAGACAAGGCCGTCGACGTTGACGTCTTCACCGAGAAGGTCACCGTCAACCGCGTTGACCTCGACGAGGATGCCGACGTTGAGTACGCCTTCGAAGAGGGGGTCTTCGAGATCGAGCTCAAAGGTGAAGAGGTCGAGGTCGGTAAGCGTGTCCGCCGCGTCGGGCAGGTCGAGGTCGGCAAGGAGCGCCTGACCACCACACAGCGGGTAACTGGTCAGACCCGCCGCGAAGAGATCGAGGTCAACGAGGAGGCGTATGACGCTTCGCGTCCCGATGGCGATGTCTACGACCCGATCGTCGCGAAGCGGCTGACTGACACCGACTAGGGCATTTCGCCCACCTCGGAGAGCGCGGGGCCGCCGTGACTGATGTGACAAAAGTGGCCAATGTTACGGCGCGCCTCCGCGCGGTTGCGGGTATGCGGGTTGAAGATGGGCGTCATGAAGATGCCTGCCTTGCTCGCCCGTACCACCGAAGAACTGCCTGGTGTCATCGGTATCGCCAGGATCGACAAGAACACCAAACGCCTCGTCGAACGGGTCGGACCGGGCGATATCGCCATCCTCGACGAGGTTGACCTCGACCGGGTGACGGCCGATGCGCTGGTCGAAGCGAATGTCGTGGCAGTCGTCAACGCTTCGCCGTCCATCTCCGGGCGGTATCCGAATCTTGGTCCGGAAGTCCTCGCGGCATCGGGGATCACCTTGCTCGACGACGTCGGGTCCGACGTGTTCAAGCGAGTCAAAGACGGCGCAAAACTGCGCGTGGACAATGACCGTCTCTACATCGGTGAACGGCGACTGGCCAAAGGCACCGAACTCGGTGAGCGTGAGATCGCCGACATGATGATCGACGCGAAGGCAGGACTCGTCGACCATCTGGAAGCCTTCTCCGGCAACACCATCGAATTCATTCGCAGCGAGTCGCCATTGCTGATCGACGGCGTCGGCGTTCCTGACGTTGACGCCTCCTTGGCAGGCAAACACGTCGTCATCGTGGGTGACGGGGCAGCGCATGCCGCTGAACTGCGATCGCTGCGTTCGTTTATCAAGGAGTATTCGCCGTCGCTGATCGGTGTTGGTCGTGGAGCCGATTCGTTGGTCAAGGCCGGCTACAAGCCGCAGATCATCATCGGCGATCCCGAAGAAATCGCGAATGACACCCTCAAATCGGGTGCGCAGGTCATTCTGCCCGCTGACCCGGACGGTCACGCGCCGGGCCTGGAGCGTATTCAGGATCTGGGCGTCGGTGCTACGACCTTCCCGGCAGCCGGTTCGGCGGCCGATCTCGCGCTACTCGTGGCCGACCATCATGGTGCCGATCTGATCGTCACCGCCGGCTATGGCGGCGGCTTGGACGACTTCTTCGATCGGTCCCGACGGGAGAGCAACCCGTCAACCTTCCTCACGCGACTCAAGGTCGGTCCCAAACTGGTCGATGCGTCAGCCATCGCGACGCTCTATCGCAGCCGGGTCTCCGGTGCCGCGATCGCTTTGGTCGTGCTTGCCGCGCTGGTCGCTGTCATCGCAGCGGTGATGTTGTCGTCGAGCGGTGCTGACATTTCCGATTGGATTGTCGACCAATGGAATTCGTTCGTCGCCTGGATTCAGACCGTATGGAATCGATAGCGTGATCAGTCTGCGTCAACACGCGATTTCGATCGCGGCGATATTTCTCGCTCTCACCATCGGGCTCTTCCTCGGATCCGGCTTCATCGGTGACAAGGTCAACTCGGCGACCGGAACATCGCGCGACCGGATCGGCGATCTGGAGTCCGAACGCGACAAGCTCAACGCCCAGGTCAACGCGGGCAACGGATTTGTCTCGGCGGTCTCACCGCAACTGCTTGCCGACAAACTTAACGGGTCGTCGGTGATCGTGGTGACCGCACCCAATGCCGCCGACGGCGATGTCGCCGCGGTGAAAGAGGCGCTAAACGCCGGCGGTGCCAAGTTCGCCGGCCAGATCGGGCTCACCGACGAATTGCTGCGGGACCAGTCGGCGGAGAAGTTGCGCACCATCATCGACCAGTCCATTCCGGCCGGCGGATCGCTGCGTCCGGAGTTGACCGATTCCGGCGGTCGGGTGGGCGATCTCCTCGGCGCGCTCACGTTGAATGCGACCGGTACGGCGGCGGCGTCGCGTACCGACGTCGTCAATGGCTTATCCGCGCTTCGCGAAGGCGGCTACATCACCTATACCGACAACGCGGTCGGCAGCGGCAAAGCTGTCGTCGTAGTCACCGGTGACGCCTACGGTGCCGACTCCGGGGCGCAGGGGCAGTTGACCGCGAATCTCGCGGCGGCGATGGCCCGACGATCAGGAGCGGGAATCTTGGTGGGGCGCACCGGATCTGCCGAAGGCGGATCTCCGATCGCGGTAGTGCGCGCCGATCCGTCGTTGAGTAACGAGATTTCGACGGTCGACAACGTTGACGTCCAGATGGGGCGCGTCACCACGGTCCTGGCACTGTCGACCGACCTGCGCGGCAAACCCGGCGCTTACGGCACCGGACCCGGAGCACGGGCGATCACGCCGGGTGCATAACTCGGTCTGAGCGTCGAGTGAGACGCGAGACACGTCAGCCGAGTATGGCGTCGCTGCGCGAAGTGCGGCCGCGAGGTGTTACCGTGGAGTCCCGTAGGTAATTGAGCCCAAAGGCTTGATGGGTAACCAACGGGAGACGCTTTGCGACCACTTCGCCACACTCAAGATGGCACCAAACACATCTTTGTCACCGGCGGCGTCGCGTCGTCGCTCGGTAAGGGGCTCACTGCCTCCAGTCTGGGACAACTGCTGACTTCGCGCGGCTTGCGAGTCACCATGCAGAAACTAGATCCCTATCTCAATGTCGATCCCGGCACGATGAATCCGTTCCAGCACGGTGAAGTATTCGTCACCGAGGACGGTGCCGAGACCGACCTCGACGTCGGGCACTATGAGCGATTCCTCGACCGCGATCTGTCGCAGTCGGCGAATGTCACCACCGGACAGGTCTATTCGACGGTCATCGCGAAGGAACGGCGCGGCGAATATCTTGGCGAGACTGTTCAAGTCATCCCACATATCACCGACGAACTCAAGGCGCGGATCCTTGCGATGCGCGAGCCCGACGCAGACGGCAACGCTCCCGATGTGGTGATCACCGAGATCGGCGGGACAGTCGGTGACATCGAATCGCTTCCGTTCATCGAGGCGGCGCGCCAGATCCACCACGATGTGGGCCGCGACAATATCTTCTTCCTACATGTCTCGCTGGTGCCGTACCTCGCACCGTCGGGTGAGCTGAAGACTAAGCCGACTCAGCATTCGGTGGCAGCCCTGCGCAACGTCGGCATCCAGCCCGACGCGCTGATCCTGCGTTGTGACCGCGACGTTCCCGAGGGACTTAAGCAGAAGATCGCGCTCATGTGCGACGTCGAACTGGAAGGCGTTATCTCGACGCCGGACGCGCCGTCGATCTACGACATTCCCAAGGTGCTCCATCAGGAAGCCCTCGACGCCTATGTCGTGCGCAAACTGGGTCTGCCATTCCGCGACGTTGATTGGTCGGAGTGGGGCGATCTGCTTGAGCGCGTTCATGATCCGCGCGAGACGGTTACCGTCGCGCTCGTCGGCAAATACGTCGATCTGCCCGACGCCTACTTGTCGGTGACCGAAGCGATCCGTGCGGGTGGGTTCGCACACCGGGCGCGTACCGAGATCAAATGGGTGCCCTCGGACGATTGCGAGAGCGTCGAAGGTGCGCGCGCCGCACTCGGCGACGTCGATGCGATCCTGATTCCCGGTGGTTTCGGCATCCGCGGCATCGAAGGGAAAGTCGGTGCGATCGCCTACGCGCGGCAACGTGGTATCCCGCTTCTCGGACTCTGCCTCGGATTGCAGTGCGTTGTCATCGAGGCCGCCCGCACAGCGGGACTCGACGGTGCGAGTTCGACCGAATTCGACCCGGACACCGAGTATCCGGTGATTTCGACGATGGCCGATCAGGAACAGGTCGTCGCAGGCGAAGCGGATCTCGGCGGCACGATGCGCCTCGGCGCATATCCGGCGACACTGACCCGTGGTTCGTTGGTCGCCGACGCCTACGGTGCGACCGAGGTATCCGAACGCCATCGCCACCGTTTCGAGGTGAATAATGCCTATCGGGACAAGATCGCCGAGTCGGGACTGCTGTTCTCCGGTACCTCACCTGACGGCCGGTTGGTCGAATTCGTCGAGTACCCGAAGTCGACACATCCGTTCCTGGTCGCGACGCAGGCACACCCGGAACTCAAAAGCCGCCCGACTCGCCCGCATCCGCTGTTCCGGTCGCTGATCGGCGCCGCACTGAAATACAAAGCGGCCGAGCGGCTTCCGGTAGATATTCATCCGGTCGATGCTGGCGCCGAAGTCGAACCGGAGGGATCCGGCGCCGTCGAGGACGCCAGTTGAGTTCATCGAATGACAACGCCGGTGAGGCCGGCACACACGACTTCGACGTCGCATCGTCGGAGACGATCTACGACGGCGCTATCGTCGCGTTACGCGTCGATGACGTTGCGATGCCGGGCGGTGTGACCGCTAAACGCGAGGTCGTCGAGCATCTCGGGGCGGTCGCCGTCGTCGCGGTTGACGACGCCGGACGGGTCGCGTTGATTCGGCAGTACCGTCATCCGGTGGGTCGGCGACTGCTCGAATTGCCGGCCGGCCTGCTTGACGGCGGACCCGACGAATCGGCACTCGTTGCGGCACAACGGGAATTGGCCGAAGAAGTCGACCTCGCTGCCGACGACTGGGCCGTCTTGGCCGATCTTGTACTCTCGCCTGGGTTCTGCGACGAGTCGTTGCGTGTCTACCTCGCGCGCGGACTGCGTACGTTGCCCGAGGCGGAACGTCATGACGAAGAAGCCGACCTCGCCCTGGAGTGGGTCGATCTGGCCGCGGCGGCCAGGTTGATCGGTGCGGGTGAGATCGTCAACGCCACCGCGGTCGCCGGGATCTTGGCCGCGGTTGCGGCAATTGCCGATCCAACTTTGTTGCGTCCCAACGACTCCGAGTGGATCGATGAGCCGACGGCGTTCATTCGTCGGCGGGACTCGCGGAACTGACGGCCGATGGTCGACGGACTGGTGTCACGCTATCTCGACCATCTGGTGGTCGAGCGGGGCGCGGCCCGCAACACGGTGGCGTCGTATGCCCGCGACCTGTCTCGGTATGCCGACTATCTGACCAGGCGCGGCATCGGGGACCTATCGGCCGTCACCGAGGAGGACGTTCGCGAGTTCCTGATCGAGTTGCGGCGTGGTGATGCCGACCGTGAACAGGCTCCGCTCGCCGACAGTTCCATCGCGCGAACTCTGGTGGCGGTCAGGGGTTTTCACAAATTCGCCGTCCTGGAGAATGTAGTTCCCGTCGACGTCGCTCATGCGGTTTCGCCGCCACGTCCTGCGCGACGGTTGCCCAAAGCGCTCTCGATTGACGAGGTGACCGCGATCCTCGACGCGGCAGGCGATCTGGAGACACCGCGCGGTCTGCGTGACCGGGCGATGCTCGAACTGCTGTATTCGTGTGGGGCACGGATCTCCGAAGTGGTTGACCTCGACGTCGATGATCTGGATACCGAGCACCGTTCAGTTCTGTTGCGCGGCAAGGGCGGAAAAGAACGTCTGGTGCCAGTCGGTCGGCCCGCGATCGACGCCGTCACCGCGTATGAGGTACGCGGACGACCGACGCTGGCGAAGGGACGTTCGCCGGCATTGTTCCTGAACGTTCGCGGCGGACGGCTGTCTCGGCAATCGGCATGGCAGACCTTGTCCGACGCCGCGCACCGTGCGGGTATCGACAAGACCGTGTCGCCGCACACGCTGCGGCACAGTTTCGCCACTCATCTTCTCGACGGCGGGGCCGATGTCCGTGTCGTACAAGAATTGTTGGGCCACGCGTCGGTGACGACGACGCAGGTCTACACATTGGTGACGGTCAACACGATGCGCGAAGTCTTCGCGGTGGCGCATCCACGAGCGCGATGAACCTGCTCCTGGGGTTGAAGTTGACGATGTGGCTGATGGGACGCAAGACCATCGTCTGACGTGTGTTTGCCCGGCGGGTTGTCGTCGGGAGTCTTGATGTCCTGCATTAGGCTGGGTGATCAGATGTATATGGCCTTTATCGAGAGGAGCGTCGGGGAGTGACCACGCCGGAGCCTTCCACACCTCAGGCAGCACCGCGACCCGACGACACTCAATATCAGTTAGCGGTGAATTCCCGCCCCGTCGACGACGTTGACGAGGATCGTTCCGAACCGGAACTCGGGCCGACCGGACGTCCGATCCGACCGGTTCCCGAGCCCGAACTCATCGATCATCATGGTCCCGCGACGATCATCGCGGTGTGTAACCAGAAAGGCGGCGTCGGCAAGACGACGTCGACCATTAATCTTGGTGCGGCACTTGCCGAATGCGGTCGGCGAGTCCTCCTCGTCGACCTCGATCCGCAGGGTGCGCTGTCGGCCGGCCTTGGCGTCGCCCATCACGACCTCGACGAGACCGTCCACAATCTGCTCGTGCCACCACATGCCGCGACCGACGATGTCTTGATGCGCACGCGGATAGACGGTCTGGATCTGCTGCCATCGAATATCGACCTGTCGGCGGCGGAGATTCAACTAGTCAACGAAGTCGGTCGGGAACAGACACTGGCCCGTGCACTGCACCCGATCGTCGATCGCTACGACTTCATCCTGATCGACTGCCAGCCGTCGTTGGGACTACTCACCGTGAACGCGCTCGCATGCGCCGACAGCGTGCTCATTCCAATGGAATGCGAGTACTTCAGCCTGCGCGGGCTCGCGTTGCTCACCGATACCATCGACAAAGTGCGGGACCGGCTGAATATGAAGCTGGAACTCGCCGGGATTGTCGTGACGATGTTCGACGCGCGCACGTTGCATTCGCGTGAGGTGATGGCCCGCGTCGTCGAGGTGTTCGGCGACGCCGTGTACGACACCGTCATCAGCCGCACAGTTCGCTTTCCCGAGACCTCGGTCGCGGGTGAGCCGATCACGTCGTGGGCACCGAAATCGGCTGGGGCTAAGGCTTATCGGGCGCTGGCGCGCGAGGTCATCGCGCGCAACGGCCCCAAGAAATGACCGACGAGCCCTACTCGGGTGAGACGGCAGCGGGCGCCGAAGTGGCCGCACCGGTCGACGTCGCGTTCGCTGACGCCGCCGCAGCCAAGAAGTTTCAGGTCAAACTCAAGAATTTCGAGGGACCGTTCGACCTGCTGCTCAATCTCATCAGTCAGCACCGGCTTGATGTGACCGAGCTAGCGCTGCACGAGGTCACCGATGAGTTCATCTCCTACACGCGGACCATGGGCGCGCAGATGGGGTTGGAGCAGACCACCGAGTTCCTGGTAGTTGCGGCGACGCTGCTTGACCTCAAAGCGGCGCGACTGCTGCCCTCGGGTGAAGTGGACGATGTCGAAGATTTGGCGCTGCTCGAAGCCCGCGATCTATTGTTTGCCCGGTTGTTGCAGTACCGCGCCTACAAGCAGGTCGCGGCGCTCTTCGCCGAGTTGGAAGCCGCTGCGCTGCAACGGTATCCGCGGGCAGTGTCTCTGGAGAGTCGCTTCGAGGAGCTGATGCCCGAGGTGACCCTCGGTGTGGACGCGGATACCTTCGCGTCGATCGCGGCCTCGGCGATGACACCGAAACCCATCCCGTCGGTCGGGCTGGGCCATATCCACCAGCATCAGGTATCGGTGCCAGAACATGCCCGGCGTATGGCCGATCTGCTGATCGCGAAGCCGGGGACATGGCTTACCTTCGGCGAATTGGTCGCCGATTGCACCGAAGGCATCGAAGTTGTAGCCAGCTTCCTCGGATTACTCGAACTCTTCCGGGAGCGCGCCGTCATGTTCGAGCAGCCCGAAGCGTTGGGCGAGCTCGCGGTGAGCTGGACGGGCGATCGGGAAGCACAGGAAGTCAGCATGGACGATTCAGCGGAGGAGTACGGATGAGCGGGCAGGACGAGACGCTCGACGAGTCGGTGCAGATTGGCATCGATATCGGGCAGACCACACTCGACGCCGAAGATGAACGCGTCATGGATGAGCGGGAACTGCGTTCCGCGCTCGAGGCCGTGTTACTCGTCGTCGACACACCGGTCTCCACGGAGGAATTGGCGACGGCACTCGAACAGGATCTGCTGCGGATCAACCGGACTCTCAAGCAGATCGCGGCGGATCTCACCGAAGCGGGAAGCGGGATTGACCTGCGATTCGCCGGCGACGGCTGGCGGTTTTATACGAGGTCGGATTACGCGCCATATGTCGAGCGGTTGCTGCTCGACGGGGCGCGGACCAAACTCACCCGCGCGGCCCTGGAGACATTGGCGGTGATTGCCTATCGGCAGCCGGTGACGCGGGCCAGGGTGAGTGCGATTCGAGGCGTGAACGTCGACGGTGTGATCCGCACTTTGGTCGCGCGTGGCCTGATCAGTGAGGCGGGAACTGATCCATCGACCACCGCGACGCTTTACGGGACCACTGAGTTATTTCTGGAACGGCTGGGCCTGGCGTCGTTGACCGATCTGCCGGATCTGGCGCCCCTGCTACCCGACGTCGATGTGATCGACGACTTGTCCGAGGAACTCAACGATGACCCGCGATTCGCCAAATTGGCTGATCGGCGGGCACAATCAGGTGAGGCCGATGCGTTATCCGACGCCTCGGCACCTACTGACGATCAGGATTGATACAGATATGGCATCCGCTAGCCGAGACGGCAAACCGGGACGTGGACACGATGACAGACGAGACTCCAAGCGCGGTGGCGCGAAGAGCGGATCGGGTAAGAAATCCACGAAAAAGCCCGCACCCCAACAGGTCTCACGTAAGAAGCCCCATCGTAAAGGGGCCCGGTCGACGCCGGATGTGGCGTCGGGCCGTGTGCGCCTGAATAACGCGAAACTCGCTCGCACGCAGTTGTCGGGGGAGTCCGGCAGCGGCGCGACCTACGAGGCCGACGGTGTGCGACTGCAGAAGGTACTCGCGCAAGCGGGCGTCGCATCGCGGCGCGGGGCCGAAGAACTCATTGCCGCTGGTCGGGTGTCCGTCGATGGCGAAATTGTCGTCGAGCAGGGCATGCGGATCAATCCCGACACCTCGATCATCCGCGTCGATGGTGCGCGCGTTGTCATCGACGAGACGCGGCAGTACCTGGCGCTGAACAAGCCCAAGGGATACCAGTCGACGATGGCCGACGACCAGGGACGCCCGTGTGTAGGCGATATCGTCGCCGAGCGGGTTATGGCCGGTCAGCGACTCTTCCACGTCGGTCGACTCGATGCCGATACCGAAGGATTGCTGCTGCTCACCAACGACGGTGAGCTTGCGCACAGGTTGATGCATCCATCGTTCGAGGTGCCCAAGACATATTTGGCGACGGTGAAGGGTGAGGTGCCGCGCGGAATCGTGCGTACCCTGCGTGATGGCGTCGAACTCGATGACGGTCCGGTGCGGATCGATAAAGCGACGGTCCTTGAGGTTCACGAGGGACGCTCACTCTTGCGGTTGACCTTGCATGAGGGTCGTAAGCGCGTGGTGCGGCGGTTGCTCGACGAGGTGGGGTTCCCGGTGACGCGGTTGCTGCGCACCGACGTCGGTGCGGTACGTCTCGGTGAACAGCGGCCGGGTAGCTTGCGGGTGCTGGGTAGCGACGAGGTTGGAGCGTTGTACAAGTCGGTGGGCATGTGACCGGGGCGAGCGAAGCGACGGGAAATGTCGCCGGGGCGAGCGAAGCGACGGGAAATGTCGCCGGGGCGAGCGAAGCGACGGGAAATGTCGCCGGGGCGAGCGAAGCGACGGGAAATGTCGCCGGGGCGAGCGAAGCGACGGGAAATGTCGCCGGGGCGAGCGAAGCGACGGGAAATGTCGCCGCGAGCGAAGCGACGGTGATCGCTATCGATGGGCCTGCCGGTACGGGTAAGTCGTCGGTGTCGAGATTGTTGGCGCAGCGAGTCGGTGCGCATTACCTCGATACCGGTGCGATGTACCGGGCGGCGACGCTGGCGGTGCTGCGGTCGGGTGTCGGCGTCGAGGACGCTGATGCCATGGCGCGCGTCGTCGATGACGCCGAGGTCGAGTTGGTTGAGCGGGAGGAGAGTGCCGCGGCAGTGGTGCTCCTCGATGGCGAGGACGTGTCTGACGCCATCCGTGAGGCCGAGGTGACGGCAAATGTGTCTGCGGTGTCGGCTAATCCGGCTGTGCGGGCCAAATTGGTCGAGTTGCAACGTCGGCTCGCCGGTGACCGATTCGTCGTCGTGGAAGGACGTGACATCGGCACCGTGGTCTTTCCGGCTGCCGAATTGAAGGTGTATCTCACGGCGACCCCGGAGGCGCGGGCCGCGCGTCGCTTGCGGCAGGATACCGCCGCTGGTCGGGATGCGGATTACGACGCGGTATTGGCGAGTGTGAATCGGCGCGATCATCTCGACACCACCCGCGAGGCGTCGCCGTTGCGGCCAGCCGATGACGCGGTGATATTCGATACCAGTGAGCTGACGTTGCCGCAGGTGCTCGACGGGTTGATTACGTTGACAGAGAAGCGGATTGGGGTCAAACAATGACGGAACCAACGGTTGGCGGCGAGGTCGCCGGCATCGAGTCGCTTCCCGGTGACGGCGTGTGGAGTGACGAATCTGAGTGGAATCTAGAGGATTTCGATCTCGAGGGCGTCGAAGACGGTGTTGCCGCGCTACCCGTGGTGGCTATTGTCGGGCGGCCTAATGTCGGCAAATCGACTCTGGTGAACCGCATTCTGGGTCGGCGCGAGGCGGTCGTCGAGGATGTTCCCGGCGTCACGCGTGACCGGGTGTCGTACCGGGCCGGGTGGTCGGGGCGTGAGTTCACGCTCGTCGACACCGGCGGTTGGGAACCCGACGCCAAGGGCATACACCAGGCGATTGCCCGTCAGGCCGAGCAGGCGATGTCGACCGCGGATGTGATCGTGTTGGTGGTCGACGCCACCGTCGGCGCGACATCGACCGACGAGGCGGTATCGCGGGTGCTGCGCCGCTCGAAGACGCCGGTTGTGTTGGCGGCTAACAAGATTGACAGTGACAAGGCTGAGGCCGAGGCGGCGGCGCTCTGGTCGCTCGGCTTGGGCGAGCCGTATCCGGTATCGGCGGCGCATGGTCGGGGAGCGGGCGACCTGCTCGACGAGATCCTTAAAGTGTTGCCGGAGACCACTCGGGTGGTTCCGCAGCTGGGCGGTCCGCGGCGCGTGGCGTTGGTCGGTAAGCCGAACGTCGGGAAGAGCTCGTTGCTGAATAAGTTGTCGGGGACGGATCGGTCCGTCGTCGACAATGTCGCCGGAACCACTGTCGACCCGGTCGACGAGCTCATCGAATTGGGTGGTCGCCCTTGGCAATTCATCGACACCGCCGGATTGCGCCGCAAGGTGCGTACGGCGTCGGGACATGAGTATTACGCCTCGCTGCGGACTAAGTCGGCACTGGAAGCCGCCGAGGTGGCTATCTTGCTGATTGACGCTTCGGAGCCGATCACCGAGCAAGATCTGCGGGTGTTGTCGCTCATTGTCGAGACCGGACGTGCGCTGGTCATCGCGTTCAACAAGTGGGACCTGGTCGACGAGGATCGACGTCTGCAGTTGGACAAGGAGATTGACCGCGAGTTGGCGCGCGTGCCGTGGGCGCAGCGGGTGAATATCTCGGCGATGACCGGGCGCGCGGTGCAAAAGTTGGTGCCTGCGCTAGATACCGCGCTCGAGTCATGGGATAAGCGCGTTTCCACTGGGCGACTGAACAATTGGATCAAGGATGTTATCGCAGCCAACCCGCCGCCGTTACGCGGCGGTCGGCAACCGCGAGTGATGTTCGCGACGCAGGCGGCGACCCGGCCTCCGACGTTCGTGTTCTTCACGACCGGTTTCTTGGAGGCCGGCTACCGTCGCTTCCTGGAGCGGCGGTTGCGTGAGGAGTTCGGCTTCGACGGCTCGCCGGTGCGGGTGAATGTGCGCGTGCGGGATAAGCGGGAGATGCGTAAGCGCTGAGGTTTGTGGGGAATCATCTCCATAAGGTGAGGTGAATCGCCGCGCTGCGTCTAGGCTTCGATGATGCTGATTATCGGAATCATCCTGTTCGGAATGCTCATCGGTGCTGCGGCGCAGCTGATTCTGGGTGCCAAGGCGCGGAGTATCGACTGGGGTCTGGCTATTGTCGCTGGTCTTGTTGGGTCATTCGTCGGCGGTTTGTTGATCAGTCTGCTCAGCGGCGACGGACTCCATTTCCGGGCCAGCGGGATCATCGGGTCGATCGTCGGCGCGCTGATCGTGACCGGTGGGTGGTACTGGTTCACGAAGCAGCGGGCGTCGGGTGGTGTGTGACGTGGAAAGCTTTGTGCGGCAGGTGAATTGGGTCGTGTGGATGACCCAACGACTTGCGTAGTCTTGAGTTTGAGTGTCGGCGGCCAGGCGATTGGCGTTTAGGTACCGGCGTCGGATAAGATTTTCCAGGTTGTCGGCGAGAAGTCGGTGACAACGGGCTGTGGCGCAGCTTGGTAGCGCACTTGACTGGGGGTCAAGTGGTCGCAGGTTCAAATCCTGTCAGCCCGACGTCGTGACCAGCACTTATGTGCTGGTCATAGTCGTTTGTGCCCACTACGTGCCCAATCTTGGGCGACTGGAGGATGGATGACCGACGACAATGGGACCGTCCGCGTAGAGGTCCTCGGGCGTACTGATTATCTGACTCCGGACCGGGCCGCGATGCTTGATGAGCTACCCGCATACCTCCGGGCCGAGGGTATCGCGACCGATGACGTCTATTTTCGAGAGCCCGGCGGTATGGGTTTCATCCTCGAATCCATCGCGATCTTCGCTTTGGGTGGCGTTGTCGGGGGAGCCGCATGGGATGGCACCAAGGCCGCAGCAAGAGCGGCCACCGCGTGGGCTAAGGAACGCATTCGTCGGCATCGCGCGGAGTGCGGCGACGATCTCCACGAGGACCAGGAACCAACCGTCCACGTGACGATCTACGGCCCGAACGGCGCAATGCTCAGGACAATCCAGGTCCGACATAGGGGAGTTGATGACCCGCTCGGTGACGTCGAGGGCCGCGAATCGAGTTAGCCGAACCGACTCGACCTCGGCCCGATCGATCCGCACTGCCACTTTCGGAATTCGCAGTTGGCCCGATGCGGAGCGGGCCAACTGCGAATGGGCTATACGACGATCTTCGATGCCTCGGAACGGCGCCCCTTGTTCCAAGTTTGGATGATAAGGCTGTAGCAGGTCATCACTCGTCCGCCGGTTCCACTGTGCTGCGTGCCGCCGGCGGTACTTAACGCGTGGACGTTGGCCTTCCATTGGAAGGCAGGGCCCTTCTTGCCGATCTTCTTGGCCAGTTCCTCGTCGTTCTGGATCTGCTCACCGTGGCGCCCGACGACCTCGCCGATGCCTCCGAGCAGCATGCCATCCCAGGTCTCAGCGGTCCGTCCCCACGCATGCTCTGCGATCGTCAATGTTCGGTGCAGAACGTCGGGCCCATATTTGTCGGTGATACGGAGAACGCCGTTGACTGCGCCGACAGTGTTAACACTGGTCGTGCCCATTGACAGTCCGTGCGACTTCAGGATCTTCTCGGTGTCGACGAACAGCGGGATTCCGCCGGTTAGGCCGATTTGGTACTCGTCGATAGCGGAAGGCTTTGAGCTTTCACGATTTTTGATCAGAAAGAGAATTGCCTCCTCGGTCTGGGTCAATCCATGGTGAATCTCGCAGACGACCGAGTCGCGGCCGAGTAGCTGACTCGCACGCCAACGGTGCTGTCCGTCCACGATGAACTTGTCGCCGTTGTCGCGCTCGGAAACGATGATGGTGCCGACGGCCTCGGGGATGAACTCCTCGGCCAGTTTCTGTGCTCGCTTCTCATTGAGAGTGCGTTGAGCCTGCGGGTCGATCTTGAGGTCGGTCGTGGGGACTGTTTCTCCGTATTCGACCGCATGTTCGGGCAGTTTGTACTCATACTTGTTGGCCATTTCGGGCCCTCGATTCTTTTCACTTGTTGCGCCTGGGGGAGTTGCCTTGTGGCGGGGGAATCGGCGCTCGCTCAAGCTAGCATGACTCCAATGTTCATCGCAACCTCATGTCGAAGTTAATGCACAATCTATTGCATAGTTGATGTCACTGATAGCGCAACAGTGATGTCAGTTTCGGTAACTCGTCGGTGCACAACATGCGCATGGGATGCGTAGCCGGGCGAGTCAGTCACATCGCGATCGTCATACGCGCGGCGTCGGTGAGATCGCTGTCCTAATTGCCGTGTCACCGTCGATCTCCTTGTCCTAGAAGGAACCGAGGCCCAGGTCCCGCGCGGTGGAGGTGCGGAGCCTGGGCCTCAGAGTCAGAGGGTCATTGTCAGGCGGCGGTGCCGACCTTGACGATGGCCTCGGGACGGTAGACGCTCACGCCGAACCGACCTTCGACGCGGACCCGCATCCGGTTTTTCTCGAACAGTTCACCCGAGGCGTCCCATTCAACGAGGGCGCGGGCCTGGGACGGGCTCGGATCTCGTGGCACCGATGCCAGCAGTTGCGAGAGGTGACCGGCTTCGGCGCCGGCCCAGGTGCCGACGTAGGCCAGGACATAGGCCACGGCCCCGAGGAGTGCCAGGGTTACGGCCGAGATCATGCGCCCGCCTGCGACAGGAACCGATCCACCTCGGCGGAGTCGATACGGATGCAACGCTCGGACAGGCGAACGGCCTTGAGTCGTCCCTCCGCGATCCATCGGCGGACGGTGCGATCCGAGACGCCGAGATCCTGGGCCAAACGAGCGGGGGACGTGTAGGTGGGCTTCTTGGTAGCCATATTGGCGGTGACTCCTCGTGAGTGTGGGCGTTGGTTTGCCCGTCACGAGGTGAGAACTCCCGCCGGAGATCAGCGGCGGGAACCTGACGGAGATCGTCGCTCGCTTCGTTAGTGCGTTGAGAGCCAATCTAGGTGACATGTCCGGTATGTGTCAACTGCCAGATGAAGCGAAAACCGTTGTGCCCGTGTTGACTTGGCTTGTCAACACGGACGTGAACAGGGCTACTCCGACCAGAGACCTTGCACGAGGCCCCGTGTCCGGGACTCTGTGGAGTGTGTGTAGCGGGCGCTCATCGCGGCCGAGGTATGGCCCATGAGGACCATGTGGTCGGCCAGCGTTGCGCCGGCCTGGGCGAACAACGTAGCGGCGGAGTGCCTGAGTCCGTGGGGTGTCAGCTCGTGCTTGCCGATGGCCTTGGAGGCGCGTTGGAACGAGTGTCGGAACGTGGAGGCGAACATCATCGCCCCGGTGCTCGTCGGGAACAGGAGCCCGTCGCGGCCGGGGAGTGCGTAGGACTTGAGGTGCTCGGCCAACGCCGGCCGTAGTCCCTCGGGGAGTGGCACGGTCCGCAGCGCGGCCCGCGACTTGGGCCGGTCCACCACGAACTCCCCGTCTACGCGGGTCACCGCTCGGGCCACCGTGACGGCCAGGCCGTCCTTGCTCATGTCGAGATCCGAGCGACGGAGCGCGGTCAGCTCACCGAAACGGAGCCCAGAGAACCCGGCCAGGAGAACCCACGCCCGATAGCGAGGCGTGATGGCGTCGGCCAAGGCCCGGATCTCGGCGGGGGACAGGGCCACCGGCTCGGACTTGCGATGCTTCACCGCGCCTCGCTTCACGCGAGCCGGGTTGGCGGCCAGGATCTCGTCGTCCACGGCTTGGTTGAGGATCGTCCGTAACAGGCTGTAGGCGTTGGCATTCCGGGTCGGGTAGTCCTCCAAGCCGGCGAACCACTCCCGGATCTCGGTCACTGTTAAGCCCTTGAGCGGGCGATCACCGAGGCCCGGATAGATCACGTTATCCAGGTAGCCGCGATTGAGCGCGCGGGTCCTGGGCTTGTGGCGGTTGGCGGTCTCGGCGTGCCAACGCTCGGCGTACGTCTTGAGCGTCAGGCCGGTGGTGGCCTTGGCGGCCTGCCGCTCCGCCGGCGGGTCCACTCTCCGCTCTCGATGAGCCGGCGCTCCTGGGCCAGCCAGCCCTCGGCGTCGATCTTGGCGGAGAACGTGGTGGGCGCCGTGTACCGGGTGAGCTCGGCGCCGTGGACGTAGCGCGCCTGCCACCGCTTACTCGGTAGTTTGCGGATGCTCCCGAACGACCGTTGTCCTGCCATGCCCATCGCCTCCGATTCGTGCCCACTGCGTGCCCAATGAGCTTACATTCATGTCCGCGACGTGCGGTTATGTCCGATCGGTAAAGCCCTGATATGAGCCGTATTTGGGGGCCAACTGGCAGGTCACGGGCGATTTCTGGGCCGCGAAACGCTACAGGTTCAAATCCTGTCAGCCCGACGTCGTGACCAGCACTTATGTGCTGGTCACAGTCGTTTGTGCCAGATATGTGCCAGATCCGAGGAGATCGAAATGGCCAACGCCCTGGGAACCGTGCGCGTGGAGATCCTCGGCCGGATCGACAACTCACGGCCGAGCAAGGCGCGATGATTCGACGAGATCCCGGCATACCTCGAAGCTGAGGGCGGCCGGCGCGATCTTCGATCCGACGAGGTCCACATGGCCGGTATAGCCGTGCCCAGTGGGACGACTCTCGCCGTCGAGGGTGCCGCCGATAAACTTCACGGTACCGCTGGCGATATTTCCTACGAGATCGACGGCCCGCCGATGACGTCACCGACGACCCGGAGACGGCGGCCGAGCAGGTATTGGGCAGTGATCGCGGCCGAATCCGTGGGCTGTGGATCAGGCTGAAGGCCTTGCGTCATCCAGCCGGAGGTGCTGATCGATGATCGGCACCTCCGCGAGGACGGATATCACGCGCTCTCGGATCTAGACGAGTTGCTGCTCGTCGCGTCGACGTAGCGAGCGACTCTGACTCTCCGTTCACGCGAACGTGGAATGCTTCGCGCACCTCGTCTCGATACTGTCGTGAAATGGATAGGTGGATGCGGTTGAACCAGCGCATCGTGTTGGTTGTCGTTCCCGTAGCCCTGATTGGGGCACTAGCTGGCTGCGGCGACCTGTTGGAACCGGATCTAAGCCCTTCAGATGTCGACTCGGTTCAGGCACGGAATGCGCTGATCAGTGAAGAGATAGATCTCCCTGCCGACTACGTGTTCATCGCCGGAGTTGCTTACCCGCCTGGCTTCTCTGGGCATACCGGGTATCGGTTGATGTTCGAGGCGCGCGTCACACTCTTCGACGATTCGCAGCGGCTACAAGGTGCATATGTCGGCGACTCCTACGATCGCGAATTCTCTGAGTTTCGACCGATCGATTGCGGCGCCGGACTCCTCGCCACCGCCAGGCAGAAGCGCTGGACGACCTGTGACTCGACGACGCGCGCCAAATACATCACCAATGACGCCACCAATCCTGACAGTACCGACGTCGGTTACGGCTCGGCGGCCATCGTTCTGGTCGCGGACGCGGAGAAGACTCAGGTACACGTGGTGATCGGGGGTACCTGATCTGAGTTCCTGGGGCGGATTCCGCAGTCCCGCAGCAATTTCCATTGCGCAGGTATTCCTCGTAGACCTCGGACTTCAACGCTATGATTTCGCGCGCCTCACCTCATGCGGTCGAACTTGCTTCAGGCAAAACGACTTCGGCGGTTCTCGGCGGATATGACCGGGATAGGTTCTCTGATTGAGTGGGCCTCCCGACGCGAGGCAGAGAGTCGACTCCGACCGCACGATCAATCAGTAGTATTCATGATCTTAATGTCGACTCAACACGCTTAGGTGGGGAATGATGACCGATCGAATGGCCGCGAGTATCGTGCTCGGATTGGCAGGCGGGCTTGCCACCGCCGAAGCCATCGGCAATACGCGAATTGGCTTGGCGATCGGGCTAGCGATCGGAGCGATACTTGGACTGGTGCTGCCAAAGCTGTTGCCGCGCACGATCGTTGCTGTTGCGTGCGTCCTCGGCCTGGTGGGCGGCTTCGCGGTCGGCAACCTGTGGTTGGTGATTGCGGCGGCAGTCTGTTTCATTTCGCTATGCCTCTATCTGGTTCGCATTCACCCAGACCATCAGCCCCGACCTGTGACGCCGGAGAAGGAGTTCCCCGCAGGATGATGTAGCGCCCCCGCCGAGTACGTCCCTCGGTGGAGGCGCCACAAAGTCCGGAACTCCGTGGATACTCGAGAAGGCAGGGCTCGAGTGGCGGAGTCCGGAGTCCCGGAGCGACAACTTTACAACTGTCCAAAGAATATTGCGACAGGGGTCCGCATCTTAAGCTGGGATCGCCCGGCACCAAGCGTCACGCCCAGGCCTCCGACGTCACGTCGCCAACACTACGACGTTGCCGCGCCAGCGAGCCGACGTCCGCGGCAACCCCTACGGCGATGATCGAGCGGATCGCCCAGCCGTACCCGGGTTTCAACTCGTCGGTCAGGCCCTCCAAATCGAAGCCCCGGAACTGGTGGCAGGACAGCCCCAACGCTTGAGCCTGAATGGTGAGATGAGCGACGGCCTGCCCGAGGTCGTAATCGGCGAACTCCGAGTAAGCGATGCCGTCATCAACCCACAGACGTGCGGCAGTCACAATCAACGCGCTCGCGTCGACCGCCCAAGCCATCGAACTGGGTGCCAGATGCGCGACTACTCGCTCGTGCGCATCGTCCCCACGTCTCGTAGGCAGAAAACCCCACGGCTGCGAATTTCCAGCGGACGGCGCCCATCGCGCGGCGTCGAGTAATGAAGTCAACGCAACATCGTCGAGACTATGAGTCGCGTCGAATCGATACGGGCTCAGACGCGCGGCGAGAAGCGGATGCAGCGATCCCTGCTGGGTCTGGCGGGTCATGAGTTCTGCAACAACTTCGCAGGAGGCGCTGTTCCCGTGGTGGGGCCGGGAGAATATTGGCGGGGCGTTTCGTGCGCGGCACACCTGCGTTAATACTCACCGTGAAAATATAATATCGATCACCCAAATGACTCGAGGGATAACGTCGTTCAGAAGAATCCGAGGGCGCATTCGAATGCCATGCTGATTAGAACTTGTTGTCGCTTCCGGAAGCTGAGCGCATTGTGATCCACCGGCGTGGGAGGTAATTCCTTCGAATGAGTTATTCGAGTCTGTGTACGCTTGCTGGCTTCTCTCGACCATAGGCGACACTTCACCGAAGTGGTGTCATGTATCGCTGTGACCTGCGTCTATATGCCTAGACCGAGCCAAAATGGCGGGTATACTCGCATCTCTCGATCCGTATCGATCTGGATGCGAGGCAGTAACGATCGTCGTTCGACAGCCGAATTACCCGATACGAAAATAATCCGCACATATCGATAAGTGCATTGACGAAGAGAGCGAGGCGGCGCATGTTACGAAGTGCAAATGTTGGTGAGGGTCCGGCTTACGGAATTGTCGGTATGGGCATGCACCTGCCCGAGTCGGTAGTGAGCAACGGTGATATCGCCGACGCCGCCGGAGTCACACCGGAGTGGATACTCGAGAAGACTGGCGTCGAACAACGGCGCTGGGCAGGGGAGACCGAGACCGCAGCCGGTATGGCGGCACTCGCGTTGCGCGCCGCTATCGCAGACGGCAAGCAGCGTCACAACATCGACGCCGATCCCGGCATGCTGATCGCAGCCACCTCGACCCCTGATCGGGTGGTACCGGCGCCCGCATTCGACATTCACAGCTTGTCGGGGCTGCCTCAAATCCCAACCTTGAGTATCGACGGAGCATGCGCGGGCGTCGCGCAGGGAATCATCACCGCTTTGGGCTTCTACCGAGCAGGAATCGCAGATACCGCGATGGTGGTAGGCACCAACCGCAGTGAGGTTTACATCGACCCATCCGACCGAAAGACAGTCGCTCTGTTCGGCGATGGAGCCGGAGCATATCTGCTTGGCCCAGTACCCGACGGATATGGGATCCTCAGTGTTCGAATGCTGACCGATAGTGCACATCGCGAGGCGATTCACGTCAGTGATGTCCTTTCATCGACTCACGGCCGGAAGTTCAGCATGAACGGTCGACAGCTGGTCGAGATGTTCGTCAACGAACTACCCAAAATGATCTATGAGGCTCTTGGAGATGCGGGCCTGACGATCGCAGATGTCGATCGACTCATGATTCACCAGGGAAATGTGCGGATGGTGGAAGCCTTCACCGCACTACTCGGATTGGAACCCTCACAGGTGCCAACGACAGGCAGGGTCGTGGCAAACACCGCGTCCGCATCGCTGCCCATCACGACGGTCCTCAGCGATCGCGATCGGCCCCTTAAACGAGGCGACGTCGTGGTGTTGGCCACCGCCGGCGCAGGCGTCAACGGCGCCGTGATCGTTATGCGTTGGTACTGATGTCGACCATGGATAGCAAGACTGGCGACAACAAGACTGGGAATGACCGACCGACCGCGCTGGTAACCGGCGGATCGGGCGGAATCGGCAGTCGAATAGTGAGGCATCTCGCCGACGACGGATTTCGCGTGGTGCTCACCTTCAACCGAAGCGGTGGGGAAGCCGCTTCGCAGGTCGAGGAATACACAGCAGCAGGACTCGACGTTGATGCCGTCCAGGTCGATCTCGCGGATCCGACGGAACTAGCTCGTTTCGTGGCGAAGTTCGCCGAAGACTATGGCAAGTTGGATGTTCTCGTACACGCTGCGGCGTCCGGGGTATTCGGCTCCCTGCCGAAACTTGTGAACCGCAAATACGACGACTACCTCGCGACATTCGCAGTCAATACCCATGCCTTGACGCATCTCCTCGCATGGTGCGGTGAATCGATGTCCGACAACGGCAGAGTCTTGAACATCTCCTCGTTGAATTCCTCGCTGGGAATGTTCGGCAGCGCGGCCTACGCGGGTAGTAAAGCGGCGGGCGAAGCGATAATTCGGGCTGCGGCACGTGAACTCGGCTCCCGCGGAATCACCTGTAATACCGTCCAGCTGGGCTTGGTAGAAACCGCTTCGATGCGGAACGAAGTCAACCAGCAAGCCGTGGACTGGTACGCGTTGCAGGCTCCCGCGGGCCGGATCGGCAGTCCAGGCGACGTCGCCGATTTAGTGAGTCATTTGGTCAGTGAGCGGTCGTCGTGGATGACTGGTCAGACAATTCGCATGGATGGCGGGTATCACTTCTGATGGCGCGTCGACAACGCTATTTGGATGACGACGGACAGGCTGCCGTCGCGGCGTGGCTGGAAAATCGGTTGCCCGGCTTTGGCGAAGTCACAGTTGCCGAGTTGGAACAGTCCGCGGGCAATAGCCACCAACTATTCACAGTGACGCGTGAGACTGGGCGGTGGGTGATGCGCGTTGCTCCCTCCGGTCGGGAATACAGCGCCGACGGCGGATTCGACCTTCATCACGAATGGCGAGTACTCAATGCGATCTCGAATAGTGCGATACCGCACGCCAAGGCGGTGATCGTGAGTGATTCCTCGTGTCCTGTCGACAACGCGATCCTCGTCATCGAATATGTCGACGGCCACGTGCTGTATGGTCAGCTGCCCGATGAATACGCGTCGGTCGACGACGCTCGCCAGATCGTGAATTCGATCGTCGACACGTTGGCGACGATTTCGCGATTCGCATGGGCATCGGCCGATATCGCGTCACCGGGGATCGACGCGGACACCTATCTTGAGCGGCAATGCACCAAAGGCCGCAGAATTCTTGAATCGTCTCGCACGCGCGATACGCCGCTGACGGATCGACTATTCGACCATCTTGAACAGACGATGCCGGCGACCTCGACGCTCGGACTCATCCACGGCGACTACAGTCCGATGAACATCATGGTTCATCGTGGCGGCAATCCCTCGGTCGCCGCTGTGATCGACTGGGAGACCGGAACAGTTGGCGATGTGCTGATCGATATCGGATATCTCACCGCGCGATGGGTTCGCCCGGACGAGAATCCGTTGCTCGCGACGTTCGCGCTGGGCGGGGGTAATGCTGACCACCATCGGTTGCTCCCCGATAAAGGCTATGTGGCGCAACGTTTCTCGGATGTCTCCGGGCTATCGGTGGATTCGTTGCCCTACTACCAGGGTTTTGCGATGGCACGGCTTGCGGTGGCGATCGAACCGAGGGTGGCGCGGGCGGCCCGACGCGACGACGAGCAGACCGCAGCCCTATTCGGCGCGATGGTCGACACCTGTGCGCAGCACGGGCTGGCGTTGGCGGGCGCATGACGACGAACGGCCTTCTCGACGGTGTGCGCGTTGTCGAATCCGCCTCGCTGTTGACCGGCGCCGCAACAGGATTGCTATTGGCGGATATGGGCGCCGATGTCGTCAAGGTGGAATCTCCGTCGGGTGATTTGATGCGATTCGCGCTCGGGCAGATCACCGCCGGCAACAGTCCGGCCCATCTGCAACTGAACCGGAACAAGCGCAGTGTTACCGCCGATTTACGCAATCGGGACGATGTCGTGCGTTGGGAACAACTCATCGCCGGGGCCGACATCCTGATCGATGGCAACGCGGTCGGCACCCTGGCACGGTTTGGTTATGACGCCGTGGCGTTGTCCGCCTTGAACCCCCGACTGATTCGATGCACGGTGACCGGATTTGGGAGGAATGGACCCTACTCGTCGATACCCGCCCACGGCTTGCTCATGGGCGCGCTCGCCGGCGCCTACCCAGGTGACGGTCCGGACGAGGGCGCGGCGGTGGACGGCAGAGGCGGCGGTCCGGCGTTATCCGCAGCTGGGGCGGCAGCGGCCGCGATATGCGCGGCGCTGTACCGGCGAGAGCGCACGGGGGCGAGTATTGACATTGATGTATCGGCAGCTGATGCGCTGCTGGTCGGATCAATGCTCCCAATCGTGTACGCCGCCAACAGGTCTCGCCTGAGTGACACGAGTTCGTTGCCGGTGCTCTCGGACGGAGTCAGTGGTCCGCGCTACGAAATGTACGAAACAGCGGATGGGCGGACCGTGGCTTTCGCTGCACTTGAACCGTCGATGTGGCTACGCTTCTGCACCGCTGTCGAGCGAACAGATTTGGTTGACGCCGGATACGAAGGTGATCAACTGCGTGATCAAGTGGCAGAGTTGATACGTGGTCGTGCACTGGCCGAATGGCTGGCATTCGCGGCGGCACATCGGGTATCCATCGGGCCGGCGAATCAGTCGATTGATCAATTGCTGGCCGACGACCAGTTGATCGGCCGCAACGTGTTCTGTGAAACAGAACATCCGAGGGCCGGACCATTCACCGCGGTGGGATCGCCGGCGGTTGTCGACGGGTACCACTTCGCGGTCCGCAGGCACGCACCCGACCTTGGCGAGCACAATGCCGAGTTGGCCAACGGCTGGTAGCTGGCGAACCATCGTCGGAGCTGTGCGACAACGGAATTGGCGTCGCTGAAATCGTCGGGAGTCGAACCGGTGCCGAGTGCCCGGCGGGACGGTAGCGTGAATCGGTGGCGACCGATCGTGGATCGCTCGACGGCCAGACAGGAGTGAGTGGATGCCACGCGAAGGTGAACCGTTGCACAAGCTCGGCTTTTTGACGATCGGCCGATTCAATGCGGACGATCCCCGAGCCGGGCATCTCGAGACACTTCGCATCATCGAACGCGCGGAGCAACTCGGCTACGACAGTGTCTGGTTGCGTGATCGTCACCTCCAATTCGGTATCTCATCGCCGGTCGCGATGCTGGCGGCCGCTGCGGTGCGGACGAGCCGAATCGAGCTGGGGACCGCGGTGATTCCGTTGGGCTTGGAGAATCCGCTGCGGCTGGCCGAGGATCTGGCCACCGTCGACGTGCTGAGCGGCGGACGGCTCAATCCCGGTGTGTCCGTGGGTACTCCGATGCGATACGACGACTACAAGACCGCGTTGTATCCGGATTCGCATGACGTCGAAGACTTCTCCAAGCGGCGCGTGACTAGGCTGCTCGATTGTCTGCGTGGCGAGCCGGTCAGCGCCTTCGAGGGCAGGGTGGGGATCGAAGTCTTCTCCCGCAGGGTGCAACCGCATTCGCGCGGACTTGCCGATCGGGTGTGGTATGGCGGAGGTCGTGAGTCGGCAATCTGGGCCGCTGAGAATGGGCTCAATTACCTGACGTCGTCGGTGGTGAGCATCGAAGGCACTGATTCGCGCGATTTCGCGACAATCCAAGCGGGACATATCGATGCCTACCTGGAACATGTGCCGGATCCGACGTCGGCGCGAGTGTCCCAGGGGTTGGTGGTGATTCCGACCGACTCGGCGACACCGGATCAAATCCGACGATACGAGGCGTATGCGCGAGCACGATTCGACCGGACACTTGAGCCACAGGGACCACGCGGGATGATGTTCGCGCCCGACCTGGTGGGTCGATCGGATGAACTCGCCGAACGGTTATTCGCGCACGCGGGATTCCAGCGCGCTAACGAGGTCGCGTTCGCATTGCCCTTCAGTTTCGAACCGCACGATTATGAACAGATCATCGAGGATCTGGCAGGAAAGCTGGGGCCAGCGTTGGGATGGTCGCCGGCCCACAGCTGAATCATTCAGGGCCACAAGGCTTTAAGTCAGACAGTCAGCAGTACCTTGGTGGCGCGACGCTGGTCCATCGCCGCATATGCTTCGGCAGCCTCTTCCAGTGGCAACGTCAAATCGAAGACGGGTCCCGGGTCGATAGTGCCGGCCATGATCAACTCGATCAGCTCGGGAAGATACTGACGAACTGGCGCGGGGCCGCCGTGCAGGTGAACGGTTGCCGCGAACAACCCGCGACCGTCGATCTCTACGCCATGATTCACCCCGACGAAACCGATATAACCGCCGGGCCGGGTCGCGCCGATCGCCTGTTTCATCGACTCATCGGTGCCGACAGCTTCGATGACCGAAGGCGCGCCGAGGCCGTCGGTCAATTCCTTAATGCGCGCGATGCCCGCGTCGCCGCGCTCTTCGACGATGTCGGTTGCGCCGAATCGTCGGGCGAGTTCCTGGCGGTCGGCGTGGCGACTCATAGCGATGATCCGCTCGGCGCCGAGATGGCTGGCGGCGAGAATTCCGAGCAGTCCGACCGCACCATCGCCGACAACTGCGACGGTCTTACCCGGGCCCGCTTGCGCGGCGATCGCCGCGAACCAGCCGGTGCCCAGCACGTCGGATGCGGCGAGTAGTGCGGGAATCTGCGCCTCGGTCGGCTGGGTCGACGTGGCGACCAGCGTGCCGTCGGCGAGTGGAATACGCGCGAAGGTCGCCTGCGTGCCAATCGCGCCCATCGGGTGCACGTTCACACATCGACTTTGATAGCCGGAGCGGCAGATCTCGCACGTGTTGTCTGAAGCCATGAACGATCCGACGACGAAGTCGCCGATGGCGAGGGTTGCGACGTCGGAGCCGATCTCGGTGACGACCCCGACATACTCGTGGCCCATCGGGGCGTCGGCGGGGAATTTCTGAATTCCGCGGTAGGGCCACAGATCCGATCCGCATACACAGGTCGCGGCCACCCGAATGATCGCGTCGGTGGGTGCGACGATCACCGGATCGTCGCGATCTTCGACGCTGATATCGCCGGGTCCATGCAATATGACTCCACGCATTGGGTGTCTCTCCTTCGCTGGTCGGTCTGGCGGCGTTGTCTCAAACAAAGGTAGGACTCGAACAACGTAAGACTACGCAGTCCGCCCACGTAGTTCCCGACTGTAACTGCTGTACAAACGCGGCGATGATCGACGAACATCTGACCAAGGGGGAAGTGATAACCGTGGATCTCAATCTCTTCGAAGCACTCATGTTCTGGGTAGCAATACTCGCGATATGGACGGTGTGGATCTGGCTGCCTGCTGGCGTCCTCGTGCTGGGCTGGGTTTCCCTAAAGCGATATCGCAACCGAAAGTCGCTCGATCACGACACGGACGCTCGATTCGCCTGCCTTGCCGCGACCAAATCACTGTGGTGCTGGTTGGTGGTCGTCGTGATGACGACGCTGTTCGGCAACGATCAGTTCGGATTGTTGGTGTGGATCTCATGCGCGGTGATGGCGGCCGGTTCGTTAGTGGCGGGAACACTGTTAATCGTCTCGAGGTGGTCGACGCGCTCGGTTGGGCTGACGGTCGTCATGCTCGGGTTGGTGCAAGCGACACGGACCTATTTCTACTTCGTTGCACCGACGCTTGCGACCGATGATGTGTCGCCCCCGATTATCGACAGTTTAACGGTCGTATTGCTATGCCTCGCCACGGCAATACTCATGGTGACCGAACCGCCGTGGCCTGTGCGGGCTGGCGCTCTTCGCGTTGGCGGGCAGCGAGTCGCTGAAGCGTCAGACGGACCCAACGAGGGCATGTGAAATCGACTCGGTTGCCCGACGCAGCGCGGGGATGACGCGTTGCGCGAAATCGTCGTCGACCCGGGGGACCGGGCCGGAGACTCCGATCGCCATCGGTGTCGGTGCGCCGGGAACCGACATCGCGTAGCAGCGGACGCCCAGTTCCTGTTCCTGGTCATCGAGCGCGTACCCCTGGTTGCGGATGCGTTCAACCTCGGCGAATACCGCGGACAAACTGGTCAGCGTATTCGGGGTGGCGGCGGGCAGCCCGGCTTGAGTCAGCAGTCGCGCGATACGCGGGTCGTCGAGTGCGGCGAGTACCGCTTTGCCGACGCCGCTGTTATGCATGTTCACCCGCCGCCCCACTTCGGTATTGGTACGCATCGTGTGGGGTGACGGAACTTGCCCGGTGTAAATGACCATGTCACCGTCGAGAACGGCAAGGCTGGCCGATTCGGATAACTCGTCGACGAGCGAATGCAGCACGGGCGCCGCGAGTGCTCCCAGTTGGCGATTGGCGACTTCGCCGAGTCGGATCAGCCGGGGTCCCAGGGAGTAACGGCGATTCGACAGTTGGCGTACATAGCCGATCCCGACGAGAGTGCGCAGCAGACGATGAATAGTGGGTACGGGAACCGGCGAGTATTCGGCGATTTCGCTCAGTGAGCACTCGCCGCCGGCCCGTCCGATGATCTCGAGAATCTCGAAGGCGCGCTCGACGGACTGGACGCCGGAACTCGACTTCGATTGCGCGGGCATGGGTCTCCTTGTCATTGACTGCGACGGTCCACTGAATGCTGCGAAATCACCCGTCTTTGAAAGAGCATACTTCCGTATCGTGGAATTAGCGAAGCTCGCGTCCACGTCGGCATTGTTGCTTCGAGTGAGTTGACCGGACTAGACTCCACAATGCGGAAAGAAGTTTCCATCATTTTCTCATCGCTGGAGGTTCAGTGTCGTCGACATCAATAAATGTGACTCTGTGCCCGGCTGAGTACCAGACCGTCGACAGCGCGCTGGCCACCTGGGATGCCACTCTGGCGAAAAACTACCCCGGTGACGACGGCCGTCGACAACCAGTGCAAACGACATACGTGTCGGCTGATCGCTTTACTCCAGGGCTCGCCGCCGAATGGGGAACGGCCGCGATGTCGGCTGCTGAAGTGGCCGGTGGACTCGCGGCGGTGGCTCGCGAGGTCGGGCTGGGCGATGGCGACGTCGAGATGCTGGCCGAACTCGTCGCACGGAAACTGTCCACCGAACCGATCGAAGACCTGCGGCTGGACTTCGAAGACGGTTATGGCAACCGTGACGACGAGATAGAAGACGCCGATGTGGCGCGGGCCGTCGAGCGAGTCGTGGAAGCCCAAACCGCGCGAACCGCACCGCCATTCATCGGCATCCGATTCAAATGTTTTGAGGCGCCGACCCGAGCGCGCGGTCTGCGCACCCTGGATCTCTTCGTCAGCGGGTTACTCGCAGCGGGGGAGTTGCCTGCCGGCCTGGTGCTGACCTTGCCGAAGGTGACATCGGTCGCGCAGGTCGAAGCGATGGCAGACGTCGTCGGACGGCTCGAGTCCGCGCATGGCCTGCCGTCGGGACGGTTGCGGTTCGAAGTGCAAGTTGAGACACCGCAGTTGATTCTCGGACCCGACGGTTTTGCGCCGGTCGCCCGAGTTGTCCACGCCGCGCCGGGCCGCGTCTCGGCATTGCACTACGGCACCTACGACTATTCGGCATCGATGGGTATCGCGGCGGCGTACCAGTCGATGGACCACCCCGTCGCCGACCACGCGAAGAATGTCATGCAACTCGCAGTCGCGGGCACCGGAGTACACCTCTCGGACGGGTCGACGAATATTCTGCCGATCGGTGACGCCGAACATGTCGCGTCGGCGTGGCGACTGCACGCTCGCCTCGTACGGCGGCACTTGGAACGCGGAATCTACCAGGGGTGGGATCTGCATCCGGCTCAGTTGGTGACCCGCTACCTCGCGACCTACGCCTTTTATCGCGATGGATTCGATTCTGCCGCAACACGATTGAGAAACTACGTGCAACGGATCGACTCGGCGATCATGGACGAGCCGGCCACCGCGAAAGCGCTGGCGTCGTTCATCCATCGCGGCGTCGTATGTGGCGCGCTGACTGCCGCCGACGTGCTGCGCTCGGCCGACCTTGACGTGCAGACGGTACGCGACATCGCTCTCAACCGGCCGCCTACCTGACTTCCAGCCCGCTTGAGAGGACTCCGGATGACTCGAACCCGATTGCCCGCGACCAGCGCGCCGTATTACGCACCGCACGGTGGACTGCCGACGCAGACGGACCTACTCACCGATCGCGCGATCGTCACCGAGGCGTACACGGTGATCCCGCGCGGCGTCCTGAGCGACATCGTGACCTCGGTCTTTCCGGGCTGGACTGACACCCGCGCCTGGGTACTCAACCGTCCCGTGGCCGGTGGCGCGACGACATTCGCGCAGTCGATCGTGGAGGTCGCGCCGGGTGGCGGTTCGTCGACACCCGAACCGCAAACCGAGGTCGAAGGCTTCGTATTCGTCCTCGACGGCGAGTTAACAGTCACCACCGCCGGGACGGAACACACGCTGACGCCGGGCGGATTCGCGTACGCACCCGCCGGCATCGAGTGGAGCGTCGGAAATAGCGGCGCGCAGCCATCGCGATTTCAGTGGATCCGGAAACGATACGAGCCGTTGGCAGGATTCACCCCGAACGTCGTCGTCGGAAACGAGCGGGACATCGAGCCGACTGCCATGCCCGGCACCGACGGTAAGTGGCGGACCACCCGGATGCTCGATCCGCAGGACCTCGCCTACGACATGCACGTCAATATCGTCACCTTCGAGCCCGGCGCGGTAATCCCGTTCGCCGAGACGCATGTGATGGAACACGGGCTGTACATGCTCGAAGGTAAGGCGGTATACCGACTCAACGACGACTGGGTCGAAGTCGAAGCGGGTGACTATCTGTCGCTACGCGCCTTCTGTCCGCAGGCTTGTTACGCGGGCGGGCCGTCGAATTTTCGGTATCTGCTCTACAAAGACGTGAATCGGCAGATCTTGTTGTAGTTGTGTGTTGCGTTTCTGCACGGCATCTAGCTGTTGGCTACCCGATCTGACTTTGTTAGGTGTGTGTGCAGCTGGCTTGCATTCTTAGCTGTTGAGCGGCCAGCCGGTGATCTTTTTGGGCCGCGGGGTGGCGTAGGTGCGGATCTTCGACGTTGTCAGACGCATTCTTACCAGGCCTTCGGCGATGGTTACCGCGGCGCGCACACCGTCGACTATTGGAACGCCGGTCGCCGTTGCGACCGATTCTTCCAATTCGGCCATGCCCCCACAGCCCAGGCAGATCACCTCGGCGCGGTCGTTCTCGACCGCTTCACGCGACTGGGCGACGATCGCCGCGACCGCGCGCTCGGGATCGGACTCCAATTCGAGCACGCTCATCCCCGAGGCTCGCACAGACGCACAGCGCGCGTCGAGTCCGGCGAGTTTGAGCCGGTCCTCAATCAACGGCACGGTTCGATCGAGGGTGGTCACCACCGAGTACTTGTGGCCGAGATACATCGCGGTCGACGCTGCGGCCTCGGTGATGTCGACGACTGGGACCGCGAGTAGTTCTTGGAGGCCTTCGCGGCCGTGCTCGCCATAACCCGCCTGGATCACGGCGTCGAATGGTTCGGAGTACGAGGTGATCGCGTCCATCACCGCGATGGCCGCCAGATATGACTCGAAGTTGCCTTCGCAGGATTCGGCACCGAATCGTGGTGTGACACCGATGATTTCGGTTCCTTTCGACGCCACCGATCGCGCCGATTCGGCGATGGCCGCAGTCATCGACTCAGTTGTGTTCACATTTGCCACAAGAATGCGCATGAGTTCCTAGTGTTTGCTTGGCACGGCGATCGGCTCTCCCGAGACGTCGCTGAAGGTGCGGTTGCGGTCGGCAACTAGCAGATAGATGATTGCGCCCAGGCCCGCGCCGATGAACCAGGAGAAGGACGACGTTGACTCGAACGCCGGAACGAATGCCAGCAGCAGCGCGACCGTAGCGGTGGGGATGAGTGCGATGATCGCGCGGGGGTTAACTCCCGACGAGTAGTGATAGTCGGCATCCGGTGTTGCCTTGTACAAGTCGGGCACATTGACGCGCGCGCGTCTGACCAGCCAATAGTCAGCCATGATAATGCCGAACAGGGGCCCGAGTATCGCGCCGAGTCCGCCGAGAAAATACGTGATCACCGTCGGAGAGTTGTAGAGATTCCACGGCAGGATGACCAGGCCGATCACCCCGGATACAACGCCTGCGCGCCGGAAGTTCAACTTGGTGGGGAACAGATTGGTTAGGGCGTAAATCGGCGCGACGAAATTGGCCATCAGATTGACCGCGATGGTCAAGATGAGCAGCGCCAGACAGGACAGAACCAGAAGGAGGGTATTGGGCACGGTTTGCACGATGTCGGCGGGGGATTCGATGACTCGCCCGTCGATCTTGAATTGCGCGCCGGCGAGCACGACGACAATGGCTCCGAAAACCAGCATGTTGATCGGGATACCGAAGAAGTTGCCGCGGACAATCGCACGACGCGAGGTGGCGCTGCGGGTGAAGTCGCAGAAGTTGAGTACGAAGGTGCCATAGATGGCGACCCACAGTCCGGCATCGCCGATGATCTTGAGCCACATGTCAATTCCGGTTTTGGAATCCGGCGTCGACCAGGCGATCGAACCGCCCGCTCGGATGAACATCCAGATCGCGAGACTGGCCATCGTGACGAGAATGATGGGTCCGGCGAAGGCCTCGTATTTCCGAATCGTCTCCATGCCGTAGCTCACGATGACCATCTGAACAACCCACAGGATAGTGAAGGCGATCCAACCGAGAGTGGATAGACCGAGGATGCGATTGTCGTCCAGTGTGGCAGCGCTGGGGGCAACTGCCACGATCATCACCCGGAAGACAACCGATGCCAGATAGGTCTGGATGCCGAACCACGCGATTGCGACCGCCCCGCGGATGAGCGCGGGGATCTGTGCGCCTCGGGTGCCAAAGGAAATGCGGCTCATCACCGGGAATGGCACGCCGGTCTTCTCGCCCATGAATCCGGAGAGGTTGAGCAGCAGGAACAAAAACAGTCCGCCAAGTCCGAGTGCGACAAGGATTTGCCAGCCACCAAGGCCGAGAGCGAATAGACCGATCGCGAACGCGTAGTTGCCCAGACTGTGTACGTCGTTGGCCCACAAGGTGAAAATGTTGTACGAACGCCAGGTACGGCCCGCGCGCATCGTCGGGGCAAGGTCCTCGTTGTAAAGCTGGGGGGACAGCCCGGCCGCAGTCGCGGGAGTGGAGTCGGCAGGCGACGCCTTCGTGGTGGCCATCGTGGCATTCTCGGAGGTGCTCATGGGCCATCTTTCATCGATCAGGCCCGAGGGCCGGTACTTATTCCGCATAGTGGAAGTCTGATTCCGTTGTGCTGATTCCAAGTAACCACCATGACCCGGCCAACTGTCAAGCGTTCTCGTATGATGGAAATTCTAAGCCAATATGTGAAAGTTACCGCCATCGACAGCGGTTCCGAGTGGTACCTAGATTTTTCGCATTGAGGAAACTAGATTCCACTTCGGGGCAACGAAGGAGTGATCAGCCGATGAGTGACGAGCGGCGTCAAAACGGTGCGCGACCAGCCGGTGACAACACAAGCATGGACGACACAGGCATGGGCAACACAGCCGGATACGACCTCGTCGTCCGCGGCGAACGGATTCTGACGACGGCAGGTATCGTCGCGCGTGAGATCGGTATCTGGGATGGCCGGATCGTTGCCATCGAACCTCTCGGCAATAACCTCCGGGCGAATGAGGTCATCGAACTTGACGATTCGCAGGTAATGATTCCTGGGCTGGTCGATACTCACGTCCACGTCAACGAACCGGGACGCACCGAGTGGGAGGGATTCGACTCCGCGACCCGCGCGGCCGCGGCAGGGGGCGTAACCACGTTGATCGACATGCCGCTCAACTCCATTCCGCCGACGGTCAACGTCGAGGCGCTCGCGCTCAAACGTGCCGCGGCGCAGAAGAAGTCCTATATCGACGTCGGATTCTGGGGTGGTGCGATTCCCGGAAACAAGGATGACCTGCGTGGGCTCCACGACGACGGCGTCTTCGGATTCAAATGCTTCCTTCTGCATTCCGGCGTCGACGAATTCCCCCATCTCACCGCCGACGAGATGGAAGAGGATATGGCCGAGTTGGCCTCCTTTGATTCGCTGATGATCGTGCACGCCGAGGATTCGCGAGCCATTGATCGAGCGCCGCATGCCGAGGGCGATCAATACGCGCGGTTTCTCGCGTCGCGTCCGCGAGGTGCGGAGAACGTTGCGATCGCCGAAGTCATCGAGCGGGCGCGTTGGACCGGGGTGCGCGCACACATTCTGCACCTGTCGTCGTCGGACGCGTTGCCGATGATCGCGTCGGCCAGACGTGACGGCGTCAAACTCACGGTCGAAACGTGTCCGCATTATCTGACGCTGCTGGCCGAGGAAATTCCTAATGGCGCAACGGCTTTCAAGTGCTGTCCGCCGATTCGCGAAGCGTCCAACAGAGAATTGTTATGGAAGGGGCTGCTCGATGGGACTATTGACTGCATCGTCTCCGACCACTCGCCGTCAACAGTCGATCTCAAGGATGTCGAGAATGGTGACTTCGGTGTCGCGTGGGGTGGCGTGGCGTCACTGCAACTCGGGTTGTCATTGATCTGGACGGAGGCGCGTAAGCGTGGAATCTCGTTGGAGCAGGTAATCGAGTGGATGGCGGTTAGACCAGCACAACTGGCCGGGATGACACGTAAAGGGCGAATAGCTCTCGGATGTGATGCGGATTTCGCGATCTTCGCACCCGAGGAGGGGCAGATAGTCGAGGTCGAGAAACTTCATCACCGCAACCCGATCTCGCCATATGACGGCCGGGCGCTGGCCGGAGTGGTGTCGGGCACGTGGGTGCGCGGACGCAAGGTCGACTTCGCGACTCCACACGGCCGGTTGATACGGAGGGGAGAGGCGTAGCCAACGGTCCCAGTTGCCTGGACCTTTACGTCGACAGTCGTTGTACCGGCATACTCGACGGGTGAACACGCATCGAGTTCGACGCCGCGCGGTCGGTCTCGGGATACTCCTACTGTCGGTGCTGGGAATTATCGCCGGATCTCCATCAGCGGTTGCCCATCCGTCAACGACGCCCATCCAACAAGTCGACACCAGGCTCGCGGTGGGCACAGGTGGTCTCACCCCGACATTGGCCCGCGCGTACACGCGGGCATATAACGAGGCCCGACGACAAGGCGTGACAATGTGGATCACGTCCGGCAAGCGTTCGGTGAGTGAACAACGCGCGTTGTGGCGCGACGGCATCGCGAGATATGGCAGTCCGGCGGCGGCCCGGCGCTGGGTGCTGCCGCCCAACGAATCGACCCATGTCACCGGAGCCGCGATCGACGTCGGTCCGCGCGCCGGTGCGGCTTGGTTACAAGTCAACGGTCGGCGGTGGGGGTTGTGCCGCACCTTCGACAACGAATGGTGGCATTTCGAGCACGCGACGCTGCCGGGACTGCCTTGCCCTCGGCGTGTACCCGACGCGAGTTCGCGCTGATCGGCGAGCACAAACTCGATTGACGGCCGAGGCGAGATTCGAGAACCTCGACCAATGGACGTGACATTCACCAAGCTGGATCGGCGCTACGAGGTGACTATCGAACGGTCGGTATTGCCGGCTCTCGCGCCACGTGTCGGCCCGGGTTTTCACAACTGGGTGCCGCATGATGCCGCACATTTGTTCGTCGAACTGGAAGCCGGGCTGCGCGGCGCCGTATTCGGAAGGCTCGCAACGGGATCCGATGATGGGCTGTTCTGGCCGGCGACGACACGGGATCGTAAGCGGCCCCGTCGTAGTGCGGTCACCGCACAAGACCGGGCCGATGTGGTTCGTTCGGAGAAACTCGCGGGCGTGACCGTGCCGCTGTGGGAGGTCGAGCGAGGCTTGACCGAGAATGACCCGACCTGGCCGGGTACGGCCCGCGACAACGACATCGACCCGCGACTGCTGAATTCGATCTACGCGCGGTATGACGAATTCGCCGGACGGTGGCACGAGTCACGGATCGGCGAATCGATAACCGTCGTGTGGCCCTCGCACCACCGATAGTGTTGAGCCCATGACACTTTCGGTAGCCATGATCACCGTCGACACCACCGATCCACTACCGCTGGCACGATGGTGGGCCGAGCAGACCGGCGGAACGATCCTCGCGGAGAACGATGGATGGTTCGTCACCGTCAAGGTGACGGACGCGGGACCGTTACTCGCGTTCCAGAAGACGTCTGACCCAACACCGGGAAAGAACCGCATCCACCTCGACTTCGTCGCACCGAATCGCACTGCGACGATCGAGCAATTGATCGCGGCGGGCGCGACTCATATCGCCGATCATGAGATGTCCGGTTTCGGCTGGACGATACTCGCCGATCCTGACGGCAATCAGTTCTGCGTGGCGCAGCACGACAACTGATAGCGATGGGGTTCACGCGCGAGCAGCTCGAGTCATTCGCCGGCCGTAGCGTCGATGATTTGATCGGTCCGCAATGCGAACTGCTATTCGTGGGCATCAATCCGGGGCTCTGGACCGCCGCGACTGGCGCACACTTCGCCCGGCCGGGTAATCGCTTCTATCCCGCATTGTTTCGTGCCGGAATCACCCGGATTGAGATCGACGCGTCACGCGGGATGAGCGTCGCCGATCGGGATCACTTGCTGGCACGCGGCATCGGTATCACGAATGTCGTCGAGCGGGCATCTGCCAAGGCGTCGGACTTGAGTGCCGACGAACTTCGTGAGGGCGGACGTCGACTCGTCCGTACCGTCGAGCGAGTTGCGCCGAATGTCGTTGCGATAGCGGGCATCACGGCCTACCGGAGCGCATTCGGCCGACGTGATGCACAAGCCGGGCGGCAAGATGCCCGATTGGGTGACGCGGCGAACACGCAAGTGTGGGTGGTGCCCAACCCCAGCGGACTGAATGCGCATGAGACGGTTGATTCGTTGGCAGCGGCCTACGGCGGTGCCGCGCGGGCGGCCGGCATAGTGCTGTTCTGACCCGCCGCGGTGACGAGGCCCTAGCATTGCGGTCATGCCCATTCTGAACAAAGACATGTCGCTCTGTATCTCGCTGTCCGGGCGGCCATCGAATATCGGAACCCGCTTTCACAACTATCTGTACGACGAACTCGGCGTGAACATGATCTACAAGGCATTCAGCACGGCAGATATCGCCGCCGCGATCGGCGGTGTGCGGGCGTTGGGTATCCGGGGATGTTCGGTCTCGATGCCGTTCAAGGAAGCGGTTATCCCGCTGGTAGATGAGATCGAAGAATCCGCAGCGGCGATCGAATCGGTGAATACGATCGTCAACGAGGACGGGCGGCTGGTGGCGTCGAACACCGACTACGAGGCGATCGCGGCGTTGATCGCCGCGCACCAGCTCGATCCGGCAACGCCGGCTATCGTCCGCGGTTCGGGTGGGATGGCTAAGGCGGTCGTCGCAGCATTCCGGGGCGCCGGGTTCGACGATCTGACGGTGATCGCGCGCAATGCCGAAACCGGCGGCGCGCTGGCCGCCAAATACGGCTACCGACATGTCGTCGCCGAGCCGGCGCCGGGTCCGGCCATCTTGGTCAATGTCACACCGCTGGGAATGGCCGGGGCCGATGAAGACGCGCTGGCATTCTCCCCCGAACAAGTGGCCGCGGCGACGGTCGCGTTCGACGTGGTCGCTTTTCCGGCCGACACACCATTCATCCGGGCCGCCCGCGCCGCGGGCAAACCGACAATCACCGGGGCCGAAGTGATCGCCTTACAGGCGGCGCGGCAATTCGAGCGATACACCGGAATTGCCCTCAGTCCTGACCAGGTAAATCGAGCGTCGGAGTTCTCCCGCGCGGTTTAGGCTTGCGCCAGAGTCGAATTCGACTCGATCGCACCGTGACCGGCCAGTGCCGGGCGCTCAGCACTCACACCGGCTCGACACTCGGCCAGACCGGTTGGTGGACGAAACGGTGTTGTTCGGTAGGGTCGTGCGGGTGAATTCGAGCGCACCCGCGAAGTCTGTCGTTACCCGTCTAGCCGACGAATTATCGGTCGCGGAGCGCCAGGTGGCGGCGGCCGTGCAACTTCTCGACGACGGTTCTACGGTGCCGTTCATCGCGCGGTATCGCAAAGAGGCAACCGGCGGCCTCGACGACGCGCAATTACGCCTCCTCGAGGAACGACTACGGTATCTGCGCGAACTCGATGAGCGACGGGCCGCGGTCATCGCCTCGATCGAGGAACAGGGCAAGCTCACTGATCAGTTGCGATCGGATCTTCTTGCGGCTGAGACGAAGTCGCGTGTCGAGGATATCTACCTGCCGTACAAGCCGAAGCGTCGGACTAAAGCGCAGATCGCTCGCGAGGCCGGTCTCGAGCCGCTTGCGGATCGGTTGCTGGGCGACCCATCACTCGACCCGACGGCCAGCGCTCAGGAGTTCGTCACTAACGGAGTCGTTGACACCGCCGCGGCTCTGGATGGTGCGCGGCAGATCCTGATCGAGCGGGCAGCCGAGGATGCCGGGTTGGTCGGTGCGATCCGCGAGAAGTTCTGGAACGATGCCTCGCTGCGCACGACTCCGCGTTCCGAACAGGTTGCGAATACGGCTGTCGCACAGAAGTTCCGCGATTACTTCGACTACTCGGAGTCGCTGGAGACGATGCCATCGCACCGAGTGCTGGCGGTGCTGCGCGGTGAGAAAGAAGAAGCACTGTCCCTCAGCTTCGACGGGGGCGAGGACGAGGCATATCAGGCCCTGGTCTTAGCCACTTTGGGGATCGACGCAGCGCGCGAGGGGCCGACGACGAAGTGGCTGACCGACACCGCACGGTGGGCGTGGCGAACCAAACTGATGATCATGGCCACCGTCGATGCCCGGATGAAACTCCGCCAGCGCGCGGAAGAGGAGGCCGCAGCGGTATTCGCAACCAATCTCAAGGATCTGCTACTCGCCGCACCCGCCGGAACCCGTACCACCCTGGGGCTCGACCCAGGGTTTCGTACCGGAGTCAAAGTCGCGGTGGTCGATGACACCGGCAAAGTTCTCGACACCTCCGTGATCTATCCGCACCAGCCGCAGAATCAGTGGGCTAAGTCGAAAGCGGCGCTCGCCCAACTCGTTTCCCGGCATAAGGTGCAGCTCGTCGCGATCGGAAACGGGACGGCGTCGCGTGAAACAGATGCTCTAGCAACCGAACTCATCGCCGAGATGGCCAAGGCGGGTGCCGGCACGCCGGCTAAAGCCGTGGTCAGTGAAGCCGGAGCCTCCGTTTATTCGGCATCCGAGTACGCCTCTCGGGAGCTGCCCGACATGGATGTCTCGTTGCGCGGCGCGGTGTCGATCGCTCGCCGCCTGCAAGATCCGCTCGCCGAACTCGTCAAGATCGATCCTAAGTCGATCGGGGTGGGGCAGTACCAACACGACATCACTCCGGGAACTCTCGCTCGAAGTCTCGACGCTGTCGTCGAGGATGCGGTGAACTCGGTCGGTGTCGACTTGAATACCGCGTCAATCCCGTTGCTGGCGAGGGTGTCTGGAGTAACCTCCACCCTCGCGTCGGCAATCGTCGCCTATCGAGACAGTGTGGGTGCGTTCCGGAGCCGCCACGATCTCCTCAACGTCCCGCGCCTAGGGCCCAAGGCATTCGAACAATGTGCTGGCTTCTTACGAATCCGTGACGGAGACGATCCACTCGACTCCTCGGGTGTGCACCCCGAGGCGTATCCGGTGGTCCGCCGTATCCTCGATCATTCCGGATCGAATATCACCGGGCTGATCGGGGATTCCAAGACGCTGAAATCGTTGCGGCCCAGCGATTTCGCCGATGATCGTTTCGGGATCCCGACGATCACCGACATTTTGGCCGAACTCGAGAAACCCGGTCGCGATCCGCGTCCGGCATTCGCGACCGCGACCTTCGCGGCCGGGGTTGAGAAGGTGTCGGATCTGAAACCCGGAATGGTTCTCGAGGGTGTCGTCACCAACGTCGCGGCATTCGGCGCGTTCGTCGACGTCGGGGTGCACCAGGACGGACTCGTCCACGTGTCGGCGATGGCTGATCGTTTCATCTCCGATCCGCACGCGGTGGTGCGGTCGGGGCAGGTCGTTCGGGTGAAGGTGATGGAAGTCGACGTCGATCGTCAACGTATCGGACTCTCCTTGCGCCTGAACGACGAAGTGGGCGGCGATAACCGACGGCCGTCCCGCAGCGGCGATCGTACGGAGTCGAAAGACCAACGCCGCAGCAACGATAGCAGCCGGGGCGATAGTGGTCGCGGCCGAAATCCCCGGGGAAACAACCAGTCTCGCGGTGATCGTAGTGGCACCCGTCAGCCGTCGGGATCGATGGCACAGGCGCTGCGCGAGGCCGGATTCGGTAAGTAGCGAGCCTTATCCGGGCCGAATTCAGGCGTTCGCAGATGTCGGTGCGACGGGGACGTACGCCTGCGCTGATTTCGGCTTCGCGGATCCGATCTGACCCGAATCCGCTAGGAAGGCAACCAGATCGGCGAGGGTCTGCTCAGAGCTACGTGGCTGGTATCCGAGTTCGGCGGTCGCTTTGGAAATATCCACCACCGGATGTGCCTCCAGCGCGCTGATCGACGCCTTGGACACCAAGTCCGACCCGAAGAGCTGGCTGATCGGCTCGATTAACGGGACCACCATCTTGAGCACGCTCAACGGGATGGCGAACAGGGGCCGTGGACGCCCGCAAAGCTCTGCCGCCCGTCGCATCGCGTCGAATAGTCTGACGGGAGCGCCGCCGAGGAGGTAATTCTCGCCGGTCACCCCGCGCTCACCGGCCGCGATCAATCCCAGGACCACGTCACGAACGTCGACCAGGTCGAATGTGCCGTCGACGAATAGTGGCACACGCCCGCGCGCTGCATCACTGAGCATTCCGTTGATTCTGGATAAGCCGTGATCGACGGGGCCGTATACGCCGGTCGGGTTGCAGATCACGGCGTCGAGCCCTTCTGCGACGACGGCTCGCAATTCCTGTTCCCCGGCCCACTTAGACCGGTCGTATACCGGTAGCGCCGCGTCCGTCGACCGAGCTGATGTCTCGTCGACCGTGCCGCTGTCGGTGTACTGGTCGAACGAATGGATCGAACTGCAATGCACAAAACGTCGTACCCCGGCGGCCAGCGCCGCTCGTGCCACCGAAGCGACACCTTCGGTATTGACGCGCCAGGCCAACTCGTCGCGCTGTTTGAGGGTAATCATGGCGACCAGGTGATACACGGTGTCGACACCGTCGAAGGCAGTGGTCATCGCTTCGAAATCGAAAATATCCGTCTGTATCCACGTCGCCGATGTCGCTGAATCAGGCTCGGGCACAACACGATCGATGGCTACTACCGTATGTCCGTCGGCGAGCAACTGGTTGACCAGGTTTGTCCCGACGAAACCGGCCGCACCGGTGACAGCGACTTTCATCTATTTCTTACCTCCGCGGAGCAACGCGAGAATTAGAACACGTTCTAGTAGTCCAACTGTAGCACGCGATCGTCGCAGCCCTCCTCCAGGGAAGGCTGAGGGCAGGAGCGCCGAGAGCTGAGCACATCGCCGGTCCGCGCCGAGGGCGCTCTCTGGCACCGATAGACTCTGCACCGCTGCAAGCCCTACCCGAACGCGGTTAAGGAGACCACTCGTGCGCAACTATGACCCAGCCGATCCCGAGGTTCATATGCATTCGCTGCTCAACGCGGTTGTGCTGCCCCGGCCGATCGCCTGGGTTGGTTCGCGCACTGTCGATGGTGTCGACAATGTCGCCCCGCACTCGTATTTCACCATCTCTTCACTCAATCCGCCGATCGTCCAATTTACGTCGATCGGCACCAAAGACACGCTCCGCAATGTGCGACAAACGCGTGAGTTCACCGTCAGCCTGGCCAACCGCGAATTGATGGCGCAGATCAACATCTCCTCAGCCCCGGTGCCACCGCAAGTCAGTGAATTCGACATCACCGGTCTCACCAGACGGTCAAGTGTGAAGGTCGACGCCCCGTCGGTTGCGGAGTCGCCGGTGTCGATCGAGTGTCAGCTCTTCGACACCATGGAATTCGCCGGGGGAGATGTGGTTGTGTTCGGTGAGGTGGTGTGGGTACGCGTCGACGAAGACTGTCTCATCGACGGCTATCCAGATGTCGAACTTCTCGCGCCGCTATCCCGTCTGGGCGGCCCGTTCTGGGGTGATGTCGGAACCATTTCGACAATGACCCGCCCCACGGCCGAGGAAGCGATGCACACCGGCGGCACCTAACCCAATCAGTGCGAAATAATCAGGGGCACAAGCTGTTCAGCGGGTGTCCACGCACCGTGGTGGCCAGCCATCGTCGATTCGACGGGTTCGGAGACGCCGCGCGTCAAGATCGTATGGCCACGAGCTACCGCTATGACATCGCCGATTCGCGCCGCGACGCCAGCTTCGACGCGGTCGCCGAACCATCCCTCGTCGATCGCCCGACCCCGGGTCACCACGTGGGCGTGGTCGCCGAGTGTCGCGGTCCACGCGTCGTGTACTGCCCCGGCCGCTCCGGGGGTGGCATAAACGTGCCGTACCCGTGCCTCGCCGGCCACCGTGGCAACACCCGCGAGCAGTTCAGGGGTGGACTCGACGTCAATGACGTGACCGGCCGGCACCATCCCGTGATCGCCGGTCACCACCAGGGTGCACGACGACGGCAAACCATCTGCTACCTCGGCTACCAGCGCATCGACTTCGGCCAAAGTCGCCTTCCATTCTGGTGACCCAGGTCCGTGGATATGGCCCCGCAGATCCAACTCGCCGTAGTACGCGTAAACGAAACGCTGTACACCGTCGAGTCGGCTCACTATCTCACGCACTGCGTCTCGAATCTGGCCGGGCGTCGATGCGGGGTGATGAACACCGCGTTCGCGAAACACCGCTCGCGTCAAGGGGGAGTCGCGTTGGTAAGCGGGTGTCACGTAGTTGATCTCGACGCCGGACTCGGAAAGGCTTTGCAGGATAGTGGTATTGGACTGAATCGACTCGGGCGGGTAAATGTGTGCCGCGGTAGGTCCGGCTGCGGTATCCAGGGTCCACCGCAGCGAATTGAGTACCCGACTGCCCGCCGTCGATGCGACTGCTGCATCGGGTACAAAGCTGTAGCCGACGACGCCGTGTACTCCGCACGGCGCCCCGACCGAAAGGCTCGTCAGACTTGTCGCGGTCGTCGCGGGGAAACCCGCACGTAGCGTGGTTGCCGTGAATTCAGTGAGAGTCGGTGCCAGATCCGCATGTGCCGCAAGCAGCTCGGCGCCAAGTCCGTCGATGAGGAGTAGCACCACGGAACTGTCGACCGGAATGCTCACCCCGGTGCGCGACTCACCGGGCAGCCCAAACCCGGCGGCTACCGTGGGTAGTACGTCCGCAATCGACCCGGCCGGCAACGAATCCAATGGATTGGCGATGTAGTTCATTGGGCATCCTCGACGGGCTTCATCACGACGGCGGACAATTGATGGACCAGGGTTATCGCGGTGACCGCGCTGGCAGCCATAATCGAGGCCAGCACGATGATTTGGAATCGACCGGCCTCAACGGGAGACGCACCGCCGAATAATGCTCCGACGAATGCGCCGGGCAGTGTCACCAGGCCGGTAGTCTTCGTCTGGTCGGTTGAGGGAATCAGCGCCTGCCGCACTGTCTTTCGGGCCAGCCTCGAAGTAGCCTGGCGAGCATCGGCGCCGATCGACAGCCATCCCTCGACCTCATCCCAACTGGCCGCGGTGATCGCGACGAAATGTTGTGAGGTCAGTGTCGCGATAGTCATCGTCGCCCCGATCACGATTCCACCTGCGGCGAGCACGTACCGACCTTCGAAACTCAGTGCGCCGCTGGCGAATACGGTCGTCAGAGCGACGCCCGCGCCGGCTCCCATCGACAATCCGGTAACCAGCAAGTGCGGATACGACCAACCCACCCGGCGGGTCGCCGTCACCACGGCCACTGAGAACATCGCGGCCAGAGCGACTCCCACCAACACCCCGTTGGTCAGCACGCCGGACAGGATTAGGCTGAGCGCAACCAACTGTGCCGCACCGCGCGCCAGCGCGACGACCTGATACCAGGGCGCCCGAACTCGATAGGAACGCAGAATCACAACCGTGATCATGGCGAGCACGAGCAGACAGATTCCCGTCCGCATCCAGGTCGAGTCGAGGATCATCGGCACCGACAATCGTTGTCAGACAACGCGACTGCCTTCGGAACGTAGTTCGGCCACGGCTCGTATCTCGGTAAGGTTCGCGCAGATCAATCCCGATTCGACCATGACCATCTCATCTCGCCGGAGGAGCTTTCCTCGACACTAACGCACGCGTGGCACTCGGAACCTGCTCGACAGTCGGTTCGGGTAGATCCGTTCGGCCAACTGCCGTTTGCGCTCGATATTGACGTCGCGAGCGTCTTCGGGAAATCCGCCAGCGGTAGGTTTCGACGGCAGCTGCCCGGGATCGGTGATCAGACTCCACCGAGATCCGGCGTCGACAAGCGACTGATGTTTCGTTGCGTAATAGTCAGGATGCGGAACAATGGCGACTCCGCTGTCACCGGCAGCGGCGGCGAGCAGGTGTGGATGAAACCGGGTGCTGATCCAGGTATTGCCGACGCCGACAGGTAGACCCTCTCGCCATACGTCGAGGAATGGCACCACCGTCGCGCCGTCGAGCCGATCACCCATGAGTTTGGGCACCGTGTAATCGATACCGGGAATGCACTCGATGACGGTGATCTGCGAGCCGGCCACTTCCCAGTCGTCGAGCAATGCGGTGACCAGCGCGGCGATGGCACCGACCCCGGTCTTGCCACGCGCGGCGAAATCGTCGGTCAAGTCAGACTGAAGGCACAGCACAATGCCGCCCGATGGCGGCGCATCCGGTCCTCTGGCCGGCACCGATAGCCACGCATCGTCACCGGAGTGGCTGGGTTCGATGCCGGCGAATGCCGCGGCCGACGCCGAGTCGCGCACGTCGACCACGGTGAACCGACTCAACGCCTCGGTCAAGGTGTCCGCGCGTGGCCCGGTCATGGTCGGCGTCAGTCCCTGCCCGGTCGCGTACGTCGGAGCGCCGCTCCGTTCACCGACGGCGGCGATTGCGGTCGCCAACGAAAGGTGTTGCGGCCATATGTTATTCACATATCCGCCGCCGAGTAGGTGGATTGACGAGGCGCGCAGCAGCAGGTCAACACCCACGTCGAGATGGGATGCGACGCCGAGATTACTGGCGGCGCGCGTGACCCATTCCCACCCTCGGTCTGGATCCAGGCCATCCGGCCGCTCGATGTCGTGCCGCTCGGTGCCCGCGGCGAACAGCGTCAAGCGCCACAGGGTGTCAACGAATAGCACGCGAGGGTGGCTGCGGCGCAACATGATTGACGCCTGACCGGGGGAGTGGCAGTCCAGTACGACAAGAGCGCGTGGTCGCACGCGGGCCAGATACTCCAACCAAGTTTTCGCGATTAACTCATCGCCGAAGTTGGGATTGCCCGATGGCGCGACCAGATAGATGATTTCGTCACGAGTGAGGCGGTTGCGTACCCGCGCGGGAAACTCCGTTAGCTGCACCCGCAAATGCTATCCGGTGCGGCCGACTTTCAGCGTTCGACATCGCCGATCAATGTCGCCACGTGGTTGGGAACATATTTCGACAGGGACCTGGGCGGTCGGTGATAGTTGCCGCTGTGCACCGGTTTCTTGGGAAGCGAGACCGGTGCGTGGTCGACCGGGTGAAAGTCGATAGTCGAGAGAAGATGCGAAATCATGTTCAGCCGCGCGTGCTTCTTGATGTCGGATTCGACGACATGCCAAGGGCATAGCGCGGTATCTGTATGCACCATCATCTCGTCTTTCGCCCGCGAGTAGTCCTCCCAGCGGTTGATGGACTCGAGGTCCATCGGGCTCAGCTTCCATTGGCGCACTGGATCTCTCATCCGCGAACGGAAGCGTCGTAACTGTTCTTCCTCAGATACCGAGAACCAGTATTTGCGCAGGATGATTCCATCGTCTATCAACATCTGCTCGAATTGCGGTGTCTGCCGCAGGAACAAGCTGTGCTCCTCAGGCGTACAGAAGCCCATCACCTTTTCAACCCCGGCGCGGTTGTACCAAGAGCGATCGAACAGCACGATCTCGCCGGGTGCGGGCAAATGTGCGACATACCGCTGGTAATACCACTGCCCGCGTTCACGGTCATTGGGCGCAGGCAGTGCAGCGACCCGTGCGATACGAGGACTGAGGTATTCGGCGATCCGCTTGATCGTCCCGCCCTTGCCTGCGGCATCGCGGCCTTCGAAAACCACGACTACGCGCGCGCCGGTCGCCTTGACCCACTCCTGCAGCTTGACCAGCTCGGTTTGCAGACGGAAAAGCTCGGCCTCGTAGATCTGGTTAGGGATCTTCGCCGGCTTCTTAGCAGCGTCCTCGCCGGACCGACTGTTCTTCGATTTCGAGCCCATCGGTTAGCGATCGGTGCGTGCGATGAAACCCACGCCCTCGGAGTTGACGACCGCCAGTTTCTTGCCGTCGACCACGTAGTTCTGTAGTCCGCTCAGGGCTTTGACGAGTGACTTCTCCACCTGGCGTTTGCCGGGATCTTTGCACGGACGACCGGTGGTCGTTACCGGCCCGAAGACGATCATCGACGTAACCGGAATCGCGGCACCGCTCAATCCGTTGCAGCCGGTAGTACCAAAAACCTGAAAGTTGTTGAACCGCAGAGTCGGCGCGGCTCTCGTCAAGGCAGGGGGAGTCGACGGCGTGCCCTTGGTCAGCAATGCGACCACATTCCACTTGCTGCCGACCAACGACCGATCGGCCGCTTCTTTGCGATCGACGAGCCGGATCCTTACATTTCCGGTATTCAAAGTTAGGTCGGCGTCATCGAGACGCCAGGTTGGCTTTTGCTTGAGAAAGCCGGTGATCCAGCCGTCCGCGCCTTTGACCGCACCACCGCAGGCCTTACGCGTGGAGGCCATCGGTTGCGCGACGCGCAGGCGGCCTCTTGCCAGATCGACGGTCGAACGCAGCTGGTTACAGCCAGCATTGACACTCACCTGATTGGTGGTGCCGAACACCATGGTGATCGGACCGCCGCCCGGTAGTGGATTGTTGCCGCTGACTGTCTCCGAGATGAACGTCCGGCCCGACAGTTGGCTCTTGCCGGGCTTGGCCGGAGCGGCAGTCGCGACCGGCCCAACGGTGAGGGCCGCGATGAGCGTGACCGCCACCGCTGCGGCGACGGCGAGAATTGACCTATTGGCGGTCGAAAAATTGCGCGATAGTCGCGTAGACGCTGGCATGGGAGATAATTTACCTAATCTCCGGCCGGGCGTGACCGCAACACTGCGGTACGTCACGCGCGTCGCATTGTCGACACGGGGTCGATGAGTCGAAATCGCACCGAAGGAGCGGCCGAATGGATTCCGTAACGTGCCGGACCGAGTACCTCACCGCACGCCATGAGTGGGGTGCGCGTGGTGCTTGGACCGCGCTCGTCGCCGGACTCGTCGGATTCGTCGTCCTCAAGATCGTCGGCATCAACGGATCGACGACGGCGATCGTAGTGTTCGCCACAATCGCGGCGTCGTTGATGATCGCGACCTGGGGGCGGCTGGGTGAGCGCGGAGCGGTGCTCTTGTCCGCCGATGGAGCAACCGTCACGCTCGGGAACGAAGGTAAGCGGTTGGTGTCCTATCCACTGGCGACGTTGGTTTCGGTCACCACGGAAGGACCGGCCTCAGCCACATCCCGTGTCGGCCAGAACCTCACCGTCTCGGGCTTGAATTACCTCGTGCTGGAGTTCGCCGACGGGTCTACGCCGGGCAGCCCGACCGATATCTGGCAGATCGCCGTCGTCGAGACCGATCCGGCAGCCGCCGTCCTTATCGATAGACTGCGATCCGCATCGGCCACATCGCCGGTAAATCTCGCGAAGCCGTTCACGCCGGACGTGTACCGCGACACATCACCTCCGAATACCTCCCGGACGACGTCGGCAACTCCACGAGTTGATCTCAGCCGCGAACCTTCGGCTGCGGCGAGCGACTCGGGCTATGATGCCCCGCGAATCGCCAATGCCAGCAGTGACGAAGCCGCGCAACGTCTTTGGGAATCAGCGATAGGTCGACACGACGAGATTCTGCGTGCCTACGGAGCGTATGAATTACAGCCGGACCAAATGTTGCGCTATCCGGCGGTCACCGACGTCACCCTCGAACCAGTGCAAGACTTCCACGACGCGCTCAGCGACGCGCAGGCCCTGCGCACCGAGACCTTTCCGGAGGAGCGTGACGTCGCTGACGATTACCAACAGTCGGTCAGGAAGTTGTCACGCGCCTGGATCGCGTGCGAGGCGAACGGACGCAAAGTGGGTACAGAGTATCTGGGAGTGGACGAACGTGACGGCCTCGACACCGCTCTCAAACTGGTCAATCATGCCCGCGGCAGCGCGACCGGCGAGGAGGAGGCCACCTACTATCAGCGCGCGCATCGCATTGTCGTCGACCTACGGGACAAGGGGGCAATTCACCTGCCGGCCGGTGCCGTCGCACAACTGGAGGCGAGCGCGCGCCGTGCATTGAAGTAGTAGTAGGTCTCTGGAACGTTCCACTGCCTCAACAGGATTCGTCGATCGCCCGATGCGGTGACCGGCAACGTCAGTAGTAACCCGCCAACAGGAAAATGCCGGCCATCGAATACCTGCCGCTGGCCGCCTCAGCTTTCGACATCTTCACCCGAATGAATGGCGGGTCCGCGTCGGATGACGAAGAATTCGTTGCCTCGATATCGATAGCGTTCCGGTCGAAGGATTTCACGTTTCCGCGTGCCATGGCCTGCGCTCGGATCGAGTCGAACACTGTTGAATTGAGTTGGTCGAACGAGAATCCGCCGGTCGGCAATTGTCTGGCAGCCAAATGATTGCTCACTCGTGGGAACTGACCGGGACGAAGGGCGACGTCGCCCCACCGGGTAGTTGTGGTGAAATCGATCAGTACGCCGCCGCTGTTCTGGATAGCGCCGGCGAACATGATCGGCGTCGACGGTGCGGTGCCACGGATCTCGAAGCGGTCGAAAATCTTCATACTCAGTGGCAATCGCTGGGCGATCAGAGCGTCGCGAGCGATGCGGAACGACGTCGCGAAGTCGGCTGGCTCGAAATATTCGGCGACCTTACCGTCGGCGTCGGCCTCCATGTCGTCGATATCTGAATCCTCGAAAGATATTGATATCAAAGGCTTCTCGTAGTCGTAGGGCTTCGTGATCGCGATGTCGTCAACTGTCGTCGGCTTGCCGGCACGCGCCAGCGCGTCTTGCGTCGTTGTGACGACCGCGGCGAGGTCGGTGTTCAGAAACTGAGCGGGATCGAAGGTGTCGTCGTCGCGGGATTGGGTAGCGCGACGAGTGGGCTCGCTGAACTCGCCGTCGGATTGCCGGTAGAGCGAGATCTGCTGACCGGTGTCTGGATCGTAGAAATCGGCGTAGTCCGACCCAGTCTCACCCAGCCGAATGTTTAACGCGGTCCGAACCGTCGTCGGCGCGATGGTCCGTATCTCGTCGACAAGTGCTCTCAGTCGACTGTTGAGGTTTCGGTCCGCCGCAGTCCGCGACGTATCGTCTAGTGAATCCGAACCAGATGACACCGACGGCAATGACACAGTGACGTGCCACGCGGTTGCCGGCACGCCGAAGAGCACGACCGCGCACACCACGAGCGTCACCGCCGGGTAGATGACTGCCCATGCGCCGGGGTAGTCGCCGAATTGCGGCGGCTTGGCCCGTCGTCGGCGGGCAGGGCGGGGCGGCACCGATACCGGCAGAATTTTCGCGTTACCCGTACTCAGTAGGGACTCGGCAAACGATTTGTTCATCGCGGTGATCCACGTCGTCCAGTACGACACATCGCCGGTTGGTGTGATGGTGGCGGTCACCGACGTCGGCTGCACACTGGTCGCATTGATTGCACTGCGAGTAACCGACTCCACCTGCACACGCGTGCCGGGTGCGCTGCCTGCCAGTTCCCAGTGCTGCATCTCGGTGAGTCGAGAGGGTCGTGGGCTGATCGCCAGGCCGGCGACAATCCCGAATCCGCCGAGAATGGCGACCCAGAGCGGATTGTGCGCGCCCAGACCGATACTGACTGCGATGATCACGCCGGCGATGGCGGCGACCACTAGCCGGATCGTCACACGACGTCGCGTGGAGAAGCGGGGGAACATCGCCATCACAGCACCTCCGGGCATCGACACACGGCGCGGCCGCTGGGTGCGCTATTGGATTGCTGCCGCGTCGACACACCCGAACTCTATGTTGACTCCTCGCCCGCCCAGACGGGCAAGTACCGTGGAACCCGTCAGGTGCGCCGACACCGGTAACGTTCCGGTGGCCGCAGCGTCGAATACCGACATTACGTGCGCGACGCGCCCGTCCCGCGACAGGGACGCGCAGGTGAAGAGGAGAAGGTAGCCGGTGGGAAAGCTTTCCAACAGCATGTGGCGATTGCTGGGGTCGCAAACGACCCGCAATCAGTCCAAGTCAGTCAGCCTGATCAAAGATTCGGCTGCGCATGACAAGTGGGCTGCCAAGCTCGACGACGCGGAAGTCGTCACTGAAGCGGAGAAGCTGGACATCGGTGCGGAACTGGGCGATAGGGCGAAGTTCCTGGCCTTGGCGCGCGAAGCTTCCGACCGTGCCCTTGATATGCGGGCCTTCGACGTGCAGTTGCAGGGCGCGCTACGCCTACTCGAGGGTGACATCGTCGAAATGGCGACCGGTGAGGGTAAGACGCTCGCTGGCGCGATCGCCGCTATCGGCCACGTACTCAGCGGACATCGAGTGCACGTCATTTCGGTGAATGACTATCTCGCCACTCGCGACGCGCGGTGGATGAAGCCGCTATTCGACTTATTCGGGATCGATGCCCAATTCATCGAGGAGAAGTCGACCCGCGAGGAGCGTAAGGCCGCGTACGCCGCCGACGTCACCTACGCCTCGGTCAACGAAATCGGCTTCGATGTCCTACGCGATCAACTCGCGCAGACCGAGGATGACCTGGTGTCCCCGAAACCCGACGTCGCAATCATCGATGAGGCCGACTCGGTCCTCGTCGACGAGGCATTGGTTCCGCTAGTGTTGGCCGGCTCTACCGAAGGAGACGTTCCGGACCAGGCGATCCACACGGTCGTCGCGAGCCTGAAGAAGAAGCACTACGACGTTGACTCCGATGGTCGCAATGTGACACTTACCGACGAAGGTGCGGAATTCGTCGAAGCTGAGCTTGGTGGAGTGAACCTCTATAGCGAGCAGCACGTCGGCACCACGCTCGTGCATGTCAACGTCGCGCTGCACGCGCACTATCTGCTCGAGCGAGATGTGCACTACATCGTCCGTGACGGCGGCGTTCATCTGATCAACGCGTCGCGTGGTCGAGTCGCCCAACTTCAGCGCTGGCCCGACGGCGTACAGGCCGCGGTAGAGCTGAAAGAGGGACTGGCGCAAACTGATTCGGGCGAGGTCATCGACACGATGACAGTGCAGGCTCTGATCGGTCGCTACCCCAAGGTTTGTGGAATGACCGGTACCGCGTTGGCCGCGGGTGAGCAGTTCCGCCAGTTCTACAAACTGGCGGTATCGCAGATTCCGCCGAATACGACCAACATCCGCGTCGACGAGCCCGACCGCGTATACGACTCCAAGGCCAATAAGGTCGAGGCGATCGTTTCTTATGTCGCCGAAGTCCACGAGACCGGACAACCCATCCTGATCGGCACGCACGACGTCGCCGAATCCGAAGAGCTTGCCTACTTCCTGGACAAGGCCGGTGTCACCAGCGTCGTTCTCAACGCCAAGAACGACGCTCAAGAGGCATCGATCATCGCTGAGGCAGGCAAGAAGGACGCGGTCACGGTGTCCACTCAGATGGCAGGCCGGGGTACTGACATTCGCCTCGGCGGTTCGGAGGACGACGAGAAGGCCCGCGAGGAGATCGTCGAACTCGGTGGACTGTGCGTTGTAGGTACCGGTCGCCACGACACTGAACGACTGGACAGTCAGTTGCGTGGCCGGGCCGGACGCCAGGGCGACCCCGGAGTCTCGGTCTTCTTCTCCAGCCTCGAAGATCCCGTGGTCACCAAAAACCTTGCGTTCAAACGTGATCCGGTCTCACAAGAAGAGGACGGCTCGATGGGTTCGAAAGGTATCGAACTCATTGAGCAGGCTCAGCGCGTCGCTGAGGGCGTCATGTTGGAGTTGCATGCCAATACGTGGCGCTACAACCAACTGGTCAATCAGCAGCGTGACATCGTGGTGTCCCGCCGGATGGAAGTGCTCACCACCGATGCCGCCATCGATGAGCTCAAGAAGGCCGAACCCGCTCGTTACGCACTGTTGCGCGGCGAAGCGCTGCCAGCCGACGGCAAGGTTGACGAGGCCGATAAGAATGACTCGGACGACGTTGCGGAGCAGGTGGCTACCGAGAAGGCCGGCGCCGCAACCGAATCGGCGGGAGCGGACTCCGCCGCCGCCGACGACGCCGAGGAGTCGACATCGATCGAGCCAGCGGTCGACGCCGAGACTGCTGCTGACCCAGATGCTGAAACCTTCACCGCCGCCGAACCGGTCGATGAGGACGTCCTTGCCGTCGCGGCCCGCGAGATCGTGTTGTTCCATCTCGACCGGGCGTGGGCCGACCACCTGGCCTTCGTCGCAGACGTTCGTGCCAGCATTCACTTGCGGGCAATCGGTAAGCAGAGCCCGCTCGACGAATTCCACCGGCTGATCGTTGACGAGTTCAACAGGCTCCCCGACGAGGCGGTTGCCAACGCGCGCGAGACATTCCGGGAAGCGACGATCACCAAGGACGGAGTCGATCTCGGCACCGCCGATCTGCATCGGTCCACCACAACCTGGACGTATATGGTTCACGACAATTTGTTCTCCTCCGGCGGTGCCAAGACCCTGCAGGGGATCATCGGTGTCTTCCGCTGACAGTTCCCGCGCGCAGCCGCCCGACGCCGCGACCGTCGAAGGCTCGATAACCAAAGACCAGATCTGGACGGTGCCCAACGCACTGAGCGTCGGGCGGCTGATCCTCATCCCGGTATTTATCTACGTGCTGCTGGTTGCGAAGGCCGATGGTTGGGCATTCGCGATCTTGATGGTGTCAGGTTTCACCGACTGGTTGGACGGTAAGCTCGCACGTCTGCTCGATCAGTCCTCGAAACTCGGTGCCTTACTCGACCCGGCGGCTGACCGGCTCTACATCATCGTCATTCCGCTTTGTTTCGGTATCCGGGATTTTGTGCCGTGGTGGCTCATCGGCGTGATTGTCGGCCGCGACGTCTTGCTATTCGCCACGGCGCCGCTGCTCAAATCTCGCGGGCTCGTCGCCCTGCCAGTGCTCTACATCGGCAAAGCGGCGACGTTCGCGTTGATGAGCGCGTTCCCGTGGATTCTTGCCGGACAATTGGATTCAGTTTTCGGCGATATCTGCTATCCGATCGGGTGGGCGTTCATGGTGTGGGGAGTGGGCCTGTATCTTTGGTCCTTCGTCCTCTACTGGATTCAGACTGTGTCGGTGGTAACGAAGATGCCACGGGCGGGCAGTTCGCCTGTGTAGTCCCGGCAAAAGTTGACACAATCATCTGCGACCTACAGGAAGGTTCAATACTCGTGAGCAATGTGCCCGATTCCCTCCGCTATACCGCTGAACACGAATGGGTGGAGAAGATCGACGCCGACACCGTACGGGTCGGGATCACCGCGTATGCCGCTGAGCAACTCGGCGACGTCGTTTTCGTCCAACTTCCCGGCGTCGATGACGAAGTGGCCCCTGGCGAATCGTTCGCCGAGGTGGAATCCACCAAGAGTGTGTCCGATATCTTCGGCCCACTGACCGGCACCATCGCCGAGGTGAACGACGCACTCGACGCATCGCCCGACCTCGTCAACTCCGATCCTTACGGACAGGGCTGGCTCGCGGTCATCCGAGTATCGGGTGACATCGACGCGGAGCTGTCACAAATGCTTGATTCGGCCGGATACCGCGCGCTGACCGAGGGATAGCGGTGTTGGCGCGGAATCGCCGCTCCGCCCGCCGCACGACTATGCTTAATCTGATCACCGCATCCTCACTCGACGGCTGGACGAATCGGCCGCGATACGGTCTAGGTGAATCAGATAAGGCTTAGGAACACAATCGGCGCCGACACGGCAGGGTCTGAAACCCCCTCGCCCGCGTCCGCCGCCCGCAGGTGCGTCCCGACCGGGATGCCCACGCGGATAGTGAATAAAACGATGACGATAGAACCGACGACGACAGGAGACGTGGTGAGCGAGAGCGACAACGGCTACGAAGCACCGGTGGAGACAACTTCGGTATTCCGTGAGGACTTCATCAATGAGGTTGATGGTGCCCCGGCGGCCGCGAGTGAACCCACTGATACGGGCGTCGAGCGACTCGCACCGGGCACAGCGCTGCTGGTGGTCAAGCGGGGCCCCAATGCGGGTTCGCGTTTTCTGCTCGACCAGGCGACCACGTCCGCGGGCCGCCACCCAGACAGCGATATCTTCCTCGACGATGTGACCGTGAGTCGCCGCCATGCGGAGTTCCGACTCGGCGACAACGACTTTCAGGTTGTCGACGTCGGCAGCCTGAACGGAACCTATGTCAATCGCGAGCCGGTCGACACCGCGGCGCTGAGCAACGGTGACGAAGTACAGATCGGTAAGTTCCGTCTCGTCTTCCTGAGCGGTCCGCGCGACGGCGAGAGCGCCTAAAAACCCGTGACGGCAGCGTCGGCCGGGCAGCGCGGCGGCGGAGTCATGTCTATTGGCTCCGTCCTCGGTCGGCTGCGTGATGATTTCCCAGATGTCACCATTTCCAAGATTCGATTCCTTGAATCTGAAGGACTGGTAACGCCGGAACGGGCACCGTCGGGTTATCGGCGGTTCTCGGACTCTGACTACCAGCGTCTGCGTTTCGTGCTGACCGCACAACGTGATCGGTACCTTCCGTTGAAGGTGATCAAGGAACAGCTCGATGAGATGGACGCCGGTTCGTCAACGTCGGGCGCACCGACCCTCCTGTCGAGTGCGCGCGGAGCGGTTGCGCCCGCAACTGATTTCGGTACTCGAGGTTCGCGGGTATCGCGTGACGACCTAATCGAACGCACCGGTGTGGATAGCGCATTCATCACCGAATTGATGCGAAATGGTCTCCTGACTGCCGGGCCCGGCGGATTCTTCGACGAGGACGCCGTCCGTTTGGTCGAGGCAGCCGGATCATTGGCGAGTTATGGCCTGGAGACTCGGCACTTGCGCGCGTTCAAGGTCTCCGCTGATCGCGAAGCCGGCCTGGTTGGCCAGATTGCCAGTCCGATAGCCAAGGGCCGGGGCACCGGCGCTCGCGACCGCGCCGAAGAGTTGGTGCGGGAAATCGCGGCGCTGTCGGTAACGCTGCACACTCAACTGGTGAAAGCCGCGGTCCGCGATATTCTGGACTGAGCCACTTCACTGTTGGTCGGGGAGTCATCCCGACCGCTGTTAGGCGAGCGGAGCGAGTCGAATCCCGCGAGGAAGGTGGAATCATGGGCGAGATGAAAGTCGTCGGCATTCGTGTCGAGCCACCGCAAAGTCAGCCAGTTCTCCTGTTGCGTGAGGTGGATGGCGAGCGCTATCTCGCGATTTGGATCGGCCAGAGCGAAGCGGCATCGATCGCGTTGCGGCAGAAGGGGATTGAACCCCCGCGTCCATTGACGCACGATTTGATTGTCAATCTGGTCAAGGCGCTCGGCCGCGAACTGGTCAAGGTGCGCATTGTCGACATGCAAGAAGGCACGTTCTACGCCGAGATGGTGTTCGACGACGAACTAACGGTTTCGGCCCGGCCCTCCGACGCGATCGCGGTCGCCCTGCGGGCGGGCGTGCCGATCGTCGCCGATGAGGATGTCCTGGTGGAGGCGGGGCTCATCATTCCCGACGAGGACGCCGATGGTGTGGCCGATGGCTCGGCCACCGCCGCCGACGGCGAACTTTCCGAAGACGAAGTCGAGCGATTCAAGGAATTCCTCGACAGTGTTTCGCCCGATGACTTCAAGGCCGGGGAATAGTTAGTCCGTGCGTGGTCGGCGAAGGTCCAGATGACTTCAAGGCCGGGGAATAGTTACTCCGTGCGTGGTCGGCGGAGGTCCAGATGACTTTAGGCCGGGGAATAGGTCACGGTACGGCCACTACCGCATCACGGTAACCCTACATCTCAACTTTAGGTTTAACCTCCAGCGCGTCGCGTTGAAGTAGTTTGTCTGCCCGCATACGGTCTACCTATCACCGCCAGATCTGGCTGGCGATAGGAAAGAATGGCTGACACGGGTACCGTGAAGGTCGGCGCCGAACGTCGCGCGCCGCCTAACGCAGTTTGAGGCCATCCGAGTGCTGCGAGGAGTGTGGAGTGGGCGACCAGCCGATCGACAACGGCGACAACCGTACCGAGGTGGGTGCGGGTGGGCAACAAGCCACCCTCGACGACATCGCGCCGGGACTGTTCCCGAATGACATCGTGCCTGACGAACTCGTCGGGTACCGCGTGCCGAGCGCATGCCAAATCGCTGGCATCACCTACCGACAGCTCGACTACTGGGCGCGTACCTCGCTGGTGGTGCCGTCAATCCGTGGCGCGGCCGGTTCCGGCAGCCAGCGGCTCTACTCGTTTAAAGACATCCTCGTCCTGAAGATCGTCAAACGCCTTCTCGACACCGGTATCTCGTTGCAGAACATCCGCGTCGCCGTCGATCACCTCCGCAAGCGTGGTGTCGAAGACCTCGCGCGGATCACTCTGTTCTCCGATGGCACCACCGTCTACGAGTGCACATCGGCCGAAGAGGTCGTTGACCTTTTACAAGGTGGTCAGGGTGTATTCGGCATCGCGGTGAGCGGTGCTATGCGTGAACTGTCCGGCACTATCGCCGATTTCCCGGGCGAGCGCGCCGATGGCGGCGTCAGCGAAACCGCGCCGGAAGACGAATTGGCCGCTCGCCGTAAGAGTCGGACGCGCAAGACGGGTTAGCAGCCCGCCCGGCGATTATCGGGTACCAGCGTGTCGAGTCTGGTTCGGTACTCCTTTCGATCGTCGAGCGCCGGAGATGCTGATTCTGGTTCGGTCGCCCCTTCGATCGTCGAGTGCCGACGCGAGCTTGCGAGCTTCGGTGTATCGAGACGCCGCGACCCGACCTCGAAACTCAACCAATAGCCTTGCAACGCAGCAACTTTCGCGACCTCTCATACGGTCATCGCTGATTCGGTTCAATGCGATCCGCACTGTCGGACCTACCCGATACCCTTGACTCATGCGAAATCTCGTTCTGTCCGTCATCGGCGACGACCGTCCCGGCCTGGTTTCCGCTCTCGCGGATGCGATCGCTTCTAATGGCGGAAGTTGGGACAGGAGCCAGCTCGCGCAACTGGCGGGGAAATTCGCCGGCATTGTCGTAGTGACGGTGGCTGCGGCCGATGCCGACGACCTCATCTCTTCAGTCACGAAACTCGATGGTCTGCTCGACGTCGTCGTGCACGACGGTGGCGGAGACATTGTTTCCGGCGACGACTGGACTGCATTGCATATCGGATTGTTGGGCAACGACAGGTCGGGGATCGTGCAGGAGATCTCGACCGCGCTGAGTACAACCGGCGCAACCATCGAGAATATGACGACTGGGACACGCGAAGCGCCGATGGCCGGTGGTCTCCTGTTCGAGGCGGACTTCGACGTGCGGATCCCGCCAGGCGTCGAATTGTCCGATGTCCGTGCCCAATTGGAGCACCTGGCGGCCGAGCTGCTGGTCGACCTCGACATCGACGCCACCACCGTTGCGGTTGACTGAGCCCGTTGGCAGCGTCGTGTGACACATCCGACGCCCGGGTAGGTGAGGTACGCCCAGGTGGGCGGTTAGTATTGACACGCATCGCTGCGCTGCGGGAGAGCGCTGGACCGTAACTCGGATCCGGCCGCCGAAGGAGCAACACCTCTCCGTCAATCTCTCAGGCACCCTGGACCGTCGCGTTGACGATGTCTCTGGAAAGTGACGCGCCCACCGCGCGTCCGCCCACGGTGAAAAGTTGTGGTCGTCTGCCCTTACCGGGCGCAGCGGCGCGACCGAAACTCTCAGGCGTCGAGTAGTCGGCATTGACAGAGGGAGAGGGCCCCTTATCGTCGGTGCGCATGGGCATCGACTTCGCGAGAGGTTGCCCTCATGGCGCTCAAGTCCTCCCTCCCATCGTCCGAGTCCGCGATCTTCGCCGACCGTCACGTCGGCCCCAACGCTGGCGAGACCGCCAGAATTCTGGCGGCTGTCGGTGTGGCCGACCTTGATGAGTTGGCTGTGAGGGTTGTGCCGTCCACCATCGCCGACACCGCTGGCGCGAACGGGCTCGGTGCCCTGCCGCCCGCACTTTCCGAACCCCAGGTCGGTGCCACGCTCGCCGCTCTGGCCGCCAAGAACACCGTCGACCGTTCGATGATCGGTCTTGGCTACTACGACACCCACACCCCCGGCGTCATTCTGCGCAATGTCGTCGAGAATCCGGCCTGGTACACGGCCTACACGCCGTATCAGCCGGAAATCAGTCAGGGACGCCTCGAGGCGTTGCTCAACTTCCAGACGATGGTCTCCGACCTCACCGGGATGGAGATCGCGAACGCGTCGATGTTGGATGAGGCGACGGCCGCTGCCGAGGCGATGACCCTGTTGCGGCGGGCCGGGAAATCCAAATCGCCGCGCCTGATCATCGACGCCGACCTTTATCCGCAGACCAAAGCGGTCATCACCACCCGCGCCGAACCGCTGGGGATTGACGTTGTCGAGGCGACTCTGGATCCCACTGCCGCCGACTCGGGCTTGCCCGATGGCGAATTCTTCGGTGTCATTACGCAGGTGCCCGGCGCGTCCGGCCGAATCTTCGACGCCGAACCGATCATCGCCGCGGCACATGACCGTGGCGCGCTCGTTGCCGTCGGCGCAGACCTGCTCGCGATGACGCTGCTTACCCCGCCCGGCGATCAAGGAGCAGATGCCTGCTTCGGCACCACCCAGCGTTTCGGTGTTCCGATGGGCTTCGGCGGGCCGCACGCCGGCTATTTGTCAGTCCACAGCAAACATGCTCGTCAGCTGCCCGGCCGTCTCGTCGGTGTCTCGAAGGACGACGACGGCAATCTCGCCTATCGGCTGTCTCTGCAGACGCGTGAGCAGCACATCCGCCGCGAGAAGGCCACCAGCAATATCTGCACCGCCCAGGTGCTGCTGGCTGTTGTCGCCGCGATGTACGCGAGCTATCACGGACCCGATGGACTCACCGCGATTGCCCGACGTGTCCACGCGCATGCCGATACCATCGCCGCATCTCTCGGCGATGCCGTCGTACATGCAGACTTCTTCGACACGGTTCTCGTATCGGTACCCGGTCGCGCCGACGCCGTTGTGGCTGCTGCGAAGGTCAACGGCGTGAATCTGTGGCGTGTGGATGCCGACCATCTGTCGATCGCCTGCGACGAGACGACCACCGACTCGGATGTGGCCGCGGTTCTGAACGCATTCGACGTCGACCTCGCGTCGGGTGCCACCGATATCGCCAACCGAAGCTCGGAATTTCTCGCCCATCCAGCATTTCATCGCTACCGCACGGAGACCGCGATGCTGCGTTACCTGCGCAAGCTGTCCGACAAGGACATCGCGTTGGACCGCAGCATGATTCCGCTCGGGTCATGCACGATGAAACTCAACGCGACCGCGGAGATGGAGCCAATCACCTGGCCTGAATTCGCCGGACTACACCCGTTCGCGCCAACCGGAGACACCGTCGGCATCCGAGAACTGATCACCACCCTGGAAGGGTGGTTGGCCACCATCACCGGCTACGACCGAATCAGCTTGCAGCCCAACGCCGGATCGCAGGGGGAGTACGCCGGCCTGTTGGCGATCCGTCGCTATCACCTTTCGCGTGGCGACGATCTGCGGACTGTCTGCCTCATCCCATCGAGTGCTCACGGCACCAACGCCGCGTCGGCGGTGATGGCGGGTATGAAGGTCATCGTGGTGGCGTGTCGGGAGAACGGTGACGTCGACACTGCGGATTTGAAAGAGAAGATCGCTGCCCACGGCAATGAACTCGCCGCGGTCATGATCACCTACCCATCGACACATGGCGTCTTCGAACACGAGATCACCGAGATCTGTGGTGCCGTCCACGATGCCGGTGGTCAGGTATATATCGATGGCGCGAACTTGAATGCGCTTGTCGGCGTTGCTCGTCCGGGACATTTCGGCGGTGACGTCAGCCATCTGAATCTGCATAAGACGTTCTGCATTCCGCACGGCGGTGGCGGACCGGGGGTCGGGCCGATCGGCGTCGGCGAACATCTTGCGCCATTCCTGCCGGGGCACCCGCTGGCTGACGAGTTGCCGGGCGACCTAACCATTTCCGCTGCGCCCTACGGCTCGGCGTCGATTCTGCCGATCACCTACGCGTATATCGCGATGATGGGTGGGGATGGGTTGCGTCGCGCGACGTTGACCGCGATCGCGTCGGCCAATTACATCGCCCGGCGCCTCGGTGAGTTTTACCCGGTCCTCTACACCGGGGACAGCGGCTTCGTGGCTCACGAATGCATCCTCGATCTGCGTGGGCTAACCAAAGAGACCGGCGTGACCGTCGATGACGTCGCGAAACGGTTGGCGGACTACGGTTTCCACGCGCCGACGATGAGTTTCCCAGTTGCCGGAACGTTGATGGTCGAGCCAACTGAGAGTGAGAATCTCGATGAGATTGACGCGTTCATCGACGCGATGATCGCCATCCGCGGCGAGATCGAAAAGGTGGGGGCTGGGCAGTGGCCGGTCGATGACAATCCGTTGCGCGGTGCCCCGCATACGGCGGAATGTCTTGTCGCGGAATGGAATCACCCGTACACCCGGGAAGAGGCGGTGTATCCGAACGGGCTGCCGTCGGCCGGTGGTCGAGACAAAGTCTGGCCCGGCGTACGTCGTATCGATGGAGCCTTCGGCGACCGGAACCTGGTCTGCAGCTGCCCGCCGATCGAGGCCTTCGCCGAGTAGGGGTCGCAGGCGCGGCTCGAGGTTTGACGGTCAAATTGGCTGGTCGGTGTATCGAGACCTCGCAACCAGTCATCGCCGACATGCGGTCCCGTTGTCCGCCAAGTTAATCCATGCGTTTGCCGGCGCTCACCTCACATGTTGAACGAGGTGGATTCCGACAAGCGAGGTGGATCGTCGGACGCAAACATCTTCGCGGATTACTCGACGTCGCCTCGGGACGCGCTCGCGTTGCCCACTTCAGCCAAGCAGGGCTGAAACCTGCGCACCGACGTCGACCAAGGGAGATCCTCCCTCGCATCGCGTCGCGCTACAGATTCCAGCCCTGCTCGGCTGAAACTGCCGTATGACGCCAACTAAGGGAGATCCTCCCTCGCAACTGCTCACGACGCAGAGTCGGAAGATCAGCGCTTTCCGTACACCGCATTGTTCACCGCGGCCACCGCACCCGGCTCGGGCACCGGCATCGGATTGGGGATAACCGGGAACGAAACCGTCGAATTCGCTTGCGGCAGCGCGGCATCACCGCGGAACCCCAACGCTGTCAACTCTTTCATCTGCTCAGGTTTACGCACAAAGGCAAAGAATTCCCCAACGCCATCGGCCTGTGCCGTCGACACCTTGTTACCGGAAAGGTGGGTGATGGGGAAGTCGGCTAACGGCGAGATTCCGCCGGGGGACAGTTCCCGCAGATTCGCGCTCTTGCCCGCGCGGCTAAGGATGTACAACTGTGCTTCGGTTATCGGTACGGCGTGGACCTTCGACTTAGCCGGATCATTGCCATTCGCAACGGTTTCAGCGGCCCACGCCGACGTATTCTCGTCGAGTGCGGGTGCCTCGTCGAGCAGTACCTGGATGCTCGATCGCACGCGTGTCGATTCGGCATCGGACGTGGTCAGCAGCGACTGACTGCGGGTCACCTCGGTGGCCACGGCCTGCGACGCCAGTGCGGTCGGGTCGCTATTCGGACCGGTCGGCATGGCGAGTCGTAATGCGCCCCAACCGTTGAGCCCGAACCGAGACAGACTGCCAGCGGTCCGCGCCAGGGTAGGCAACTGGCCCCACTCGATCTTGCCGTCGACCTTTTCCTTGAACTCGGGTGTCACGGCCAGCACGACCGGTGATGTCACCAGCGACTCCGGCGTGCCGTCGAGCAGGGTGGGCTTGGACACCTGCAACTGCGACGTCCACACCGACGACTGCGGCACCCACGCAGCGGGGAACGCACCGAGCGTCGACGAATCCCATTGCGCCTCAGTCAAACCCTGGTACGTGATCCGCGAATCGCCCGGCCGAATATCGACGGTGATGCAATGGTCACGAACTACCGGATGAGTCTTGTTGTACGACTGGGCAATTCCGCGCAAGGCATCGGAGATATCCGGATCGACGATGATCGGCACCACCGTCTTGCCTTCGACACACGTCCCGGCCGCTTGATCACCCTGCTTGTCGACGCGCTCGGCGAGTTGCCACCACACCACTGCGGCGGCGACGATCAAAATAACGCAGAGCGCCGCGAAGACCAGTCCTCGACTGACTCCGCGGCGCCCCGCATCGGTCCGGTGGTGGGCCACCAACTAACTCCTTATAGGCATAAGGCCGTCAGTTGTTGGCAGCCTTGTATTCGCGACGACGGCGATGCAGGATCGGCTCGGTATAACCGCTCGGCTGCTTCGCGCCCTCGAGGATAAGCTCTTTGGCCGCCTGGAATGCGATGTTGGTATCGAAATCCGGGGCCAGCGGACGGTAGTCGGGGTCACCGGCGTTCTGCCGGTCGACCACGGGTGCCATCCGCTTGAGCGCTTCGACGATGTCGTCTTCACTCACAATGCCATGTCGCAGCCAGTTGGCGAGCAACTGACTGGAGATTCGTAGTGTCGCTCGGTCTTCCATCAGTGCGACGTCGTGGATGTCGGGAACCTTGGAACAGCCGACCCCGGCATCGATCCAGCGGACCACGTAGCCAAGGATCGACTGTGCATCATTGTCGAGTTCTTCGCGCTTTTCTGCCTCGGACCAGTTGGTATTGGCCGCGAGCGGGATGGTCAGCACGTCGTCGACCGATGCCGGTTCGCGTTTCGCGATGTCATCCTGGCGCTCGAAAACGTCGACCTCGTGATAGTGCAGCGCGTGCAGGGTGGCGGCAGTCGGCGATGGCACCCACGCGGTGTTCGCGCCGGCCTTAGGGTGAGCGATCTTCTGCTCCAGCATGTCATGCATGAGATCGGGCATCGCCCACATACCCTTGCCGATTTGCGCCTTGTGCTGCAGCCCCGCGTGCAGGCCAGTGTCGACGTTGAAGTCCTCGTAGGCCTTGATCCACGTCTGCTGTTTCATGTCGGCCTTGCGCACGACCGCGCCAGCCTCCATCGAGGTGTGGATCTCGTCGCCGGTGCGGTCGAGGAAGCCGGTGTTGATGAAGACCACGCGGTTCTCAGCGGCCTTGATCGCGGCCTTGAGGTTGACCGTGGTCCGGCGCTCCTCGTCCATGATGCCGACCTTGATGGTGTTCTCGGGCAGCCCGAGCACCTTCTCGACGGAGCCGAACAGATCAGCGGTCAGCGCGACCTCGTCGGGGCCGTGCATCTTCGGCTTCACGATGTAGATCGATCCGGTGCGCGAGTTCTGCAAACCCTCGGCGGACAATCCGTGGACGCCGATCAGCGAGGTGATCAGCGCGTCCAGGATGCCCTCGCCGATCTCGTTGCCGTCGGCGTCGAGGATGGCGTCGGTGGTCATCAAATGCCCGACGTTGCGCACGAACAACAGTGAGCGACCGTGCAGTTCCAGCTCGGAGCCATCGGGCGCGGTGTAGGTCCGGTTCGGATTGAGCACGCGGGTGAAGGTCTTGCCGCCCTTGGCGACTTCCTCGGACAGGTCGCCCTTGTTCAGGCCCAGCCAGTTGTGGTAGCCGAGCACCTTGTCGTCGGCGTCGACCGCGGCGACCGAATCCTCGAAGTCCATGATTGTGGTTATCGCGGACTCGACGAGTACATCTTTGACGCCTGCGGCGTCGGTAGATCCGATCGGCGACGAAGCGTCGATCTGGATTTCCAAGTGAAGGCCATTGTGGCGCAACAGAATCGACTTGGGGGCGAGCGCGTCGCCCTGGAAGCCGGCGAATGCGGCTGGATCGGCGAAGGTTGTCGTATCGGTGTCGTCTCCGAGTACAACGGTGACCCTGTCGCCATCGACCACGTACTTTGTGGCGTCCGCGTGTGAACCATGCTCCAGCGGAACAGCCTTGTCCAGGAACGCCTTTGCGAACTCGATGACCTTATCGCCGCGAATCTTGTTGTACGACTTGCCCTTTTCGGCGCCATCGGTCTCGGGGATCGCGTCGGTGCCGTACAGCGCGTCGTACAGCGAACCCCAGCGGGCGTTCGACGCGTTCAGTGCGAAACGTGCGTTGAGGATCGGCACCACCAGCTGCGGCCCGGCCGTGTTGGTGATTTCGATGTCGACATTCTCGGTGCCGATGGCGAAATCGGCAGGTTCATCGACGAGATAGCCGATCTCCGTCAGGAATGCCTTGTACTCGGCGAAGTCGAGAGTCTGGTGATCCCGATGCCAGGCGTCAATCTTCGCCTGCAGGTCATCACGCACGGCGAGAAGTTCGCGGTTACGCGGGCCGTGCTCGTTGATGACCGATGCGGCACCGGCCCAAAACGCGTCCTGATCTACTCCGGTGCCCGGCAGCGCCTGATTGTTGACGAAGTCGTAGAGAACGGGAGCGACCTGCAGACCATGGACGGTGACGCGTTGCGACATGACAGCCTTTCTGTGCCCGGCGAGCGCGTCGAACCCGACGCCCCGCGCAGCCTTGAAATGATCGACGACGACAGCGTTCCGCCGAGTACACGCTGCGGTGCGCTGAAGCCGCCACTTATGCTACTCGGAACTGTTTCCGCAGTTCCCAACACCTCCCAGTCAGCTACCGGCAAGTAACTTCAGGGGTGTGACATGGCCGATCGCAACTGGGAGATGTGATGTAGCAGCTCAGTCCGCAAACGCGAACCCTGCTCCGCTACAACGGTTTGCGCACGAACATATTCCGCGCGACCGGCCGCAGTCTCGATCGCGATGGGACGGTAGCCGTAGGCGCGCAGATCGTAGGGACTGGCGCGCATGTCGATCTCTCGCGCCGCATAGGCGAGTTCGAAAGTGCGCAAGAGCAGATCCGAATCAAGCAGCGGCATCAACTTCGCCGCCAACCGATATAAGTCCATCGAGGCATGCAGACAACCGGGCTGCTCACGATCGACCTGCGAAGCGCGCGTCAATTCCGCAGCATTACGCCCGACTGCGGGTTCGGTGAAGAACCGAAACGCGTCATAGTGCGTGCACTGCAACGACATCGACTCGACAACCTCGTCCGTGCCGACCGCGCCCAATCGCAGCGGCACCGAATGCCGAGGGGCGGCAACGCTCCCGCCGCCGGTGACATTTGGCCCGCTCGCTGCGCTCCCGGCGCCGGTGACATTTGGCCCGCTCGCTGCGCTCCCGGCGCCGGTGACATTTGGCCCGCTCGCTGCGCTCCCGGCGCCGGTGACATTTGGCCCGCTCGCTGCGCTCCCGGCGCCGGTGACATTTGGCCCGCTCGCTGCGCTCCCGGCGCCGGTGACATTTGGCCCGCTCGCTGCGCTCCCGGCGCCGTAGACCATTGCCCACTCGTGTAAACCAAAACACCCCAACCGTGCCGGCCGAGATGCGGTGGCCGACAACAACTCCCCGGTGTAGGCGATCGTCGTCGATCGTTTGCGCAGATACGCCCGCGAAACGGTGACACCGCCGTCGACGCGCTCATACCCGCGCTGCTCCGCATACGGGTGGCTACGTTCAGGCCCCTCGGCGAGCACCACCCCGAATCCCGGATGCCACCGCTGCAACAGGACCGGCCGGTAGGGGTAATAGGTGAACAGGAAGTCGATCACTGGATGGGTGGCGCCACGACGTCGTGCAGCCAGGTAGTCGCCGATCAATTCGTCGACACGGGCTCGATGCCGCAGTGCGGCGTCGCGCCAGGAATCAGCGGACATCAGCGTCGGGACATCGGTCGTCGACGAGTTCATCTCACAACCGGTTCGTCTCGTCGCGGACGGTGCCGACGACTTCCTCCACCAAATCGGCCAGCGCGACTACACCGATGGTGCGCCCGGAGTCGTCCACCACAGCCCCCAGATGAGAACTGGTTCGCCGCAGTGCGGAGGTGCCCTCATCGATCGGAGTTGTCGCCGATAACACGGGCAGCGGCCGGATTTTGTCGATGCCGATGATTGTGTCCGGGCCGATCTGTTCGTCGAGGATGTCCTCCAGAACATCCTTGAGGTGCAGATATCCCGTGTAGGTGCCATTCGGTGAGCGCACCGGGAAACGAGAGAAGCCGGTGTCAGATACCGCGCGCTCCACCGATCCGAGGCGGGGGCCGACACCACCGGTCGTCGGGTCACGCCGGGCCTGCACCGACCGCAGGCTTTCCAGCGGGATCATCACTTCCGATACCGTCCGGCCCACACTCTCCAGAGCACGCGTGAGTCGTTCATGCTCTTCGGCGTCGATCAGTCCCTCGGCCTTCGATTCGCCGATCATCTGTGCCAGCTCGCCGGTGGAGACCGTGGCGTCCAACTCGTCCTTCGGTTCCACGCGCAACGCCCGCAGACTGATATTCGCCAGCCAGTTATAGAAGGCGATCAGCGGGCGAGCCACCTTGATAAACGCAAGATGGATCGGAACCAGCAGCATCGCCGACGACTCCGGCCCGGCCAGGGCGATATTCTTCGGCACCATCTCGCCGAGCAAGATGTGAAGCACGACGACCAGCGACAACGCGATGGTGAATGCGATCGGGTGCAGGAAACTCTCCGGAATATGCACCCACTCCAGCGGCTTTTCGATCAGATGCGCGACGGCGGGCTCACCGACGCGACCGAGCAGAATCGAGCAGATCGTGATACCCAACTGCGCGGCCGCGAGCATGAGGCTTAAATGCTCAGAAGCGCGAATAACCGTGCGCGCCCGCGCTTTTCCGCTTTCGACCAGCGCTTCGAGCCGGTCCCGTCGCGCCGAAATTAGGGAAAACTCGGCGGCGACGAAAAAGGCGTTGCCCGCAAGCAACACGACGGTCAGAACAACTCCCCACAGGTCGCTCATCGTGTTGCCTTCCCGTCGTCAGCCGAGGCCTCGGGTGTATCGGCTCCGAGCGGCTGGAGCGACACGACATCGATTCGACGTCCGTCCATCGTGGCGACGGTTGCCAGCCAGCGAGGCTGCGCAGGGTCGTGGTCTTCTGTCCCCGACTGCTCGCGGCCCTCGCCATGATCGGCACCATATTCGGCCGTCGGAAGTTCAACGCTGTCGCCGACTGCCGCGATTCGACCGAGGCAGAACATCACCAGACCGCCGAGCGTGTCATATGCCCCTTCGGGAGCGCGGTAGCCGATCGCGTCGGTCAGCTCATCGAGCCGGAGAAGTCCGGCACATTGGTAGCCGGCGCCGTCGCGGGTGACGTCGGCGCGTTCGTTGTCGTGTTCGTCGGTCACATCGCCGACGATCTCTTCGATGACATCCTCGGTGGTCACGATTCCAGCTGTACCGCCGTATTCGTCGATGACCACGCAGACTTCCAGGCCGTCGGCGCGCAACTGATCCATCACCGCGTCGCCGTCGAGGCTGGTGGGCACTGTGGTAACTGGTCGGGCGATACTCGCCAGCGTCGTGCTGCGTTGCGCTTCGGGAGCGACAGTGAACGCCTGTTTGATGTGCACGATGCCGAGCAGGTTATCCAGGTCGCCGTCGATCACGATCGGGAAGCGGGAATGCCCGGTCCGCGCCGATGCAGTGATCAGATCTCGAATGGTCTCGTCGCCGTCGAGGCATTCGACTGTCACCCGCGGGGACATCAGATCTTCGGCAGTTAGTTCGCCGAACCGCAACGATCGGTCGACCAGCGCGGCCGTCGTCGAGTCAATGGATCCGTGCCGCGCCGAATTGCGCACCAGCGAACCCAATTCCTGCGGTGAGCGGGCCGAGCGCAACTCTTCGGCCGGCTCGATCCCCAACCGTCGGACGATCAAGTTGGCGGTGCCGTTGAGGCCGTTGATGGCCCACCGGAAGATCGCCGAGAAAGCCGACATAGCGCCCGCAGTCGCTCGCGCGACATCCATCGGACGGGCGATCGCGAGATTCTTCGGGATGAGTTCGCCGAGCACCATCGACAATGAGGTTGCGATGACCAACGCGATGATCAGTGCCACCGCAGTGACAGCCGCGTCGGGTAGATGCGCGAGTTCCAACAATGGGCGGATCGCCGTCGCAACCACGGGCTCAGCGATATAACCGGTGATCAGGGTCGTGATCGTGATACCCAGTTGGGCGCCCGACAACTGGAACGACAAGGTCTTGTGGGCGCGTTCCACCTGCCGTGAACGTCGATCGCCACGGGTGGCGACGTCGTCGGTGATCGTCGACCGCTCCAACGCGGTCAGCGAGAACTCCGACGCTACGAACAGTGCGGTTCCCAATGTCAGGGCAATGAACCCGACCACGCCGAGGATGTACAGCGCGATGTCCACGATGGTTTTACCAGCCTCCTGGGAGCGGGCGGCCTTCGGCGAAACCGGCGGCGGACTGAATTCCGAGCACAACCTTTTCGTGTAACTCGGCCAGACTGCGTGCTCCGGTGTACGTCGCGGTGCTCCGCACACCGGCGCATATCTGGTCGATGAGGTCTTCGACGCTCGGTCGGGCGGGGTCAAGGCGGATCCGCGACGATGAGATGCCCTCTTCGAACAAGCTCTTACGTGCGCGGTCGAAGGCGCTATCGGAGGCCGACCGTGCCGCGACGGCACGCTTTGACGCCATGCCGAAACTCTCCTTGTAGAAGCCGCGTTCGTCGCGTTTCAGATCGCCGGGGGACTCATAAGTGCCAGCGAACCATGAACCGATCATCACGTTCGATGCGCCGGCGGCCAACGCGAGTGCGACATCACGCGGGTGCCGAACGCCGCCATCAGCCCACACGTGTGCATCGAGTTCTCTTGCAGCAGTGGCACATTCGACGACGGCGGAGAACTGCGGACGTCCGACGCCGGTCATCATCCGGGTGGTGCACATGGCGCCAGGGCCGACGCCGACTTTGACAATCGTCGCGCCGGCATTGACCAGATCGCGAGTTCCCGCCGCTGAGACGACGTTGCCCGCAGCAATCGGCAGGCCCAACTCCAGTGCGGCCACCGATTCCAGCGCGGTGATCATTTTCTCCTGATGACCGTGAGCGGTATCCATCACCAGAACATCGGCGCCGGCATCGGCAAGTGCGCGGGCCTTACCCACGACGTCGCCGTTGATGCCGACCGCCGCAGCGATACGCAGGTGACCGTCGGCGTCGACGTTGGGTTCGTAGATGCCCGCGCGCAATGCGCCGACGCGAGTCAACACTCCGGCGAGGGTACCGTCCTTCGCGGTCAGCACCGCCAGGCCGACGTGGAGTTCGGCGACGGCGTCGAAGATCTCGCGGGCCGGGGTGTCGATGCTCATGCTGACCAGATCGGGATCGAGCACTTCGCTCACCCGAGTGAAGCGGTCCATATCGCGGCAGTGCTTTTCGCTGACCAAGCCGATTGGTTTGCCATCGTCGTCGATGACGACTGCGACTCCGTGCGCTCGTTTGGGTATCAATGCCAGTGCGTCGGCCACCGAATTGTTCCGGGTCAGAGTGACCGGGGTGTCGGCGACGAGGTGCCGTGATTTCACGAAGGCGATCGCCTCGGATGCCGCGGGAATCGGTAGGTCCTGGGGGAGGACCACCAATCCGCCACGGCGCGCGACCGTTTCGGCCATCCGCTTGCCGGCGACCGCGGTCATATTGGCCACCACGATCGGAATCGTGTTTCCGGTGCCGTCGGATGTCGATAGATCGACGTCGAAGCGTGACGCCGCATCGGACCGGTTAGGGACGATGAACAGGTCGTCGTAGGTCAGGTCATGGTCGGGACGATGGCCTTCGAGAAACTGCACTTACTCCGAAACCTCACTTCTGTCTTCGCTCCACAGGGTGTGGAACGTGCCGGGCTTGTCGACTCGCTGGTAGGTGTGTGCGCCGAAGTAGTCGCGCAGCCCCTGAGTAAGGGCGGCGGGTAGCCGCTCGCTGCGCAGGCCGTCGTAGTACGACAGCGACGATGCGAATGCCGGCACCGGAACACCCATGGTGGTTGCGGTGGCGACTACGCGACGCCATGCGTCGATACCGTCTTCCACTGCGTCGCGGAAGTACGGTGCGAGCAATAAACTGGGGAGCTCGGAGTTGGTCGCATATGCTTCGCGGATTCGGTTGAGGAACTGAGCGCGGATGATGCAGCCGCCACGCCAGATGGTGGCAAGCGAGCCGCGGTCGACATTCCAGCCGTATTCGGCACTGCCAGCGGAGATTTCGTCGAATCCCTGGGCGTAGGCGACAACCTTGGACGCGTACAGCGCAGCCTTGATGTCCTCGACGAAAGCCTTCGTATCGGTCGGCGCACCCGACAGTGAACCCGACGCCAGCCCTTGGGCGGCTTTGCGCTGATTAGTGGAACTCGACAGTGCGCGGGCGAAAACAGCTTCGGCGATGCCGGTGGTCGGAATGCCAAGGTCGAGGGCGGCCTTGACCGTCCAGCGACCGGTGCCCTTCTGGCCAGCTTCGTCGACAATCACGTCGACGAGCGGCTTGCCGGTTTCGGCATCGACCTGGGAGAGCACCTCGGCGGTGATCTCGATCAGGTAGCTCTCCAGTTCGGTGGTGTTCCACTCGCGGAAGACGTCGGCGATCTCGGCGACCGGCAGATCAAGCGCGCGGCGCATCAGGTCATAGGCCTCGCCGATCAGCTGCATGTCTGCGTATTCGATGCCGTTGTGCACCATCTTGACGAAGTGGCCCGAGCCGTCAGCGCCGATATGGGTACAACACGGCTCGCCATCTACTTGTGCCGCAACCTTTTCCAGCATCGGGCCGACCGACTTGTATGACTCGGCCGGGCCGCCGGGCATGATCGACGGTCCGTTGAGCGCACCTTCCTCGCCGCCGGATATTCCCGCGCCGATGAAGAGCAAACCGCGTTCGGCAAGTGCTGCCTCCCGGCGGATGGTGTCGGTGTAGAGCGCGTTGCCACCGTCGATGATGATGTCGCCGGGCTCCATTGCGTCGGCGAGCTCGTTGATGACGGCGTCGGTGGCGTCGCCCGCCTTGACCATGATCAGGACGCGTCGTGGGCGTTCGAGTGCGCCGACGAATTCCTCGACAGTCTCGGTCCGAACGAAATCGCCGTCGGCGCCGTGTTTCTCCAGCAGCGCGTCGGTTTTGCCGATGCTGCGGTTATGCAGGGCGACGGTATAGCCGTTGCGGGCGAAGTTGCGGGCGATATTAGAACCCATGACCGCGAGACCGGTGACGCCGATCTGTGCGGTCCCGGTGGGGACGGATGACGGGGTGGCAGACGATGAAGGCGAGTTCATGACAGCTAGCCTATTGCCTCGCATTCGCGTCTGCCCCAGGGAGGTTCACCAAACCGGAAGATCCGGTGGTGGTGGAGAGTCAATTCGCTGCTGCTATCAGTCGGGACAGTTCGGTCAGCCAGGGGATGGCGACTGCCAACGTGGGCACCACCAAGATGGCGGCGGCGGCCAGATAGACCACCAGCGTGAGTCGAGTCGAGGGTGTATCAGCGAGCCGCGTGATGCGTGTGAGCGTGGTAGGTCCGCCGACCGCCATCGCGCCGCGCGGTGCGACTGCATCGGCACAGGCGACCAGTGCACGGCCGAGTGTCGTCGGCGTGGTTGCTTTCACGGCTTGGTCGTCGGCGAGTGCTTCGACGAGCAACTCGACGGCACCGAGCGCTGAACTGCTGCGCACGAACCGTGGGAATGCCTCTTGCAGTGCGATGAATGCTTCGAGAACCAGATCGTGACGGGCGCGTAGGTGAGCACGTTCATGCACGATGACTGCGGTCAGTTCGTCGACCGATAGTCGGGTGACGACGCCTTCGCTGATCACCACACGTTGGCGCAGGCCGGGAAGACAGTAGGCGAGCGGTTGTTCTACCTCGATCATCCGCACGTCGCGCGCGGAGAGCGGATTGGACGCCTCGGCTTCGCGGCGGTCCACCCGGTCGAGCAGATCGATGAGTTGGCGATGTGCGGTGCGGCGGGCGCGAGTGCGGGCACCCACACGGATGGTGGTGTAGAGCATTCGCGCGCCGACTACCAGGGTAAGGATGAAGACACTGACGTAGATCAGCCACAGCGGGAGTCCCAGCCGATTGATTTCGTCGAGTGGGTTGGTTGTCGGAGCGCCATCGGGGCCCGGGGCCAACAGATTGGCTGCGATCGCGAGTCCGCAACTGAACGCGGACAATACTGCGGCAAGTGCGACGGACTGCCAGAGGACCATCGCCGCACGTGGTGTGCGCAGGGGCCAGGCTGCTCTCGACAGCATCTCGGGAACGGGACCGACCAGCACCACGGTAAGGATGCCGAAGAGCAGGGCGGTCATGTGGTCAGTTCCTTGGGCTGGAGAGTCTTGGGTACACGTTGCGGTGTACCCAAGAGACTAGTCGGATTTATAGGGACGTTGCGACGCTTCGAGTTGATCGAGCGCACGACGAAGAGCGGCGGCCTCGTCCGCGCCGACACGGCCGACGAAGGACACGAGTGCGGCATGGCGTGAACCGGGGGCGTCAGCCTCCGACAGAGCGTCGACCATGAGATTGGCGACGAGATCCTCGCGGGGGTGGGTCGCGGCGTATTTGTGAGCCCGATCGTCCCTGATCTGTGTGACCAAGTTCTTCTTGGCCAGGCGTTGCAGCACGGTCATCACTGTGGTGTAGGCGAGTGATCGATCCTGCGACAGCGTCTCGTGCACTTGTCGCACGGTCTGCGCGTCCGGACTGGCCCACAGGGTGTCCATGACCGCGCGCTCGAGCTCACCCAATCCATTCATTCTTCTCATTTTACTGATGTTCTCCGTCTCGGCGAATTCGGTGTGCGTGTGGGGTTGACAGGTTGGTAAGGCTAGCCTACATTAATAACTACGCGGACCGCGAGAGAGTCCTGAGGGCTGCAGAGACCCCCGGTCCACGCCACGGCAGGCCCCACGTTTTCATTAACGTGGGGCCTGCCGATTTTGTGCCCGACGTTTCCGACACCCGTGGCAGACGCCAAGTCCGCCCTGGGTAACTTCACACTATGAGTGCAGACAGTAACGACGGACAGACTTTCTCGGCGGCTGATTTGAAGGCGGTCGGCTTCGACGCGACTCTCGGACTTGAGGTGACATCGGCCACACCCGATGAAGTCGTGGCCCAGATGACGATCGATCCGAAACATCATCAGCCATACGGCATCGTCCACGGTGGCGTCTACTGCGCGATCGCGGAGAGTGTCGCGAGTATTTCGGGAGTCGTCTGGCTGATCGACGCCGGACTCGGCGGCAAAGCCGTGGGTGTCAACAACAGCACCGACTTCCTCAAATCAGTTCCGTCGGGCGTGATCACCGCCCGCTCGACGCCGGTGCACCGGGGTAAGCGCCAGCAACTGTGGCAGGTCGACATGTCCGACGACGCGGGTCAGCTGCTGGCGACGTCGAGGGTACGGCTACAGAACCTGGCCTAGGCGGCGAGTACGCATACAGCGAGTACGCGCACATCACGACAATCGGCTCGTACCCCGGGAAGTTCCCGTCGTACGAGCCGATTGCTGTTGTGCGGACCATCGAGCCCCGGTGAGTTAACTCGCCTCGGACTCTTTCTCGGCGGCCGCTGTCCGCGCAGCTTCCTGCTCGGCGTCGATATCCGCTTCGATCTCGATCTCTGATTTCTTGGCCAACTCACTCAGGTGGCCGAGCGCGGTGCGTGCGTAGACCTGCTGTTCGGTAATCGCCAGCTGCGCTCGACCACGCGTACTGAATGCGAAGAACCAGTTGACGATGGTGTTGAGGCGGTTGCGGAAGCCGACGAGATACACCAGGTGCAAAGCCAGCCAACCGAGCCAGGCGAAGTAGCCTTCGGTCTCGAACTTCTTCTTGGTGCCCGGAATCGGCACCTGCATGACGGCGCTGAATCGGGACACGGTAGCCATCGAACCTTTGTCGAAGTAACTGAATGGCTTGCGCTGATCTGGTGTTTGACCACCGGTCAGTTCAGCTTTGATGGCATCTGCGGCGTACCGGCCACCCTGGATCGCGCCCTGGGCGACACCGGGCACTCCGTCGACGGCCATCATGTCGCCGACGACGAAGACATTCGGGTTGTCGGGAATCGACAGGTCAGGAAGAACTTTGACGCGGCCCGCGCGGTCCAATTCCACCCCGGACTGCTCCGAGAGTTGCTTACCAAGCGGGCTGGCCTGAACTCCGGCCGACCACACTTTGCACTGCGATTCGATACGGCGTGTGCTGCCGTCCTTTTCTTTGACCACCATGCCGTCATAGTCAAGATCGACGACCATCGCGTTCAGCTGAATGTCGACACCCAACTTCTCCAGGCGTGCGGCGGCCTTCTTGCCGAGTTTCTCGCCGAACGGTGGGAGAACGGCGGGCGCCGCGTCGAGCAGAATGACCTTGGCCTGGGTCGGATCGATATTGCGGAAGCTGCCCTTGAGAGTCTTATTCGCCATCTCGGCGATCTGCCCGGCCAGCTCGACGCCGGTCGGTCCGGCACCGATGACGACGAAAGTCAGTAGTTTGTCGCGCTCAGCCGGGTCGTTGGACAATTCGGCCTGTTCGAATGCGCCGAGGATACGACCGCGTAGCTCGAGTGCGTGGTCGATGGTCTTCATGCCCGGGGCATATTCGGCGAAATGATCGTTGCCGAAATATGACTGATCGGCACCGGCCGCGATGATCAGACTGTCGTAGGGGGTCTCGGTGATGCGTTCGAGAAGTTTCGACGTCACGATCTTGTTCTTCAGGTCGAGCTTGTTGACATCGCCCAGCAAAACCCGCGCATTGCGTTGTTTTCGCAATACGATCCGAGTCGCGGGAGCGATCTCTCCCTCGGACACGATACCGGTCGCGACCTGGTACAACATCGGCTGGAACAGGTGCTGAGTAGTCCGCGCGATGATGGTGACATCGACGTCGGCCTTCTTCAGGCGCTGTGCGGCGAATAAGCCGCCGAATCCGGACCCGACGATTACAACGTGGTGCCGGGCGGATGCTTTCTCAGTAGGGGTGCTCATATGGCGAACATCTTCCTATCGCTGGGCGTGGAGAGCCGGGTGGGGCCCATGCGTCAACGGTATCGTTAGGCAGAGTGTCGCGCGTGTTTAGGTGGCCACGATGTCCGATCCGCAGGCGGGCGCGACGCATGACGGGGGAGTCGGTTCAACCAATGCTCACGCATCAATTCGTATTCCACTTCGTCGCGCTCGAAGCCGGACAGAATCTGCTCGTCGCTGATGTGGATCGCCGATAGGCGCATACCGAGCTTTTGCATCACTCGCCGCGAGGCGGTATTCATTGCGAGGGTGCTGGCGAAGATCCGTTGCGTCCCAAGCTGTTCGAAGGACATCGCGACTAGAACACTGGTGGCTTCGGTCGCGATCCCACGGCCCCAACCGTCGCTGCGCAACCGGTAGGACAGCTCCAACTCGCTCCTGTTGCTATGGCGCGGGGTGCGCAGAGAGACCCACCCGACGAAGGCGTCGCCAGCTCGCCTGCGAATAGTCCAGAGTCCGGTGCCGTATGCGGAGAACTCGGCCTCTGCTCGGGGAATCACCCAGTCGGCTACATCACGGCGGGGAGTGGGAATTCCGCCATTGACGAATCGCATCACCGAGGGGTCGCTGTCCAGAATGTGGAGATCGTCGACGTCGGCGTCGGTCACCGGCGCGATACGCAGCCGGGGAGTGCCGATGAACAACGTGCCTCCCAGCGGTCAGGGTGAATGCGTGTCCGCGGCATCGACAAAGGCCGAGCGGGAACCGAACCGTAAGTGTACGACGTTGTCCGGGCTGTGCCCACTATCTTCGCGGCGTGAGTCGGGTGCCAGCCGACAGGCGCGCTGTCGGGCGGCAGTGGCGATGTCCTACTGTCATCAGTCATGGCCGATTCGTCTTCCGCAAGTTCGACTTCCGCCAGTGCGGACCCCGATCAGTTCGAGTTGCTGATCCACCTGCGTTGGGGCGACATGGATTCATTGGCGCATGTCAACAACGTGCAGGTAGCGCGACTCTTCGAAGAGGCACGAGTGCGAGCCTTCGCCGAGTGGTTCGGTGCGCGCCGGGAGAATATTTCGATGTTGGTCGCCCGACAGGACATCGAATATCACTCGCCGTTGGCGTACACCCCCGAGCCGGTACGGATTCTCGGTCGAGTCAGTCGAATCGGCACTGCCTCCTTCCAGTTCGGCTACACCTTGGTCGATCCCACCGGTACGACATGTGCGGTGGCGCAAACGACGCTCGTTGTGATCGACGCGAATTCAGGCCGGCCGACACCGATCCCGGACCCCATTCGCGCGATTCTCGAAGAACATCACGGCGCCCCGGTGAAATTCCGACATTAGTCAGCTCAACCGAGGTGCGGTATTGGGTACCGTTCTTGCTGGTCGGGCGTATGTCGGCGCCCGCGATCGCGTACTTGGCGAAGTGTGGTCGCGGGGTCTCGATACACCTCGTCGCTAGCGCTCCTCGGCACTCGACCAGCGGAAGATCGCCGATCGCCACCGCCGCCGGCTGAGAGCCCGCTTCTGCTGGTCGAGTGCCGAGGAGCGTGTCGAGTTGCCCGCTTCTGCTGGTCGAGTGCCCGGCGAGGCGCGTGTCGAGTTGCCCGCTTCTGCTGGTCGAGTGCCCGGCGAGGCGTTAGCCGAGACGGGTGTATCGAGACCCGGCGACCTGAATTCCCAACGTGCCCAACACTATTAAACTCGCGCTCGCAAACCGACGGACATGCCGCAGTTCCGGCTTCGCGCGCCGACAGTCCCGCTACCATCCAACTATGCTTCTCGCCGAGAAATCAGACGCCGTCCTCACCCTTACGCTCAACCGTCCGGATTCGCGAAATGCGTTGACGCCACAGCTGATTGCCGAGATCCAAGCGCAGATGGCAACGGCCGACGCCGATCCCGAGGTCTCGGTCATCATCCTCACCGGTGCCGACCCCGCCTTCTGCGCGGGTGTCGACCTACGAGTGATCGGCGCCGAAGGCGGGTGGGACAATATGGGTGATTCGGATGGGACCGGTGCCGGGGATGCGCCGACCGGCCACCCGTGGACTCCGATCAGCAAGCCCATCATCGGCGCCATTAACGGTGCGGCGGTCACCGGTGGACTCGAATTGGCCCTGGGATGCGACATTCTCATCGCCTCCGACCGTGCGCGATTTGCCGACACCCATGCCCGCGTCGGAATTATGCCGCTGTGGGGGCTTACCGCACGCTTGCCGGAGGCTGTCGGCTTTGGTTTCGCCCGACGGATGAGTCTGTCCGGCAACTTCGTCGACGCATCGACGGCACTGGCCAACGGCCTGGTGACCGAAGTCGTTCCGCACGACGAATTACTTTCGACCGCAAGGCAATTGGCCTCCGATATCGCGTCGAACAATCAGTCGGCCGTGCGGACTCTCCTCGGCTCCTACCGTCGAGTTCAAGGCCATGTGCTCGCTCCCCAGGTGGATATCGAAGCCGCGACCGCGACGGCGTGGCTGGACAGCCCGGAAGGTGGCAACGTCGCCAAGGATGCGAAGTCAGTTATCGAACGTGGACGCGCACAACTCAACTGAGCCTCGTTACTAGGGCCACAGGACTGATCGCGTCCAGCCATGTGGGGCGCGTTCATAATTGAGCCGGCGGTGGCGACGTGCTGAATCAGCTTGCCAGAATTCGACGCTTTGCGGCCGCACCGCATAGGACACCCATTCAGCGGGTACCAAATCTGGGTCGACTTGTAGATCTCGGTGGGCCTTCTCGACCGCCTCGTCCAGATCGGTGGGAGTGTCTACCGCCTGACTCTGTCGTCGGGTGAGCGCCAGTGCACGTGACTCATTCGAACGTGCCCGAAAGTCTGCTTCGCTCACAGCTCGCCGATCCGGCGTAACTTGCCCTCGAATACGTACTTGCCGGACGAGTTCTGACCAGTAGAAGGTCAGTGCGGCAAACGGATTCGCCGCCAACTCGGCGCCTTTGCGGCTGGCCGTACTGATCGCGAAATGCCACCCGTCCGCATCGATGTCTTTGAGAATCAAGACTCGCGCATCGGGCACACCACACGAATCCGTGGTGGACAGGGTCATCGCATGTGGTTCGCGGACACCGGCTTCGACGGCAGTTCTGAACCACGCACTGAACAGACTGATCGGGTCATCCGGTGCCGACGAGAGGTCGAACTCGGGTGGAATTGCTGCCAACACCGGCAGACCTCTCAGCACGCTTCGAATCGATTCCTGTTGTGCCACTATCCGATTCTGGCATATGCCGTCGATCAAGGGGACCGGGTGAATTCGGATGAGTCAATCTCGCGGATATAGCGCACGTCGGAAGATCTCGCTGACTGTCCGGATGGCCTCGTCGTCGTCGGGACGCGCGAGCTTGAGTTCACCGGCACTGGCGTACCAGGTCCAGCAGAATGATTCCATCATCGACACGATCGCCGACGCGAACACATTGCGGTCCAGTCCGACGTCGATACCCTTGCGTTCCACCGACCGCACCACAGCCAGCACACCGTTGATGCCCTCCATCCTGCGGGTTGACCACCACGCGGCGAATTGCGGATCGGTCATCGACAGCTGAAACGCCCCAATCATCTCGGGAACATATTCGCGGTACGTCTCGAAGTACACGCGAACCGCGGCTTCGATGTCCTGTTCTAGATCGCGAGTGACTTGTTCGCCGGTCCGCGACAGCACATCGTCAGTGAACCGGTCGAGTAGTGCTTCGAGCAGTCGCTGCTTGTTGTCGTAGTAGTTGTAGAACGACGCCGCCGAGCGGCCCGCGACGTCGGCGATATCGGCGATCTTCGCATTCAGGTAACCGTCCCGTGCGAAGACCTCGCGTGCAGCGGCGTGAAATGCTGCCTCGGTTCGACGCCCTTTAGCACCGGCAGCCATGAGGCCCTGCGTTGTCCGATGCCATGTCAGATCACTCCGTCGGTTGCCAACGCGGCTACCTGGTCGGCCGACAGACCCAATAACTGCCCGTACACACCGGCGTTATCCGAACCGGGGGTTGGCGGACCGGCGTTTCGGACTCGCCCAGGTGTCGCCGAGAACTTCGGCACGATGCCCGGCCCGAGTACCTCGCGGCCGGTCCGCTTGTCGAAATGCGGGGTGATCATATCCCGTGCCCGTAGATGCGGATCTGCGAATACCTCGGCGACGGTGTTTACCGGACCCACGACAACTCCTGCGGCACTGAGGATTTCGCTGAGTTCTGCCGCCGAATGCTGAACAGACCACACTCCGATGAGATCGTCGATCTCATCTTGATTGCGCCCTCGCGCAGTGTGATCACAGAAGCGGTCGTCGGTGGCCAATTCGGGCTGTCCCATCGCTGCGCAGAGACGAGCGAAGACACTGTCCTGGTTGGCGGCGATGATGACATGCGTCCCATCGGCGGTGGGGTAGAGGTTCGACGGCGCAATGCCGTTGAGTCGGGTGCCCGACGGCCCGCGTACCACGCCCCCCATCGCGTAATCTGCGATTGTCGATTCCTGAACCGCCACACATGATTCCAGCAATGACGTATCCACGACCTGCCCTTCGCCGGTTACCGTTCGTCGATACAGCGCGGCTAGGGCACCCTGCGCCGCGTACATGCCGGCTAGAGTGTCGCCGAGCGATAGCGACAGCCGCGGCGGCAGTTGGCCGGGATATCCGTTGATATGGCGCAACCCACTGGCGGCTTCGGCGACTGATGCGTAACCGGCGCGAGTTGCATCGGGACCGGTCTGTCCGTAACCCGACACCCGCACCAGGATGATTCCCCGGTTGCGTGCCCGCAGTTGCTCGTAGCCCAGCCCCAGTCGTTCGAGCGTCCCGGGACGAAAGTTTTCGACGATGATGTCGGCATCGTCGACGAGATCGAGTAGCAACTGCCGCCCGCGTTCAGAGCGCAGGTTCAGGGTGATCGCTTTCTTGTTGCGCGCGTGAACAGTCCAATAGAAACGATGGCCGTCGATCTCGGCTTCGCCCCAGGTGCGGATCGGGTCGGGGCGGTCGGGCGGCTCTATCTTGATCACGTCGGCACCCATATCGCCGAGCAGGCGAGCGGCATGCGGTCCGGCGATCAACGTGCCCAGTTCCAGCACGCGAATGCCGTCGAGCGGGCCGGTCGGCATCGCCGACATTGTGGAATCGTCGTGAATCGTCACCGCTACAGACTCGCAAAGTCTCGTTTCACAAGCCAGTCGGTGATGATGCCGACTGCATGAGCCAGTGCCTCCCGTTGACCGTGGCCTGCGTAATAGTGTGTCGCACCGGGGATTTCGTGAATCTCCTTATCTCGATGGCCGATAGCCTCGTAGAGCCGCCGAGTGTGACTTGGCGTGCATGCGTCGTCGGCCATATTCCCGACGACGAGCGTCGGTACCGCGATATCGTGTCCACAAGCGACTCCGTCGGCGCGCGCGTCGTCATAGCTCCACTGTGATAGCCAGCCGCGCAGCGTGGCGAATCGAGCCAGGCCAACCGGTCCCATGTTGACCACTCGCGGATCGCCGAGATAACACGTACCGGGTTGACGGTCGTTGGGGTCAACGCTCGGGTCGAGCCAGCGCGGGTCCGCCATCGTGCCGTGCACGATGAAGCCATACTCGTCCAGTGAGCGGCCGTCGGACTTCAGCTGTGCCAGTTTGGCTTTCACCCACACGGTGATCCTGCGATTGCGTGCGATCTGCGCGGCGCGGTATCGCTGTAGAAATTCCTCGCTATATGGCGGCTGATTGGGATTGTCCGGGTTGTAGAGATCGAGTTCCGGGTCGCGCACTGACGGATCGGATTCGTCGAGTATCGACGGGTCAAGCCATTCGGTAAGAGTTCCATGACGGCTGATATGAGCCGCGAGCAACATGAGGCCGTCGGCCGGGATGAGATCACATCTGGTGAGGTCGGGGCCGTCGCCGGATGGGCTCGCCGTGATCGTCGGGTGCTGGGCCTGCTGCTGATAGAAGATCGATAGCGATCCGCCGCCACTCCAGCCGGCCAACACGATCTTCTTATACCCCAACCGGGTCTTGGCATCTCGCACGCATGCGCCGAGATCCTGGGCCACCTTTTCCATCAGCAGTGCTGAGTCGACGCCGCGATACCGGCTGTTGCAGTAAATGACATGATGCCCGGCCTTGGCCAACCCTGTCATCATCGGTAGGTAGGCGCCGCCACCGATCGGATGCATGAACACGATCGCGGTGTCGCTGTCATATTCGGTCGGCTTGAGCAGAAAGCTTTCCAGCACAACGTGTTCGGAGACGCCGCCGTAAGTGTCTCGGTATGGCGAGGTGTCCTCGAACATCACCAGGTATGGGATGCGCTGGTAGGAGCGGGTGACGGCGTTCGACATCGAAATTCCTATCGGATAGACCTGATGTGGTGGCAGGCGGGTTCAGTTGGCATGCGCCAGCAGGGCCTCCGATGGCGTAAGACGACGTCGGGTATCAATGGAGATGACTTTCCATTCGATCCGTTCGTCCACGTCGAATCGGCGTCGAGCCCGTTCCCGTGCCTTCTCCGGTGCGCCGTGATGCATCCCCTGCGGTGCATGAGCGAGCAGCCCCGGCGGCATGTCGACGCCGGTGATCGCGCCGCCGTGAAAGAAGGCGACTTCGTCGAAATCGACATTGCGGTGGTACCAGGGCGTTCGTTCGGTACCGGCAACTGTTTCCGCGCGCCGGGGCAGGAAGTTCATCACGTAGACACCGGTTGCCTGCATGAACAGATGCACGGTTGGCGGGAGGTGAACCGATTCCGAGCCGATCGAGGTGTAGTCAGCGATGTTGAAGGTGAACGGAACGTTGTCGCCCCGCCAACCGACTACGTCAATGGGGTTGTGCCGGTAGAAGATTGACGACGGTCCGCCGTGGTGCACCAGTCGTACTTCGTATTCTTCGCGACCGTCGTCGTCGACGGGAGCGGGTTCGGGGATGGTTGCCTGTGCGGGGTCGAAAGGGAAGTGGCGGCCGAGCGTGCCAGCTGGCGGTACGCGGAACTCCTCGGTCGCCTCGATCATGAACAGATACGACTGATTGTCGGGAATCTGCCGGTAGGTCAAGGCTTTCGGTAGATACACCCAGTCGCCGGGGCGGTAGTCCAGCGGCCCCATCTCGGTCTCAAAGACGCCATTGCCTTCGTGCACGAAGATCAGCAGATCGCCGTCGATATGTCTGAGATGAAATGGCATCTGCGTGGTGCGTCGACTCAGCGAGATTCGACAATCGTCGTTGTGGAACAACAACATTGGTTCGCCGCGGGGGTCTTCGGCGTCGGTGGGAGTCAGGTCGGCGCATTGGGCGTCGATAGGACGCAGGGGGCCAGCTGATCGATACTCGGTTGGATCATTGCGCCGGTAAAGATGAGCGGTGCGCCCGGTGAATCCGTTGCGTCCGAGTTCGTCGTCTTTGAGCCCGTCGAGGTCGGCATGGACCCGGCGCGGCGTGACGCCCCGGCGCAAGTGGACGAACGATTCCATCAAAACTCCTCGGTGTGGCACCCGGGCAACGATCGGCATCGCGTCGGTCTTTGGTCAGAAAACTGAATCTGACATTAGATTAAGGTTACGGCACTGACAAGGGGGATCCGCCCTGCCGATTTCTTCAAGACAGTCCGGTCGCTGCCTGCGAAGGTTGACATATGAACACACGACACGACATGAATATTTGGCCAGGGCTGTCCTACAACGACCCCATTGCGCAGCGGCAGTGGCTGGCAGCGCTCGGTTTCGGTGAAGGGATTTGCGTCGACGGTGACGGGCCGGGGGAAGTGATCCACTCCGAAATGCTCTGGCCCGATGGCGGCCGCGTCATGATCTCCAGCGTCTGTAAGACTGATCCGACCTTCGTCACCCCAACCGGATCGGGCAGCGTCTACGTGGTGGTCTCCGATCCGGACGCAGTCTGGACGCGTGCGATAGATATCGATGCGACGGTTGTCCGCGAAATGCGCGACGAGGACTATGGATCGCGAGGGTTCTCCATCGCCGATCCGGAAGGCAATAAGTGGAGCTTCGGTACCTACGCGGGTTAAGCGCATCGCTGGGAATCACGTCGGTGGTGGACTACGACATCACCGGTGCGCTTCCGGGCACCCACTTGGGGATGCCATCGCCAAACGTCACGGTGGTCATCGATCTGCGCGACGGTCTTGACCTCTCCGGTCCTGGGCTAAGCGACATAACCCGTTTCCGGGTTTGTCTGGGTGGGCTTCACTCAGCGCCCTATCTCATCCACCACGACGGTACTCAGGTTGGCGTTCAGATTGGCCTCTCGCCAACCGGCGTCCGGCGTCTGTTCGGTCTTCCAGTCGCCGAATTGGCCGACCGCGCAATCGATCTTGACGAACTCGGGCCAGCTCGCGCCGACGAGTTGGTTGGCCGGATCGCCGCTGCGCCAGCCACTGATCGTGCCCGAATCGGCGCCGAGACGATGCTCAGCTGGGCCAGCGATCCCGGCGTGGCCGATGGTCGGTGGGCTCCGCAGCCAGATGCCGCCGCCGCGTGGGGGCATATTGTGGCAACGGGTGGTCGGTGTGCGGTATCTGAGCTCACGTCACGGTCGGGATGGTCGACGAGATATCTGACGACTCGATTCGTCGCCGAATACGGCATGGGTCCCAAGCAGGCTGCCCGCTTGGTTCGCTTCGACTGTGCGTTCCGGGCCCTTCGTCACGGCGTCGCGATCGACGCGGTTGCGGCCGGCTGCGGTTATGCCGATCAGGCGCACCTCACGCGCGAGTTCGCCGACTTCGCGTCGATGTCGCCGGCGCGCTACTTGGCTCGCGAGGAGTTCCCGCCCGCCAGCTGAACGCCTATCTGCGCAGGTAGAAAATCCGCAGCAGTTGTCGTGTTTAAGGCCACCGTGCGCAAGTCTGGTATCGGAGGGTTGCGGTTACTACCGTTTGTCGTATGCAGCTCAGCAGATTCAGCGACCTCGGCCTCCGAGCGATGATGCTGCTGGCTGCCGCGGATGACGGGCGTTCGACAACGAAAGCGATTGCCGCGGCCGCGCAGGCATCTGAACACCACATAGCCAAGGCGATTACCAGACTGTCGGCATTGGGCTGTGTGTCGTCCTTGCGCGGCCGCGGCGGCGGTCTGCGGATCACCGATACCGGGCGTGACATGCGGGTGGGCGAGTTGATTCGTCTGCTTGAACACGACCGGCCCGTCGTCGAATGCGGTGGCGACAAGCCGTGTCCGCTGGTGCCCGCGTGCCGGCTGAGGCGTGCACTCGCCGATGCGCAGGCATCGTTCTATCGCGAACTCGACCAGTACACGGTTGCCGACCTCGCTGGGCCAACCCTTCTTCCGCTGACTGGACTGCGCACAGCGGTCGGCTAGTCATTCCGAATTTCCAACAGGACTGTGTGACAGCACATTCCTCTCTTCAACGATCCCGCAGAACCACAGAGAGAGATATCAATGACGATCACCCGCGATCCAGTACTGGTCGACACGCTCAGTGACGAACACGCCGCGATCATCCGCACGACACTGCCACTTGTCGGAGCAAACGTCGACACGATCACCGAGACGTTCTACGACAGGATGTTCACTGCCCACCCGTCGTTGTTGCGTAACCTGTTCAATCGGGGCAATCAGGCGCAGGGCGCTCAGCAGCGCGCGTTGGCCGCATCGATCGCGACGTACGCGACGCACCTGGTAGATCCCGCTTTGCCGCATCCGGCCGAGTTGTTGTCGAGGATCGGGCACAAGCACGCATCGTTGGGTATCACGGCTGATCAGTACGGCATCGTCCGCGAGCACCTGTTCGCCGCCATCGTCGAGGTGCTCGGAGCCGATACGGTGACTGCCGACGTCGCCGAGGCCTGGGACGCGGTGTACTGGATGATGGCGCGCACACTGATAGAGCTCGAAGCGAAACTCTACGCCGACGCCGGGGTCGCGGCGGGCGATGTGTACCGCCGCGCAATAGTGACCCGTCGTGTCGACGACCCATCCGGTGTGGTGTTGGTATCGGTAGCATCCGGCGACGACGGAGCTGCTGAACATAGTGCGGCGCAGTATATTTCGGTCGGTGTGACTCTCCCGGATGGAGCGCGACAACTGCGTCAGTACAGTATCGTCAATGCCCCTGGCGAGCGCGAAACCACGTTCGCCGTCAAGCCGGTCGGGGCAGGACGGGGAACCCCCGCGGGTGAGGTGTCGAATTGGATCGCCGACCATCTGGCCGTCGGAGACCTGATTGATGTCACGATGCCATTTGGTGATCTACCGACAGCCGGTCTGGGATCGGCGCCAGTGGTATTGATTTCGGCGGGTGTCGGCATCACGCCGATGGTCGGGATTCTCGAGCACCTGGTTTCGGCCGCGCTTCAATGTCCGGTTCAGGTACTCCATGCCGACGAATCTGCGGCGTCGCATCCGCTGCGCGAGAGGCAACGAAATCTGGTGACGAGCCTTCCCCATGCCACCCTCGATATCTGGTACTCCGACGGAGGCGAGCGCGATTCACATGCGGGTTTCATGAACTTGTCGGCGGTGACCATCGACGACGTCGCTGACATTTACCTGTGCGGCAATAATGCCTTCGTCCAGAACATTCGGGCGCAGTTGACCGACCGGGGGGTGGCGGCCGATCGAATCCACTGTGAGCTGTTCTCACCGAATGACTGGTTGGTGAGTTAATAACCTTGGCCTCAAGCGATTTCCTGGCGCGCATTCGTAAAGACCCGACTCGGTCGCGGCTCATGAGGCATGATTGACCACCGAACGTGACCCGATCAGCAGCAGGAGAGTCGATGTCGAGAATCCGGATCGCCGCCGCAGCCGGCGTAGTGGCAGTCGGCGCGGCGACGCTGGTCAGCGCCCCCGCGCCCGCGGCGCCGGCAGGCAAGGTCGACCCAGGTGCCATGTTCTCATCGGTGCACTACGGAACCGGCTGCATGTACCAGATGTCGGTGCCGGTCAATTCCTCAGGCTGGGTGGCCTTCTACGAACGCAAAGGTCCAGGTTACCCGGTCCGGTTGATCGGCCGCGCCAAAGCGAACGGTGCGCAAGCAGTCGTTTCGTGGATACCGAACCGACAAGGACTGCGCCAGCTCTACGCGGTTCAGAACGGCAAGCGCGGACCCATCGCATCTGCGCGCGTCACCCAGGGGTACGGCTCTGGCCCAATGTGTTTCGCGTGGCCGTGATCATCGCCTCGACCATCGATCGGAATGCTCACACTATTCCTTCACATTCACCCGTAATCGAGAGGTGTACGTGAGATAGCGGGACTCGTTAGCGCCTGGCGCCCATACCCTGTCTCACTCGATAGGATGGTCAGCGATGTTTACGGTGCATAGGGCGGAGCGGGCCGACACGCTGGCGGACGCGTTGGCTCGGGAGTTGGCTATCCCGCTGGCCGACCCGATGCAGACCGAGATCGTCGCGGTTCCGGCTCGCGGCGTCGAGCGATGGTTGCAGCAGCATCTCGCCATGACTCTGGGTGCGGCGGACGGGGACGCCGATGGGATCGCGGCCAACATCGATTTCTCCGCACCGAGGAGGATCGTATCCGATATCGTCAGTTCGTTGTCCAAAGATGCTGCCGGAGAAGAATTTTGGCGCGCTGACCGACTTATCTGGCCGGTGCTCGCGACGCTCGACGATCATATCGACGATCCCCGGCTGGCGGTGATAGCCCATCACATCGGGCATGACGAATCTTCTGACGCGCGGTTGCGTCGCGGCCGGCGACTGTCGGCGGCGCGCACTATCGCCAATCTCTTCGATTCGTACTCGTGGCAGCGCCCCTCGATGCTGCGCGAGTGGGCGGCGGGCCGAGACATCGACGGAGCTTCGGAACTGTCTGACGCTCTGGCGTGGCAACCCTGGTTCTGGCGGTTGGTTCGTGAGCGCGTCGGCGTGCCGCATATCGCCGAGGAATTGGATGCGATTGTCGCGCATGTGACCGAACATCCCGAGTCAGTTGATCTTCCCGCACGCCTCGCGCTCTTCGGTCCGTCCCGCATTCCGCAGACGATGCGGGATATCGTGCGGGCGCTCGCTGTTCATCGCAACGTCAACCTCTATCTGCCACACCCCAGCGACGCATTGTGGCAGTCGGTGGCTGCTGCCGGCCGTACCGCGGATATGGTGCGCAGATCCGCGAATGGTCCTGTGCCAGTGCGAAATCCATTGCTGGCCAGTATGTCTCGCGATATCATCGAGTTGCAGCAGTGCCTGAGCGGACTCGCCGACACAATTCATCACGCCGGTCCCGCTATGGTGCCGCGAACACTCCTCTCGCATGTGCAATCCGCTCTGCGCGACGACGTTCACAGTTCGGCCCCCGGCGCGCGTGCTGACACCTCGCTTGAGGTCCACTCCTGTCACGGCCCTGAACGCCAAGTCGAAGTCTTACGCGATCGGCTCCTGCATTTGTTCGCCGATGATCCAACGCTGCAGCCACGAGATGTTCTCGTCATGTGTCCCGACGTTGAGGTCTACGCACCGCTCATCCGTGGTGCGTTCGGTCAGCTCGGCCTCGGTCACCCGGCGTTCAAATTGCGTGTGCGCCTTGCTGATCGCGGACTGCGGCAAACCAATGACGTGCTCGATGCTATTGCGGCTCTCCTTGAAATGGCTGCGGGGCGCGGCACCGTCGGTGAACTCCTCGACTTCGCCGGGCACGAATCGGTACGTGGTCGTTTCGATTTCACCGACGACGATCTCGACACTCTGACCAATTGGGCGCAGCGCGCCAATTTCAGGTGGGGCATCGACGACACTCAACGAACTCGCTTCGGGCTCAGTGGGTTTCCGCAGGGAACCGCGCAGACCGGCTTGGACAGAATCGTCCTCGGCGTCGTCGCCGACGAATCTGAGGACGAATGGTTATCGACGGCGCTGCCGCTGTCCGGTGTTGACTCCACCGACACTGACCTGGTCGGCCGCTTCACGGAGTTTGTCGACCGACTCGGTGGCCTGGTGACGACTCTTGGCACATCGCGGCCGGCCAGTCGGTGGGCCGAGACCCTGTTGACTGCTATCGACCTGCTTACCGCTACCGACTATGAGACGGAATGGCAACGGGCACAAGCGGTGGGATTACTCGGCGATGCCCTGACGCTGCCACCTGGAATCGACCCGCCAGACCTTGAACTGAACGATATCCGCGACCTGATGACGAGCCTGCTGGCCGCGCGACCGACCAGGTCGAACTTCCGCACCGGCGAATTGACTGTGTGTTCAATGGTGCCGATGCGATCGGTGCCACATCGAGCGATCATCCTGCTGGGTATGGATGATGGTGCTTTTCCCCGCACGCAGGGAATCGACGGTGACGACATTCTCGCGGTGGTTCCGCTCGTCGGTGAGCGCGACATTCGTACGGAGGACCGTCAGGTCTTCCTCGATGCCATCACCGCGGCGAGCGATCATCTGCTGGTGTTCTACAGCGGCGCGGATCCGGTGTCGGGCAGAGTGATTCCGCCAGCCGTAGTGGTCAACGAACTGATCGATGCCGCCGACACAGTTCTCGACGCGCCCGACCGAGCGCAATCACCAATTCTGCGGCGACATTCACTACATGCGTTTGAATCGGCCAATTTCGAAAGCTCGGCGAATTCGGCACCGCGCAGTTTCGATGCCGCGCTGCTGCCCGGCGCACGGGCACTCGCGGCACTGAACGCCTCCGGTGACAAGGGAATCGAGAAGGTTCATCTCGCTGCTGCGCGGCTGCCGCCGCTGCGACATTCCGATATCACCCTCGACGATTTGGTGCGCTTCCTTGTCAATCCACTGGAAGGCTTTGTGCGACAACGACTCGGTGGGCAGATCCCGGAAGTCGCCGTCGGCCAGCCCGACCAGTTGCAGGTCACCCTCGACCCGCTTGATGCCTGGGGGATCGGTGACCGGTTCTTGGCCGCGCTGCTCGCCGGCGACGATGTCGGTGTAGCGCAGCAAGCCGAGATGCGGCGGGGTACGTTGCCGCCGTTTGCTTTTGGCACGCAGGCGATGAGACCGATTGTCGATCGCGCCACTTCGGTGTACCAAGCAGCACGATTGTGGCGTGCGGGTTCGGCAGATGCAATCGATATACGGGTGGAGCTGCCCGATGGACGCCGCATCTACGGCACCGTCGGCGACATCTACGCCACCGAATCTGGGTCACGGCGACTGTGCAGTGTCACTTACTCGTCATTGTCGAGTAAGCACCGCCTGCAGACATGGATCAAATTGCTCGCATTGGCGGCAAATAGCTCGTCCGCGCCACGGGTGACCGAGGCGGTCGTCGTGGGGCGAGGCAAGGGGAGAGGACCGGCGACAGCATCGAGCACCTTTCACCCACCCGCCGACGCGGTAGACATTTTGACAATGCTCGTCGCCTTCCGCGACGCCGCGCTGTGCAGGCCCATCTCTTTGCCACTGTCCGCCGCGAACGCATGCGCGCAGGAATTCGATCGGACCGGGAATCACACCAGTGCCCGCCGTCGCGCTGGATATGCGTTCAGCAACTCATTCGCCGATCGCGACGACGGTTATCTGGGTCTTGTTTTCGCCGACCAGCCAGGTGCCGCAATCGATTTCGATACCGTCGTCGCAGCTATGCCCGATGACCTGACAGCTCTGACTCATTGGCTGCCTGGTGAGGACGATGTACCGATGTTCGTCCGGGTAGCGTCGGCAGTTTTCGGACCACTGCTTGAGCACGAGGACGCACGATGACCACGCCTGTTCCCTTCGACCTGGCCGGACCGCTGCCTACCGGCACGACCGTGTTGGAGGCCAGCGCGGGTACCGGCAAGACCTATGCGATCGTAAGTCTCGCGGTGCGCTACATTGCCGACGGCGTTCCTATCTCCCGGCTCCTGATGGCGACATTTTCCAACGCTGCATCGGCCGAATTGCGGGATCGGACCCGATCCAGGCTGCTCGAATCGGCTGCGGCACTGTCAGATCCGGCGACAGTTGATGGTGCGGACAAGCTACTTTCCGTGCTCGCCGATGGCACGAACGCCCAGATCGCGCTCCGCCGCAGACGAATCGCCGACGCACTGTCCGATTTCGATTCGGCGACGATGGCCACTACGCACACCTTCTGCAATCGGATGCTGGCGGCACTGGGCTTTTTGGGTGAACGTGAACAGCAGTTCCCGATTCTGGAAAATGTCGACGACTTGGTTTCCGACGTCGCGCGTGATCTATACATCCGGAAATTCGCAGGGGCGCCTAGTGATTCATTGTCGTTCAACGATGCGGAGCAGATAGCCAAGGACGCGGTGCGCAATCCGGTGGCGACTCTGGCACCGATCGAGTATGAGGGTAAGCCACTGTCGGAGACGACGACGATGCGCATTCGGTTCGCCGAGGCCGTTCGCGCAACTACCGCCGAACGTAAACGGCTCGCTCGCGTTCGGACTTATGACGATCTGCAGGGCACGTTGCATCATATCGTGACCGACGATCAGGTGGGTCCTCAAGCGCGCCAACGGATTCGCGAGCAGTTCGATGTCGTATTGATCGACGAGTTTCAAGACACTGATCCCCAACAGTGGGCAATTGTGCGGCACTGCTTTCACGATGCGGACGACGTCACCTTGATTCTTGTCGGCGACCCGAAGCAGTCCATTTACGCGTTCCGCGGGGCCGAAGTGCTCAGCTATCTGAATGCGGTCGCAACCGCAGGTGAACGGCAGATCCTCACTACCAATTACCGTTCTGACGAAGACGTCGTCCGCGGTGTCGGCACGTTGTTCGCCGATGCGACGCTGGGCCATCCGTTGATAGCGGTTCACCCGATCACCGCCAAACAAGCCGGTAGCAGAATTTTCGGAGCGCCCTCGGTGCGCCTGCGCGCCTTCACCCGGGGAGATTTCCGAGTACATACCCAGGACGGCACCACGCCGTTGGTCCCGGGTGTGCGAGCGAAGGTGACTGACGACGTCGCCGACGACATCGCCTCCCAGCTCGCCGGCTCTGCCACACTCGAAGTAGCTGGAGAGCAGCGACCGATCCAGCCGGGCGACATCGCAATCCTGTTGCGGCAGAACAAGTCCATCGAGCCACTGCAGCTAGCTTTGGCCAGACGTGGCGTCGCCTCGGTCGTGCGGTCGGGTACCTCGATTTTCCAGACCGCGGCTGCGCGGCACTGGTGGTATGTGTTGCAAGCGATGGAGCAGCCATCACGGGTGACCCGGGTGCGGATGGCCGCGCTGACTCCGATTATCGGCTTTGACGCTCTGTCACTCGACGCGTATGGCGACGCTGGCGTCGGAGAGCTTTCCGGTGAACTCGCGCAGTCGGCACGGGTATTCGCAGAAGGCGGGTTCGCAGCTATGGCGGCTCGACTCCTCGATGATCGGCGTACGCACGAACGTGTGCTCGGCTCGGAGGATGGCGAGCGAATGTTGACCGATCTGCTCCAGGTCTCCGCGTTGTGCAATCGGCAAGTGGCCGAAACCTCTTGCGGGCTAGCCGGCCTGGTTGCCTGGTTGGGAGAGAACATCGCCGACGACTCGCGGTGGAGTCAGTACGCCGAGGCCACCCGCCGCCTTGATCGCGATACCCAAGCCGTGCAGATCATGACGATTCACGGCAGCAAGGGACTCGAATTCCCGATCGTCTACGTCCCGTTCGGGTGGGACGGCGCGCGCAACTTCAAGCCGACGACATTCGTCTACCACGAGGGGACTGAGAGGCGTTTTCTAGATATCGGCGGACAGTCCGCAGCAGGCTTCGCCAGTCGATGGGCGGCGAATACCGAGGAGAATGCCGGTGAGGATCTGCGGTTGCTCTATGTCGCCGCGACTCGGGCACGATCTCAATTGGTGTTGTGGTGGGCGCCGAGCACTACAACACGAAGCGGCGCTCTACACCGACTGCTGTTCACCAGAATTGATCGGACGGCCGCCGCTCGCGCCAGCGAAGTCGCCTCCATTCCGGAATCGGTAGCGATCCCCGACGATCATCAGTGCGTGCAGGTGTTGCGAGATATCGCCGCTGCTGACCCGGCGATTAGTGTCGAGCGGGCCGGGCAGCACGATTCGGTCCCGCGTTGGCGGTCGATCGATTCAGTTGGGGCACAGTCGCTGTCGGTCGCGGTCTTCGATCGGCCGATCGATGAACAGTGGCGCCGAACGTCGTATTCGGCGATGACAGCGGCGGCTCACGCTGCTCGTGGTGCCGCAGTGGTGAATTCGGGCAGCGAGCCGGAGGAAGGACAACTCACCGATGAGCCGGCACCAACCCCCGCGGGTGCCGACGATCCTGCTGGTCGAGTGCCGTCGTCCGAGCTTGCAGGTGCGGGTGATCTTCCCGCTGGTCGAGTGCCGTCGTCCGAGCTTGCGAGGATGCCGGTGTATCGAGACCACACCCCCTCGCTGATGAACGGGCTGCCCTTCGGTGCCGCGTTCGGAACCCTCGTCCACGAGGTTTTGGAGAATGTCGATACTGCCGCACCGGATATCGAGCGCCACATCCGCGAGCAGGTTGCGCAAGGTGCTTATCACCGCGGCTTCGCGGTGGACTACGCGCAGCTGACCGCAGCCCTCGTTGGTGTGCTGACGACGCCACTCGGACTCGACGGTGCGGCAACGCTGTGGGAGGTCGAACCACGAAATCGGTTGAGTGAGATGGACTTCGAGATCCCACTCGCCGCCAAAGATGGTGGTTTCTCGCTGGACCAGGTCGCCGATCTTCTCCAGCGGCACCTGCGCGCGGATGACCTGTTGTGGCCGTTCGCCGACGCGGTACGCACGATCAACGACGACCGTTTTCACGGTTATCTGACTGGCAGTATCGACTCGGTATTGCGGACCGGTGAAGGATATGTCGTCGTCGATTATAAGACGAATCGGATAGAACCGGGCGATCTCATGGTGGAGAATTTCACTCAAGCCGCGATGGCGCAGGAGATGATTCGCGAGAACTATCCTCTGCAAGCATTGCTGTATTGCGTTGCGCTGCACCGATATTTGCGCTGGCGACTGGTCGACTATCGACCCGACCGGGATTTGGGGCCGATTCAGTATCATTTCGTCCGTGGTATGGCCGGTCCTCAAACCGCCTCGGGTTGTGGAGTTTTCGAGTGGCGAATTCCGGCGGAGTTGGTCGTCGAGTTGTCTGATTTGTTGGCAGGGAAGGCAATCCATGTCTGAGAGCGGCGACGATGTCGCCGGACAGCGGGTACAGTCGGCGACGGGGGTGTTGAAGGCATTCAACAGTGCCGGTGTGCTCTCCGCGGCTGACGTCCATGTAGCGGCGCGGCTCGCCTACTTGTCGAAGGCTGATATCGGCGACGAAGTCTTGTTGGCGGCAGCGCTTGCCGTGCGCGCGGTGCGGAGCGGTTCGACATGCGTCGAGTTGAATCGAGTCGATGACTTGGCCAGTGATTTCGCCGACGATGAATTGTCGTGGCCGACGACTGAAGCGATGGTCGCCGCGCTGTCGACGAGTCCGCTGGTGATCGGCGGTGAGGCTGGCCCGCTTCGGCCGTTGGCGCTGGCACAGTCGGTTGATGGCCCCCTGCTTTACTTGCGCAAGTATTTTCGGCAAGAGTTCATCATCCGCGAAATCTTGACCGAACGCGTCGCGTCGCGTCCCGACGTCGACGTCGTCGCGCTGCGGGCCGCGATGCGCGAGGTTTTCCACGCGGTGGACCCCATGGGACAGACACAGAACGGAGAGTTGTTCTACAACAGGCAATTTGCGGCGACGGTGCTCGCCGCGACATCGTGGACGACCGTAATGGCTGGCGGACCGGGTACGGGTAAGACATACACCGTCGCGCGGATATTGCATGTACTGGAACTCCTGGGCGGTGAGGCATTGCGGATCGGTTTATGTGCTCCGACCGGACGTGCCGCGGCGCAGTTGCAGTCCTCGGTGACCGACTACGGGCGGTTGCCGGCGGGCACCTCAGCGGTAACGGTGCACCGGCTGTTGGGATCGCGGCCCGATGGCACCTTCCGGCACGGACCGTCGAATCGGTTGCCGTATGACGTTGTGGTGGTTGACGAGACATCCATGTTGCCGATGACGATGATGAGTCGGTTGGTCGCATCGCTGCGGTCAGACACGCGACTGATCCTGGTCGGCGATCCCCATCAACTGGCCTCCGTCGAGGCAGGTGCTGTTCTTGCGGACCTGGTTGCCAGGGATACGTCGGGACCGCCGAATCCGGTATTCGATCAGGTGGCGTTGTCGGGTCGTGGTGACTTCTCGTCCGCCGAGAGGGCCGTTCTGTCCAATGGCGTGATCACTCTGGCGCGAGGGCACCGTTTCGGCGCGCAGATTGGCGATGTGGCCGATGCGGTGAATGCGGGGGACGCGGACAAAGTGTTGGAGTTTGCGGCCGACCCCGCCTATGACCGAATAACGATGGTCAGTCCCGAGGATCTAGACGGAGTCCGTGATGATGTGCTCGGTTGGGCACGCGAGCTGCACGACCGCGCGGTGGGCGGCGACGCGGCGGGTGCGTTGGACGCACTCGACCGCCATCGAGTGTTATGCGCGCATCGAGACGGGAATTCTGGGGTGAGCGGCTGGTCGAGAAGGATAGTCGAGTGGATCGCGACGGTCGATGGCTATCGGCAGGCGAGCTTGGAAGCGGCGAATTGGTATGCGGGACAACCTTTATTGGTCACGGCAAACGATCGCCAGCATGAAATCTACAACGGCGATAGCGGTGTGGTGGTGTCGTCGGACTCTTCGGTGAGTGCGGTGTTCCGGCGAGGTAAGAAGGTCAAGACGCTACATCCGAGTCAGTTGGGCGATGCGATTCCGGTGTATGCCATGACAATTCATCGGAGCCAGGGCAGTCAGTTCGACGTGGTCACCGTAGTCCTTCCACCGGAACGCTCGGAGCTGCTGACACGGGAATTGCTGTACACGGCGCTCACCAGGGCCAAGGAACGTGTGCGGATCGTCGGGACGTCAGAGGCATTGCGAGCTGCGGTCGGGCGACGGGTGCAACGAGCGAGCGGACTGCGGGGCGAGGTTACCCAGCATGACTCGGCCTAGTCCGCCTGAAACTGTCCTCGTGGCGTGCGCAGACTGTTCCACCCAGCGGGACAGCTTCAGGAGCCGAGCCGGTCGATGACCTCACCAATGAGGTCACGTACTTCGCCGATCTTGAATGTTTCGGCGGGATAGAGGATCTCGAGCGACCCCGGCTGGCTGTTGGTCGGCGCCGTAACGGCGACGTGCAGATCGCATTTGGCTATTCGGACGGGGAGCGGTTCCACACGCAGTGATCGCTGGGGACCCAAATCTATTTCCGCGGCGGCGTCGGTCGACTCCGCGGATACCACTAGCTGAAACAGTGGATGATGTGGACCATCGAGGTCCTTGACTGCGGCGGCGATGTCGACGTACCCGACATCGCTGTGGCGGAAGGCTTCGCGTTCGGCCTGGATATGGTCGCCGACGATGGCTGCTACCGTCGTGCCATCGGCAATCCGGTATCGCAACGGCAGGGTGTTGACGAACATCCCCACCACTGGGTTGACCTGTGCACTACGTCGGCCGGCGATCGGAGTGCCGATCACAAGATCGGGAGACTGAGCGTGTTTGGCAACGACCAGGGCGACGGCTGCTCGGACTACCCCCAACGGGGTCGACTGACTATCGATCGCGATTGCACGGGTGCGCTCCCACAGTGACGCGGGCAATTCGGCCGAGATAGTCGCTCCTGCGGTGATAGAAGACGTGGGTCGTCGGCGACCGTCGATGTCACCGAGCGGCACGATACCGTCGAGTGCCTGACGCCAGTAGGCGAGTTGTCGGGAGTGCCGGCTTGTCGGATCGCCGGGATCGCCCAGGAAAGTGCCCATCCACCGTGCATAGTCGAGGTAGTCGATTCGGGGCCGGTTGAGTGGCTGTCCGTAATACGCCGCGACGAGGTCGGTGAGGATTATCCGCAGCGACGCGCCGTCGATCGCGGCGTGGTGTGCGCAAATAGCGATGCTGTTGTCGCGCAAACCTATTCGCAGCGCAGACTCGGCACTGAGATCGAAACCGCGTTGTGCGAACTCGGTCACCGAGCCGGTGATCTCGACGAGCGCCGGTGCTGGTACCGCATCGGGGATCATGAACTCGCCGGAGAAGCCGACGGTAAGTATGTGGTGTGCGATACCAAGTGCGGCAACGGCGTCGGCCAGCCGGGCCCGATCGACCTCGGGTAGATGAACCGCGAATGGCATGAGATTCGACACGGAGCGGTCATCGCGATCGACATTGCGCTGTGCGGGCGTGAGGGCGACTAGTTCGCCGGACTCGATGTGAGTCAGAGTCGGTTCCGGCGAGGTGATCAGTGCGGCGACGCCAGCTGGTGTCCGACCGTCGAAGATGTCGCGCACTGTCAGAGCGGTCCCGAGGGTCCGGTTGATCTTCGCTACGACTGTCGTCGCGGACAAGGAATCCCCACCGATACTGAAGAAGTCGTGATCGACGCCGATTGTGTCGATGGCGGTGACGGCGGAAAAGGCTTCGACACAGGCGGATTCATCAGGAGTGTGCGGTGGGCGATACGCGATCTCCGCGGCGAAGGTCGGTGCGGGGAGTGCTGACCGGTCGATTTTTCCGTTCGTTGTGAGCGGCATCTCGGGTAGCACGGTGATGGCACTCGGCAGGAGAAAGCCGGGGAGAATTCGTGTCAGCGCCGACCGCACCGTGCTGGCGGACAACCCGCGGCCAGTGACATATGACGCCAGAACGGTTGTGGTGCCGCGGCTCAGCGGGATGGTGACCGCATCCTCGACATCGCTCACTGTGCGCAGCACGGCATCGATTTCATTCGTCTCGACGCGAAAACCCCGAATCTTCAACTGGTGGTCAGTGCGGCCGACGAAGTCGAGCGAGCCGTCGGCTCGTCGGCTCACGATGTCGCCGGAGCGGTAGAGGCGAGAGCCATTGTGGCCGAAGGGGTTTGCGACAAAATGGGCGGCGGTGGCCGCTCCTGACTGATAACCGCGCGCTAGTGACGGCCCCCCGACATACAGTTCGCCGACGGCACCCACGGGCTGTGGACGCAACCGGGCGTCGAGGACCCAGCAGGTGACACCCGGCATCGGAATCCCGATGGGCACACGCTGCGCCGACGCTGCAACGTCGAGTGCCGGGGTGATGGTCACACTGCAGGTGGTTTCGGTCGGCCCGTACGCGCACCGCAGGCGGACGCCACTGTCGACCCATCGTCGCGCAACGCTCGGTGGACAAACATCGCCACCGACGATGACGTCACGCACGGTAGGGATGGCGGGCGGATCGAGCGTCGCCAGGGCCGCGGGTGTGATCAGAAGATGTGTTACGCCACCGCGATTGAGTGCCGTGGCAAGCTCGTCACCGCCGACGATATGCGGATCAATGACGCATAACCGTGCACCGCTGACTAGCGCGGCGACTACCTCGACGAAGGCCGTGTCGAAACTGGTCGAAGCGAAATGAGCTATGACGCAGTCGGTTCCGAGACGATAGCTGGCATCGATCTCGGCAACCAATGCGGCGAGTCCGGACCCGCTGACTACCACCCCCTTGGGTACTCCGGTCGAGCCGGAGGTGAATATCTCGTAGGCGGCGTTGTCTGGCCGGTTCGCGCGGTCTGGTCGTCCTGCGCCGCGGGCGTCGATCGACAACCCCCGTCGAATGATCACCCGTGGCTCGCAGGAGGCGATGATCTGATCGACTCTCGTCTGTGGATACCGGGGATCGATCGGGACATGAATGCCTCCGGCGAGTGCGACTGCCCATAGCGCGATCACCGACTCGGGCGAGCGTGGCAATACCACTGCCACTGCCGATTCGGGACGTACGCCGGCGGCGCGAAGTCGGGTGGCGAATTCCGTTGCGCGAGTCCGCAAATCACGATATGTGAGATTGCCCGATGACGACTTGACGGCGCTGGTGTCATCGTTGGGAGCGCGTTCGAGAAGCTGCGCCAAGGTCGAAGCAATTGGCGATTCGACGCCAACGAGCGGGCGGCTGCCGAACGTCAGCGTGCCAATCGGAGTCGCAGTTGGCAGGCTTGCGAATCTCTCCAGAAAGTCGACCAACTGATCATGATGTGCCGCAAGGGCTCCCGGTACGAAGCCGGCCGGGTTGCCTTCGACTTCGATGCGGCTGCCGCCGTCCGGGGCCGGGTACAGGTTGACATTGAGGTCGGCGACCGGCCCGGTCCTCAACACCGTGTAGTCAGCGTCGATATCGCCGAGCGGTATTAGCGGATCGAACGGGAATACATTGACAACCGGACCGAATTGGTGAAGCCCGGCCGCGACGACACCTGCGTCACGCAGCATATCTTCGTGCCGGTAGCGCTGATGCCGGAGAAGTCCGGACAGGCCGCGCGATACTTGGGCCACGTAGTCATCGATGGTGAGCTCAGCCGATGCGGTGACTACGAGCGGGACAATATTGGACATACTGCCCGCGACAGAACGCACAGCCGCGTTGTGACGAGCCGATACCGGCAGCGACAGGACGATTCGGTTGCGATCGGTCACTCGCGACAAGTACGCGGCGAGACCGGCGATGACGACCGCGGAGGGAAGTGCGCGCAGTCGCGTCGAACAGTGTTCGATCGCCGAGGCTGGCCCGCGTCCGAGGCGACCGCCGACACGGATCGGCTGTACTGACGGAGTATGTCGCCCTATGCCAATGGTGACGGGATCGGGGAGGGCGGACACTACGTCGCGCCAGTAGTCGCGATCGCGCTGGCGTCGAGCGGAGGTCGCGTACTCGTTATCCGCGTCGACAAGGGTGCGAGGATCGCCGATTGTCGAACTCGGCGCGGCGATTTCCTCGCTTGCCATACCCCGCTTTGCTGCCCGGTAAAGCTCGGCAGTGCGCTGGATCAGCTTGAGTGCGCCGTAGCCGTCGAGGACAATGTGGTGCGCGCGGGAGAACAAGAACCATCGATCGTCGGCGACACGGAGCAACGACGTCTGAACCAGCGCGTCACTGTGCAGATTCATCGGGCGTGTACACGCCTGGTCCATCCATGCGCGAGCCGACTCGATCGGTTGATACTCCTGGCGACAGTCGATCTCGTCGATGACGAAATCGCGACGTGACAGTGATATCTGGGGGCCGTCTTCGGTGTCGACGATGCGCGCCGACGTTATGCCGAATTCCCTGCCGGCTTGATCGGACGCCGCGACGACGATGTCCGTGTCAACCTGCCCCGACAGGTCGATGACGTGTGCAATTGCCAGCGGAACGGCCCCGATGAGTTGCTGGGCGAACCATAGGCTCTGCTGCGCCGCGGTCAGCGGCAGAGTCGAGTGAATCAGCGGACCGTCCGGCGCCGGCTCAATCGGCCAATATCGGCGATGGCTTCCGTCGCAAAACGGTTTTCGTTCGCTATGCCCGCACCGGCACAGCGCGATGGTCTTGCGATCACCGGCGAGCGGACTACCCTCGTCGTTCAGGAGGTGAAAGTCGCCGCGTACCAGCAGTGGACCGTTGCGGCACACAGATATGGACGTCGCCGTCTCATCGACCGGAAGCTCATCGGCCATGACACATCCAGGTCTGGTCGCGTCGTTCACCGAGATGCCGCTGCCGCCCGCCCGCGGCGAACTCAGCGCCGACGTCATCGCCCGGCTCCGCGGCCGAGGTCCGGAAGTCGCAGTGGCGCAGGTTGATTCGGCTCTGGACCGCATTGGGTCGGTTCTCGACGACGAAGACTGCCAACTGACGCTGACACTCTTGTACGAGCTTCACCTGCGAGGCATAGCGGATGTGGCCGATCGCCTGCAATGGGCGCCCGACCTTCTCGCCATCCGGTCCATTCTGGAAGACAAGATGTGGGCCGAGGTCACCTCTCTGTTGCGCGGTGATTCTGTTGACGGAGCGAGCGATGCGACCGCGCGAGCTACCACGCATATCGAGAACCAGGCCGATCCAGCTTCCGCGACGGTTGAGCACCTGTGGCGGATGACTACCGACGACGACGGACCGGGCCTGTCGAGTCGAATACGCGACGACGCGACACTGTCTGAACTTCGCGAAGTCCTGATCCATCGGTCGCTGTACCAGCTCCGCGAAGCGGATGTTCACACGTTGGGCATTCCGCGCCTCGCGGGCAGGCCCAAGGCGGCGCTCATCGAAGTTCAGGCCGACGAATATGGCGGCGGTCAGCTGTCGCATATGCATTCGGTGCTTTTCGCACAGACCATGATCGCAGCCGATCTGTCGGCCGGATATATGCACTATTTGCCGCGGGTGCCCGCCGTGACGCTGGCATCGCTGAACGTGTTGTCCTACTTCGGACTGCACCGAAACCGCTTGGGGGAGTTGATCGGTCATCTCGCCGCCATCGAGATGACGTCGTCGGCACCGGCCAAACGCTATAGCGCCGGACTCGCGAGGCTGGGTTTGGACGCCGACGCGCGCAAGTTCTACGACGAGCATATCGAGGCCGACGCGGTCCATGAGCAGATCGTCGCACGCGACCTCGTCGCCGCATGGGTTGGCGACAGCGCGGCCAGGTCGCGCCAGATCCTCGATGGCGCAGCGGCATTCCTGTTGTTGGAGCAGGGAATTGGCGATCATGTGTTGAGCTCCTGGACGGCCGGGCAATCGTCGCTGCTGCCCGAATTATCTTGAGCCGCAGGCGCGGTCGCCACGATCGCGCTCACTCGCTCGGTGCGCTCACCCGGAGGGATCAATCCTGCCTCGACAAGGTAGGGAAGCCGTCCGGACAGGACTGGACCGAATGGCACATCGATTGATTCTTGGATCGTCACGGCGAATCCGTCGGCGCGCAGTTGTCGGCAGGTGATCTCAGGTTTGCTGAGGTCGGACTGGACGATGATCAATGTCCCGCCTGGACGGACTAGTCGATGTGCGCGATGGCAGATGGGATCGAGGAGCTCGCGGCCGTCGGGCCCGGCATTCCAGGCCAGCCCGGTATCGCTGTTACGCGTCGCCGATTCGGTTGGGACATATGGCGGATTCGCGAAGACGAGATCATACCGCCGAGTTGTCTGCATCGTTCGGAGATCAGCGCGGCGAGCGGTGACGGGCAGACGATTGAGTCGTGCGTTGAGGCGGATGGTGGCGACTGATCGGCGGTCGACGTCGATAGCGGTGACGATAGCTCCCATCCGGGCCGCCAGAAGTGAGACGTAGCCCGTCCCGGCGCATAATTCGAGGGCTTCGGCTGGTGTATCGCTGCGATCGATGGCTGCGGTGACCGACTTGGCGAGAAGCATGCTGTCGGCGGCTGGCCGGTATACGCGAGGTAACCGGACAAGCCGGACGTCGTCGGGGGGTAGTGCCCATCGACTTACGGCGCGCACTTGCTCGAAGAGCAATTCGGTCCTCCCGTCGGTGGTCAGGGACTTAAGACGGTCGTTAGTGCTACTCACAGCCAACCTACAGCAAGAGGTGCGGTCGCTCCGGCGGAATGCGTTGGAGCGATGGCGGGATGCGGGGCGAACCTTGTAGTGCGATGAGTTCGGCGCCCCACGCCGGGGCGCCACCGCGACTAGACAAGTTCGGGTAACCGAAACTATTGTGTCGACATGCCACAAACCCAGTCGCGCGTTCGTATGCCCCTGGCTGCTTCGGTAATGGCGGTGATCGGTGTACTCATCGCCGGATGTTCGGTGCCAGGTACAAATTCCGACGGCAAACCAGTCGTCCTGACAACTTTCACCGTTCTGTCTGACATCGCTGCGAAGGTCGCCGGTGACCGCTTGCACGTCGAGTCAATAACCAAGCCGGGCGCGGAGATTCACGGTTACGAGCCGACTCCTGGTGATATTCGTCGAGCATCGACGGCATCGCTGATCGTTGATAACGGCCTAAATCTGGAGGCGTGGTTCGCGCAGTTCGTCGAAGGGCTCGACGTGCCGCATGTGGTTGTCAGCGATGGGGTGGCGCCAATCGATATCGCGTCGGACGCATATGCGGGCAAGCCAAACCCGCATTCGTGGATGAGTCCGCTCAACGTAGAGATCTACGTCGACAATCTGGTGCGAGCGTTCACCAGCCTCGATCCAAACGGAGCCGGCGCCTTCAAAGCCAACGCCGCCGACTACAAGTCGAAACTTCAAGGCGTGCAACGGGAATTGGTCGCCGCACTCAAGTCGCTGCCGGCGAACGAGCGGGCGCTAGTCACCTGCGAAGGCGCCTTCTCGTACCTTGCCCGCGACGCGGGCCTCACCGAACGCTATATCTGGCCGGTCAATGCCGAGCAGCAAGCCACACCACAGCAGGTCGCCTCGACAATTGACTTCGTCAAAGCCAAGAAGGTGCCCGCCGTGTTCTGTGAATCGACAGTCTCCGCAGCGCCGATGAAACAAGTCGTTTCCGCGACCGGCGCCCGATTCGGCGGCACGCTTTACGTGGACTCGCTGTCGGAAGCAGAGGGCCCGGTACCTACCTATCTCGACCTCATCCGTCATGACGCAAGGACGATCGTCGCAGGCCTCACCGGGAAGGCTGCCGCGTGAGCGCCATCGTCGTCGAAAATGTCAGCGTCCACTACGGCACGGTCCCAGCGCTTCAAGACGCGTCGTTCACGCTGGAGTCGGGAACTGTGTGCGGGTTGGTCGGAATGAACGGGTCAGGAAAGTCGACCCTGTTCAAGACCATCATCGGGATGATTACCCCGGACAGCGGGCGGGTAACCGTCAACGGAGGTAGCCCGGTAGCGGCGCGGAAGGCCGCCGCGGTCGGCTACGTGCCACAGTCTGAGGCCATCGACTGGGCATTCCCACTCACCGTGCGCGAAGTCGTGATGACTGGCCGCTACGGCCATCTTGGGCTTACCCGCCGCCCTCGTCGGGCGGATCAGGCCGCGGTCGACACCGCGCTGGAGCGCGTGGAACTTACCGACTACCAACACCGTCAGATTGGCCAACTCTCCGGTGGCCAGCGTAAGCGCGCCTTTGTTGCCCGCGGCATCGCCCAGGACGCATCTGTCTTGCTACTCGATGAACCGTTCGCCGGAGTCGACAAACGAACCGAGGCCACCATCACCACGTTGCTAAGGGAACTTGCCGGTGCGGGCGCGACGATCCTGGTCTCCACCCACGATCTGCACGCTCTTCCCAAACTCGCCGACGAAGCGGTACTGCTCATGCGTCGCGTCCTCGCCCAAGGACGCCCCGACGAGATTCTGACCCCAGAGAACTTGGTTCGTGCGTTCGGCCTCGATCCGCTCGACCGTCAGCCGGAGGTCAGCTCGTGAATATCGTCGATCTGCTGCTCGATCCGTTCGCGTATCCGTTCATGTCGCGCGCTCTCGTGGCGACGCTGGTCGCCTCGGTGGTCTGTGCGCTGCTGTCGTGTTGGCTGGTGCTGATCGGGTGGTCGCTGATGGGCGATGCCGTGTCGCATGCTGTGTTGCCGGGAGTCGTGCTCGCCTATATCTTCGGCGCTCCATTCGCTTTGGGCGCAATCGTTTTCGGTTTTCTCGCTGTCGGCTTGATTGGCGCGGTCCGCGATAGTGGTCGGATCAAAGAGGATGCGGCGATCGGCATCGTGTTCACGACGCTGTTCGCGCTCGGGCTCGTGCTGATCTCCGTGACACCTAGTCAGACCGATCTCAACCACATCATCTTCGGCAACTTACTCGGTGTCTCGACGTCGGATCTGGTTCAGATCGCGGTGCTGGGTGCCATCGTGGCGGCCGTCTTGCTCGTCAAACGACGCGATTTCACCCTGTACGCATTCGACCCGACTCACGCTTTCGCGATCGGTCTCAATCCGCGGATTCTTGGTGCGACACTCCTCGGTCTGTTGGCACTTACCGCGGTGACCGCCCTGCAAGTGGTCGGCATCGTGCTCGTCGTCGCGATGCTCATTATCCCCGGCGCGACCGCGTATCTTCTGACCGATCGGTTCGGCCGAATGTTGATCATCGCACCGACAACGTCGGCGCTCGCCGGCGTCGTGGGGCTGTATGTCTCGTATTACCAAGACACTTCGCCGGGCGGGATGGTGGTGCTGATACAGGGAATTCTCTTCGCGCTCGTATACCTGTTCAGTCCCAAGTACGGGGTATTGACCGGGCGAAAGCGGCGACCCGCGAGCGACGTTACGGTGGTTGTGACTGCGGGCTAGAGACCCTGAGGTCGACAATGTTCGCGCATTCCCACTGAGAGTTGCTCACCAATGAACGACATTCGTATCGAGAACGACGGCGACGTGACTGTAATCGTCATGAATCGGCCCGAACGTCATAACGCCGTCGATGGGCCGATGGCAGCCGAATTGGCAAGGGCCTTCAGGGAATTCGAGGATTCCGACGCCAAGGTTGCGGTGCTCGCCGGGGAGGGGCCGTCCTTCTGCGCAGGCGCCAATCTCAAGGCGGTTGGCACCGAGGACGGCAATAAGTTGAATCTCGAAGGCGATGCCCCGATGGGGCCCACTCGGATGGACATATCCAAGCCCGTCATCGCCGCAATCAATGGGCACGCGGTCGCGGGTGGATTGGAATTGGCGATTTGGTGCGACCTGCGAGTCGCCGACGAAGACGCCACGCTCGGCGTCTTCTGTCGCCGCTGGGGCGTGCCATTGATCGACGGCGGAACTGTTCGACTTCCACGTCTCATCGGGCACAGTCGCGCAATGGATCTGATCTTGACCGGCCGTCCGGTCGATGCGGCTGAGGCGCTGTCGTTCGGGTTGATCAATCGAGTTGTGCCGACTGGCACCGCTCGGGCAGCTGCCGTCGAGCTCGCCCGTGACATCGCTCGTATGCCGCAGACATGTATGCGTAACGACCGTCGTTCAGCCCGCGCGCAATGGGGCGACGACGAAGAGTCCGCGCTGCGGCGCGAGTTCGCGATCGGAATGAGTTCACTGATGGCCGACGGCGTCGGGGGAGCGGCGCGATTCGCGTCCGGAAAAGGTCGTGGCGGCTCGTTCGACGACATTTAGCCCAGGCCATTCTCTTCCTTGCGCGGCTGCTCTGCACGTGATGTGAATTTCGTCCCCCGCGATGAGCCCGAAGGGCATATTGCCCTTCATACTCGCCGACGGGGACGAGAATTCTTCTGCGGCGCAATGCTGGCGTAGAACTCGACCGACTCGGCGGTCATGCGCTAACATGGATTTATACATGTAAATTGGCGTAAGGATAACTGATGACTTCGGCCGAGTCGCTCGACGCGCGTGCCCAGTTCCGTTCCGGTGCTATTAGTTTCGAGGATGCCCTCGGGAGACTGTCGCGGTTTCCGCTCACGCGTGACCAACTCGCAGAAGTACTCGACACACTTGCCGACGACACCTCGCCACCGTCTGCGGCGCTCTCCGAAGCCGACGCCGCAGTACTCGATGCCGCAGGTTTCAGTGAACGACCAGGCGCACTGACTACAGCGACGGTCGCCCGCGATATTCAGATGCAGCAGTTGGTTGCCGAGTCGTTGACCGTCAATGATGCTGCCGAGCGGGCTGGCGTGAGTACCGCGAGGGTGCGTCAGCGGCTCGCCGCCCGAACGTTGTGGGCATATAAATGGGGTACGCGTCGCCTGCTCGTCCCAGCGCAGTTCACCGACGACGCCGTGGTGCCAGGAATCGACGCCGTGGTGTCACGTATTCGACCCGACGCCCATCCGCTCGAGGTCCAGTCATTGCTCACGCTGCCGCAACCCACCCTCGCGGTTGGCAGTGAGCCCGCGTCGATCGTCGCGTGGCTGTTGTCGGGCCCGCGCTCCGATCAAGAAGTCGAGCGCGCCACCGACATCGTCGATGCCGCGTCGTGGGGAGCGGTGTAGCCACCCGATGCTACCGCCGCCGCCCTCGGTTGCCGACCTGAAATCCACTGGCATCCGAAGCAAAGAAGCTCTGACCTGGAAAACGAGCATGCCGGTATGGCGTGTACACGCCACCGTCGGCTCCCATGTGCTGCCCTGGGATGCTCATCGCACTTGGGGACCCGTACTGCGCTTCGACCAGCATCCGTTGCCGGTGGGCGAGCACCCGAGATACGGGATCTGGTACGGAGCGGCCGATCCGCGCGGTGCCCTGGCGGAAGTGTTTCAGGAAACCCGGGTGATTGATCGGCATACCGACGCGAAATATCTCACCGGGTTGCGTTTCACGCGACCACTGCGATTACTCGACGTCGGTGGCATCGGCGTCGCGACTTGGATCACGCGTGCCGGCGGCAATCACGGTCTCGACTCCGCGCCTCATCGACGATCCCAGCAGTGGGCTCGAGCGATACATTCCGCATTTGACGAAATCGACGGTATTGCCTATCGCGGACGATTCGCGGGTGGCACCTGTGTCGCCCTGTTTGAGCGGACGGCGGGTGATTTCCCGGCGAATCCGCTTATCTCGTTGCCACTTTCGCATCCCGGGCTGGAAGGACGGATTGCGACGGCGGCGATGGACCTGGGTTACAAGTTCTTGTAGGTCCAGTCCGGTGGGCCGTCGCCCGACGATATGACACCCTTGAGTCATGGCAGAGAGCATCGAGGGAACAGACCCGGCCACCGAACTCGCGGCCCGGCTTCTCGACGCGCAAGTAGCGTTCGCGAAGGAGCAGGTGCTGTCGTCGGAGGCATTCAAAGCCCTGGTGATTGAGGAAGTCGACAGCTTTCTGGCATTGACGAGTGAATTAACTCTCGCCGAAGCTGTCACTGATCGTCAGATCAAAGACGTCGCACACAAGTATGCGGTTCAGCTGCCCGTTGAGGGGGCTATCCCCGAACTCGTCGGTGAGATCGCCGCGCGTATCTATCGGCATCGGGCAAATGACGAGATCCAGATAGAAGACCTAGTCGATGGTCGTCACTTCGATGAACTGCTCACCGGCGCTGCCGAACTTCAGGTGACACAACGGCTGATCCGGTTGGTGCTCGACAGTCCGGTAACCGTAGATGCCTGCGTCGAGATCGTGCAGCGGGCAGTGGAGTCGTCGGTGACCGAGTCGGCTCGAGATGATGCTGCGGCCGGTCGTCGCGGCGTGGTCGATATTGTGCGTAGTCGACTCGCGCGCGCAGTCGAACCGGCCCTGCCGGTTATCGAATCAGGGGTCGACCGATTGACTCGGTCCGGAGCGCGATTCGTGTTGCGCGGCAACCGAGACACAACCGACGAAGCATTGCTGGAGACGGCGCGTGAATTCTGGCGCCAGCGCAGTGGTGACGCGGTGGGTAGTTATCGCGATCTGGTCACCGAATCGGATCTGGAAGATATCGTCGTGCTGGCCTTCGAGTTCTGGCGCACTTTTCGCGACACCGACTATTTCCGCGCGATGCTCGACGAAGGCATCCAGCACGTCTTCGACAAGTACGGCGACACTCCATTGGCAGAACTGTTGGCGGAGTTGGGAATCGAACGTGCGGACCTCATCGAGGAGGGACTGCGCTTTGGGCCATCGGTATTCGCGATACTCGACGAGCGAGGCTATCTCGATGAACTGTTCCGCCGTCGCCTCGCGCCGTTCTACTCGTCGGCGCTGTTCCGCGACGCCGTCGGCACGCGAAAGACGAATTGACCTACGGGCTGGTGCGCCAGCGACCACTGGCGCAGACCAAGGCCTTACCTTTACGAGTCACCGCCACTGAATACTTGCCGGTACACGGTTGTCCGGAGCTACGCCGAACAGGGTCGGCTTTCGCGACGCGCACCCACTTGTAGGCGCCCGACCCGACGTGCGCGCACACCGTCGGCGTTCCGGCTCTGGTGTGTCGGTAGTTGTTGGCTTCCGACGCCGAGCATTTGCTGCCAATGCGCGGTGTGCTGGCATCGGCGGTGGCCGGGACCGCGGCCAAAAGTCCGGCCGCGATGGCCGCGGACGCGAATAGTGTTGCGGTGGCTCGTTTCATCACGTGGTGATAGTACTCGTGCCCGACGGTGATCAGTGTGACGCCACGAACCGGGCCATCGTCCGTTCCGCGAGCGCGGTGATGGTCAACGCCGGATTGACGAGGCCGACCGCACCGGGTGCGAACGAACCGTCGACGACGTAGAGGTTGTCGTATCCGCGGACACTGCCGTCGAAGTTGGCCGCGCGGTTCATCACCACGCCGCCGAGGCCGTGATACGTGCTGGAGGAACCGAATCCGACGGCACGCGAATACACCGGGATGCCGCTCAGCGGACGCCCGTGCCCAACTTCGGCGCGTTGGCGGAAGCGTTCGGCGAAGGCCGCGCCCCGTCGATCGAGAGCGTTGCCTTCGGGGAACGGGTAGTTGATCTCGGCTGCCCTGGTCGCATGGTTGTAGTCGACCGTGCCGCGCTCATCGCTATGAACCTGAATTAGGTTGGTAGTAGCCGCTTTTCCCAGTGGAGAGGGCAACGGAGTCGAGTGGTACACCATCGATACCGGCCCGCCGGGCAGGTCGTCTTCGTAGATGCGGCCGAATCCCGGACCACCTTGCTGGGTGCCGTAGTCGTCGGATACCGCCGTTCGTGCGGTGAGGAAGTCCCCATTTGCGCCAAAGCCCTCGCCGACCTTGTTCGACAACTTGGGCAGGCGGCCCTCGGCCCGTGCCTCGACAAGCATTCGGGTGGTGTGGAACGACCCGGCGGCCATGAACAGGTAGTCAGCTTCGGCGCGCACAACGCGGACCGTCCGATGCGCCTCGTCGATGACCCGGGCGGTGACGACGAAACCGGGCTTACGCGTACGCGGCACGATGTCGAAGACCTCGTGCAACGGTTTGATGGTCACGTGGCCGGTGCGTTCGGCGGCTGGTAGGTAGTTGTGATCGACCGAGTTTTTGGCGCCACTGTTGACGCCGAAACCAAGTTCACCATCGATGATGGAAGACCTTGCCTTACCGGCCAATTCGGCCCGAACAATATCCCAGTCGATGGCGTAGTCGAAGGAAACCGGCTCTTTGCCGTAGCGGCGGCAGGTCGCAAGCCACGAACGGGTGCCGACGTAGCGAGGATGATTCATGATGTCTGTCGGCAGTTGCGATGCGTTGAGCATCTTCTTCGCACGCGGATAGTAGGTTGCCGCCAGCTCGTCGAATCCGGCGCCACCGGGGAAGACATCGTTGAAATCCTGTTTGCGAGGAACCGGGGTGAACGAGCCGAATGCCAGCGATCCACCGCCGACCCCAGCGCCGTAGACGGCGTCGATCCCGTTACCCTTTATGCGATCGAGGAGACCCGGGTAGTAGTTCACCGGAATCCCGACCGAGGATGTCACGCCGACGGTATTCGAGAACCACGACGCGCGACCGTCGGGTGCGCTGAAGGTGGCGAAAGTGTTGCCGTCCGGGCGAATTGGCCACCGGCGACCCCGCTCGAACACTGTCGTTTTGATACCGGCTTGGCCCAGACGGAGAGCGGCGACCGCGCCGCCGAATCCGGTACCGATCACGATCGCGGATTTCCCGGTCGATGGCGCGGCAGATACGGATCCACCCAAAGATGCCATCGCGCCGAGTGCCCCGAGCCCCGCCGCTGATGTCAGCACCGAGCGTCGCGATACGGGGTTTACGAGAGGATTGTCAGAAGTCACCCGGCAAACTGTAATCTAGTGCCAAGGCAAGGCAAGCCTAAGGGTCGACAACGCGCCGACTGCGGAACGGTCTCGCGACCGCTACCGCTCCAATCGAACCGAGGCTTCCACCAGATCCAGCACGGCGTCGAGATTCGCGGTCGACTGACCCATCGCTAAGCGGGTGATCAACCCGTCGAGCACGAGGTCGAGGTATTTCACCAAGACTTCGGTCGGAATGTCGTCGCGCAGGCGCCCCGCTGTGCGCTGTCGCTCCAACCGGGCGAGCGTCGCGGAATCCAATTCCGCTGAGCGAGCGACCCATTCGTCACGGAATGAGACGTCCGTACGAATCTTCCGCGCGATTTCCAGTCGCGTCCCGAGCCAGTCGAAATCCTCCGGACGAGCCAGCATATTGCGCATGACCTGGACGAGGCCCTCTTCGGCGGCGACATCGGCCATCCGCTGGGCATCCTCGTGGGCAAGTGCGAGGAAGAGTGCTTCCTTGTCGCGGAAATGATGGAAGATCGCACCGCGCGACAGACTTGTCGCCTCTTCCAGGCGTTTGACGGTGGCACCGTCGTAGCCGAACTCCGCGAAACAATGCCGCGCGCCGTCGAGGATCTGACGACGACGCGCGGCAAGGTGGTCTTCAGAGACCTTTGGCAACGTTTACATCTCCCGTCGCTTAGCTCGCCTCTGAATTAGCTCTTCAGCATGTTTCGCAGCACGTACTGCAGGATGCCGCCGTTACGGTAGTAGTCGGCCTCACCGGGGGTGTCGATGCGAACCTTCGCATCGAATTCGACCTTGGTGCCGTCTTCTTTGGTGGCAGTGACCTTGATCGTCTTCGGCGTCCGACCCTCGTTTAGCTCGGTGATCCCGGCGAAGTCGAATGTCTCGGTGCCGTCGAGGCCAAGCGATTTGGCCGATTCGCCCTCGGGGAACTGCAGTGGGATGACACCCATGCCGATGAGGTTCGAGCGGTGGATGCGCTCGAATGATTCGGTGATGACCGCGCGAACGCCGAGCAGGCTGGTGCCCTTGGCAGCCCAGTCACGCGAGCTACCCGAACCGTATTCCTTGCCACCGAGAACGACTAGCGGAATGCCGGCCTTCTGGTAGTTCTGCGACGCATCGTAGATGAATGACTGCGGTCCGCCGTCGAGAGTGAAGTCGCGGGTGTAACCACCCGAGACGCCATCGAGAAGCTGGTTCTGCAGACGGATATTGGCGAAGGTGCCGCGGATCATCACCTCGTGGTTGCCGCGACGTGATCCGAGCGAGTTGTAATCCTTGCGCTCAACACCATTGGCATCGAGGTACTGCGCCGCCGGCGTGCCGGGCTTGATCGGACCGGCCGGGCTGATGTGGTCGGTAGTGACCGAATCGCCGAGCAGCGCGAGCACGCGAGCACCGGTGATTTCGGTGACCGGAGACGGTTCGACAGCCATCCCGTCGAAGTACGGTGCTTTGCGGACATAGGTCGAATCCTCGGCCCACTCGAAGGTCGCGCCCTCGGGAGTGGACAGATTCTGCCATCGGCTGTCGCCCGCGAAGATCGTCGCGTAGGACTTGCGGAACATGTCCTGGCTGATCGCGGTCTGGATAGTCTCTTCGATTTCCTTCGTGGACGGCCAGATGTCCTTCAGGAAGACCGGGTTGCCATCGTTGTCGTTGCCCAGGGAATCGGTCTCGAAGTCGAAATCCATGGTTCCGGCGAGGCCGTAGGCGATCACCAGTGGCGGGGAGGCCAAGTAGTTCATCTTGACGTCGGGCGAGATACGTCCCTCGAAGTTACGGTTACCCGAGAGCACCGCGGTGACCGACAGGTCGTTCTCATTGATCGCCTTGGAGATGGCGTCGGGCAGCGGGCCGGTGTTGCCGATACACGTGGTGCAGCCGTAGCCTCCGAGGTAGTAGCCGAGTTTCTCGAGGTAGGGCCACAGGCCAGCCTTCTCGTAGTAGTCGGTGACAACCTGCGATCCGGGAGCCATATTCGTCTTGACCCACGGCTTGGTCGTCAGACCCTTCTCGACCGCATTGCGGGCGAGCAGAGCGGCGCCGAGCATGACCGACGGATTGGAGGTGTTGGTACACGAGGTGATACCCGCGACCACCACGGCGCCGTGGTCGAGGACGAACTCGCCGCGCTCGTCGTCGACGACCTTGACCGGCTTGGTCGGCCGACCTTCAGCACCGTTCGCGGCGGAGAGAACGTTGACCGCGCCGTCATCGGCGAACGACAGGGTGGCGGGGTCGGAGGCGGGGAAGCTCTCTTCCACGGCTTCGTCGAGTTTGGTGTGGGCCGGGGTGAGGCCCTCTTCGACGTAGTTGTGGATGTCCTTGCGGAAAGCGACCTTCGAGTCGGACAGCAGGATGCGGTCCTGCGGACGCTTCGGGCCAGCGATGGACGGGACGACCGTGCTCAGGTCGAGTTCGATGTACTCGGAGTAAACCGGCTCGCGCTCCGGGTCGTGCCACATGCCCTGTTCCTTGGCATATGCCTCGACCAGTGCGAGTTGTTCGTCGCTGCGTCCGGTAAGTCGTAAGTAATCGATCGTTTCCTCGTCGATCGGGAAAATGGCTGCGGTGGAGCCGAATTCGGGACTCATGTTGCCCAGCGTCGCGCGGTTGGCAAGTGGAACCTCGGCAACGCCGGCGCCGTAGAACTCGACGAATTTGCCGACCACGCCGAGCTGACGCAGCATGTCGGTCGCCGTCAGCACGACGTCAGTTGCAGTGACGCCGGGCTGGATCTCACCGGTCAGTTTGAAGCCGACGACGCGCGGGATGAGCATCGACACGGGCTGGCCAAGCATGGCGGCCTCGGCCTCGATGCCGCCGACGCCCCAGCCAAGCACGCCGAGGCCGTTGACCATGGTGGTGTGTGAGTCAGTGCCGACGCAGGTGTCGGGGTACGCCTGGCCGTTGCGGGTCATCACCGTGGGCGCCAGATATTCGATGTTCACCTGGTGGACGATGCCCATGCCCGGCGGGACGACTTTGAAGTCGTCGAATGCGCCCTGGCCCCAACGCAGGAACTGGTACCGCTCGCCGTTGCGCTGGTATTCCAGGTCCACATTGCGCTCAAGCGCATCGGCGCGACCGAATACATCGAGGATCACCGAGTGGTCGATGACCATGTCGGCGGGGGAGAGTGGGTTGACCTTGGTGGCATCGCCACCGAGTGCGGTGACGGCTTCACGCATGGTCGCGAGGTCCACGATGCACGGAACACCGGTGAAGTCCTGCATGATGACGCGGGCCGGGGTGAACTGGATCTCGGTGTTCGGATCGGCACTGGGATCCCAGTTGGCGATGGCCTCGATATGGTCTTTGGTGATATTCGCGCCGTCTTCGGTGCGCAGCAGGTTCTCGGCCAGAACCTTCAGCGAGTAGGGGAGTTTCTCAGTGCCGGGAACCGCGTTGAGGCGGAAGATCTCGTAGGAATTGTCGCCGACTTCAAGTGTGCCGCGGGCGCCAAATGAATCGTTACTCACGTGTATGCATCTCCTCTTGCCGACGGGCTGAGTGTCGGCGGTTTACTTCTACCGGTACGTGGCCGCAAGGGCCGACGGGCTGAGTCGGCTGCCTTGGTGGTGTTGCATCGAAGACAACTCTTGACGCGACATAGCTCAGTCTAACAGTACGGGCGTACTGTTACCACCCGTTGGGGGTGCGTGTCGTCGGTGGGCTCGCCGAGCGTCGGGAATTCTCTTCTCGGGCCCATTGTGTCGTAGTGTGCAGCCATAAGTCGGCCAACACCGGATCTTTCGTTGGCTGTTAACTTCCAGACCGGGTTATCCGTCGACAATCCGACGGATTCGCTAGGAGAGGTGTTCTCGATGAGTCCTGAACCCATCGTTGTGGGGCGTGTGGGAACTTCGGTGACACATCTGGCTGAGCCGGAAGATCCGGCAGCGACCACGACTCCGGCGGCTCCTGGTGAGGATCCGGCGTCGTCCAATACTGGTGGCACGACCGTTGTCGGAATTCCCTACGGCGCCAGCGTGCCGGCCGGCGTCGATATCGAGAAGATCCGCAAAGACCTGCTGACGACCGGGGTATCCGGTCCGGCCGACCAGGTGTCCCAACTGAAAGAAGTTGTGGCGCATGCGAAGTCGAAAGGCCACGACATAAAGATCGTCGTCCTGACCGAGAAGCAGCCGAAGTTCACCTACTACCGCGACGTCGCCATCGAATTGCAGTCCAGCACCGGCGGCAACGTTCTGGTTCTCGGTCCCAACTCAGTTGGCAGTCAGGGACCCGACTTCTCCCGCGTCGATCAAGAAGAGGCCGCGGCTAATAATCTGACCCTGACGAATCCGCCGCAGGCGGCCCGCCAGATGGTCGACTATCTCGACGGTCCGACCCTGGACTGGACTGCGATCACGCTGGTGCTGATGGTCGTGGTGTTCATCGGCGCGGTGATCGCGCGAATCCTTGGCCGACGTCGTGCCCAGGATGGCGACAAGTCGTCGGCTACGCCGGCCCCGCGCAAAGACACGGCCGACGAGGCCTCGAATGGTGCCGAGCGTGACTCTGTGGAGAGCCCAGTCGACGCCTCCTGACGTCGCCTATGTGCTGTCAGTGTGCGAACTCGCACCCAGCACGTCACTGTTGCAAATTTGAGACCTTCGGCCATCGTGGGCCTTCTGTGCTGTTCACAGCATTGTCGCAGGTAATCACCTGTATGTAATTCTGTTATGGGAGTTTCGGAATGCTTTGAGAGTGACGTACGGTTCTGTTGTCATCTATGGGACTCAAGCGTCGGCTGTGGCCGATGTGACATAGGTGAATGGATCTGTGCGACGCAAGCAAGGGAGTTTCCGTGAAACGAGCCGCCACCCGGGAGATCGGCGAAGTAGCCTTCGTCATGCCCGCGCGCCGCACGGCCCGCATGTCGTGGGGGCGACGTATGGCGACGATCGCCATGTTGTCGCTCGCAGTTGTCGTAGGTGCGGCGCAAGCAGACGCGGCACCCAAGAAGACCGACCATAATTCCGTGTCCGGTCTGGTGAATCAGATCGCTCAGGTCAACCAGAATCTGGCTGATCTCGATCAGAATGTCGCGGTTAGGCAGGAGAATGTCAACCGCGCACTGGTCGACTATCAGAATGCGATCGCCGCTCAGCGGTTGGCGACAATCGCCTCACGCGGAGCGAAGAAGTCGTTGACAGCCGCTGACGGTGCGGTTGCCGATGCGCAGACCAAATTTAATACGCTGGCCCGTTCCATCTATCGCAAGGGTGGCAATCCAGGTTCGCTGTCGAGCTACGTCTCCGGCGACGATCCGCAGAAGGTCATGGACCGGGCCACGGTCGGCGATCGACTGGCCCAGCAACAACAGGCGACGATTCAGAAGTTGCGTATTGCGCGCAACCAGAAGGCTAACCGCGTCGCAGCCGTGGAAGCGGCTCGGCGACAAGCTGTTTCGGCCACGCGCGGTGCGGCGACGCGCAAATCCGACGCACTGTCGGCGATCACGGAGGCCCGTCAGGCGGTCTCCAGCGAGCAAGCTCGACGTAAGCAACTCGTCTCCAATCGCGACGTCGCGCAGCGACGGCTCAACGTCCTCAAGGGTGTGCGGTCGACCAAGGTCGACGCGCCGATCATCGCGAAGCTGCCTCCCGGCATTCCGGTAGCCGGTGGCGACGATGCCGCTCAGCTCGCGATCGAGGCCGCAGCCAAGTTGGCCCTCGATGTCGGGCAGAAGTTGGTCGCCGCGCTTGTTGGACAGCAGCAGTTGCCGCATTCGCAGTTGCTCGATGAACTGGGTGTGGGTGGCAGCGACCTTACGAGTACCGGACCCAATGGCTCGCTGTCGAAGCTTGGATCCGGTTCGCTGGGAAGTCTGTTCGGCAGTTCCGGCGGCGGCGGTCAGGTCCAGCCGGGCCTACGCGGCCCGCAGGCTGTCGAGGTCGTAGTCAACCGTGCGCTCTCCCAGCTGAACCTGCCCTATGCGTGGGGTGGTGGTGATGCCAATGGCCCGACGAAGGGTATCCGGGATGGTGGCGTCGCGGACAGTTACGGCGACTACAACAAGATCGGCTTCGACTGCTCGGGTTTGATGATCTATGCGTTCGCCGGTATCGGCTACGACCTGCCGCACTACACCGGTTATCAGTACACGTCTGGTCCGCAGGTGCCGTTGTCGCAGATCCAGCGCGGCGACATGATCTTCTACGGTCCCAGCGCGAGCCAGCACGTCGCCCTCTATTTGGGTGACAACAAGATGGTCGAGGCGCCGGAGTCAGGCAGTGTCGTGAAGATCTCGCCGTTGCGCACCGATGGGGCCATGCCGAACGTAGTGAGGCTTTGGTAGTTGCAGCCGAACGTAGTGAGGCTTTGGTAGTTGCAGCCGAACGTGGTGAGGCTTTGGTAGTTGCGCGGCACCTGTGAACCTCGTTTGAACACGCGACCGGTGCTCGCACAGAGGGTTGCGCGCGGCTAGTGTGGACCAGATCGGATTTTCGTTCCCACGACAAACACACGACTAATCAAGACCAGGGGAGTAAAGGGTTTGACTTCATCGTCTCCGGCCGCGACCACCAATACGTCTGCACCGGGTGGTTCGGCCACGCTCAGTGATGCCGACGTCAAACTACTGGAGCGTGCGACCTACGAGGTCAAGCGCGTGATCGTCGGCCAGGATCAACTTGTTGAACGTATCCTGGTCGGTCTGCTCGCGCGTGGACACATTCTGCTCGAGGGCGTGCCGGGTGTAGCCAAGACTCTCGCGGTGGAAACCTTCGCGAAGGTTGTCGGCGGTAGCTTCTCGCGTGTCCAGTTCACTCCGGACCTGGTACCTACCGACCTGATCGGTACCCGCATCTATCGGCAGGGCAAGGAGCAGTTCGACACTGAGCTCGGCCCGGTCGTGGCGAACTTCCTGCTGGCCGACGAGATCAACCGTGCGCCAGCCAAGGTGCAGTCGGCACTGCTGGAGGTGATGGCCGAACGACATGTGTCGATCGGTGGTACCACCTACCCGATGCCCGATCCGTTCTTGGTGATGGCGACGCAGAACCCGATCGAGAATGAGGGTGTGTACCCGCTGCCCGAGGCGCAGCGCGACCGTTTCTTGTTCAAGGTTCACGTCGACTATCCCTCCGTAGAGGAGGAGCGGGAGATCGTCTATCGGATGGGCAATAAGCCGCCGACGGCGTCGCAGGTTCTCGATCCGGCGGCGATGCTGCGTCTGCAGGACACCGCCGCGAATGTCTTTGTCCACCATGCGTTGGTCGACTACGTCGTGCGTGTCATCAATGCGACGCGCCGCCCCAAAGAGGTCGGACTGACCGACGTCGCTTCGTGGTTGTCCTATGGTGCGTCACCGCGTGCGACGCTGGGCATCGTCGCTGCGTCTCGGGCGCTCGCACTCGTTCGTGGTCGCGATTATGTGATTCCGCAGGATGTTGTCGAAATTGTGCCCGATGTGCTGCGTCACCGTCTGGTGTTGAGCTACGACGCGCTTGCCGACAACGTCGATGCCGATCAGGTGATCACCCAGGTTCTGCAGACCATCGGTTTGCCGCAGGTCAGTGCTGCGCCGGTGAATCCGGGTTATCCGGCGCCGCAAGGGCAGGCAGCACCCTCGGCGGTAACTCCTGCTGGCGTGCAGCAGCCGCCCGCAGTGTCGCCGTCGACAAACAACGCTGGGGTCGCGCCGAGCGGCTACACCGCCCCGGGAAACAATGCCGGAGCGAGCCCGACTGGTCAGCCGAGCGGCTACACCGCCCCGGGAAACAATGCCGGAGCGAGCCCGACTGGTCAGCCGAGCGGCTACACCGCCCCGGGAAACAATGCCGGAGCGAGCCCGACTGGTCAGCCGAGCGGCTACACCGCCCCGGGAAACAATGCCGGAGCGAGCCCGACTGGTCAGCCGAGCGGCTACACCGCCCCGGGAAACAATGCCGGGCGCTAAGGACGCGAACAGTCAGCTCCCGTCCTTCGGTGCGGGACTGCTCGAAGACCCGAAACTGAGCGCCGCGTTGCGAACCTTGGAATTGACCGTGCGCCGCAAACTCGACGGTGTGCTGCAAGGTGAGCATTTGGGTTTGATCCCGGGACCGGGTTCGGAGCCGGGTGAGGCTCGCGCCTATCAGCCTGGCGACGATATCCGGCGGATGGAATGGTCGGTGACCGCGCGGACCACTCAGCCGCATGTGCGTCAGATGATCGCTGACCGTGAATTGGAGACTTGGCTGCTGGTCGATGTCTCGGCGAGTCTGGATTTCGGCACGATCAACTGCACCAAACGGGATCTCGCGGTTGCCGCTTCGGCCGCGATGGTTCATCTGACGGCTGGCGGTGGCAACCGGATCGGCGCGGTCATCATCACCGGTGACAAAGTTGTCCGGGTGCCTGCTCGTGGTGGGCGCGCGCATGCACAGAATCTGTTGAAAACCATTGCTACGACGCGACGTTCGAGCGATAACGTCCGTGGCGATCTACGCGAGGGGCTGGAGGCGTTACGCCGTCCGGAACGTCGACGCGGGTTGGTTGTGGTGATCAGTGACTTCCTTGGCCCGATTACGTGGGACCGTCCGCTGCGGGCACTTGGTGGCCATCATGAGCTGCTTGGCGTTGAGGTTCTCGATCCGCGGGATCTCGATCTGCCCGATGTCGGGGAGATCCGTCTCGCCGACGCTGAGTCCGGTGAGGTGCGCGATATTGTCATTACCGATTCGGTTCGTCGGGACTTTTCGGCTGCGGCACACGATCATTCGCGCAAGGTGCAGCGCGAGTTTCGCAGTTGTGGTGGCCCGACGCTGACGCTGCGTACCGATCGTGACTGGATCACCGACACAGTTCGCTTCGTCGCTCAGCGACGTCGCGGGCTGGCCGCCGGGGTGGGGTGATCTCGGTGTTCTCCAATGCCTGGTATCTGCTCTTCTTGCTCGTTATTGTCGCGCTTGCGGTGTTCTACGCGTACATCATTCGGAAGCGCAAGCAGCGAGCGTATCGTTTCGCGAATCTTGATTTACTGAATAAGGTTGCGCCGCAACAGCGTAACCGGTTTGAGCATGTGCCGATCGCAGTCTTGCTGGTGTCGTTGGTCTTGCTGACGATCGCGATGGCCGGTCCGCAGAGTGATCGTAAAGTGCCGCGCGACAAGGCAACTGTCGTGTTGGTGATCGACGTTTCGCGGTCGATGAACTCGACTGACGTTGCTCCCTCGCGGATCAAGGCGGCGCAGTCGGCTGCCAAGAAGTTCGCCGATGACCTCACCGACGGCATCAATCTCGGTTTGGTTTCCTTCGCCGGCACGGCGTCAACACTGGTCTCGCCGACGCCTGATCACAATGCGACCAAGGTCGCGGTCGACAAACTTCAGTTGGCCGATAAGACCGCGACTGGCGAAGGTATTTTTGCCGCGCTTCAGCAGATCAAGACTCTGAACTCTGCTCTGGGTGGCGACGAAGCCGCGCCGCCCGCGCATATTGTGTTGCTCTCCGACGGAAAGCAGACGGTTCCGGATCGTTCCGACGACCAGCGCGGTGGGTTCACCGCGGCTCGTAAGGCGGCTGAGGACAGGGTGCCGGTGTCGACGATTTCGTTCGGCACGATGACCGGAACGGTGACGCTCGACGGTGAACAGATCCCGGTCCCGGTCGACGACCCGTCGTTGAAGAAGATCGCCAACTTGGCGCATGGCTCCTTTTTCACGGCGTCGAGTCTTGATGAATTGAATAAGGTTTACGAATCACTCCAGCGCCAGATCGGCTATGAGATGAGACGCGGCGACAACTCGAGGCCGTGGCTGATTTGGGGTAGCCTGCTTGCCGTTCTCTCCGCCGCGCTCGCATTGACGATCAATCGCCGATTGCCGTAACGCGGCGGGCCGCTACGCGCCCTGCCGTCGGCGCCCACCACCTCTACCGATAGGTTCTTCGACTATGGCTGACACAACCGATACCCCGACCCAGACGTCCCGATCGGTGCTCGTCACCGGTGGTAACCGCGGCATCGGACTTGCCGTGGCGCGAAAGCTTGCCGCGGACGGGCATAAGGTCGCGGTGACCCATCGCGGGTCGGGTGCACCCGAGGGCCTTTTCGGTGTGCAGTGCGATGTCACCGACAACGATTCGGTGACTCGGGCGTTCAAAGAGGTCGCCGAGCATCAAGGACCAGTCGAGGTGCTGGTGTCCAATGCGGGCATCACCGACGACACACTCGTGATGCGGATGGATGTCGAGCAGTTCGAGACAGTCGTCAACGCGAACCTGACTGGCGCGTTCCGCGTGACCAAGGCGGCTACCCGCGACATGTTGAAGAATCGCTGGGGTCGGTTCATCTACCTCGGTTCGGTGGTGGCACTGATGGGTACGCCGGGACAGGCGAATTACGCGTCGTCGAAGGCTGGTGTCATCGGTCTGGCCCGATCCGTTACCCGCGAGCTCGGTAGCCGCAACATCACCGCGAACGTCGTCGCACCCGGCCTGATCGACACGGATATGACGCGTGCGTTGCCGGCTGAGTACACCGAGACAGCGGTAAAGCAGGCCATCCCCGCCAAGCGGATGGGCCAGCCGGAGGACGTCGCCGCCGTTGTGTCATTCCTAGCTTCCGACGGCGCCGGGTATGTCACCGGCAACGTGATCAACGTCGACGGTGGATTGGGTATGGGCCACTAGGTCCCGCCGCATCCGCCAACAATTCTGACCCTCGATTTCAGGAGCATCCATGACCGGCATTCTCGACGGCAAGACAGTACTGATTACCGGCATCATCACCGACGCCTCGATCGCGTTCCACACCGCAAGGGTCGCGCAGGAGCAGGGCGCGAAGGTGATCATCACCGGTATCCCGGATCGGCTGCGGCTGATCGACCGCATCGCCAAGCGTTTGCCGAATGAGGTGCCGGCGGCGATCCCACTCGACGCCACCGACGAGGAGTACCTGGGTACGCTCGCGGATAAGGTGCGCGAACTCGCGCCGGAAGGACTCGATGGAGTCGTGCACTCCATCGCCTTCGCGCCGCGCACCCTGATGGGGCCCGACGCGTTGCCATTCCTGGAGGGCCCAGGGCCCGATGTCGCGAAGTCATTCGAGATCTCAGCGTGGAGTTACGCCTCCCTGGCTCGAGCGGTGTTGCCGGTTATGAACGAGGGCGGCTCGATCGTCGGGATGGATTTCGATCCGCGTACCGCGCTGCCGGATTACAACTGGATGGGTGTGTCGAAGGCCGCCCTGGAGTCGGTCAACCGGTACGTTGCCCGTGAAGTGGGCTACGCGAAGAAGATCCGCTCGAATCTCGTTGCCGCTGGCCCGATCAAAACCCTTGCCGCGAAGGCGATTTCGGGGACCGCGACTGATGGTGCCAAGAAGCTGAATATGCTCAACACCTACTGGGATGGCGCGTCGCCGATCGGGTGGGATGTCAATAATCCGGGTGTGGTCGGCACGAGCGTTGTCACACTGCTCTCCGACTTCCTGCCGGCGACCACCGGTTCTATCGTGTACGTCGACGGCGGCGCAAGCCACAACACCTGGTTCCCCGACAATTTCCTCAACGAGGACTGACGTCTGCCGCGATGCCTGTCGACTTCGACTCGATCCTGTTCCTGTCCTTCGGTGGACCGGATAAACCCGATGATGTGCGCCCATTCCTGGAGAATGTGACGCGCGGTCGTGGGGTGCCACCGGAGCGACTGGACGAGGTGGCTCAGCACTATCTGCATTTCGGCGGTGTCTCGCCGATCAATGAGCTGAATTTGGCGATGATCGATTCGATTCGTGCTGAATTATCGTCGCGCGCAATCGATCTGCCAGTGTTCTTTGGAAACCGCAATTGGCATCCGATGGTCGAGGACACTATCGCGCGGATGCATGACGCCGGCCATCGGCGGGTGCTGGTCTTCCCGACGTCGGCGTGGGGCGGCTACTCGGGCTGTGCGCAGTATCACGAAGATATTGGCCGAGCACTCGCCTCGCTCGGCGAGCGCGCCGCAGATATGGTCCTGCGGAAACTTCCGCAGTACTGGCATCACGCACTGTTCGGCGAGGCTGCGGGTGACGCAGTGCGTCGGGCGGCGGCATCGTTGTCCGGGGACTTCGAACCGCGGCTGGTTTTCACCGCGCATTCGATTCCCGATGCGGCAGACCGCAATTCGGGTCCTCCGGGTGACGAGTGGACGCGCACGGGCTTGCCGGCGTCTGATGACGGTGGCCGCCTGTACAGCAGCCAGGTGCTCGCGGCGTCGCAGCGGGCCGCAACGGCTGCCGGGTTCAGTGATTTCGATCAGGTCTGGCAGTCGCGGTCGGGGCCGCCGCAGATTCCGTGGTTAGAACCCGACATCGTCGATCACCTGGAAGTCATTGCTGCGCAGGGTATTCGGTCGGTGATTGTGAGTCCGATCGGGTTTGTGTCCGATCATCTGGAAGTGGTGTGGGACCTCGACAACGAAGCGCGCGAGAAGGCCGCCGAACTGGGGCTGGAATATGTGCGGGCCGATACTGTCGGAACTGATCGGAGATTCATCTCGATGGCAGTGGATCTGATCGAGCAGTACCGTAGCGGCGAGCTGCCCGCGGGGGTGCCGCTTGGGGTCGCGGACAATGGAATGTATTGCGTTGGCGGAACATGTTGCCGAGCAGCAGTGCGGCGGCCTCACGCTGTTGGTTGAGTGTGGGTTGGGGCGCCGGGCGGTCGCGCTGTTCGCGTAGGGCCCTAGTTCTTGGCCGGTATCTGCGTGCTCAATGTTGGGGAGGGGACTGTTCCCTCAGGGCCGCCCAGAGCGCAGGTTTGAGTTGCGATGTGACGGTTACTAGTATCTGCGCGGGTGACGTTGGCGAGGGAAATGTTCCCTCGGCGCCGCGAAGAGCGCAGGGTTCAGCCTGCGCGACAACAGGACTGATCGAAGCCGACCCGTCGCGGGCTACTCGCCCGGCGCACCCAACAGTTCGATGATCAGTGCGTTTACGCCGACTGTTACTGCCCTGCGGGTGATCGCGCGAAGCTCCCGAATCTGGGTATCGCCGCCATCGCCTTGACGGGCGGTCAGCCCGAAGGTCGCACCCCGAGCGGTTGCGACGTCGAGAATGGCGTCGATCCGCGCAGCCTGTGCGAGCAGGTTGTCGATCCGCGAACTGTCATGCGGCGGAAGAGGTATCGTCCGACGTTCGGTGGCCGCGGCCAATTCGAGGCGCAAGGTGTCTTTGGCGCCCGACGACACCGTCGGCAAATCGCTGAGGACGTCGGCGGCGGTACGCGTCGCTTCCTTCAGGTCGCGGGCGGCCGCCCCCACCTGGAAGTCGGTCAGTGAGGTAGCTGGATCCTCGAATTGAGATACGTACCAACATAATTGGTCACCGAGCTGGCGGCCGGGAAACAGCAGCGTCGGCGCGACGTCATCGGGCGTGGTCAATAGCAACACCTCACCGGCGCGCATCACCTGCCGCGCGACGTTGCCCGGCGGCAGACCATGGGGGTCGCCGGGGGCGGGTAGCCGGAGTTCGATGAAGGTGGCCGACTGCAGCAGCGAAAGGATCTCGGTGGTACCGGTGTCCGCGGGTCCCAGCGGATCCGCTGCGGGATCGCCATCGACGTCGGTGATCAGTCGATGCCGCGGAGCGATCGCGGTGAGTGTGTCGAGTACGGCATCAGGCGACGATTCGCCGCACAGCCATGAGGCGGCCCAGGCCCCGAGGGTGGCCGTTGGGCGGAGCAGTGACAAAGATTCAGAAGCGTTGGCGCGAGTCATCGTTGGACTACTTTACTCCGCCCATTAATGTGATCTAGCGTGCCCGATCTTTCGCCCCGACGCGGGCCCAACGACCGCTATGGACGTGACGTGTTGTCGTCCTCGAGCCCGAGTTCCAGTGCGCAACGTCGGCAGCGCGACGACCCACCGATGCTCGTCGCGGATCGGGGACTCGTCGTCGAGGATGCCCAGTCGGGTTTCTGCGGCGCGGTGGTGGGATTCGAGAAGTCATATGACGGATTATTCGTGCGCCTGGAGGATCGCCACGGGCGCACCCGAATCTTCGCGATGCGCAAGGGAGCCTTCCTCGTCGACGGCGAACCGGTGACACTTAAGCGGCCGGCTGCCCAAGCAAGCCAACCGGTTCCGACGCGTACGGCGTCGGGATCGCGGGCCGCACCAGCACAGCGAGCGCGGACTGCCCGAGCGAGCCGTCTTTTCGTCGAGGGCGTTCACGACGCCACGCTCGTTGAACGGGTGTGGGGCGACGACCTGCGGGCGGAGGGGGTTGTCGTGGTGAGTCTCGACGGTTTGGACAACCTCGACGCCGCACTTGACGAATTTGGCCCGGCGCCGCACCGGCGCGCCGGAGTACTGGTTGATCACCTGGTCGCTGGGTCGAAAGAGGAACGGCTGACCCAGCGACTACCCGACAACGTACTGGTGACCGGGCATCCCTATATCGATGTATGGGAGGCGGTGAAACCGGCGTCGGTGAAGATCGCCGGATGGCCGACCATCCCACGCGGCATCGATTGGAAGACCGGCATCTGCGACGAATTAGGTTGGGGGACACCGCAAGACGGTTGGCGCCGAGTATTGGCGGGGGTCTCGAGCTTCAAGGACATCGAAGTGCCGCTCCTGCGCTGCGTCGAGGAGTTGATCGATTATGTGACTGCCGCGCCGGGGGATACCTAGCGATGACCGACGGCCCCACCGCTCGACGACAGTGATTCGGGAGCAAGAACTGGCGTGCGCGACCCGGGCGATCTGGTGCCGATGCCTGGCCGTCACCTGCGCGGTGATCGGGCTCGTGGTGTTTTTGGCGTAGCCGAAACGGGTCTGTTTCGACGATCCGGCGGCAATCTGTGATCGGTAGCACTCCGAACAGTGGCAGACTGGGCATATGGCAGCGCTGGTGTGGGTGGTTCTGGGCATAGTTCTCGTCATCGCCGAGATGTTCGGCGGTGAACTTGTGCTGCTGATGCTGGCCGGTGGTGCGTTCGCGGCCGCAGGCGTCGAAGTCGCCGTCGATCCGCCGCTCTGGGTCGATTTCGCTGTCTTTTCGGCGGTATCGATCTTGCTATTGGGTGCGGTGCGGCCAATAGCGAAGCGTCACTTGCAGACTCGACCACGTGTGCTCACGAATGTCGAGGCATTACCCGGGCGTCAGGCGATGGTCCTTGAGCAGGTCGACGAGCGGGACGGTCGAGTCAAAATCGCGGGCGAGATCTGGTCGGCGCGCACTAGCCATCCGGCCGATGTGTTCGAGGTCGGGGCGTCTGTGCTGGTCGTAGAGATCGATGGGGCGACCGCGGTCGTCGCGCGTAGCTGAATTCAACCATATTCGACTAGAGGAGGACCTCGTGGAAATAGCCATACTTGTAGTTCTTGCACTGATTGTACTGTTGGTGGCGGTCACCCTATTCAAATCGGTTGCCCTCATTCCGCAGGCCGAAGCAGCGGTCATCGAACGACTTGGTCGCTATACGCGAACCGTCTCGGGGCAGCTCACGTTGCTTCTGCCGTTCATCGATCGGATTCGCGCGCGAGTCGACATCCGCGAACGCGTGGTGTCTTTTCCGCCGCAGCCGGTGATCACCGAAGACAATCTGACACTGGGGATCGACACCGTCGTATATTTCCAGGTCACCAATCCCCAGGCGGCTGTCTACGAGATCAATGACTACATCATCGGCGTGGAGCAGCTCACGATTACCACGCTGCGAAACGTAGTCGGCGGCATGACTCTGGAAGAAACTCTGACCAGTCGTGACTCAATCAACGCTCAACTCCGCGGTGTCCTCGACGAGGCCACCGGGCGGTGGGGACTGCGGGTCGCACGCGTCGAGTTGAAGTCGATCATGCCGCCGCCATCGATTCAGGAGTCGATGGAGAAGCAGATGAAGGCTGATCGTGAGAAGCGCGCCATCATTCTCACCGCCGAAGGGCAACGTGAAGCTGCGATCAAAACCGCGGAGGGCGGCAAACAGAGTCAGATACTCGCAGCCGAGGGCGCGAAACAGGCCGCGATCCTGGCGGCCGAGGCCGACCGCCAATCACGCATCCTGCGAGCGCAGGGCGACCGCGGCGCTCAATACTTGCGTGCGCAAGGTGAGGCGAAGGCGATCGAGAAGACCTTTGCGGCGATCAAGGCGGCCAAGCCAACCCCTGAACTGTTGGCCTACCAATATCTGCAGCAGTTACCGGAGATGGCCAAAGGGGAGGGGAGCAAGGTGTGGGTGGTGCCGTCCGACTTTGGCTCCGCACTTCAGGGATTCGCGAAATCCTTTGGAGCGCAAGGGGAGGACGGTGTATTTCGATATGAGGCACCGTCGTTCGACGCACAGCCGGTTGACGATTCGGATACTGAGGATTGGTTCTCGCTGACGTCGGATCCCGCGGTTGCGAAAGCCGTGGCCGAAGCAGAGGCGGTGGCCCGCACTCCGGTGGACGCCGCTCCGCTCACCCGGGCCCCGGCGATCACACCCTCGACGCAGTCAGAACCGCGATCGGTGGCGAATACCGCTTCGCCGCAACATGATCCGGTCGGAAACTATCCTCCCAATGTGCCCCAGCAGCAAGGCTATCCGACCCCGCCCGCGCAACCGCAGGGCAATTTCTACAGTGGGCCGACTGACAATGCCACCACCGAGACCGTGGCGCGGCATTCGGCTGACCCGGCTGCCGGTTGGCCACCTCCGGCAGATCAGCGATAGACCCAACGCGCGAACGGCTCAATCGCGAACTCGACGCAGCAGGATTGGATCGGGGATCCACGCGGCATCGGTATCGGAGGTGAATTCGTGCTGGAGCGCCCGTTTCAGGTTCGCCGTAGACATCGAGTACCAGTTCGCGCACCACACGGGGTTCGCCTCGATAATCGACAACTCACCTTTCGTCGTAATCCCGACATCGAGCATGTACGACGCTGGCAGAGACCTGGCCCCCGACTGCGCCGCGTCGGTGGCGAATTTCTCGATGTCTCGGAAGCTGGGCAGGTTGGTCTCGATGTCCCGATGTGCGCGGACGTACTGGCTCGAATCTATCGCCGTACCCTCCACGATCAGCACGCGCCATTCCTCGACGAGGTCGATTAGGTCGGAGACGATAACCCGCGAATCGAGTGCGCCGAGTGCGAGGAGCGACTGCCGCAGCCCACTCTCAGTTCCCGGGCCCGCGGGTAACTCCGACACCTTGGCATCGGCGAGTTTGACGAAGACGGGTACTTGCGCCGACGTCAGCTCGTCGCCTCGGCACATCCGCACCGTCCTCTTCAAGAACTGGTCGTCGAATGCCGACGGCCAGTGCAAAGTCGTCGTCAGCCGATACTGCCGACCGTGCGCATATGCGCTTGCCGCGTAGTGCTCAGGGATCCACAGATAAGTGTCGGGCGGTAGCGGGTGGGGAAGTTCGGCCGCAGTCTTTTGCTGCGCCCCGAGCGACTCAGCGATCCACGGCTTGTTGGTGACGGCGATGTAGTGCGATGTCGACTCCACGGAGCTAGACGACTTTCGGCGACAATGGTTTCGGCTCGTTCGCCGGTACCGGGAGTTTTGAATCGAGCACCAGGCCGAAGATGCCAAGGGCAAAGAATGACACGGTCAGCGCTATGAGCCAGAGGTTCCGGGTGCCGGCTAACGCATCACCGAGAAATACGACCGCAGCCGTCCCCGGTGACATGCAGATCAGCGTCGCCACCGTGTAGGGAAGCAGCCGAACCGATGACAGGGCCGAACAGTAATTAGCAAGCGCAAACGGACATGCGGCGATCAGTCGCAGGGACCCCACCGCAAGCCAGCCCCGTCGACTCAGCCGTGCCTCGACGGCACGCACCACCGGCTTATCCAGATAAGGCTGAATACGGTCGCGACCGATGCGGCGAACGAGCAGGAATGAGACGACGGCTGCGACCATCGACGCGATGATTGCCCCGACGAATCCCACCGCGGAGCCGAACAAGATTCCCGACATCACGGTGAATGCCGAGCGCGGGAAAGGGAAGATCGTGACTACCGCGTACAGGGTGAAATACAAATAGGGGAACCACCCACCCAGGCCGTCGCCCCAGTCGCGGACCCAGTTCACCGACGGGATCGGAATGACGTACGACCCGATGATCACCAACAGGATGACCGCGCCGATGACTGCGACCCGACGACGAACCGTTGAGCGAATGTCAGTTGCCAACACGGCGTCGCTGCCAGCGGGGCGTTCGTGCTGCGGTTTCACCGGAACGACTCTACTTGGCGATACTTTGAGACCTGATGTGTCGACGACGTCACACGAGACCTGAGTCACCAGCCGAGCGTTCGATCGGCTATCGTTCACAGCGAACGCAAAACCGTGATCGGCCGCGCGTGACAGACCAACAGGTCGTGGGCCCACAGCTGGACCGGCGAGGACGAGGTGCGAGGTTGATGAGCGAACCGCTAGACGCGCTCTACGAGAAGTGGTCGGCATCGGCCGCGCAGGTGTTGGCCAAGGGCAAACGCATTGAGGTCGACCAGTTGACCGGGACGCCAGCGGAGTTGCTCGCGGTACGGACCCGCGATGATCTGGTCATCAACCCGCTGTACACGAGGCGGAACGAGACCGTCGAACCCGGATTGCCCGGTAGTTTTCCATTCGTCCGGGGCGCCGACCCGGTTCGGGACGTGGTGCAGGGATGGCGGGTCACCGAACGGCACGGCGACGACGCGCAGAAGGCGGCTGACGTCAACGAAGCGATCCTCGACGCGTTCAATAGTGGGGCGAGCGGACTGTGGTTACGCGTTGGCAACGGCCTCGCCGCCGACGATCTCGCGAAAGTATTCCAGGGGGTGTACCTCGATCTGATTCCGGTGACTCTTGCCGCTGGTGCCGATGGTATCGCCGTCGCGCGGTCGTTCCTCGATGTCAAGGCGGCATCGGCAGGCGCCCCCGAGTCCGTCGAGCCGACCGTCGCAACTATTGCCTCCCTTGGGTTTTCCCCGCTGACGGCTGCCTACTCGGGCCGTTACGACGTGGACGTTGACGAGGCGACCGCGTTCGCAGCCACAACGGTCAACGCACTACGCGGAGTACGAGCTTTCCGCGTCGACGGCACCGACTTCGCCACCGCGGGTGCTACCGATGCGCAGGAGCTCGGTTATCTCGTTGCCGCCGGGCTCACGCATATCCGTGACCTCGTTGCTGCCGGACTAACTGAAGCAGAAGCGTTGCGGCAGATAACCTTCGCGGTATCGGTTGGGGATGATCAATTCGCGGTGACCGCGAAGTTGCGTGCATTGCGCAAGGTGTGGTCGCGGGTCGCGCAGGTCATCGGTGCTCCCGATGACGGGGCAGCGGTGATCCACGCAGTCACCGACCTGTCGATGCTCACCCAGCGCGATCCGTGGGTAAACATGTTGCGTACCACCGTCGCCGCATTCGGCGCCGGTGTCGGCGGTGCCGACCAAGTGACCGTGCTCGGTTACGACGCGGCTATTCCAACCACGCAACGCACATCGAGAGCGAGTTTTTCACGACGCATCGCGCGCAATACTCAGCTGCTGCTACTCGAGGAATCGAATATCGGCCGTGTCTTGGACCCCGCGGGCGGTTCGTGGTTCGTGGAATCCCTCACCAACGATCTCGCCGCTGCGGCCTGGTTGGCGTTGCAGGGCGTTGAGCGTTCGGGTGGGTACCGAAAGGCATTGGCGGATAGTGTAATCGCCGAGAATATTGCCGCGGCTCGCGCCACTCGGGACGAAGATGTCGCGCATCGGCGGACTTCAGTCACCGGGGTCAACGAGTTCCCGAACCTTGATGAAAGGCCGTTGGATGGTGCCGCGGTGACTACGGATCTGGAACTCGCCACTCCGCGGTTGGCGCGCGTCGCGCAGGCCTTCGAAGAATTGCGCGATCGTTCCGATGCTGTATTCGCGGCCACCGGTGTGCGTCCGTCGATCGAGTTGGTGCCGCTGGGCAGCGTCGCAGAACACAACGGCCGCACCACATTTGTGGCGAATTTGCTCGCTTCTGGTGGGATCAAAGCCGTCAATCCGGGGCCGGTCACCGCTCAGAGTGTGGCTGCCACGTCATCGATCGTGGTGATCTGCGGCACCAAAACGCGCTACGTCGACGAGGGGCCCGCGGTGCTTGCCGCCTTGCGGGCCGGCGGCGCGCAGCAGGTTCTGCTCGCCGGCCCGCTTAAGGAATGGCCGGAGGCGCAAGCAGATAAGCCCGACGGTTCACTGCGCGTGGGTATCGACGCAGTGGCGACTTTGACCGATCTGCTTGACCAGTTGGTCGGCGCACCAGGCGCCACCGAGCCGAACGAGTCCAACGTCGCGGGAGCACGCGCATGACCGACACTACGAACGCCCGCAGTGCAATCGACAGTTTTGCCGATGTGCCCCTTGATGATTCGGCGAGCATCGTCGCCGCGGAGCCGGGCGACAGTGCCGCATTGCTGGACGGGTTGAGCAGCACCCACGGGTACACACCTGAACAAATCACCTGGAATACGCCCGAGCAGATCGACGTGAGCCCGGTCTACACGCGCGCCGAACGCGACGCCATTGTCGAGGGGGAGCACCCCTACCCCCTCGACTCGATCCCCGGTGCCGCCCCGTTCATCCGCGGCCCGTACCCGACGATGTACGTGAACCAGCCGTGGACCATCCGTCAGTACGCCGGATTCTCCACGGCGGCAGAATCAAACGCTTTCTACCGTCGCAACCTGGCGGCCGGGCAGAAGGGACTGTCAGTCGCTTTCGACCTGGCGACACACCGAGGCTACGACTCCGATCATCCACGCGTCGGCGGCGATGTCGGTATGGCCGGTGTCGCCATCGACTCGATCCTCGACATGCGTCAGCTATTCGACGGTATTGACCTGAGCAGTGTGTCGGTGTCGATGACGATGAACGGCGCGGTGCTGCCGATCCTCGCCCTGTATGTTGTTGCGGCAGAAGAGCAAGGAGTTCCGCCGGAGAAGTTGGCGGGGACCATCCAGAACGACATTCTCAAAGAATTCATGGTCCGAAATACCTATATCTATCCACCCGAGCCGTCGATGCGGATCATCTCCGACATCTTCGGTTACACCTCGGTGCGGATGCCGAAGTTCAACTCGATCTCCATTTCCGGCTATCACATCCAAGAGGCCGGTGCCACAGCAGATTTGGAGCTCGCCTACACGCTCGCCGACGGCGTCGAATACATTCGGGCCGGCCTCGCAGCCGGCCTCGACATCGACAAGTTCGCACCCCGCCTATCCTTCTTCTGGGGTATCGGGATGAACTTCTTCATGGAAGTCGCCAAGCTCCGCGCCGCGCGTCTGATCTGGAGTGAATTGGTCGCCGAGTTCGATCCCAAAAGTGCGAAATCGCTGTCACTGCGCACACATTCGCAGACATCGGGCTGGTCGCTCACCGCGCAGGACGTGTTCAACAACGTCGCCCGCACTTGCGTCGAGGCGATGGCCGCAACACAAGGGCATACCCAGTCGCTGCATACCAACGCGCTCGACGAGGCGATTGCCTTGCCGACCGACTTCTCGGCACGAATCGCTCGCAATACCCAACTGCTGCTGCAACAAGAATCGGGTACGACGCGGCCGATCGACCCGTGGGCGGGGTCCAACTACGTCGAGTGGCTCACCGCGCAACTCGCCGAAAAGGCGCGTAAACATATCGCCGAAGTGGAAGAAGCCGGCGGTATGGCCCAGGCAATCAATGAAGGGCTTCCCAAGCTCCGCATCGAAGAAGCCGCAGCCCGCACACAAGCGCGCATCGATTCCGGTCAGCAGCCGCTGGTGGGAGTCAATAAGTACAAGGTCGACGACGACGAGCCGATCGAAGTTCTCAAAGTTGAGAACTCGCAGGTGCGTGCCGAGCAGCTGGCGAAGTTGACGAAGCTTCGCGCAGAACGTGATTCGGCCGCAGTGGAGGCGGCGTTGGCGGATCTCACGCGGGCTGCGGGCACTGCGGCCGGTGGCATGGAAAACAACCTGATGGCATTAGCCATCGAGGCGGCCCGGCACGGTGCGACCGTCGGCGAGATCTCCGATGCGATGGAGAAGGAGTTCGGGCGACACCAGGCCGAGATACGTACCATCAGCGGTGTGTATCGACACGAGGCCGGTAACGTGAGCAATATCGAGGCGGCTACGGCCATCGTCGCGGAATTCGCCGATGCCGAAGGTCGCCGACCCCGTGTTCTGGTCGCGAAGATGGGACAAGACGGCCATGACCGCGGGCAGAAGGTGATCTCAACGGCTTTCGCTGACTTAGGCTTCGACGTCGACGTCGGCCCGCTGTTCTCGACGCCCGAAGAGGTTGCCGGCCAAGCCGCCGACAATGACGTACACGTTGTTGGCGTGTCCTCGTTGGCCGCCGGTCACCTGACCTTGGTGCCCGCATTGCGCGACGCATTGAAAGCCGTTGGGCGAGAAGACATTATGATCGTAGTCGGGGGGGTCATCCCGCCGGGTGACTTCGACGAACTCTACGAGGCAGGCGCCGCGGCGATATTCCCGCCGGGCACTGTCATCGCCGATTCCGCCGTCGAATTGGTCACCAAACTGGCCGCCAATCTGGGCCACGAGCTGTCCGGCTCCACTGGTAATTCTGATGGCGGCTCCGCGGGTAACTCTGATGGCGGCTCCGCGGGTAACTCTGATGGCGGCTCCGCCGCGGCGGGGCAGTAGTTGGCGCGCGTCGTCGACCCGCAGGCACTCGCCGACGGGGTGCTTGCCGATCGACGGGCTGACCTGGCCCGGGCGATCACTCTTGTCGAATCGTCGCGAGCCGATCACCGTGCGGCAGCACAGGAAATGTTGCTAACACTAACTCCGAACGCTGGCAAGTCTTTTCGCGTGGGCATAACCGGCGTGCCGGGAGTGGGCAAATCGACGACGATCGAAGCGTTGGGCATGCGCCTGATCGAACTCGGCCACAAAGTCGCGGTATTGGCTGTCGACCCTTCGTCGACACGCACCGGCGGTTCAATCCTCGGCGACAAGACACGGATGGGCCGACTCGCCGTCCACCCGAACGCTTATATCCGGCCCTCGCCGACATCTGGGACGCTAGGAGGTGTCGCCAAGGCGACCCGCGAGTCGATCGTGCTGGTCGAGGCCGCCGGCTTCGACGTTGTGCTGGTCGAGACGGTCGGGGTGGGACAGTCGGAGGTGGCTGTGGCGAATATGGTCGACACTTTCACTTTCCTGACTCTGGCCCGGACCGGTGACTCGTTGCAGGGAATCAAGAAGGGAGTGCTTGAGCTGGCCGACGTTGTCGTCGTCAATAAGGCCGATGGCAAACATCAGCTCGAAGCACGTTCGGCGGCAAGAGAATTGCGCAGTGCACTGTCGCTCATCTATCCGCATGACGCGTTTTGGCACCCGCCGGTATTGACTATGAGCGCGTTGGAGAACGACGGCGTCAACGAGTATTGGGATGCTGTGCTGGCACATCGCCAGGCGATGGTCGACGACGGACGTTTCGACTCGCATCGAAGTAGTCAAGAGGTCGGCTGGATGTGGGCCATGGTGCACGACATCTTGTTGTCGCGGCTGGGACAGAGTGCCGACGTTGGGAGTGTTCGCTCAGGAGTCGAGGCTGCCGTCGCATCTGGAGAACTCACACCGACGCTCGCCGCCCAGGAGATCCTGAACGCCTTCGATAAGCGATAGTCGGCTCCGAACCCCGAAATCTCGGCTCGGAACGGCGTGGCAACTGTGATGGAGTCAACGTCAGATAACGACATCGCAGAAAATGACCTTGGGCAAATCGGGCTCGCTAACTCTCCTACCTGCGGCGAAGTGAAATCAGCTATGGCAAAGGTCACACTAGTTGGCCTTACCGTGACACCCCTGTTACTTTCCTAAGGATTACCTAAATTAGGTTATCCTTCTGTCGGATTTGTCGCGTGACTTACGCCGCCGGAAGTCAGGGTTGGGCAGGAGGCAAACCGGGTGATGCGCCGGATTCTGATTGTGGTGCTGTCGGTGCTGGTGTCAATTGCCGCCGTGGGGAGCGGGGGATCGATTTCTTCGACCGCAGGCGCGGCACCATCGGTGACATCACCGAGCGCCCAACCGTCAGCTGACCTTCCGAAGGAATGCGTCGGCTCAGATTTCGCGACCCTGGGCAAGATCTACGACGCGGTATTCGATTCGGTTGTTCCGTACCTTCCGGCGAATATCAAGAAGAACAAGGACAGCATCAAGGCCCAAACCCACCGAGATATGAATAAGCTTCGTATCTCGAACATGCTGGTGTCCAACAACCCCAAGCAAATGGGTGCCCAGCGCGACGATCCGGTGATGAAATACCGCGACCCGATCTCGCTCTATGTCATCTCGCAACTCCTGAATGTGCGCCACGGCAAGCAATTCCAGGCGATCACCGTAGAGAATCTGACACTCGCGCAGGCGGTCGAGACGGTGTGGATGTTCATCCACATTACCGTCATCATTCCGCTCACCGTGGTACTGAGCACTATCCCGAATATCGCGGTGCTGTGGGGGCCGATCACGGTGCGGTTCCTGATAACTATGCCGTTCTACATCGCCATCTACGGTGCCGGGTATGCCTACCGCACTATCTCGGGCTACCTGCTCAACTCCTGTCTCGTGTCGATGACCAAGGCGGAAAAGGACCAGGCGGGCAAATCGATCAAGGATCTGCGCTTCGCCGGTAAGGTGCCCGGATGGATCGAACAGATCGCGCGCGACGTGGACTTGGCCGACACCACCGATTGCAAGCCGATCGGTGACCAATCGATGTCGCGGATCGTCGATCGCACCACGAAATATCTGACGGATACCAACAAGGACGCTGCCACCAAGGCGAAGATTCTCGCGGTCAGCAAGGACGTCGAAAACCGGATGCGAAATATCTGGGTGCCGGTCAACCTGATTCCCGCCGACCCCGCGGACTTCAACCAGATCGAGTCGCTGATCTCGTTGCTGGGCGGCTATCTTTCGCCTGATATCCCGCTCGGCGATATCTCGCTCGGTACCTCAGGTGCTCCGCTGGATATCCTCATCGGACTCATCCACAACTTCAACAAGGGCGACAATATGGGCAAGACGGTCCGCCTGTGGGACCTATCGGTCACCAAATCGATGACAGCGGCGTTTTATACGATGTATTTCACGATCTATCTCGCCCAGGTGGTGTGGAGTAACGGCCTGTCGATGCTGCTGCCGGGTGTCGGTCAGTACATCCCGAGGCCATTCGGCTTCTTCTACGCACCGCTGAACTTTGGGTTCAACGCATACCACAACGTGCTCCGGTCGATGTGCTTCGCCGAGGATCGCAAGGTTCGCGACGCAGTCGTCGGGTAGTAGCCAGAATATGAAGGGTAAGAAGACAATTCGCAATCGAATCGCAGTGGCGCTCGCAGCGGCGGTGCCCCTTGTCGGAATCGTCGTCACGGCGCCTGCCAGCGCGCCAGCGGCGCCGCAGCAAGCGGGGACGGTCCTGTCGTCAACGGATATCACGTCCCACGTGGACGCCAAGGTGGCCGGCGCACAGACTGTTGTGGCCATGACGTACCTGTCGCCGGGCTCCGACGGAAAACTGGTCCCTGTTCGCGGCACGGTGATGATCCCCAAGCAGAGCACTCGACCGCACGGACTGCGCTACGTCGGCTATGCCCACGGCACCGCTGGACTGGGCGACGGTTGCACGGTCACTGATCGGATGGGCCACGGCGGCCGATATGACGATTGGCTTGGACCGTGGTTGAAGGATGGCTATGTCATCACCGCGACTGAATACGCGGGCATCGGTGGTCCAGGGCAACACGCCTACCTCGACGGGCCGACTGCGGGGAAGAACGTACTGGATTCGGTGCGGGCGGCGCGTTCGATCGTCGCGCAGCGAAACCTCAAGTCTTCCAACGGGTTTATTACCAGTGGCGGATCGCAGGGTGGTCACGCATCGCTGTGGGCGTCGAATGAGGCGCAGACATATGCGCCTGAAATCAAGAATGTCGGCGCGGCCGTGAGTTCACCGCCGGTCGATATCGCCGACTACTTCAAGCTGATTCGCCCAGGCGTGCCGCCGGTCGCGGTGCCCGACTATGTCACGTATTTCTCGTATGTGCTCGCCGGACTCAAGTCGGTCCGGCCCGATGCGCAGGTCGACTCGTACCTGACGCCGTTGGGGCGCAAGGTGATTGCCGACGCGAAGACGCTGTGCTACCCGAATCAAGGTCGTGCGACTAAGGGAATGACCGTGGGCCAGTTGGTTTCTCGGCCGTTCGATCAGGGTCCACTCATCCCTGCGTTGCGGGCGGTCACCAGGGTGCCAGTCTCGGGTTACCGTGCTCCGATCCTGATTCAGCAGGGCAATCTGGACCCGGTGGCGTTCGCGCCGCTGACGAAGAACTTCGTCGATGCCGCACGCAGGGACGGGGCAACGATTGACTTCCGGCAATCCAACGCCGGTCACGGATTGGGCCCCTGGTCGGAGACCGCGGCGCTGAAATGGAGCAATCAGCAGCGCTGGCCAAGCTAGATTGATACCCCGAAGGGCCCCAACCGGTCTCATCGGTTGGGGCCTTTTGGCGTTTGCCGGTCTGGGGTGCCGTGGTCAACTGCTTGCGGCGCCGCGCAGATACTTGAGAATCGCACTGTGGGAACTAGCCTTCTCGTTGATCGCGGTGCGGTAGAACACCAAGGCGTCGGTAAGGGCCAGCAACTCATCGACGTCGGCGAGGGAGTGGGGCAGACCGGCGCTGGCAAGGGCCTGAGATGTTACCGCGCGAGTTATCGTCTGAACTTCAGACTGACTCGTCAACCTCTGTCGCAAGTGGGGCATATCGTCGAGTTCCAGAATCAGGGCGTAGCGGGCTCTCATGTCGTCGCGCCGAGCCGCGAGAGTATCGACCAGTCCGGCGACGAGCATCGCCAGCTGAGTGATATCGAATTCGTGTGCGGCGTCCGACTGAACGGCGAGCCCCACCGTGTCACGGAGTGTATGACTGGCGAGCGCATCGACGATGAGTTCGAGCAGCGCGCGCCGTGTTTTCGCGTGATACGAGGTAGATCCCTGTGGTAACTCGGCTTCGCGATCGACGGCTCGGTGGGTGAGGGCACGGACCCCGTCGCGCGCAATAATCCTGATCGCGGCGTCGGCAATTGTTTCCCGACGCGTACGTGGGGCTGAACTCACTGGCACAGATCGATACTACAGCTGTAGAGTTTGGCGTAACGCGCTCTACAACTGTAGCGCTGCGCCCCGAAACAGTCGGGACCTGACAGGAGGGGAGACTCATGTTGATCGACTTTGCGCCCGATCCCACGCTGTATCCATTCGAGTCGAGGTGGTTCGATTCGTCCGGCGGCCGGATTCACTACATCGACGAGGGAGCCGGGATTCCGATTGTCATGTGTCACGGTTCTCCCACCTGGAGCTTTCTCTACCGCCATATCGTGACGGGGCTTCGTGATCGATATCGCTGCATCGCAGTCGACTATCCGGGTTTCGGACTATCTGAACGCCCACCTGGATTCGACTACCGAATTTCAGATCTCACCGAAGTAGTCGGCGAGCTGATCGACCATTTGCAACTCGACCAATTCATCGTGATGGGGCAGGACTGGGGCGGCCCGATCGGACTTGGGGCGGCCGTCGAACGCGCGGACCGCGTGCACGGAGTCATTCTCGGTAACACGGTGTTCTGGCCAATCGACCCGCTGGCGAACCGGACCTTCAGTGTGGTGATGAGTAGTCGCCCGATCCAGAAACGGATTGTCGAGCAGAACTTCCTTGTTGAACAATTCCTACTCGGAAAGACAGGTCCCGCGCTCAATCCCGCAGAGGCGGATCACTATCGGATGGTCCAGCCCACCCCCGAGGCCCGGCGCGGACTCGCGGTCATGCCGGGGCAGATCCGCGCTGCGCGGCCGCTGCTCGAGAAGCTGGCGGTAGATGTGCCGCGGGTACTCGGGGCGAAACCGGCTCTGGCGGTATGGGGTATGCGAGACATGGTGTTTCGGCCAAGAGCATGTCTGCCGCGAATTCGCGAAGCGTTTACCGATGTCGAAGTCGTCGAGCTGCCGGAGGCGAAACATTTCATTCAGGAGGATGCACCGAACGAGATCGTGGCGGCAATCGCCGGGCGGTTCGCAGGGAACCATTAGGCCGGCCATAGGCGACGGCCAACCGGTTGGTCGCGTACCGACGGTGGGGTGCACGCGAAAGTCCCAGGTCCCGCGGTCGTCGCGGGGCCTGGGACTCAAGAGTGCGCTCCCAGCTATGCCAACTTTTGTGCAATCGGCGTCAGCAGGTCGATCACGTAAGAGACTGACGGCGCGCTCGGCACCCCGAAGGCCGGCACGTTGTCGTTGGATACTTCCAGTACGGTGCCGTTGCGTACGGCGGTGAGGTTTGTCCAGCCTGGGATCTTGTTGAAGTCGAAGTTCGCCGCCAGCGGCCAGGCGATGAGCAGATCCGAGTTCAACAGGTCTACCCGCTCGCTGGAGATTAGGCTGCGCGTCGGGCCGCCCTTGTTCTGGGCGGCAAGCGGCGGATACAGCTTGAATCCGAGCTGAGTGAGCAGCCCAGCCGACGGATCTTTCTCGGCGTTGTTTACCGCGCCGATGCCGCCGGTCGGCTGGAACTGTGCGAACACGAAGGTCTTACCCATCGCTCCGGCGTTATCCGTTTTGAACTTCTCGATCTTTGCGTTCGTATCCGAGACGAGTTTCGCCGCCTGATCCTGCTTACCGAAGATCTTGCCGGTAGTGGTGGCGATATCTTCCCAGGTGTCGACGGTTGCGCCCTTCTTCATCACGGGAATGGTCGGAGCCAGTTTGGAAAGTCGGTCATAGGTTTCCTTCTGGCCGACGTATCCGGCGAGAATCAGGTCGGGATTGAGCTGGGCCAGCTTGGTGATATCCATGTCGGCCAGCGATTTGACGATGATCGTTTCGCCGCCGTGCGCGGGGGTCCACGGGAACTTGTTGTCCTTGCCGGAATAGCCCTGCTCGCCGAACTGTGCGGTGATCGGAATATCAAGCGCGGCAAGGGTATCGGTCCAGTTCGTCAGCAACGTGACCACCCGGGTCGGACGCTGCGTGATTTGGGTTGACCCGAACTCGTGGTTGACGGTCACCGGCGTGTACGCAGTCGAGGATTGCGCTTCATCATCCGGGGTGGAGCATCCTGCCAGAAACCCGAAGAGGGTGACTGCCAGTGCTATCCCGATGGCCTTGTTCAGTTTCGATTTCAAGGATTGCCTATCTGTTGAGAGGGAATTGCGTTGGTTTACATATCGAGCGTCGCGCCGCCGTCGACGCGCAGGTCGTGCAGCGTGACGTGGCGCGCGGCGTCGGACGCCATGAAGACGACCGTTTCGGCAATATCGGCGGGTGCGGCGATACGGCCGATGGGAATACCGAGGCGGAACTGGTCAGGCGTGCCAGCCACTACCGCGTCCTGATCGGATGGATCGCGCCACATGTCGCGGAGCATCGGCGTGTCCGTCGATCCTGGGGAAACGATGTTGACTCGAATTCCATTGGGGGCCAACATGAGACCGACGCTGCGGGCGTATGACGTAGCGGCCGCCTTCGATGCGCCGTAGGCGGCGAGTCCGGTACGGGGCGTGGCTCCGGCATTACTGGAGACCACCACGATCGCTCCGCGGCCGCGCGGCTTCATCGTCACTGCGGCGACGTCGAGGACGTTGCGAACTCCTGTGGCGTTAACTGCCATACATCGGTCCCAGTCATCGGACAGGACACCCGCGGCACTGACGAGAATGTCGATCGGACCCGCGGATTCAGCACTGAGCCAAGCGTGTTCGACAGCGTGGCGATCGCGTATATCGACACCGCGAATATCTTCGGTGTCCGCGATATCCCACTGGTGCACGATTGCTCCTGCGGCGCGCAACGCGGATACTACTGCGGCGCCGATACCGCCAGCGGCTCCGGTGACCACGGCGCGTCGACCGGTGATTCCGGCTACGTCGACCACGGTGATCAGCGGGTGCCCGACGCCACCGCGACGCGAGGTGTCAGGGCAGTCACGACATCGGCGGCGCGCAATACCCGGCCGGCGCGTTTGCCGACATAAGTGCCTGCCATCTCGTGCTCTTCGGGGGAGAAGTCGCCCATCGCGTCGATGACGAAAAAGGGAGCGACGTCGCTCATGAATGCTTCGGTCGCGCTGATCATGCAACCCATATGGGCGTATACGCCGACGACGATGAGTTGATCCCGACCGTGGTGGCCGAGCAACTGCCGTAGATCGGTGCGCTGAAAGCCGGAGTAGCGCCATTTAGTGACGGTGATATTCCCGTCGCGTGGTGCGAGCGCGTCGACAATCTCTTCGTCTCGACCGGATTCGAGGCCTTTACCCCAGAAGTCGGCGAGGATCCCCCGCCGCGAGGGGTGTTGGTCGCCCGGCTGCACGGTATAGACAACAGGAACGCCCGCTGCTTCGCATGCCTCGCGGATCGCGACCATATTCGGCAGCGCGGTCGCCATCGGTTCCGCGTTCATATCGTAAGCGTCGATGAAATAGCGCTGCATATCGTGCACCAGTAGCGCGGTCCGGCTTGGATCAAGGGTCCAGTCGACACGATTGGGAAAAGGGCCCGGCGGTATGTCATAGGGGGTGATCGGCGGGATACTCATTCCTTTAGGCTAGCCTAACTAAGGTGAAGGTAACTTCTTGGCCCCCAGAACTTGCGGAACGGTTTCGCCGGGACGGACTTTGGCGTGGGGAGACTTTTGACGACGTGCTGCGCGCGCGGGCCGAGGATTCATCGAGCGCCGACAGGGCCGCGGTAGTCGACATCGAACGTCGACTGACCTATCGCCAGCTCGATGAACGGGTGGAACGTCTGGCCGCGGGCCTCGTCGCCCGCGATATTGGGCCGCACGATCGGGTCCTGCTCCAAGTCCCCAATCGGGTGGCCTATGTCGAGATCGTCTTCGCGCTGTTTCGGGTGGGAGCAATCCCGGTATTCGGTTTGCCCGCTCATCGCGAATCCGAACTCGTAGGTATCGCGCGTTCATCGGAAGCGGTGGCGATGATCTCACCACACGCGGACTCGTCGTATGACTATCTCAGGCTCGCCGACTCCATTGCGGCACAGGTTGATTCGATTCAGCAGTTAATCGACGTCGACAATTTGGAGGCACTCTGGGTCGATCCTGTCGAACATCCCCGCGCCGATCCGTCCCAGCTTGCCTTCCTGCAACTGTCGGGCGGCAGCACTGGAATACCCAAGTTGATCCCGCGGACCCACGACGACTATCTGTACTCCGTCATTCGGAGCAACGAACTGTGCGGCGTCGACGCCGATACCGTCTACCTCGCTACTTTGCCTGTCGCCCATAACTTTCCGATGTCGTCGCCGGGAATACTCGGTGCCCTGTACGCCGGCGGCACGATTGCACTGACCGCGTCGCCCACGCCGTCAGTCGCGTGGCAGATCGTTGAACGTGAAAAGGTCACGATGACCGGACTGGTCCCTCCGCTGGCGCGACTCTGGACCGAATCTGCCGAGCGGGGAACCGAATTCGATATTTCCTCACTTCAGACTATCCAAGTCGGTGGCGCTCGCTGCCCAGACGAGTTGGCGCGTCGGATCGGCCCCGCGCTCGGTGTCACTTTGCAACAGGTCTTCGGGATGGCCGAGGGATTGGTGTGTTACACGCGTCTCGATGATCCGATCGAGGTCGTGACCACCACCCAGGGGCGGCCGATGTCGGACGACGATCAGGTGCGTCTGGTCGACGAGGACGGGGAGATCGTGCGCGAAGGTCCGGGATTTCTGGAAACCCAGGGGCCGTACACGATTCGAGCCTACTGGGCTGGTGCGGGCACCACGTCATTCGCCCCCGACGGTTGGTATCGGACCGGCGACGTCGTCGAAATCACCGCCGAAGGCAACTTCGTCGTCCGTGGTAGGGGCGGGGATCGCGTCAATCGGGGCGGCGAGAAAGTCTCCGCCGAGCAGCTTGAGGAGCAGTTACTCGAGCATCCCGGTGTGCGCGACGCCATCGTCGTGGCTCAGCCTGATGAATACCTGGGCGAGCGAACCGTCGCCTACCTGTTGGCCGTCGACCCCGACGAGCCGCCGACCCTTCCGCTGATCCGGAAGTTCGTCCGCGACTCAGGGCTCGCCGAGTGGAAATTGCCTGACACGGTAAAAGTTCTGGACACGTTCCCTGAGACCGGCGTCGGCAAGGTGAGTCGGCGAAAGTTGCGCGAGTTGTTGGCGGCCCCCGCTACCGGGTGAGCTGTCTCGATACCCGCGCGTCTCGCACTCGACGAGCGTGGTAGTTCGCAATCGATTGTCGGTAGTTTCCGCTGGTCGCGTGCCGGCGAGGCGCTAGCCGAGTCGCGTGTATCGAGACCACTTCAGCGGGTAGCCAACACTTGCTCTCGCCGCATCCCGACCAATCCGCGCAAGGTCAGCGCGGCCACGACGCCGAGGATCGCCAAAATCACGCCGTAGTAGACGATTGCGTCCGACGCCGCCCAGATCGTTCCGAGGAGGCCCGCGACGAGGGCGCCGACTGTGACTCCACCGACCTCCTGTGCCATCCAAATACCATTCACCCGGCCGAGTAGTGGGCCGGGCGTGTGCTCCTGGATCAGGGCGTACCGAATCACCTCGCCGACGGCATCGAGAAACCCGATGACGAACAATACGACGATGGCCAACCACGCGAACGGTGCTAGGCCGAAGAGGATCTGGAACCCGCCGGCGAGAATCAACACGATGAGCAACAGTCGCCCAGGTCGCGTGACGCCGGACATCCAGCCACTCGTCAAAGCGGCCACCATTGCTCCGGCCGCGACTGCGGCGTAAAGCAGGCCCGTCGCCGCGGCATTCTCGTTGAATCGCTCGGCGACCAACGACGGCAGCAATGCGACAAGTCCGGTGCCAAGCATGGTGACGACGCCGACGATCATCACGCCGGTTACCACTCGCTGAGTACGCAGGAAGTCGAGCAGTGATGGTGGTTCAGGTTGCGCCACAGCATCTTCCGCGGCAGGCGCCGCCGCCGCTGGGCCGCCGGTAGGGGCCGTCGGTGGCATCGACGGCAATCCCACCAGGATGAGCACCGTCACCACGCCACCCAGGGTGGCCACCGTGTACGCCCATTCAACACCGGCGCCGGCGATGATGAAACCGGCGATACCCGGTGAGACCGCCGCGCCGATCCGCACGGTCAATGAGTTGATCGCGCCAACCGCCATCAGATGTTCGGCCGGGATGAGTGTCGGTACCGCCGCCATGAGCGCCGACGTTGACAACGCGCCAATCAGTCCATCGACAACCGCGAGAAGATAGACCACCCAGACCAGCGGTTCCCCGCCGAAGACGCCGAACGCGTTGGCGGCCAGGCCGGCGAAAGATAGTGCCGCACCGCTTCGCCCGATGATGATGAGCAACTTGCGATCGAACCGGTCGGCCAGCACGCCGCCGAGCAACATGCCGATGAAGGTGCACAGGCCCGTGACGGCAGTCGCCGCACCGACATGTGCCGACGATCGCGTGAGGTCGAACATCTGAACTGGGACCGACACCAGTAGCAGGCCGATGGCCAGCAGTGAGATGAGTCGGGCGACGAATACCCGGCGAAATGGAGCGCTGACGCGCAATGGAGTGAGGTCGATGAGGACCTGGGACGCGGCGCTCATGACGCTCCTGTCGATGTTGTGGTGTCGCTGGTAGGTAGCTGAGTCTCGGATCGGCTCACCTCGGTGAGGGCGTCGAGCCAACGGTCAGCCAACCCGACCACGGTGTCGGCATCGATGAGCCGCGGCTGATACGTCCACGTCGCGCGCAGACTCGTTCCGTCGGGACCGTCGAGTGTCGTGATGTCGACGATCAGGCCATACCCGGCGGGCATCTTCTCACCCGGGCCGACATCTGCCGATTCGGGTGCCATGCCCCAGTCGTCGAAGCCGAATGATCGGTATCGCCCGAGATAGTTGAATTCGATTGCGGCACTTGGCAATTGCTGGCCACCGAGATAGCGAAGTAGGCCGTAACCAATCCCGTCGTCGGCGAATCCGGCTCGGCGTTCGGCGACCTGGCGCGCCTGCTCACCCGGTGTCGCAGAACCGCCGACCGCTACCGGGTGCACCGCGGTAAACCATCCGACGGTGCCTGAAAGGTCCGCGCCCGGAACCAATTCCTCGATCCGGCCGTGGCCTTCGAGATCGACCAGCGTCGGTGTTCGGGCGGCGGTGCCGAATGCGCCGAGGAGTACATCGTCGACAGCGACACCGAGCTGTGCCGGAATTGGGCCGAGAATCTGCTGCGCTACCGCCGCATCGACCTGCACGTGGTGCACGCGCGCGGAGCCCTGTATGTCGCGGCGTGAATCAAGTTCGTCGGTGAACAGCGCGTGCGCATTCGCCGACGAGACGGTTTCGTGCCACTGTGACAATTCAGCTGACCGGTCCTCGTTGACGAGTTCGCGCACGAACGCACCGTAGTCGGTGGGTGCGGCCGCGAGCGATACCGAATCAGGAGAGCGGCCATCGGCGAGTTGCGTATAGACGGCGATGAACTCGGGGACCACCGTCCGCCACGACACGCCGTCGACCACCAGGTGATGAATCTGTAGCAGAAGGCGACCCGGCTCGTCGCCGAAATCGATCAGACTCGCCGACACCATCGCTCCGGTGAGTGGATCTAGTCGTGCCCGCGCGCGCAGCGCAACCGCGTGGATGTCGCGGTCCGTCTCGACGACAACCGTGGGATACATTCCGGCGGAGAGGCTTTCACGTGGCGGAAGTTCGAATCGCCAGGATGATTCGGAGGTAATCAATCGAGCTCGCAACATATGATGACGTCGCACCAGCAACCGGAGGGCCTGGTCGACGAGTGTCGCGTCGATGTCGGCTGGCACGGTCAGCAGTGCGGATTGATGGAACCCCGCAATCACTTCCGGACGGCCGTCGGCTAGTTCCTGCAACCAGCGCACAATCGGCAATGCGGGTACCGGTCCTGATTCCACGCGGTCGAGGGTGACAGTCGATGCTGTTGCGGTAGGGAGGAATTCGGCGAGTTCGCCCGCCGTGCGATAAGTCATCACCTCGCGTGGCCCGACGGTGAATCCCTCAGTGCGCAGTCGGCTGACGAGGGCCATCGCGACGATTGAATCACCACCCAGTTCGGCGAAGTCGTCGTCGAGACCGATGGTGTCAACCGGCAGATCCAGTACGTCGGCGAACGCTTGACACAACTGCTTTTCAATCGCCTTTTCCGGCTTGCGGATTCGGGACTCGATCGTGGGGAGTGGCAGGTTGCGCCGGTCGAGCTTTCCGTTCGGCAAGGTTGGGAACCGGTCGAGGATCACAATCGCCGACGGCACCATGTAATCCGGCAGCACTGATCGGGCGGCCGAGCGCAGTGTCACCGAATCCAGTTGTGCGCCTTGTTCGGCGACCACGTAACCGATCAGTCGCCCAGCACGGGCGACGGTCAGCGATTGTGACACGCCGTCGACTCGCGCGAGCGTTGCTTCGACTTCGCCGAGTTCGACCCGGAATCCACGGATCTTCACCTGGTCGTCACCGCGACCTCGATACTCCAAATAGCCTTCGCGAGTCCAGCGGACCACGTCACCGGTGCGGTACATCCGTGAGCCGTCGGTATTGAACGGGTCGGCGACAAACCGCTCCGCGGTGAGATCGCCGCGATCGAGGTATCCGCGGGCCAATCCGGCGCCAGCGAGATACAACTCGCCATAGACTCCGTCAGGCGCCGGCAGCAGTGCGGTGTCCAGCACATAGGCGTGGGTGCCATCTACCGGACGCCCGATCATTGGATGTTCGGTGTCGCGAGCCCGCGCGACCAGTGCGTCCACCGTGCCTTCGGTTGGCCCGTACAGGTTGTAGGCGTCCGAGTCGGTCAGCATCCTCAGTCGCTGCCATTGCGCGTCCGGAACCGCTTCGCCACCGAACCCGATGGCAGCCATGCGCTCTGGTGCGCTACCGAGACGCGCGAGATGCGAGGGTGTCAGCTCAAGGAAATCCCATTCTTCTGAAGTCAACTGTGCGGCAAGTGCTTCGGCATCTCGTTGGGTGTCTTCGTCGACGATGACCAACTCGTGTCCGTCGAGTAGCCACAGTTGGGGCTGCCACGAAGCGTCGAAGGCCAACGACCACGCATGGCCCACCTTGAGCCGCCGGCGGCCGGTGCGGGCCTTCGCGGGGTCATAGAGCATGCGCCGATGACTGGCGAAAAGATTCGTCAATCCGCGGTGCGGCACGACGACACCCTTAGGTGTGCCGGTGGATCCCGACGTGAAGATCAGATAAGCGGGGTGCTCGGGTAGCAGTGGCCGTGCCCGCGTTATCGCTGGCACGTCTACCGAACTCACCGATAGCAAGGGGTCGTCGAGGCTGTCGATTACCCGAATCGGCCGAGCCAGTTCGGTCATTGCCGCAACGCGTTCGATCGGCGTCGACGGATCGATCGGCAGGTATGCGGCGCCGGAATAGAGGACCGCAAAGATGGTCTCCAATGCGACAACGGTTCGGGGCAGCGACACAACCACGACGTCTTCGGCGCCGATGCCCTGCGCGGCGAGTTCTGCTGCTATCGCCCGGACGCGCCCGGCGAGTTCGCCGAAGGTGCGGCTGCCGTCGGAGCCGGATAGTGCGCGAGCGGTGGGGTCGGTCACGACAGCCGCATCAAACAGTTCGGCGAACGTTGCAGGCGGTGGGCCCGACCGGAATGTATCGCGGTATTCGGTGCCGATCCGGATGTCGAGTCTGCGTAACGATGCGTCAGGATCGCCGACCATATAGCTCAGAATCGTCTCGAGTCGCGTAGCCATCGCCTCGACGGTCGCGCGTTCGAATAGGTCGGTGCTGTATTCGATGACGCCGCCCAGTTGTGCGTGCGGACCCGAGGTGTCTTCGACGAAGTCGAAGGACAGGTCGAATTTGGCCGTTGTCGGTGCGGGCAGGGCGGTGTCACCGGAGAGGTCGAGTTGTCCTTCGACGTACATGACCATCGTCTGGAAGAGCGGATTCATCGCCGTGGAGCGAGCCGGTGACACCGCTTCGACGACTCGCTCGAATGGCAAATCGCGATTGTCGAAGGCGGCGAGGTTGTTCTCGCGGACCGAGGCGAGAAGCTCACGCGTCGACTCCGGCGACTCGACGTCAGTCCGCAGTACAACGGTATTGAGGAAATAGCCAACCAACTGATCGAGTCGCGGATCGTTACGCACGGTGACCGGTGTACCCAGCGGAATGTCGCCGCCACCGCCGAGCCGCGACAGCAGCACGGCGACCGCTGCCTGGATCACCATGAACATAGACGTCCCGGTCGCGTTCGCGAGTGTTCGCAGATTGTCGGCCAATTCGGTTGGAACACGCAGGAATACGCCGTCTCCGCGACCGGACGGCCGCGCGGGACGCGGACGGTCGTAGGGCAATGCCAACTCTTCGGGAACGCCCGCGAGGGTATCGCGCCAGAAATCGAGTTGGCTCTGTGCGCGGTCGCCAGCGCACGCGTCGCGCTGCCACGCGGCGAAATCGGAGTATTGCAGCGGCAGTTCGGCCCAGTCGGGTCGCCGGCCGGCCAACCGGGCCAGGTACGCGGTATCGAGATCAGTGCGCAGCGGCGCTGCCGACCACTCGTCAGTCGCGACGTGATGCATCGTGAGCACGGCGATATCCGATGTCGCGGTGATCCGAATCGGGATTTCCGTCTCGAGGTCGAACGGATAGGCCGCCGCTACCGCGAGATCAGCGGCGTCGGCGGCGACCGACACCGGCACCACTGGCCGGTCAACCAGTTCCGGCCGTTGCTCCGGGTATCGAGTGCGCAAAATTTCGTGACGTTCGACGACATCGCCGACGGCTGCCCGCAGTGCCTCAATGTCGATGGGCGTGGACACAGAGGGTCGCCATAGCAGCGGGACGTTGTAGGTCGATGACGGCCCGGCAAGCGCGTCAAGGGTCAGCATTTGCTCCTGACCGAACGAGAGGACCGGCTCGGTCGACGCCCGGCGGGCCAGCGCTACCGCTCTCGGCACGGTAGTCCCGACACCGTCGAGATATGCGGCAAGCTGGGCGACAGTTGGCCGATCGAAGAACACTCGCAGACTCAGGTCGATCTGTTGTGACTCCCGGATGGCATTGATCGCCTTGATAGCCAGTAGCGAATGTCCGCCCGCCGCGAAGAAATTCGCGTGAATGTCGGTAACCGGGCCACCCAAGACCGCCCCGAACGCCTCGGCGACCGAGATCTCGGTCGAAGTCGTCGGCGCCTCGCCTGCCGTTTGGGTGGGCAGTGGCAAGGCCCGCCGATCCAATTTGCCGGTGTGATTGAGCGGGAATTCGTTGAGGACCACAAGTGGGGCCGGCACCATATACGACGGCAGAACTGCGGAAAGTCGCTCGGTGAGACTACTCGCGAAAGTGGAATGCTCAACCGACTGGTCGTCAGGTACCACCCACCCGACCAAGAAATCACCGGTCACCGCGACTGCTGCGGCAGCGACACCGTCGACCGCTCCGATGACCGTCTCGATTTCACCAAGTTCGACCCGGTTGCCGCGAACCTTCACCTGGGTATCCGCGCGGCCAACGTAATAGAGGACGCCGTCGCGCCGCCGCACCAAGTCACCCGTGCGATAAAGACGCTTACCGGTTTCGCTGGTCGGGTCGGCGACGAATGACGCCGCGGTCAGATCCGGACGACCGAGATAGCCACGAGCCAACGCGACGCCGCGCACATAGAGTTCACCGACACTGCCGTCAGCGACCCGGTTCAAGGAGCTATCGAGGATCAGCAGATCGGTGCCAGCGACCGGCCCGCCAATCGGCACCGGCCCTGACACCTCTCGCTCCAAGGTTTCGTCGGTCACGACCACAGTCGTCTCAGTCGGACCGTAGGCGTTAGTGATACGCAGTGGTGTGATGCGATCGTCGTGTTCGGCCGCGGCAAGGGCGCGCGCGACCAGACCTGCGGTAAGCGCCTCACCGCCGGCGATGACAGACCTCAGGGTAGGTGTCCGGTCTAGGTAGGGGACGAACAGCTCGAACACCGATGGAACGAATACGGTTGTGGTGACGCCGAATTCGGCGATGATGTGTGCTTGTCGTTGCGGATCACGTTGTGCCCCCGGTTCGGCGACGACAACCGAGGCGCCTGCCGCGAACGCCAGCAGTAGTTCCCAGGCCGCACCGTCGAATCCTGCGGGCGTCTTGGCCAAGACCACATCGTCCGGCCCGAATCCGCCGGGATAGCTGTCCAACCGCCAACGCAGCACGTTGACAATGCTTCGATGCGAGACGACTACGCCTTTGGGGCGACCGGTGGATCCCGAGGTGTAAATGACATAGGCGGCGTCGTCCGGATCGTTCGTGACGACGACGGGATCGATATCGTCTTGGTCGGCGAATACCTCGTCCGGCCCTAGCGTCACCGTCGCGAATCCCGTTGTGCGCCTGAGGTTGACCTCATCGACGAGAACGGCGGTTGGTGCGGCGTCGTCGAGAATGAGAGCGATACGCTCATCGGGCAGATCGGCATCGATTGGCAGATACGCCGCGCCCGCGCGCAGTGCGGCCTGTAGCCCGACCAATTGCGCGATCGAACGGTCCATCAAGACGGCGACCACGTGGTCTCGTCCGACTCCGGCACTTCGCAGTCGAGCTGCGGTGCGGTTGACGAGATTGTCGAGTTCGGAATACGACAGTGCGCCACCAATTGTGTCGCGCAAGGCGATTGCCTCCGCACGCGCGTTGGCGGTCGTTCGGAACAACTCGGTGAGGGTGAGATCGTGATCCATCGCGGGCGGACCGCTCTCGGCGGCGAGCAGGCTGGCGGTCTCGGTGTCATCGAGGAGTTCGATGGCGTCGATGCGGATCGCCGGATCGGCCGCCACGGCGTCCAGTGTCCGGCGTAAATGATCGAGCAGGGTGGTTATGGTGTGGGGATCGAACTGCTCGACGGCGTACTCGAGTGCGATGGTCAATTCGCCTGACGCGGTGATGTCGACGAAGGTGAACGCCAGGTCGAATTTCGCGCCGATGGCGGTGAGCGGCTCGAAAGTCGCTGGAATACCAAGAAATTCGCCTGGTGTACCGTCGAGCGGCAGATAGCTGACGCTGACCTGGAACAGCGGGTTGCGACCTGCGACACGATCGGGCGCTAGTTCTTCGACGATCCGTTGGAAGGGCACATCGGCGTTGTCGAACGCGGTCAGATCGGTGGTACGGATGCGGCCAAGTAGCTGCTCGAATGTGGGATGACCGGCGACGTCGGCTCGTAAGACCTGGGTGCCGACGAAGAAGCCGATAAGATCGTCCAGTGCCGGGTCCGATCGCCCGGAAATCGGGGAGCCCAGCGGGATGTCGTCGCCCGCGCCTTCTCGGTGGAGAAGGGCTGCCACGGCCGCCTGCAGCAACATGAACATGCTCGCGCCGGCAGATCGCGCCGAATCGGCGAGTTTGGCGCGGGTATCGACACCGAGGACTATGGTCTCGGTCGCGGCGGGGCCAGGACTACCGGGCACTCGTGCGCGATCACGCGGCAAGGTCAGTTCGGCGGGCACGTCTGCCAACTGTTCGGTCCAGTACGCCAACTGCTGATCGCCCGACTCGGCTACCTTATCCCGGTGCCACACCGCGTAATCGGCGTATTGCACTGGTAGCGGGGCGAATTCGGGTGCGCTACCCGCGACGCGAGCCGAGTACGCGAGGGTGAGATCGGTCAGCAGTGGTCGGTCGGACCACTCATCGGTCGCGATGTGATGCATACCGATAGCCACGATGGCCGAAGTGAATGCGCCGGCGGCGTCGCGGAGTTCGGTAACCCCGACCCGGATCGCTGGCTGCTCGCGCAGATCAAATGGGCGGGTGAGGATTTCGGCTGCACCCGCGGTCAGTGCCGCTGGGTCGGCCGCAGCGTCGACCGACGCCGTTATCCGTTCGACGTGAAGAAGGTCGGGAACCTCACCTAGCGCCAGGATTCGTTGGTGCACATCATCGCCGGAGTCATCGATGACGGTGCGCAATGACTCGTGACGGGTGACGACATCGAGCAGCGCCAGTCGCAACGCCTCGATATCGATGGGTTCGTGCAGCCGCACCACGTGCCCGTAGTGGTAGGACACGTCGGCCGGGTCGAGTTCGTAGAGAACCCAGAGGCGCTCCTGCGCCGGTGACAGCGGAATGGTGTCGGAGCGGTTGCCAACGGGAATATCCGAAGCAGTGCCGGTATGTCGTGCGCGCCGAGCGATCTCGGCAGGCGTGCGCGCCTCGAAGAGATCCCGGATGGCGAGTTCGGCGCCAGTCGCGGTCCGTACTGCGGCAACAAGTTTCATCGCTGCCATCGAATGCCCGCCGAGTTCGAAGAAGTCGTCGTCGACGCCGACCGCTGATTCTCCGTCGACGCGTGAATCAAGTCCGAGTACTTGCGCGAAGACCTCGCACAGCGTGCTTTCGAGATCAGTTGTCGGGGCGCGACGTACGGTGGTGCGCTGCGGCTCGGGCAACGCCGCGACGTCCAGTTTGCCATTGACTGTCATCGGGAACGTGTCGACGGTGGCAAACAGGGTCGGCACCATGTAGTCGGGGAGTACCGAACTCAGTTCGCGGCGCACTGCGGTGAAGTCGATCGTGGGCGGTGACATATCGGACTCTGCTGGAATGACGTATGCCACAAGACGTTTGATATCGGGCGACGACGGATCGGCCGCCGCGATCACCGCGGATCCAGCGATTTGCGGCAGAGCGGTCAATGCGGCATCGATCTCACCCAATTCGACCCGATAGCCGCGAATCTTCACTTGATCATCGGTGCGCCCGAGAAAGTCGAGATTGCCATCCGGGCGGACTTTCATCAGATCGCCGGTCCGATACAGCCGGCCGCCACTGCGAAAAGGGTCGGCGACGAAGCGTTCGGACGTCAGATCGGGCCGCCCGAGGTAGCCTCGTGCGAGTCCAGCCCCGCTGATATACAACTCCCCGGCAATACCGGTCGGCACCGGTCGAAGCCACGGGTCGAGTAGATGCGCAGTGGTGTTCCAGATCGGCGTGCCGACCGACGACGTCGGCGACTCGTCGGTGCCGATTCCGAGGGTATTGATGGTGTATTCGGTTGGGCCGTAAAGGTTATAGCCGAAGGTGGCCGGGTGGTCGCGCAGATGCGTCCAGACCGGGTCGCTAACCGCTTCGCCGCCAAGCAAGACCAGCGGCGGTACGTGACTATCCGAGCCGGGCGTCAGGAGTCCATCGGCGAGTAACTGGGCCGCATAGGTCGGGGTCACGTTGACCACATCGATCCGATGTGCGCGACAGTAGTCCACCAATGCGGTTGAATCGCGTCGTAGGTCTTCGTCACATACGTGCACAAGGTGTCCTTCGACGAGCCACAGCAGCTCTTCCCAGGACATGTCGAATGCGAACGAGACGGTATGAGCGATCCGCAGTTGCCCGGTGATACCTGCGGCGGCTGCCAGCTCGATCGCGGGCGCGAATACCTTCTCCCGGTGATTGAGTTGCATATTCGTCAGACCGCGATACGGGGTGATGACCCCCTTAGGCTTGCCGGTAGAGCCCGAGGTGTAGATGACGTACGCGGGGGAATCTGGATTGACCAGTGGCGCAACCCAATTCGGGTCTGACACGGCGGGCAATTGATCGATGAGAAGGGTGGGTAGACCTGCCTCGGCGAAACGTACGGCTACCTGCGAGTGTGTGAGTACCAGCAGCGGAGCGGCGTCGTCGAGGATGGCCCGGAGGCGTTCGTCCGGGTGATCCAATTCCAGCGGGAGGTAGGCAGCGCCGGCACGCAGGATCGCGAATAGTGCCACCACGGTGTGCATTGTTCGTGGAATAGCTAGCGCCACGACGGTTTCCGCACCGACGCCATTCTCGGCCAAAATCTGCGCGCACGCGTCAACCGCCGCGTCGAGTTGCGCGTAGGTCATCGATCCGCTGTCGGTGACAGCGTAGGAAACCAACGCTGTCGCGTCTGGTGTTGCCGTGGCCTGATCGGCCAGCAGGTCGGCAACCGTGCGTTGCGGCAACTGGTGTGAAGGACCCGCCAACGCCAGGTCGTCAGGCAACGTGAGCGCGAGCGCGCCGACCGGCGATCGCAGTGCGGACCCGATGCCTTCCAGCGCGATGCGTAACCGTGTGACGATGGCTGCCGCAGTGTCGGCGTCGATCAGGTCGTCTCGATATTCGAGGCGGAATGAGATTTCGGCGCCGGGACTTACCACTAGCACCAACGGGTAGTGGGTATGGTCCAGGCTTCCCTCGCCGACGACGTCGTGCAGTGCGGACTGAGCGCGTTCCTCCTCATCGGTCCGAAAATTCTGCAGGACGTACAGGACGTCGAACAATGCGTTCTGCCCGGTGTCTTCGAGTAGCTGCGCGAGCCGAATATGGTCGTAGGCCATCAGATTGACTCGGTCGTCTTGAACCCGGCGCAACAATTCGACCAGGGGCTCCTCAGGCCGCAATATCGTCCGCACCGGAACCGTATTGAGAAATAGTCCGATCACCGTATCGATGCCGGGAACCTCAGTCGGCCGTCCGGCCACGGTTGATCCATAGGCGATGTCGGTGCGGCCGAGCACTCGGGACAATGTGAGGGTCAGGGCGGTCGACAGCACCGTGTTCAAGGTGACTCCGGCGGTCCGTGCGTCAGCGCGTAGCCGCTCTGACAGATCAGGGCCGAGATCTACCTCGATGCGTCGCGGCGGGCGGGGAGCGGCGCCCGCCGCCCGTGGCGCGACAAGCGACGGTTCGTCGTAACCCGCCAGAGTGCGCAGCCAGTGCGCTCGGGCATCGGTGTCGTCGTTGTGCGCGACCCACGAGAGGAAGTCGCGTAGCGACGCCTCGCGTGTCGGCACCGCGGTGCCGTTGAGATAGGCGAGTAGCCGGGAAACGAATAGACCGCCAGACCAGCCGTCCCACAACATGAATCGGCGATTGACGACCAGCCGGTCCCGTCCGCCGGGCAACTGGATCAGTGTCATCCGCCACAGGGGTGCGTCGTCGAGTGGTATGTCGGCACGGCGGTCATCGGCGAGGACCTTCTCGAGCGCCTGCGTCGCGCCGGGTGATGTCACGTCGTCGAATGCCGACAGATCGACCTGAGCCAGTCTGGGCGGCACGTCGGCACGGATGATCTGGACGGGTGTGCCGTGATGATCAATGAAGGCCGCCCGCAATTCAAGATTGTCCGCCATTAGTTGTTCGGCCGCACGCCGCAGTGCGTCGGCGTCGATTCGATGACCGAAATCCAGCCAGAACTGGGCGGTGTAAATGTCGTCGTCGGCATCGACCTGAGCCTGGTAGAACAGACCTTCCTGCAGCGGCGCCAGCGGCCAGATGTCCTCGATGAGTCCGTAGCGGGACTCCAGTGACGCCAGCTCCGAATCGTCGAGCGGAATCAAGGTGTCGGCGGCGAATTCGGCGACCGCCGCGGTCAGCACGTCGATGACCGCTTGAGCGTCGCGGATACGAGTCGGATCGGCGCTCGCCTGTACCACCCACTGTCCTTCGACGCGGCGAATATCGACGCTCAAGCGATGCCCGGTCGGCAGACCATACTCGCCGATCAGGATATCGGCGTCGACGATTTCGCCGGACTCGGTGGCAGCGTCTAGGGCAACAGCTACCTGCGGCGACAGGTAACGCAGTGCGTCGAGCGGCGGCCCGGCCAAGGGAGTGTGTTGCGACACAAGAGGATTGACTCGGACAGGACTGAGTGCTTGCAGGGGACCGGTGGTTTGCGCGGCGTCCGGGGTCCGGAGATCGACGGCAAGGTCGATCAGCAATTCGTCGGGCGCTGCCTCTGCCCACACGCGGGCCAAGGCTTGCGTGACGACGGGCAAAAGCGCGGCCGAATCGGCCTGCGGGGGACGCCGGGTCCCCGCGATATCTAGTGGTCGACTGGCGGTCAGTATTTCTCGAATGTCGATATCGGAGTCTGGCCGAGGTGCACCGGCACCGGGCGCCATGATTTTCAGCCACTGCGGCAGCTCTGACGGATTCGCCGCACTCGCGATGAGCCGGGTCGCGATATCGGGCAGGGGAATCGCGCATGGTGTGAAGTCGATATGTCGTCCATCGGCGAGGTCATCGAGGGCGGTCTGTAGATCGGTCTCCAAAAGCGCCGCCGATACCGGATCGATGAGCGCTGCGGGTAGATCGACACGTACGTGGCCGGTGTGCGAGTCATATTCCGACACCGGCGGGATGTACGCGCCAGTCGGCTCGGTAGTCAGGGTCCACAGGATTGGCAGGGGCCGCGCGAGAGTGGTGCGCAGCGCCGCACGGCGGGTCGCCAACAGGGCGAGAGCGGAGTCGATATCCGCGATGTCGGTGCCGGGAGCAGCCGTCGCGTTCAGGCGCCGGGGCTCAAGTGTGCCCGGGTCGATACCGGCCGTGCGTAACCGGTGGATCGCGGGTGTCGGTGGCACCGGCCCGGACACCTCGAGAATCGGCGCGGGAGCGATACCGGTCGACAATTGCTCGAAGCGAGCGGTAGGAGCTTGCGAAAGCAGCGTGACGAACTCGGCGAAAGACTCGCCGATACGAGCCGCGCGCGACGTCGCGGATTCGACTGCGCGGATGACGACTTCGGCTGGCATTTCCTTGCGGCGCAATTGGATTTGGATCTCGACATCGGACACGGGGCCGGACGCGAGACCGTGGGCGACGAACTGTTCTCCACCGATGGTCTGCCGGGTCGTATTGGCCATCACGTTCACGCCGAGGCCGAACATCCGATACGGCGCTCGTGGGGAATCGGCCTGTGCGGCCAGCGCGCGACCGATGTCTTCGCCGCGGAACCGACTGTGCGACAACAGCGCGAATAGTGCGCGATCGACTTTACCCGCCGCGTCGGCGAGGTTATCTCGTGGATCGAGCCTAACCCGTAACGGCAGAACGCTGGTCACCATGGCCGGCGCGGTGCGCACGACCCGATCGAGCCGGCCAGTCACCGGTAGGGCGAGAACCAGATCTGTTGCGCCGGTGGAGGTGTGAGCGAAGGCAGCGGTGGCGGCGATGAGTAAAACCGCGGGCCGCACGCCGGTTTCACTGGCCACCGCGCGCAGGATGGTGAGTTGTTCGGTTGGAATGTCGAAACGGGCGGCGACCAAGCCGATACCGGGCTCAAGATCGTCGGGGAGTAGCCGCACCGGCGCCGGTCGGTCACCCATTTTCGTCAGCCAGTAGTCGCGGTCCTGGGCAAAGCGGTCGCCGTTGCGATACTCGTGTTCAGCCGTGGATACCGCGGACAAGTTCCAGTCAAACTTGCGGTCCTTGGCGTCGTAGAGGTCGCGAATAGCCGTGGTGAAATGGATCAGGCCAAGCCCGTCGCACACGAGGTGATGAACTTTGACGTAGAGGAAGATGGTGTTGTAGTCGGCGCGCAATACCGCGAAGCGGCTCAACGGCCCATTCTCGACATCCATCGGCCGAGCCATGTCGGCACTCATCCAGGCGTGCGCATCTTTGCCACGAATATCGACGAATTCCAGTGACCAATTCTCGGCAGGCAGGATGCGCTGGTGGACCTCGCCGTCCACCACGGAAAAGACCGCACGCATCGCTTCGGCTTTGGTCAATGCCGCGAACAGTGCGTCGGCTAGCCGATCGACATCGATGGAGCCGTGGAATTCGGCGAATAGGCCCGTGTTGTAGAGCGTTGGGTCTTGCACCACCTGCATACCGAAGTAGATATCGCGTTGCCCGGCCAGTGCAGGCAGTGCCTGTTCGGCGGTCAGGTCACTTGGGAATGACGGGTCCGCGTCAATGGCATCGTCGAGCGTGGTCATGAACGAACTCCAGAATCAGATTGCACGACAAGGGTTTCCACCGCGCCACGCCAGGAATCGGCGAGGCGGGATACGGAGTTGGCGTCGAGTTGATCGGGTAGGTAGGTGAAACGCGCGGCGATGACCGGGCCGGATGCCTCGTCGCGGCATACGATGTCGATCTCCAACGGGTATGCGGCACCGAGATCGGGATCGGCCGTCGCATTGAGGGCGGTTGATTCGGCGGACGGCTGCCAGGGCGCCCCGCCACCGACGGAGAATCGGCCAAGGTAGTTGAGCAGTACGCTCGGGCGGCTGAGCGTAGCAAGCGCAGCGGACAGTTGCGGGTTGATATACCGCAGCATCGCGAATCCCGCACCCGCACTGGGCATCTGACTCCAGGCCTGTTCGGCTGCGATGACTGCCGCATCAACCGTGCCGACCTGAGCCAGCCGCAGCGGTGCGAAGGTCGTGAACCAGCCGACCGTATGCGAAAGATCAGCGGGCAGGCCCGCGACATCGGTGTCGCGGCCGTGACGTTCGGTGTCGACCAACAGATCGGCGGTGCCGCAGGCCGACGACGCCGCAATTCGCAGTGCACCGAGAAATACTGCGGTGATGCCGACGTCGAGGGTTGCCGGGACATCAGTCAAGAGTTGGCTTGAGGTTCTGGTGTCCAGGTCGATGACGAGGTGTCGCTGTTCGCCGACCGTCCCCGCTTTGCCGGGACGACCGGGTACGAGTTCGCCTCCGGGGGCAAGGATATTGATCCAATGCTCGGCTTCGGCGAGCAGCCGCGGGTCGGCGGCTATCGTATTCATCGCGGCGGTGTAACTCGCCAGCGATGTAGTCGTCGGGAGACGAGTCGGCGTGCCACCCGTGCTGCGTTCTTCGTAGCAGGCGGCCAGGTCGTCGAGAAGAATTCGCCGCGAAACACCATCGACCACCAGGTGATGAATCACCAGGATAAGCCGACCGGTTTCACCGGGAGCGGGCCGCAGCAGTGTGGCGGCCACCATGATTCCCGACTTGGGTGCCAATCGCCCTGCGGCGGAGAATGATTCGACGGTGATGGTCTCGGCGACGGTGCCATGCGCGTTAATGTCGACGACCCGGAGCAGGTCGGCTGCCACTGGTGTCCCGGCCGGGCCCGAAGCGAGCGACCATACCGACCCGGCGACGACGTTGAGCGTTGCCCGGAGCGCGGGGTGCGCGTCGAGGAGGTCCTGCAGTGCTGCGACGAGGATCCCCTCGTCCAGGTCGGCTGGAGTATCGACGACTAGCGACTGGTTGAATCGGTCTATTGTGCCGCCGAGTTCGCGTAATCGGTGCGTGGCAGGTAGGAGCCCGAATGTCGTTGGCCCCCTGCTGGACTGGATCTCAGTCGAATCGTCGGGTTCGCCAGTCATTTCCGCTGCGACGCGTGCGAGACCGGCAACCGTGCGGTGGGTGAAGATGTCACGTGGCGTCAGGATGATTCCTCGACGGCGGGCCCGATTGACCAGGGTGGTGGAGACGATGGAGTCGCCGCCGAGCGCGAAGAAGTCGTCGTCGAGGCCGACGGCGTCCAGCCCCAGTGTGTCGGTGAAGATGTCGGCGATTAGTCGTTCGTGCTCAGTCCGGGGCACTTGTGGAGAGGCGGCGTCGGTCAATGTCATCGGAGCGGGAAGTGCTCCGGTGTCGGTCTTTCCGTTGACCGTGCGAGGGATCGCGTCGACCGTGACCACCGCGGACGGCACCATGTACTCGGGTAGGACATTCGCGACCCGAGCGCTGACTACGTCGGGTGTCGTGTCGCCTACGACATATGCGATGACTCGGGGTGAGGTACCGGGGCCGCTCCGGGTGATAACAGCCACGTCGTCGATGCCGTCGAGGGCCGCAATCGCGGAGCGAATCTCGCCTAGTTCGATCCGGAATCCGCGGATTTTGACCTGAGTGTCGGAGCGACCGATATAGAACAGATCGCCATCGGCGTCGCGACGGAAGAGGTCACCGCTGCGATACATCAGTGCTCCGCTACCCGCCGGGTCGGCGACGAAACGAGTTGCGGTGAGTCCGTGTCGATGCAGGTAGCCCGCGGCGACCTGAGGCCCCGAGAGATAGAGCTCGCCGGTCGCTCCGCTGGGAACCGGGCGGAGGTAACTGTCGAGTAGTAGCGCAGTGAAACCGGGAAGCATCGGTCCGACGGCACTGCCCGGTGCCGTGCGGGCGAAGTCGGGATCGATGTGCAGGAAGCTCGAATGCACCGTGGTTTCGGTAATTCCGTACATGTTGATCGTCAGTGCCTGCGGATGGCGACGATGAAAGCCGGTGAGCCGCCTCAGATCCAGTGCCTCGCCGGCGAAGATGACATAGCGCAGCGTCTCCAGTCCCGCATCGGCTGAGGCGAGATCGGCGTCGGTGGCGTCGAGGGCGAAGAATGCGGTCGGTGTCTGCGAGAGGACGGTCACTTGCTCGGTGGCGATCAGCGTACGGAAATCCCGCGGCGATCGGGCGGTGTCTTTGTCGACTAGCGCGATTCGAGCGCCGGTGCTCAGAGCGCCCCAGATTTCGAAGACCGAGACGTCAAAAGCGTATGAGTGAAACAGGCTCCAGACGTCACGCTCATCGACGTCGTACCGGGGGAGTGCCCCGGCCAGCAGCGCGACGGCACTGCGGTGAGTGACCAGGACACCCTTCGGCCGTCCGGTTGAGCCCGAGGTGAAGATGACATAAGCCGGCTGATCGGGATGTACCGCCGGCAGGGATGCAGCGGGGACGTCGGCGCTCAGCGCGTCGCGCAGATAGCTATCGTCCACGGTGACAGTGGGATTCGCGTCGGAAAGGATGCCCGCGATCCGATCGGTGGGTGAGGTGGGGTCGATGGGGACATAGGCCGCGCCGGCCCGGAGAATTCCGACGATCGCGACGATCAGGTACTCGTCGCGGTCGATACTCATTGCGACGAGGTCACCGGCGCGCACACCATCGGTGACGAGGCGTCGGGCAACGTGGGTGGACAGTACGTCCACGTCGGCGTAACTCAGTGTCGAAGGGCCCGCGCTGACCGCGGGCCGGGTGCCGAAACGTGCTGCGGTGGAGGCAAATACGTCTATGAGCGTGGTGTATTCGGGAGAATCGCCGTGCCGGAGTACCGGTACTGCGGGAGTGTCCGGGTCCAGTCGTAGCGCTGCGATCGGAGTACCGGGATCGGTGTTCAGCAGCAACGCCGTGCGCCGAACTCGTTCGGCGAGCGCGATCACGGTCGGCCGGTCGAAGAGTTCGGTCGCGTATTCGATCCGCAGGGTAATGCCGCCATCGGCGGGTGCCTGCGCGAACTCGAAAGTCAGATCGAATTTGGAGGTAGTGCTCGACGGGAATACCGGATCGGCCGTCAGCGCGGCGAATTCCGGTGCCACAATCGGATCGCGGTACTGCACCATGGTTTGGAAGACGGGATGGCGAGCGAGGGACCGATCAGGCGCGAGCGCCCGCACAACGCTGTCGAAGGGGATATCGGCGTGAGCGTAGGCGTCGAGGTCGGCCCGACGGACTCGGGCGATCATCTCTGACAGCGTCGGATTGCCGGACAGGTCGGTGCGGAGTGCGAGTGTGTTGACGAACATCCCGATGAGCGCTTCGGCAGCGGCGCTCGATCGACCCGCGGTCGGTGTACCGACGACGACATCGTTGCCCGCACCCGATGCGGACAACGCGATCGCTACCGCGGTATGCATGAGCATGAACATCGATGCACCTTCGATGCGGGCTCGGTCGGCCAGGGCGGCCAGTTCAGTGGCGGTGAAGGTAACCGCGACTTGAGCCCCGCGGTGATCACGATCGGCGGTTCGCTGCCGGTCGAATGGAAGTTCGGTCTCTTCCGGTGCGCCGGAGAGGTTTTCACGCCAAAAGGTCAACTGCCGACTTGCCAATGAGTCCGGGTCGTCTTCGGTGCCGAGCCGATTGAGTTGCCAGACGGTATAGTCGGCGAATTGAATCGCGGGTGCCAACACCGGCGTGCCGTTGTACCCGGCGGCGAGCTCGTCGAATAGCCGTGCGGCCGACCATTCGTCGGCTGCGATGTGGTGAACAGTGAGTAGCAGTACTGCCTGATCCGTCTTCGCTATCCGAATCAGGTTGGCGCGCAACGGATAGTCCGCGGCGAGGTCATACGGCAGGGCGATGCGTTCGGCCATCGTGGCATCGAGGTCATCGGAGCCGTATGCCACCGTAAGTTCATCGATCCGTACCGGGACCTGTTCGATCGGTGAGATAACTTGCTGACCGTCTTGAATTCTGGTGCGCAAAGTCTCGTGTCGCTTGACGATGTCCCGTAGGGAGTTCCGCAGACGTGGCAGATTGATCGCGCTCGCGGGGGTGAGCCGGACAGCGAAGGGTATGGTGTACGCCGAATCGTCGATGCCGCTCTGGAAATAGAGGCGTCGCTGCGCTGGCGAGAGTGGCAAGGGATCTGGGCGGGTTGTGAGTGCGATCGGCTCGTCGATTGTCGACGAACCGGCATCGAGAAGCGCTGCGATATCGGCGATTACGGGGTTGTCGAAAATCTGCGCGACCGTGAGTGATTGGCCGGTGGTCACTCGCAGTCGGGTTAGTACGCGTGTCGCCGACAACGAATGGCCGCCCAGATCGACGAAGTTATCGTCGAGGCCGGGCGATTCGATTTTCAGGACATCTGCGACGGCGGCGACCACCGCCTGCTCGGTGTCGGTAACCGGTGGACGATGCGCCCTCCGCACGGCTCGGTGCGGTGCAGGCAACGCACGACGGTCGAGTTTGCCACTCGGCGTGCGGGGGATCCGCGGCAATTCGGTCCACGTCGACGGGATCATGTACTGCGGCAATGTCGTTGCGAGTTCAGCGGAGAGTTCGCCGGTGCGGGCGGCGCCGACGACGTAGGCGTCGAGTCGCAAGGCACCGTCGATGTCAGCCCTGGCGACGACGGCGGCTTCTTCGACTGCGTTGAGGGCGAGGATTGCTGCCTCGACTTCACCAAGCTCGACGCGGTTGCCGCGGATCTTGACCTGGGCGTCGGTACGGCCGAGCAACCGCAGAAGTCCATCGGGTCCGATCACGCCGCGATCACCCGTGCGGTACATGCGACTGCCGGGGTCGGAGATGTCGGCGACGAATGCGACGGCGGTCAGGTCCGGGCGATTGCGATAGCCGCGTCCGAGTTGGATGCCGGTCACGTAGACCTCACCCGCCGCGCCAATTCGCGCTGGCCGCAGATGACGATCCAGCACGATGACACCGGCCCCGGGTACCGGCGAACCGACATGGATTTCGGAGGTGATTATTCCGGCCGTGACATCGCCGGCAACTTCGGATGATCCGTAGGAGTTGACGACTTCTTCTGCGGTGGCGCGCAATCGATCAGCGGTGACCTGTGCGAGCGGTTCACCCGAGAGTACCCATCGATGTAGCCTCAGCGAGGTCGTTTCGCTCATCACCGCGGCAAGCGATGGAACGGCAGTGACCTGGTCGGCTTCGCCCGCGATAGCCAGAGCGGACAGCTTGCCTGCGTCCCGGATGGCGTCGTCGGGGGCAAGGAGTACGGTGGCGCCGCTGGCCAACGCTCCGAGTAGTTCGGTGGTGCCGTCGATGAATGCGAGTGAACTCTTCGCGGCGATCACCGATGCGGTCCAGCGGGTAGCTGCCCAGGCGATTCGGTTGGCCAGGCCGACCGAGGTGCCGACCACTGCCTTGGGGGTGCCGCTCGAGCCGGAGGTGTAAACGACATAGGCCGCCGCACCGGGAGCCGGGTGCGCCGGATTCGGAAGGTCGGCTTCGGCGACGGCGCTGGTCCGCCAACGCGCACAGGTCGCCCCATCAACGATTACGTCTGGCGCGGAGTCGTTGAGCATGAAGGAAATCCGCTGCTGCGGATACTCCAGATCAATCGGAAGATATGCCGCGCCGAGTCGTGCGGCGGCGAGCAGTGTGGCCACCAGGTCGGCACCGCGCGGCATCGCGATCGCGACGAGTGACTCTTCGCCAACCCCCAGCTCTGCTAGCTCAAAGGCGAATTGTGCCGCACGACGGTCCAATTCGCTGTAGGTAAGGCGTTCATCACCGATGATCAAAGCGTTGTGGTCGGGTCGATCCGTGGCCACGCCGGCGATCTGCGCGGCGATCGGAACATAGGGCAAGGCGGGCGATTTCGGCATCTCGACATCGGCACCGGGGACCGGGAGGGCGGCAATCGGGCTCTCGGGTCGCGCGACAATCGAATCCAGGTAGCCGACGAGCCGCTCGAGGATCTGCCCAGGCACGCCGCGGTATTCCAGGAGGACTCGGATCTCGTCTTCGTCTTCGACGAGAAGCGTTGCCGGGTAAGTATTTTCGTCTGTGATGGTCGGTCTGACCGCACCGCGGGGGAAAGACTCGAAGACGACGATGGAATCGAAGAGTTCCCCTACGCCGATCGCCGATTGGATATCGCCGAGCGCGAGGTGATGATGACCGATCAGCGCGAACTGCTCACGCTGAATCCGCCGTAGCAGATCACGCACGCTCTCCAGCGGGTTGAGCCGCACTCGGACCGGGACGGTATTGATAAACATCCCGACCATCTCGTCGATGCCGGGAACCTCTGGATTGCGTCCGGAGACGACCGCGCCGAACACCACGTCGTCGGAGTCGTTGACTTCGGCCAGAACCAGGGCCCAGGCGACCTGGACGAGTGTATTCGTTGTGACGCCGGATGACGTCGCGACCGCACGTAAACGGGTGGAGGCTTTGCTACCGAAGGTATGTGAAATCACCTGTGCGGCAGGCAGAGCTGAGTGTGTACGGGACACGGGAACTGAAATGGCCGCCTGGTCGTGCACGGCGGCGATCGGTGTCGGGCCATCGAACTCTGCCAGCGCTCGCGCCCAGGGGGTCACGTCGTTGTCACGCGACCCGAGCCACCGGTAGAACTCACTGATCGGCGCGACGTCGGGTGCAGTGGCGCCCTGATAAGCGGCGACGATCTCGGCGAAGATTCGGTGAATCGACCACCCGTCAACGGCGATATGGTGGGCAACCATCAGCAGCGTGGTTCGGGGCGCGTCATCGACGAGAACGAAACGCACCGGCGGCGGTGCGGTCAAAGAAATGCCGCGCAGACGTTCCGCGGCACGGAGTGCTTCGAGCCCACCCGGCGGAAGGCCGTCGACGGCGTGGAGAACAATCTCGGCACTCGTATGCACTCGGGCGACCGGCGTGCCGTTGCGCCGCCGAGTGTATGAAGTACGAAGGGCCGCATGGCGATTGACCACAGAGGCGATGGCTGCGTGTAGGTGTTCGGCGTCCACCGGGCCGAGATGGGCGGTCAGTTCGATATCGGCGAGGATCAGGTACGGATCGGTTTCCTGCGCTGCGCGAGGCTTGGTGGAGTGATAGACGATCGCTTCCTGCAACGGGGTCAGGGGCAGGACGTCTTCGAGCGCCGCGGTCACAGTAGGTTGTCCTCCATCAGGTCGTCGAGTTCGTCGATGCCGATTTCCGCGGTAGTGGTCGACTGTCCGCCGGTATGCCGGTCGGGTTCCGCGACCGAAGTGGCCGCACTGGCCACCAGGGCCAGTCCGGCCACCGTCGGATGGTCAAAGACATCAAGAGGTGTCACCGTCCACCCGCTGCGTGCGGCGGCTGCGACCAGTCGCACGGCGCCGATGCTGTCGCCACCGAGTAAGAAGAAGCTGTCCTCGGCGCCCACCCGGGGCACCCCCAGAACGGTCGCGAAGGCCGCCGCGAGCGCCTTCTCGGTATCGGTACGAGGCGATCGGGTGTGTCCGGCGAGTGCGGCGAAATCAGGTTTCGGCAGTGCACGACGATCGACTTTTCCGTTGGGTGTCAACGGGATCGCATCCAAAGCGATCAATGTTGCCGGGACCATATAGTCGGGCACCTGGGTAGCGAGCGCGAGTCGAAGCGCATCCAGGTCAAGTGTTGAACTCTCGTGATCGGGTCCGTGGCCGGCGGTCAGGTAGCCGACGAGCCGGCCGTCATCTGCGACAACTACTGCGCGATCGACCGATTCATGTCGCGCCAGAGCTGATTCGATATCTCCGAGTTCGATGCGGAAACCCCGGACTTTCACCTGATGATCGGTGCGTCCAAGGCAAATCAGCGTTCCGTCGGGCAAAGTGCGGGCGACGTCGCCGGTCCGATACATCCGTGCACCGACGTCGCTGAACGGGTCCGCGACGAATCGGGTGGCGGTGAGGTCGCCGCGCCCGTGATAGCCGCGGGCCAGTCCCGCACCGCTCAGATACAGTTCACCTGGGTGACCGGACCGGACCGGGTTGAGTGCGGCGTCGAGAATCCGGATCCCGGTGTTGTCGATTGGCGACCCGATGGATGGAGTTTGCCCGGCGGTGACCAGGGCGCTCGTCGACCAGATCGTGGTTTCGGTTGGGCCGTACATATTCGACACAGACGAAGCGGACTCGGCGAGGCCGGTGGCGACGTCGGCCGGCAGTTGTTCGCCGCCGACCAGGATTGTCAGACCCGAAAGCGCCGCTGCGTGGCCAGCGTCGAGGAACGCCGACCACAGCGACGGAGTCGCCTGCATGTGGGTGACATCGTGGGCGGCTATCAATCGTGCCAGCCGGTCGGGGCTGTGGACGTCGTCGGTACCGGCGAGAATTACCGTACTGCCCGCAACCAGCGGGACAACTGTCTCCAGGAGTGAGATGTCGAAAGAGATGGTGGTGACCGCAAGGACCGATTGCCCTGGGCGATAACCTAATTGGCGAATCATAGCGGTGGTGAAATTGCGTAACGCCCTGGTCTCGACGGCGACTCCCTTAGGTGCGCCGGTCGAGCCCGAGGTGTAGATGACATATGCCGGTGTGAGGTCGTGTGCGCGATGCGGCGCGTCGATGCCGCTGTCGGCGTTCGGGCGATCGCGCCGACTCAGGCGTGTGACGGCGGGTTGTCCGTCGGTGGCTGGCTCGATGATCGCGACCGGGTCGGCATCGGCGAGAGTGGCGGCGATCCGGTCTTCCGGGAATCCGGGGTCGAGGGGGAGAAAAGCCGCGCCGGTGCGCAGAACTCCGACTAGCGCCGAGACTAGCCCAATGCCGCGTGGAAGTCTCACCGCGACAATGTCTTCCGGGCCGGCGAAGTCGGCCGCTGCCGCGATGGCAGCCGACTGAACACGCAGTTGGCCGTAGGTGAGTTTCGTTCCGTCACTGATTGCCGCGATGGCCTCGTCGGGATGACTATCGATGGCGTCGAGAAGCGAGGTGGTTTCGGGGTCTATCTCGGTGGACTCATCGGCATCGCGAATTGCCTGTACGCGCGCAGCGGTGCCAATGGTGTCGAGCGGCAGCGATCCGATCCGTGTGCCGGTGTCGACGATCGAGAGCGACACGAACTCGCCGAGTACGTCGGCGAGGTACCGCAATTCGTCTGCCGAGTAGAGGTCAGCGTCGGCGTCGATCAGAAGTTCTAGGTCGCCGTCAGTTCCATTGTGCGCCAGGTCAAGTGCGTAGATAGACAGGTCTACCACCGGTCCGCGCGCGAGCGAGGTTACCTCAGCTCGGAGGTCGCCGAATTCGACGGTCGAAGAGAAGGGTTTGATATTGACGGTCGGGCCGACCGCGCCGTCGACTCCGATGCGGCGGAGGTCGCGCACGATATCTTCACCGCGATATGACGAATAGGGTTGTAGTGCGCCCATCGCGTCGGTCACCCGCCCGACGATGGCGTCGAGGGTGTCGGCGAGTCCGACGCCGACCCGCAGTGGCACGACATTAACTGTGCTGCACGGGATATTCGCAGCTGGACTACCGAATCGGTTCATCATCGGGAAGCCGAGGATCACGTCGTCGGTTTGGGCCTGGCGAGCGCAGAACGCCGCGATCGCCGCGGCGAGTCGGGCCGGAGAACGGGTGAGGCCACCGGCGCCGCTGACTACGGTACGAGCGGTATGGATGGTGGTAGCGATTCGGTGCGCGCGAGGGGTGTCGGCGAGTGTCAGCGGGCCGGTTACTCCGGCCAACGTGCTCGCCCAGAAGTCGGCGGCACCGGACTTGGGCGCGTCGAATTCGTCCGGCAGGGTAGTGATCGACTTGAACACACGATCATCGGCGAGATTGGAGTACAACTGCGCCGCCCGCCGGAGCAGTAGTCCGAGGCCGTAGGCGTCGATGACAATATGATGCGCCACAACGAGAATTGCGGTTCGTTTGGCCGTGGTGAGGATTTCGACGTTCGCGCACGGCCCCGTGCCCGGGTCGATACCAACCTGAATCCGAGTCTGAGTGTGCGTCTGGATGTTTGCGGGATCGTCATCTAGGCGGACACGTATCGCTTTGATCGGCTGGCCGTGGGCGACATGGACATCGCCGTCGGAGTCCTGATGAAAGACCTGGCGCAGTCCGTCAGCTTCGGCCAACGTCGCGTCCATCGCGGCCTGTAGCCGATCATGGTCGACCTGGCCATGTAATTCGATGAGTTGGGCGACGGTGAATGACGCGGCAGACGGGGTCACCGATTGTGCGAACCACAGACCGCGCGCCGCGGCCGACGCGCGGGTCAACGCTGCTCCCCGGACGGCCGTCGGGTGGCTAGGGGTAGTAGTTGGAATCGCACATAGCTTAGGCTACCCATGCTTAGGAATGGGTACAAAAGCACCACCCGAGAATGGGTAGGATTTAGGGTAGGCTACCCTGCTGGGAGGTTGCCGAAATGGCGTTCGCCGTCGTTGGTAGCCGGATCTTGCAAACATAGTCCTCAACGAAAGATGCAACCATGTCGACCACCAGCCCTGTGCTGACGAGGGAACAGATCATCGGGGATCTGGCCGAAATCCTGCAGGTCTCGCCAACTGAAATAGGCGACGACACCAATGTGCTGGATTACGGTCTCGACTCCGTCCGGCTGATGGCCCTGATCGAGAAGTGGCGCGCGGCCGGGGCACTAAAGGCTGACCTTGTCGCACTGGCATCAGATCCGGTCGTCGGTGCGTGGGTTCGTGAACTGACCGACGGGGAGAGCGCGAAATGAGTACTGCGGCAGAAGAATTCGACGTCATCGTGGTGGGTGGCGGTCCAGGCGGATCGACTACCTCAACCCTTCTGGCCCGCAGCGGCCACCGCGTTCTGCAATTGGAGAAGGAGACGTTTCCGCGCTACCAGATCGGCGAGTCGCTGTTGCCGTCGACCATCCACGGCGTATGCAAACTCCTCGGTGTCGAGGACAAGATCGCCGAAGCCGGATTCGTTCGAAAACGGGGCGGCAGTTTCCGTTGGGGCACCAACCCGGTTCCGTGGAACTTCCTGTTCGCAATATCACCCGAGTTCGCCGGTGACGGCTCCTATGCCTACCAGGTTGAACGAATGAAGTTCGACAACATTTTGCTCCAGAATGCCGCCGACAGCGGTGTCGATGTTCGGCAGAACGCGCGTGTGGCCGGAGTGGAGAAGAACGCGGATGGGCGCGTCGTCGGAGTGCGCTATATCGACGCCGATCGGGTGGAGCATCAGATCTCGGCGAAATTCGTCGTCGATGCTTCCGGAAATACCACGCGTCTGTCGAAACATGCTGGCGGAGAACGGGTCTACTCGGACTTCTTCCAGAATGTCGCGCTATTTGGATACTTCGAGAACGGCAAACGACTGCCGCCCCCCGACAGTGGGAACATTCTGTGCGCTGCCTTCGACGAAGGATGGATCTGGTACATCCCGCTCTCGGACACGCTGACCAGCGTGGGTGTGGTCATCGCCAAGGAGAAGGCGGAAGCCATCAACGCGCAAGAAGATACCTATCGGGGTTTCATCGATCGGTGCGAGATCGTCAAAGACATGTTGACCGATGCCACCCGGGTGACCGACGGAGTCTACGGTGAGATCCGGTTGCGCCAGGACTATTCGTACGCCAACACTGAATTCTGGGGCAATGGAATGGTTCTCGTCGGCGACGCGGCCTGTTTCATCGACCCGGTGTTCTCGACGGGCGTCCACCTGGCCACCTACTCCGGTGTGCTCGCAGCTCGTTCGATCAACAGCGTGTTGGGTGGTTCGCTGACCGAGGAGCGCGCGTTCACCGAGTTCGAAGGGCGTTACCGTCGTGAATACGCGGTCTTCTACGAGTTCCTGTCGGCGTTCTACGACATGGAGCAGTCGGAGGATTCGTATTTCTGGAAGGCGCGCAAGGTGACCAACCTCCAGCAGGCTGACATCACCGCATTCGTCTCGCTGGTGGCCGGCGCGTATTCCGGCGAGAATGTGTTGACCGATCCTGCGGCCCTGGTCCAGCGGTTCGAAGAGTCGACGGCCGAGCTAACCGAGGCAACGCAGCGCACCGGCGGGATGGACACTGACTCGGGGCAGCGAATGGGCCACATGTTCGGCGCACCGGTGGTCCGTGAAGTGATGGAGGAGATGAACGCGTTGCAGGCGCGTGTCGCAACCGGAAGCGCACGGGTAGAGCCGCCCATTCTTGACGGCGGTCTGGTGCCATCGGCCGATGGTTTGCATTGGGTAGAACCCGAGCAGGTATCGGCATCGGTGTGAATACGCTCCGCGTGCTTCGGGGCGGTCCCTTGTCGTGTTGAGACTGCTCGCGGTCGTCTTGATCGCAGCCGTCGGATTGGGCATGCTCGCCCGGCGGTTGGGCTTGCCCGCATTGGTGGGTGAGCTCCTGGCGGGTGTTGTGCTTGGCCCGTCGGTGTTCGGATGGCTGTGGCCGGAAGCGTCAGAGGCCCTGCTGGGACCCGATCCGGCAAAGTCTCCGGCGTTGTCGGCGGTGAGTACGTTGGGGGTGTTGCTGCTCGTCGGCCTCGCTGCCACCGAACTCGATGAGGACTTCCTGAAGAAGCGGGCCGCTACCGTTGGATCGATCAGCGTATTTGGCTTCACCATCCCTTTGCTCGCCGGAATCGGAGTGGGATTGCTTGTCCCGCAACAGTTTCATGGCCACAGTTCGCAGAATGCGGCATTCGTACTGCTGTTGGGTGTCGCGCTGTCGGTCAGTGCCATCCCAGTCATCACTCGAATTCTCATCGATCTGGATCTGCTCAAACGGGACGTCGGGCAGCTGACGCTCGCGTCGTGTGCAGTTACCGATATGGGTGCCTGGGTGGTGCTGGCGGCGGCGTCGGCGATGGCGACCGTCGGTATCGGCGGAAGCCGGTTTCTGTTAACGGTCGGGGCGATGGTCGTAGTGCTGGCCTTCACCTGGCTGGCGCGACCGTGGGTTCGTCGCGGACTCGATCGACTGGAAGCGTCGTCTCACGGTGGCTACACCACCGCCGTAGTGGTGATACTCATTATCGCGGGCGGAGCGGCCACCGATGCGATGCATCTGGAGGCCGCGCTGGGTGCGTTTCTCGCCGGCATTCTGGTCGGCAAACGTGGTACCGGTGTGATCACTCCGCTTCAAACGGTGACCACCGCCGTGCTGGCGCCGGTGTTCTTGGCCGGCGCCGGATTACATTTGGATATAACGGATTTGGGCGATCCGCAGACCTTGATCTGGGGTGCGGTCGTGCTGGTTGTGGCGATCGTCGCGAAGTTCGCGGCAGCATATCTGGGTGCACGGGTCGGTGGCCTGCCGCACTGGGAAGCCGCCTCCCTGGGGGCGGGACTCAATGCTCGCGGTGCGGTGGAGATCATCATTGCCACCGTCGGACTGAACTTGGGGATCTTCAATCCCCAGGTCTACATGGTCGTGGTGCTACTCGCGATCACGACGTCGATTATGGCCGGGCCGATGCTGATATATACGACCCGACGCAGCGAGCGGGTTGGGGCAGTTGTACCGACCTAGAATATTTAGGATAGTCTTACCTATGTCCGATTTCCCTGTGCGGACCCCGGCCGCGTATGACCCGCCGGCTCACGAAGCCTGGTTCATCCGCGCTAATCGTAGAAATGGAGGCGCAACGCGTGCGCGCACACAATGAGGCGCTGCTAGATGTGGTCGGGATCGGATTTGGTCCATCAAATCTGGCGGTGGCAATCGCTATCGAGGAACACAACTGGGCGTCAGCCCCGAATGCGCAGATCACCGCGCGATTCTTCGAAAAGAAGGACAAATTCGGCTGGCATCCGGGAATGTTGTTGCCGGGCACCACGATGCAAGTGTCTTTCCTCAAAGATCTTGTGACGCAACGCGATGCGACCAGTAGCTACACATTCCTGAACTACCTCGCGCAGCGCGGTCGGCTGACGCATTTCATTAATCGCCAGGATTTCTTCCCGCTGCGCGACGAGTTCCACGACTACCTCGAATGGGCTGCGGACCGGGTGGAGATACCGGTGGACTATTCGGCCGAGATTACCGATATCGACTGGGACGGCACCGCTTTCGTGTTGACGGCGCCGTGCGGCGAGAGCGTTCGGGCGCGCAGCGTGGTGCTAGGCGGCGGCCTGCGGGAGAAGCTGCCGCCGGGGGTCGTCAGCGGACCGAGGGTGTTCCACAACCACCAGATGCTGATTCGCTACGGGGAACTGCCATCGGCGAACCAGGGCAAGTTCGCGGTGATCGGTGCGGGTCAGAGTGCCGCCGAAGTCGCGGCGTTCCTACATGAGCACACCGACGCCGAGGTGCACACGGTATTTGCCAAATACGGCTACACACCGGCGGACGATTCTCCGTATGCGAACCGGATATTCGACCCCCAGGCGGTCGACGAGTACTTCGGCGCCGACGATAAGTGGCGCGACCGATTGATGGCGTATCACCGTGGCACGAATTACTCGGCAGTCGATCCGGAACTGATCGAGGACCTGTACCGCCGGGAATACGCGGAGCATGTCAGCGGTAAGCGCAGACTATTCGTGCATGGCGCATCGGAGGTAGTCGATGTATCCGAAAGTGCCGACAGTGCACATCTGACCATCGTTCAGCGACTGACCGGGGCGGTTACCGAAATCGATTGCGACGCTGTGATTTTCGCTACCGGATTCGATACTGTTCCGACGTCGGATATGTTGGGTTCGCTGTCTAATCGATGCCGAGAGGACCAGCACGGCCGTCCGGTGCTTGATCGGCAGTACCGGCTGCAGACCGACGACGATGTGACCGGGCAGATCTTCGTGCAGGGAAATACCGAACACTCACATGGCCTGACATCAACTCTGTTGTCGAATCTCGCGGTGCGGTCGGGTGAAATCGTCCGCGCTGTCGCCGAAGATCATGCGGCGGTGGCCGGCGGGGTGACGTCGTGACCGTAGACGTGACGCCCCACCCGACGCAGCCGCAGCTGGCGATGTATCCGCTGCTGCCCAGAACGATTGAGGTGGTCAGGTCGACTGACTTATCGGCGCAACTGCGTCGAATAACTTTCTCGATCACATCGCCGCAGGATTTCCGTTTCACCCACATGGCGCCCGACGATCACGTCAAACTGTTTTTCGCAGACGAAACTGGCGAGATCGTCATGCCGGGAGTCGGTCCGGATGGGATGCGGTTACCTGCGGAAGGGAAGCGTCCAACATACCGCGATTACACGATTCGGGCGTTCGACCGCGAAAACGGTTTGCTCGACATCGATTTCGTTCTACACGATCACGGCGTCGGTGGCTCGTGGGCGATCGGGGCGGCGGTCGGCGACTCGCTCGGCATGTTGGGGCCGCGCGGTTCGGTGGTCTATCCGACTGGTTACGACTGGTACCTGTTGGGAGCCGACGACACCGCTATCCCGGCCCTGGCGCGTTGGCTGGAGGAGTTACCCGACGGCATTCCGGTGGTGGCATTCGTCGAAGTAGGCGACCGCCACGATGAGCCGGAACTGCCGGCACGCGAAGGAGCGACGGTTCGTTTTCTACACCGTGCCGCTGGAGCGGGTGAGGGCAACTTACTCTTCGACGCGATTCGCGACCACGAGTTCGCGGGCGGCTCCTTTTACAGCTGGGTCGCTGGAGAAGCCAACTCGCTCAAGCCGATTCGACGGTATCTCCGCCGTGACCTGGGGCTACCGAAAGACCGGGTTAAGGTCGATGGCTACTGGCGGCAGGGCACGGTGAATCTCGATCATCACGAAGCCGACGGTCAAGAAGACTGAAGCCTGCGGACTGCCTGGCGTCGAGGGGAGATGCCCCTCGACGGCCGCAAATCAACAGGTTTGAGCGGGCACCTAGTTCACCAATGGTGACAATGTCTCGCCAAGTAATTGCACGCGTCCAGGGATGTGCCCATTGGGCATCAGGTTCACAGTGAAACCGTCGACGCCGGTAGCCAGCAACTGCTCGAAACGAGCCTTAACCTCGTCAGGAGACCCGACGACGATCGCATCACGACGTGCGCCGGCCGCGGGGTTGCGTTCGATATAGGCGTCCAGGTCGGCGACGGCTTCCTCGTGGGTTGGCGCGATACACGCATAGGTCTGGAGACTGACAGTGATCTCCGACCTGTCGCGGCCCAGCCGCTCGCAGTGCTCGGACAAGGCGGCCAATTTGCGCGGGATCTCATCGACGCCGCAAATCAAATTCGATTCATCAGCGTATTGCGCGACGAGCCGCAATGTCTTCTTCTCGCCGCCGCCGCCGATCATCACCGGTATCGAGGAGAGCGGCGCGGGCACATTGATCGCCTCGCGCACCTGGTACCACTTGCCGTCCAGACTGGGTCGCTCGCTGCGCAGCATCCCCAAGATGATCTGCAACGATTCTTCAAGTCGTTCGAAGCGGTCAGTAAAGGTGCCGAAGTCGAACCCCAGCGACTCGTGCTCCAACTCGAACCAGCCAGCGCCAATCCCCAGTCGGGCCCGTCCACCCGATACCAGATCGAGTGCGGTGACTGTCTTCGCGAGCAGCGCCGGTGCCCGGTAGGTGTTGCCGGTGACCAACGCGGACAGGCGAACTCGCGATGTGTGCTGTGCCAGCGCGGACAACAACGTGTATGCCTCGATCATTTCCTGATCAGGCGTGCCGAGCATTGCCAGCTGGTAAAAGTGGTCCATCACGAAGACGGTGTCGAAGCCGGACCCATCAGCTTCTTTGGCCTGGGCCACGATCGTGTCGAATAGTCGTTCTGCTGGAATGCCGGGATAGGTGAAGTTAGGTATCTGATAGCCGAGTCGCGTCACACCGACACAGTACGCCGACGTCAGGAGAGTCGACGGGCAAAACTGCTTAGCGTCTCAATCAGCTTGTCCAGCAACGCGTCTGCGTCCGCAGATGAGACGATTGCGGCATTCGGGGCGCCGGTCATGCCGCGTTCGTCGGCAACGGTCATCCCACGCGTATGAGTGCCGGTCAGTTCGACGGAGACCCGCGCTGGCGTAGTTGTCACCAAGGTCGGGTTTACCGCGACCATCGCTGCCAGTGGATCATGAGCATGGGCCAGGTAGCCCTCGTTCATGTCGGAATGAAACTCGAAGTAGAACCGCAGTGCATCCACGAGATGTCTAACCAGGTGATTCGATGCCACCGACCGCATACCGCGTTCGTCATCGACGTCGGGCAATTCAAGCGGCGTCGAGTCGGCGGCAGCGGCGAGCCGTACGAGATGATCGGGCGTAAAAATCATCGACTCGGTGATGTCGAGTGCGCAGACAATAGGATTGGGCGCGTCGTCGTCGCTGAATGCCTCGAAGACTTCCGCCGCCGCCTCGGGATCGACGATAATATTCCACTCGCCGACCGGCGTTGTATTGCCGTGTACGTGAAAGGCCCCACCCATGATGACCAAACGCCGGAGTTTGGTGGGCAAGGTCGGATCGCGCCGAATCGCTTCGGCCAATGAGGTCAATGGCCCGGTGACCAGACCGACCAACTCGCCGGGATAGGCGTCGGCGGCGGCAAGCCACGCATCGGCGGCGTCGATGTGCGAGGCAATCGTTGTGGGACTTGGTAGTTCGGCGTAGCCAAGTCCCAGCGGGCCGTGCGTGTCCTCACATGTGCGCAGCGGCACGGCCAACGGACTCGCGGCACCGACATGGACCGGAACGTCGTCTCGTCCGGCGAACTCCAGCCAGGCCAGGTTATTTCCCGCCACGACATCGGTCGGCACATTTCCACCCGTTGACGCCACGCCGACGATAGTCAACGCGGGCTGCGCGAGGAGATAGAGCAAAGCCAACGAATCGTCGATGCCGGTATCGCAGTCGTAGAAGATAGTCGCGGCAGACATGAGAAGGAGTGTAAAGGGAGGAAAGCAAAATCCCCGCGACCTATAGATCACGGGGATTTCATCGGTGTCCGAGGGGGGACTTGAACCCCCACGTCCGTTAATAGGACACTAGCACCTCAAGCTAGCGCGTCTGCCATTCCGCCACTCGGACGAGCGCTGGACAACAGTAACCGAGGTTGTGTTCAATACTCAAATCCGCTGGTCGGAAGCCTGATGGCAGTAGATAGCCAATGCCGTCGTCGTCCCGCACGAGCGATGGGGTATGAATTGAAACGTGAGCACCCCAGCGGCAGTCGACGAAGTGGTGGATCTGGTCAGCCGACTCATTCGGTTCGACACCTCTAACACCGGTGAATTGGACACCACTCGCGGCGAGGAAGAGTGTGCCAAGTGGGTGGCGCAACTCCTCGAAGAGGTCGGCTATACGACGGTCTATGTGGAATCCGGTCAACCTGGCCGGGGCAATGTCTTCGCTCGACTCGCCGGTGACCCGGCGTCGACCAAGGGCGCCTTGCTTATCCATACCCATCTCGATGTGGTGCCGGCCGAGCCGGCCGACTGGAGTGTGCACCCGTTCTCCGGTGCGGTGAAGGACGGCTACATCTGGGGTCGCGGCGCAGTCGACATGAAGGACATGGTCGGGATGGCACTCGCGTTGGCGCGCCAGTTCCAACGCGATGGGACTGTGCCACCACGCGATCTGGTGTTCGCCTTTCTCGCCGACGAAGAAGCCGGCGGCAAATGGGGGTCGCAGTGGTTGGTGGCCAACCGACCAGACCTATTCGACGGCATCACCGAGGCAGTCGGTGAGGTCGGCGGATTCTCGCTGACCGTCGACCGGCCCGATGGCGGCCAGCGGCGGCTCTACCTGGTGGAAACTGCGGAGAAGGGACTGTCGTGGATGCGACTGACCGCCACCGCGACAGCCGGGCACGGATCGTTCTTGCACGCCGACAACGCAGTCACCGAGGTTGCTGCCGCTGTTGCCCGCATCGGCCAGCACACCTTTCCGATGGTGATCTCGGACTCGGTAGCCGAATTCCTCGCGGTGGTGTCTGCGGAATCAGGTCTGAACCTGTCGTCCGACGCGCCGGACCTGGAGACAAGTCTGTTCAAACTGGGCAATCTGGCGCGAATCATCGGAGCGACACTGCGCGACACCGCCAATCCCACCATGCTTTCGGCGGGATACAAGGCCAACGTGATCCCGCAAACCGCGACCGCGGTGGTGGATTGCCGGATTCTGCCCGGTCGGCAGGCGGCCTTCGAAGCCGAGATCGACGAACTATTGGGGCCAAATGTGACCCGCGAGTGGATCACTCACCTCGACTCCTACGAGACGACCTTCGACGGTCACCTCGTCGATGCGATGAATGATGCGATTCTCGCCCACGATCCCGATGGTAAGACCGTTCCCTACATGCTTTCCGGTGGGACCGATGCCAAAGCCTTCGCCAAGCTGGGGATCCGCTGCTTCGGCTTTGCGCCGTTGCAGTTGCCCCCCGATTTAGACTTCGCGGCGCTGTTCCACGGCGTCGACGAACGCGTGCCGGTAGACGCGGTTCTATTCGGTACCAAGGTGTTTGAACATTTCCTCCTTCACAGCTGAAAGTTCAGGTGACCCGCATGACATCCACCTCCTTCGATCCCTACTCGGCGCTTCCCGCGTTACCCGGATTCACTCTGACATCGGAGAGCGTCACCGACGGGCAGTCGTTGGCAACTCCCCAGGTATCCGGCCTGATGGGTGCCGGCGGCAATGATGACTCGCCACAGCTGTCCTGGTCCGGATTTCCCTCGGAGACAAAGAGTTTCGCGGTCACCGTATATGATCCCGACGCTCCGACAGCCTCCGGATTCTGGCATTGGGCCGTTGCCGACATTCCGGTGTCGGTCACGTCGTTGGCGCAGGGGGCGGGTGACGAGACCGGATCGGGATTGCCGGACAGTGCGGTAACGCTTACCGGCGATGCCTCGCTCAAACGCTACGTCGGTGCTGCGCCGCCGCCGGGACACGGTCCCCATCGTTACTTCGTCGCGGTGCACGCGGTCGATGTCGAGTCGCTCGGCCTCCCCGACGCCGCGACCCCGGCCTACCTAGGCTTCAACCTGTTCTCACATGCGATCGCGCGCGCGGTCATCGTCGGGACCTACGAACAACCCTCCGAGAACGTCTGAGCAGCAGGCCCTACCGGGAAAATCGTCCGAATAGTTGGTGACCAAGGGCATATTGCCCTTGGTCACCAACTATTCGGACGATTTTCCTGAGTGGGGCCGTCTGGAAGTTGGCGGCGGTGGTTAGTGTGCTGTCGGGTCGTATGGGGTGGGCCGATAGGCGGCCCATACGACACCGTCATCGAGAGTGTGCGATTCGATGAGTTCGAGGTCGAAATCGCTTGTGGCACCCCCGAAGACCGGCGCGACTCCGGTCTTCGGGGTGAGCACCGGGAAAATCGTGACTTCAAGCCGATCGACTAGGCCGGCGGCGAGCAGTGCCCGGTTCAACGTCAGGGATCCGTGTGAACGCAACGGGATCGACGAGGTCTGCTTCAACTCGCGGACGCTATCGACCGCATCACGCTGGCTCAGTGTTGAATTGAGCGACAGCGGTGCCGTGAGGCCATTCGAATAGACGACCTTGTCCATCGCGCAGAATCGCTTAATCCACGCGACGTCGAGGCCGGGGCCGAATTTCGCCATCACCCGGTAGGTGTTGGCGCCAAGCACAATCAACTGCTCCGGTGTGTAGAGCTGCTCGCGCAAAGCCCAGAGGTCGGCCTGACCCTTACCCCAGTTCCCACCCCAGGTATGCGTTGAGCCGTAACCGTCGAGGGTCATGAATACGTCGGCGGTGTAGGTGGCAGTCATCATGTGCTCCGATCGGCGGGGGAGTTGGATGCAAGTCAGACCGTCGGGCGCCGTCGAACTCATCGCTGCGGCGAAAATCAGTGCGTGCCAGTGCCTACCGCGTCGGTGATCGAACGATAACCCGCCGCCTTGACGCGTTGAGCAAGACCAGCGTGAATCAGATGCGCCCACAGTGGTCCGCCGTAGATGAAGGCCGTGTAACCCTGCAATAGAGAGGCGCCCGCGCGGATACGCTCCCACGCGTCATCGACGTTCTCGATTCCGCCGACGCTGACCAGGACGAGCTTGCCGCCGACACGCCCGTGCAGCCGACGCAGTACCTCCAGCGACCGCGCCTTCACCGGCGGGCCGGACAACCCACCCGCACCGGCGAGTTCCACGTCAGCAGCCGGGGTTGCCAACCCAGACCGGGAGACCGTCGTGTTGGTGGCGACAATACCCGCCAGACCCAGTTCGACGGCGAGGTCGGCGACCTGGTCGATATCGTCGTCGGCTAAGTCAGGAGCGATTTTCACCAGCACCGGACGGTCGGTTTCCGCCAGTACCGCAGCCAGGATCGGCCGTAGCGAGTCGACGGCCTGCAAGTCGCGCAGTCCGGGAGTGTTCGGTGAACTTACGTTCACCACGACGAAATCGGCCAGCGGCCCGAGTAGGCGAGCGCTGTACCGGTAATCGTCGGCGGCATCTGCCGGCTCGACGATCTTCGTCTTGCCGATATTCGCTCCGATCGGTACTCGTACTGGACCGCGACGCGGTGCGGCCAGGTTGACGGCCGCCTGATCAGCACCGGGATTGTTGAAACCCATCCGATTGATCAGCGCCTTGTCGGCAGGGAGACGGAATAATCGAGGTTGGGGGTTACCCGGCTGCGCGCGGCCGGTGATAGTGCCGACCTCGGCGTAGCCGAAACCGAGCTGACCCCAGGAATTCGCCGACGCCGCGGTCTTGTCGAAACCGGCGGCCAATCCGAGCGGAGCCGGAAAGTCGACGCCGAAAACACGTTGTGCGAGAACGGGATCGGTACGTGAAAGCAAGGCGGCGCTGAGTTGGCGCAGACCCCAGATATTTCCGGCGATCCGGATAGCGCGAGCGGCTACACCGTGAATCGACTCCGGCGACGCGAGAAACATCACCTTGAGTAGCGGCGGGTAGCAAATTGCGTTGGCCAACTTGAGAATTCGGTCGACGACGTCGCCGGGGGTGGTATCGCGGGCGCTCATCGACTTACCGCCGCTACGCCAGCGCCGGTGGCGGACACCACATACAGCGTGCCGCTGGCCTGATCGAATGCCATCGAATCAGGTTGTGCCACAGTGGGGATCCGTCTCTTCTCCACGGGCTCGCCACTGCCGAGGTCGTACGCTACGACTTCGTTTCGGCCGGTGACACTGACCCACAACAGATTTGACTTGTCGTCATACGCCAGCGCATACGGGGCGTCGTCGACCGCGCCGCGAAACCGCATTACCAGCGGATCACCGAAGAAGCCGACAACTTCGCCGTCGCGGGTATTGGCGGAGATGAAACGGCCGTAGCGATCGCTGATCAAGGTGGTGGCGCCGTTGCCGACCCGAAGTGACAGGCCCAGTTCGCCGTCGGACAGTTTGAGTTGAGTCACCGATGACTGCGCGCGGTCGAGTACGACGATCTGATCACCGTGTACGGCGATGTCGTCGGCGCGGACGAGACCGCCGATATCTCGGACCTGCGTGCCATTCGCGTCGAATTCGACGACATGGCCGTTGGCGGTCCCCACCAGCAGATGACCGTCGGCGATGGACGCGACCGACAGTGGCTCGCCGATGCCGGTCTGGCGCCGGGTGAGCGCCCCGTCGTCGCCGATCAGAATCAACGATTTGGGCCCGACACCGACGAATCCGCCGTCGGGCCGGGCAATAATTCGAGACAGCGGTGCGACGTCGAGGACGCGTGGCGGCGCTGTTATGTCGCTCACTTTCGATAGCCATGCCTGCTTGCCATCCGCGCTCAGGATTGCCAGGGTGCGGCCCGCGTGGTCGACCGCGACATTCCGTCCGCCGGAGGGAAGTGGAATGACCTGTCCGGCAGCAGGTTTGGTGGCAGTAGCCGGTGCGAGTGCGGCGCTGGCCGGGGTGACTGTCGCGACGTCGGGTGTGTCGGAGTCATTGCTGCCGCATCCGGCAATCAACCCGAGTGTCGTCATCGCGACAACCGCCGCATATCCCGCACGCATCGCTGAGAGTCCCATGGGTCTATCTTGCGGCACAGCTAAACCAAAGGTGATTGCAGGTAGCATCTGCGGCCGTGAGTGACACCATGAACTGGGCGCAATCGATCTTCCTCGGCGCACTACAGGGACTGACCGAGTTCCTACCCATATCGTCGTCGGGACACCTGCGGATCGCATCGGAGGTGCTATTCGGCCAGGACGCCGGCGCATCGTTCACCGCGGTCACTCAACTGGGGACCGAGGCGGCCGTGCTGATCTACTTCGCCAAAGACATCGGCCGGATCATCGCGGCGTGGTTCCGCGGGCTGTTCAACGCCGACGACCGTGGCCTGGACTATCGGGTCGGCTGGTACGTCATCCTGGCCACTATCCCGATCGGCCTACTCGGATTCGTGTTCAAAGACGAGATCCGTACCGCGGGTCGGAACCTATGGATCACGGCGACGGTGTTGATCGTCTTCTCCGGGGTCTTCTGGCTGGCCGAACGCTATGCGACGCAGCGTCGGAACTTAGAACAGCTCACGCTGCGCGATGGGATGTTGATGGGCCTGGCGCAGTGTCTCGCGTTGGTTCCGGGCGTCTCACGGTCGGGTGCGACTGCCAGCGCGGGCTTGTTCCTGGGGCTCGAACGTGAAGCGGCGTTCCGGTTTTCCTTCCTGATCGCCATCCCGGCCGTCCTGGCATCGGGCCTGTTCAGCCTGCCCGACGCGTTCCACCCCAGCGGTGAAGGGATGAGCGCGAGTGGCGCGCAGATCCTGGTCGCGACGCTGGTGGCATTCGTCCTCGGCTATATCTCCATCGCCTGGTTGCTGAAGTTCGTCTCACACCATTCGATGAACTGGTTCGGCGGATACCGGGTGATCCTCGGTGTGACGGTGCTGATTCTGCTGGGAACGGGAGTCATCAGCGCGACCTAGCGCGGAGTGCGGCCGGTTTCTGCGTCTCGACGTCGGCGCGGGGAAAATACCCCTCGCAGTTGACCCAACTGCAGGTTCCAGTCCGCCGACGCCTCCCGCCCGCAGCGCCTCAACTGTCACCACCTACTAGGCTGGAAAGTTATGACCGTCATTCTGCTGCGGCACGGACGTTCGGTGGCCAACGCCCGCTCTCAGCTGGCTGGGCGTACCCCCGGAATCGAACTCGACGAGACGGGACGCGCTCAGGCAGATGCTGTCGTCGACCGCCTTGCGGCGTGTCGAGAGCACATCGTCGCGGTTGCCCGGTCACCGTTGCAAAGGTGTGCCGAGACTGTAGCGCCACTGCTGGCATCGATTGATGTACCCGAAATCGTGGTCGATGATCTGATCGAAGTCGACTACGGCGACTGGACCAATCAGCCGATCAAGGACTTGCTCGCGCAGCCGTTATGGAAGACCGTGCAGCGTCATCCGTCGGCGGCGGTGTTCCCCGGTGGCGAAGGGCTCGCCGACGTTCAAACGAGGGCCGTCGCGGCGATCCGGCGGCTCGACCGTGAGCTGGGCGGACCCAACGGCGACCAGGTATGGGTGGCCTGCTCGCACGGTGACGTGATCAAGAGTGTCATCGCCGACGCGATGGGCACCCATCTCGACAGTTTTCAGCGGATCATCGTCGAACCGGCGTCGATGAGCGTCATCAGTTATCACCCGTCGCGGCCATCGGTCCACACGGTCAATTCGACGGCCGTGGTCGCGGTGCCGCTACCAAAACCGCCGGCCGCCGCCGATCACGACGGGCACCACGCTGACGCGATCGGCGGCAGTACCGGTCGCAGCGAGATAATGACAGGAGCTACGGAGGTCTGATGTCACGAGCTATCCATGTATTCCGAAGCCCCGATCGATTCATCGCGGGCACTGTCGGCGAACCCGGCGACCGAACATTCTTTCTGCAAGCGGTACACGAGTCGCGTGTGATCAGCGTCGCCCTGGAGAAACAGCAGGTGGCGATTCTAACGGACCGGATCGATAGCCTTCTCGACGAGATCGCCCGCCGATTCAACGCCGAGGTGCCGCCGCGTACCCGTAAAGTCAGCGACCTGTCGCCACTGATAACCCCGATCGATGCCGAATTTCACGTGGGCACAATGGGACTCGGCTGGGACGCGGAAGCTCAATCGGTTGTCGTTGAATTGCTCGCGGTAACCGAGGGTGAATTCGATGAGAGCATCGTCCTCGACGACGCCGACGAAGGCCCCGACGCGGTTCGGGTGTTCCTGACGACCGATGCGGCGCGCGCGTTCGCGGCACGCTCCCAGCGGGTTCTGTCCGCCGGACGGCCCCCCTGCCCGCTATGCGGCGACCCGCTGGATCCCGCTGGGCATCTGTGTGTACGAACCAACGGGTACAAGCGCGACGTCCAATTCAGTGTTGGCGGCGAATTCATCGACCCCGAAGTTCTGAAAAACCTTGCGCAGCAAGCAGATACCGGTCTTTTCGACGACGATGACGACACCGGAGCTGTCGATCCGGAAGAAGGATCCGACGACCCGGATACGCCGCCGCGTGGCTGACGTCGAAACGATCCTGCGTGACGGCGATATAGAAATTCTCGGCCGAGTGATCCACGCGAGTAACGCGACGCTTGTCTGTGAGGCTCGTCTCGGCGACGGCGATCCGCTGCGGTGTGTGTACAAACCGGTCCGGGGTGAGGTGCCGCTGTGGGACTTCCCGGACGGTACCCTCGCAGATCGTGAAGTGGCGTCCTACGAGATCTCGCAGGCGTTGGGTTGGGGTTTGATCCCGGAAACCGTGCTCCGGAGCGAGGCGCCGCTGGGGCCGGGAATGGTGCAACGCTGGATCGATGTGCCAGATCAGGAGTCGGCCGCAGAAGTCGTCGACCTGGTCCCTGCCGATGCGGTATCCGGCGACGTGAAGGCGATCCTGCGGGCTGTCGATGCCGCGGACCGAGACGTGGTGCTGGTGCACGCGGATAGTGACCGGTTGCGTCAACTCGCGGTGCTCGACGTCATCATCAATAACGCCGACCGCAAGGGTGGGCACATCCTAGTTGCCGGTGATGGCGAGATCTTCGGCATCGATCACGGCATCTGTCTACATGCCGATGACAAACTACGAACGGTTCTGTGGGGTTGGGCGGGGGAGTCGATACCCGTGGACCTGCGCAACGACATCGAAAGTCTGACCCGGAAACTCGTCGATCCCGATGATCGGCTGTGCGAGGCACTGACCACCCACCTAACCGCCGACGAACTCGACGCCCTGGCACTACGCTGCGCGATTCTCGCCGAAACTGGCACCATGCCCGAACCTCCACCGCATCGCCCGATCCCGTGGCCGCCGTTCTGAGGTTTCTCCGCAAGCCATACAGTGGAGTTCATGCAGTCGTGGTCTTCCCCAACGATTCCCGAAGCCCTGGGTAAACCACCGGCGCTCCGCCTCTACGACACCGCCGCGCGTCAAGTGCAGCCGGTCACCCCAGGGCCCGAGGCGACCATGTACGTCTGTGGCATCACGCCGTACGACGCGACCCATATGGGCCACGCGGCGACATACGTCACCTTCGATACGGTCAATCGGCTGCTCCGCGATAGCGGCCACGACGTCCACTACGTGCAGAATGTCACCGATGTCGACGATCCGCTGTTCGAACGTGCCGACCGCGACGGCGTTGACTGGCGCGATTTGGGTACTCGTGAGATCCAGCTGTTCCGCGACGATATGGAAGCGCTACGGGTATTGCCGCCACGCGAGTACGTCGGCGCGATCGAGTCGATCGACGAAGTGATCGAGATGGTCGGGAAACTCCTCGCCAGTGGGGCAGCCTACGTCGTCGATGACGCCGAGTACCCGGACGTCTACTACCGGACCGATGCGACCGACACCTTTGGCTACGAGTCCGGTTACGACCAGCCGACGATGGAGAAATTCTTCGCCGAGCGGGGCGGGGACCCCGATCGGGTGGGTAAGCGCGACAAACTTGACGCGTTGTTGTGGCGGGCCGCTCGACCGGGCGAACCGTCGTGGCCGTCGCCGCATGGTGTGGGCCGACCGGGCTGGCATATCGAATGTTCGGCGATCGCCCTCAATCGGCTTGGCATCGAATTCGATATCCAGGGTGGCGGCAACGACCTGATCTTCCCCCATCACGAGTTCTCCGCCGCGCACGGCGAGGCGCTCAACCAGGGACGACGATTCGCGCGGCATTACGTCCATACCGGGATGATGGGCCTCGACGGCGAGAAGATGTCGAAGAGTCGCGGCAACCTGGTGTTCGTCCACAAGCTGCGCGAAGCGGGCATCGACTCATCAGCCGTGCGACTGGCGCTGCTGGCCGACCACTACCGATCTGATCGCATGTGGTCCGACGAACTGCTCTCGACCGCGCAGGATCGTCTCCGGCGATGGCGCGCGGCTGTCGCCGCGCCTACCGCGCCGGACCCGACCGACGTCATCGCGCGCGTTCGGCAACATCTCGCGGACGATCTCGATACACCCAAAGCGCTTGCTGCCGTTGATGGTTGGGCTGCTGATGTGGCGGTGGGCATTGGTTCGGACGCGGGTGCGGGCACGCGCGTCGCGCAGATCGTCGACGCATTGCTGGGCGTTGCCCTGTAGCTCTCGGCGTCGGGCAGCGACTCCGGTGGCATGCGCGGGCACACGATGGATAGAGTCTTCCCGTGGCCCAAGTGACCGAAATCGATCCTGACACCATGGCCGGCGTGTGGACCGTGGTGACCCGCACCTCGACCTACCTGCTCGACTTCACCGAGATGACGCTGCTGCGCGCCCCGGGCGTCGGGAGTTCGGATGACGAGAGTTGGTCGGTGTCGAGACTGCGTCGGGACTCCGAAGACATTCCGCTGCTCGGCGTCAAATCCTGCCGGGTGGGCGAATCCGCTCAATTCTGGGTCCGGGCGGCCGATGACCCCGACGTGCGAACCTGGCGTATTACGACACCGGTGGTGTCGATCGAGAAAATCGGGTGACTGGTCGGCTGGAGTCTGCGGGTTGAGTGAGGGCGGGGGAGTATTTCCCTCGCGCGGGCTGACGTCGCAGTTTGCCCCTGCCAGTGCCTAAAGTCCGAAATTCGGCGGATTGGGTCGACGCCGCTTGAGGTACCTCTCGAAATCGGCCGCGAGCGATTCGCCGTCTATCTCCGACAATGCCTCATCGACATTGGTCTGTGCATCGCCGCGTTCCTCGAGGCCCCGTACGTAATCGCGCACTTCGTCGTCATCCTCGGTCATCTCGTTGACCGTCTCCTCCCACTCTTCGGCCTCAGCGGGCAGCGATCCCAGCGGAACTTCGATGTCGATGACCTCCTCAATGCGAGTAAGCAGGGCAGCGGTCGCCTTGGGATTCGGCGGCGCCGACATGTAGTGCGGAACCGCCGCCCAGAGCGATATCGCCGGGATGCCGGCGCGGACGAAGGCATCCTGCAACACCCCGGCGATACCGGTCGGTCCCTCGTAACGGCTTTCGGTGAGGCCGAATTTTGTTGCGGTAGCACTGCTATAAGCAGCGCCCGTCACCGGAACCGGTCGCGTGTGCGGCGTGTCGGCGAGCAATGCGCCGACGACGACGGTGGTCACCACATCCAGCGCCGACGCGATCGCAACGATCTCGTCGCAGAATGTGCGCCAACGCATATTCGGCTCGATGCCGCGGAGCAGTACGATGTCATGGTCGGATCCGGGCGGATTGCAATAGGAGAATGAGGTCACCGGCCAGTCGATGCGACGGGTTACCCCGTCCACGAGATTCACCGTCGGGCGATTTACCTGGAAGTCGTAATAATCCTCGGATTCGATATCGGTGAGGTGGGTTGCGCCCCAACTCAACGCAAGGTGATCGATAGCTGCACTCGCGGCGTCGGCCGCGTCGTTCCAGCCTTCAAAGGCCGCTAACAGGATCGGGGCGCGCAGGCTGACATCGAAGTCCTTATTACTCACCGAACTAGCCTACGACCATGCCGCTTTAGGGCGCGAACTACTCTGGAGACCATGTCTGACCGTAGCAATGCCGCAAGCAGTACCAGCGGCCAACAGGGGGCTGCAGCTTACGACACGACTCTGCTTGAAGCGATGTCGCGTCGAGTGCTGATCGGTGACGGTGCAATGGGGACGATGTTGCAGGCCGCCGATTTGACCCTGGACGATTTTTTGGGCTTAGAGGGATGTAACGAGATCCTCAACGAAACCCGACCGGACGTCCTGGCCGAAATCCATCGCGCCTATTACGAGGCCGGCGCCGACATAGTCGAAACCAACACGTTTGGTTGTAACCTGTCGAATCTCGGTGACTACGACATCGCCGATCGCATTCGGGAACTGGCCCGCAAAGGCACCGCTATCGCCCGCCGGGTCGCCGACGAAATGGGGCCCGGCCCGCATGGTGACCCGCGCTACGTCCTGGGCTCGGTCGGCCCCGGCACCAAACTGCCCAGTTTGGGCCACACCACCTTCGACGTCATCCGGGACGCCTATGCCGAATGTGCCGCCGGCATGCTCGACGGTGGCGCCGACGGCATCCTCATCGAAACCTGCCAGGACCTGCTACAGGTCAAAGCCGCCGTCGTCGGATCACGGCGCGCGATGGAACGTGTCGGCCGCTCGATCCCGATCTTCGTGCACGTCACGGTCGAGACCACCGGCACGATGCTGCTTGGTTCGGAGATCGGTGCCGCGCTGACCGCGCTGGAACCGCTTGGCATCGACGTTATAGGTCTCAACTGCGCGACGGGGCCGGCCGAGATGAGCGAACATCTACGCTACCTCTCGCGTCACGCGCGCATTCCGGTGTCGGTGATGCCCAACGCGGGCCTGCCTGTACTGGGAGCCAACGGCGCCGAATATCCGCTCACCGCACCGGAATTGGCGATCGCATTGAGCGGGTTCGTTCGCGAATTCGGCTTGTCGATGGTCGGTGGCTGCTGCGGCACAACGCCGGAGCACATCAGCCAGGTCGCCGAAGCTGTTGCGCAGGTTCAGAAAGCCACTCGCGAACCTGCGCACGAGTCTTCGACATCGTCGCTGTATTCGCCGGTACCCTTCGCGCAGGATGCGAGCTTCCTGGTCATCGGTGAGCGCACAAATTCCAATGGCTCCAAGGCTTTTCGTGATTCGATGATCAGTGGTGACTATCAGCGTTGCCTGGACATCGCGAAAGATCAGACCCGCGATGGTGCCCATATGCTCGACCTGAACGTTGACTATGTCGGCCGCGACGGTGCCTCGGATATGACGGCGCTGGCCAGCCGATTCGCCACCGCGTCGACGCTGCCCATCATGATCGATTCCACTGAGCCGCAAGTGATTCAGGCCGGTTTGGAAGCACTCGGTGGTCGTTGCGCGGTGAACTCGGTGAACTATGAGGACGGCGACACCCCTGATTCGCGGTTCGCGCGGATCATGACGCTGGCCGTCGAACACGGTGCCGCGGTCGTCGCATTGACGATTGACGAGCACGGACAAGCACGTACCGCGGACCACAAGGTGTCTATCGCCGAACGACTCATTGCCGATATCACCGGGAATTGGGGACTACTCGAAGAAGACATCATCATTGACGCGTTGACCTTCCCGATCTCCACCGGGCAGGAGGAGGTGCGCCGCGACGGTATCGAGACGATCGAGGCGATCCGGCGGCTGAAAGAGGCGCACCCGGAAATCCACTTCACGCTGGGTATTTCGAATATCTCCTTCGGTCTGAATCCTGCTGCGCGGCAAGTGCTCAACTCAGTATTTCTCCATGAATGTGTGCAGGTGGGACTGGATACGGCCATCGTGCACGCATCGAAGATCCTGCCGATGGCCCGGATTCCGGAGGAGCACCGGGAGGTTGCTCTCGACTTGATTTACGATCGCCGCCGCGACGGTTACGATCCGCTTTCGAGGTTGATGGAGCTCTTCGAAGGTGTCTCGGCCGCGTCGGCCCGCGAGACTCGCGCGGCCGAACTCGCGGCGTTGCCGCTGTTCGAGCGCCTGGAGCGGCGCATCGTCGACGGCGAGCGCAACGGGTTGGAAGACGACCTCGACCAGGCGATGACGCAGGTACCGCCGCTGAAAATCATCAATGAGACGTTGTTGTCGGGGATGAAGACCGTCGGCGAACTATTCGGCTCGGGACAGATGCAGCTGCCCTTCGTTTTGCAGTCGGCCGAGGTCATGAAAACCGCTGTGGCACATCTGGAACCTCATATGGAGGCGACTGGCGAGGACGGCAAGGGGCGCATCGTTCTTGCCACCGTGAAGGGTGATGTCCACGACATCGGGAAGAACCTCGTCGACATCATCTTGAGTAACAACGGCTACGAAGTGGTGAATATCGGTATCAAACAACCGATTTCGACGATTCTCGAAGTTGCCGAAGACAAAAAGGTCGATGTAATCGGCATGTCCGGACTACTCGTCAAGTCGACAGTCGTGATGAAGGACAATCTCGAGGAAATCAACCAACGGGGATTGGCGGAGAACTATCCGGTCCTCCTCGGCGGTGCGGCCCTGACCCGGTCATATGTCGAGACCGATCTGGCCGAGACCTATGGCGGTGACGTCCATTACGCACGGGACGCCTTTGAAGGGCTGCGCCTGATGGACGACATCATGGCCGTCAAACGTGGCGGCGGACCAGACCCGGACAGTCCAGAAGCGTTGGCAGCCAAGGCGAAAGCCGAAGAACGCAAGGCGCGACATGCGCGGTCCAAGCGGATCGCCGAGAAGCGCCGTGCCGAGCAGGCACCCATCGAGATCCCAGCGCGTTCGGATGTTGTTGCTGACAACGAGGTCCCGACGCCGCCGTTCTGGGGCACTCGAGTGGTGCGCGGTATTCCGGTCGCCGACTATTTGCAGTTGGTCGACGAACGCGCGTTATTCCTAGGCCAGTGGGGTTTACGCGGCACTCGCGGTGGCGATGGCCCCGACTACGACGAGCTGGTCGAGACCGAGGGCCGTCCTCGATTGCGCCAGTGGATCGATCGACTATCCACCGAGGGAATCCTCGCTCATGCCGCTGTGGTGTACGGCTATTTCCCGGTGGTTTCCGATGGCGACACCCTGCATGTGCTCACCGAGCCGAAACCCGATGCGCCCGTTCGCTTCAGCTTTGATTTCCCACGTCAGCAACGGTCGCGGTTCCTGTGCATCGCGGACTTCGTGCGGTCACGCGAGGACGCGATCGCGCAGGGAGTCGTCGATGTGCTGCCGATGCAGTTGGTCACGATGGGGCAGCCGATCGCCGACTTCGCCAACACGCTGTTCGCGGAGGACGCGTATCGCGACTATCTGGAGGTGCACGGCATCAGTGTGCAACTCACCGAAGCGCTGGCCGAGTTCTGGCATCAGCGGGTGCGATCGGAGTTGCAGTTCGCCGGGCACGCTATGGCGAGTGAAGATCCGGATAGTCCGCAGGGTTTCTTCGACCTTGAATACCGCGGCGCGCGTTACTCATTCGGCTACGGGGCGTGCCCGGATCTGGAAGATCGCGGCAAACTCGTCGAGATGCTCGATGCCGAGCGAATCGGTGTGACGCTCTCGGAGGAGTTGCAGTTGCATCCCGAGCAGTCGACCGATGCCTTTGTCCTGCATCACCCCGAGGCCAAGTACTTCAACACGTAGGTCGCTGGAAATGTCCCCGTGTCCCGCGCAGATGGCGATGTAGCGCGCCTGCTCGCGCTACGGGGACAGTTCCAGGGCGTCCGGTCGGCTTCAGTTCGTGCTGATAACCCAGTTCTGGCGCAGGTCGGCCAGGACGGCGGTCGGCGTGAAATTCTTGGCGACGAATGGTGCCGCCTGTGCAACCTTGTTCGCGGGTTGCAGCTCGACGGACAGGCCGCCGACCTCAGTGCCGAGCAATGAACCGTCGGCGATGGCAATACCCAAGGTCGATGCGACATCCTTGAGCGCGGTGTCGTCGAGACCGTCGCCGCAGACCGTGATGGCCACCCGCAGCGGTGCGGCCGCACCATCCACCGCGATGACGGTTCCGGTGCCGGTCGCGACTCGATGGGGCAGCGCCGACAGTTTCGGGACCGCCGCGTTCAGAGCGTTGCCCAGGCCGTAGTCGGAAGTGGCCGAGCCGGGGCAGGTGGGTAGCGGCGCGGCGGTTTGATCGCCACTCTGGCAGCCCGAGACGATCACAGCGATCGCGACGCCACAGCAGATCACTCTCCACTTCGGAACAGTTCGCATGCAAAGTATTGAATCACGGTTTGTGGGTTGGATCGTGTGTCACTAGCGTGCAGGTCGTGAGTATCGCAAATGAGCCCGTGCCCGCGGCTGTCCTCTGGGATATGGATGGCACGCTCCTCGACACCGAGCCGATGTGGGACGTCGCGATGGCCGATCTGGCGCGCCGATACGGCGTCGAGATGTCCGAGGAATTGCGTGCGTCGACGCTGGGTAATGCCGCGCCGGACGCAATCGGCAAAGTATTGCTCGCCGCTGGTATCCCCGAGGCGCAGCGGGATCTCGCCGCCGACGAATCGTGGATCAACGCTCGTGTGCAGGTGTTGTTCGCCGATGGTTTGCCGTGGCGGCCGGGTGCCGTCGAAGCGCTCGATCTGTTGGGCGCTGCGGGGATACCGATGGCGCTGGTGACCAACACTGTTCGCGAACTCACCGACGTCGCGCTGAAAACCATTGGCGCGCACCGATTTACCGTGACCGTCTGTGGCGACGAAATCGATCGGGCCAAACCTGCACCCGATCCGTACCGCCGCGCAGCCGAACTTCTCGGCGTCGATCCAGGTGACTGCGTCGTCATCGAGGACTCGCCGACGGGGGCGCGGGCCGGTCGTGATGCGGGCGCGGCCACGCTCGTCGTCGGCGAAGAGGCAGTCGGCGGCCGAATTCCGGTGATGTCGCGGCAAACCCGGCGAGCCGACCTCGTCGGACTGACGGTTGCCGACCTGAAAGTCGCGCTGCGCGCCTAACGTGCGAAAATTGGGACTCGTGAAGACCTTCGATGAACTATTCGCCGAGTTGACCGAAAAGGCGACTACCCGTCCCGAGGGCAGCGGCACCGTCGCCGCGCTGGACTCGGGCATTCACACGCTGGGCAAGAAGATCATCGAAGAAGCCGGCGAGGTGTGGCTGGCGGCCGAGCATGAGTCCGACGAGGCGCTCGGCGAAGAGATTTCGCAACTCCTGTACTGGCTGCAGGTGATGCTCATCAAACGTGGGATGACGACCGCCGACGTTTATCGACATCTGTGAGTGATGATCGGCCCCATCATCTGTCATCTGCGTGAAGAGATAAAGGATTTGCCATGCTGCGTGTAGCAGTCCCCAACAAAGGGTCGTTGTCCGAAGCGGCCGTCGGCGTTCTATCCGAAGCCGGTTATCGGCGCCGGACCGATGCCAAAGATCTGACCGTTCTCGACAACAACAACGGTGTGGAGTTCTTCTTCTTGCGCCCCAAAGACATCGCGATCTATGTCGGCGCGGGCACCCTCGACCTCGGTATCACCGGACGAGACCTCGCTCTCGATTCGCAAGCCGCAGTCGCCGAAGAACTGTCGATGGGCTTCGGCGGGTCGACATTCCGTTACGCCGCCCCCGCCGATCAGACCTGGACGGTCGAAGATCTGGCGGGTAAGCGGATCGCGACGTCGTATCCGAATCTGGTGCGCCGCGATCTGACCGAGCGCAATATCGACGCCGACATAATCCGCCTCGACGGCGCGGTGGAGATCTCGATTCAGCTCGGCGTCGCCGATGCCATTGCCGATGTGGTCGGGTCGGGACGTACCTTGCGCCAGCACGGACTCGCGGTATTCGGTGACGTCCTTTGTGACTCCGAAGCGGTACTCGTTCGCCAGGCTGACGCTCAATTATCCAAGTCCGCAAAACAATTCGTGGCGCGCGTACAAGGTGTTGTCTTCGGGCAGCAGTACGTGATGATCGACTACGACTGCCCTAGGGGGTTACTTGAGCGGGCCGTGGCAATCACGCCGGGTATCGAGTCACCTACGATCTCGCCGATGGCCGATGATCGGTGGGTCGCGGTTCGCGCGTTGGTGCCGCGTAAGCAGCACCAAAGTCTGATGGACGAACTATCGGAGATAGGCGCGAAAGCGATCTTGGCGTCCGATATCCGATCATGCCGGTTCTGACTGTTCAGAACTGATAGGGCTTGCCCGCACCGCCGGACGAGACCACCTGTTGTTTCACCTCGTCGGTCAGAGCGGCGAACTCAGGCCATCCGCATGGTCCTGGGTTTGCTACCTCGCGCTCCCATGCTCCCTGGTCGGTGCGGAGTTTGGCGGTGACCAGCATGCCGTCGCTGACAAGGCAGTAGTCGGCCTTCGGAGTACGCAAGATCGTTGCGACCTGCTGCGCCAGTTCGACGACCTTCGCCACAGACACCTGACGTTCGGTGTATCCGGTGGGTGATGCGGAATCGTCGACGATGGCGCTGCCATCGGCGTGGACGACGACTCGTTGTCCGCCAGTACCGGGTAGCAGCAGATGTGTCGCCAGGTCGATGACAGTGTCATGCGGATCGGAATGAGTGATGCTCTGCGGTGTTGTCACCGACGCGGGTGCGATCACACCACACGTGGATTGGCCGGGAAGCAGCACGTTCATGCGCATCGTTGTGGGCTCTGCTCGGCTGGCCGATTCGGTGTTGAGTATCGCAGCCGTCTGGTCGAACCTGGTGATCGCAGAGCCCGGAATGACAGCACAGCCGGAGAGCTTGCGCTCGTCGTGCCATCGGATCGGGAGATCCCGCAACGGCATCTTCAGCGGCCATGTCGCCGGACCTGGCGGCGGCGGCCCGCCGAGGTCGAGAACGACGCGGTCGGCGTAGTCGGTACGCGAACCCGATGCGGTGAGATCGGCGGCGATCCTCTCGATCGTGGTTTCGAGGGCGGGCCAGCACTCGCGGTTTCCGGCCGATGCGGTGTCAAAGGACAGACCGGACATCTCGTAATGCCATTCGGAAGCATTCGCTATAACGGTTGCGGAGACTCTCGGGGAGTTGTCCGCCGCACATGCTTCGCGACCGTCGACTTCTATGATTCCCCGTGCCCGACGTGTAGCGTCAGCGACGTTGTTACGTGGCACCATGCGGCGGGAGTACCCCGTTCGTGAGTTCGTGTCCCGGCTGATCACTTCGCCGTCGGAGGAAACAACCAGGCGTCGGACAACCCCGTCGCGAGTCCAGGCGAAGTCGAGCACCGGACGTTCGGTGGCCGCCGGAGTGTGGATATCCTCCTCCTGATTCGACGCACAGCTTGCCGTCGCAGCGGCGATCGCGACGATCACGAAGGCGGCCCCCAGTATTCGAAACATGCCACACGCTAACAAACCAATGGCGATCGGCACCCTTGTCTGCCACCGATCCCGGCCGAGTGGGTTCAGTCGAAGTGACTTGAGAAATCTCGTCCCCGTGGGTCATGTCAGAGGGCAATATGCCCTCCGATCACCTTGTGGGGGATGCGTTTTCGAAACACCGACCGAAGCTGTCAGTTCTAGCTACTGTCCGGCGAGCAATACCGTTTGCGCGGAGCGTCCGAAAAGCCCATCGGCGTCGTAGAGGTCGCCGAATGTGGCACCGTAGCCGTCGGGGCCGATGGCGAGGTCGGTGTCGAGTCCAATCCATTGTCCGCGCGGCGGACGGCTCAGATGCACCGTGGTATCGGTATTCATCCACGACCACTCGCGGGGATCGAGTTGTGTGCCGACGCCATTGGCGACATCGATGACTATGAAGGCCGACACCAGATCGGAAGTAGGTTCCCCATCGACCAGGGGGAGCGCGGGCCGTATCCAGGTCGCCGGATTGGCTCCGTTTCGGCCGGGCACCCGGCCCGTCTCGGTAGCCCCGATGAAGCCGACCGTGCCCCACTTCACGCCGACGGCTTCATCGTCGGGGAAGCCGACCTGCGTCGCGATGTCAGGGGGCAGCGGGGTGAGTGGTGGCAGCGGACTGTGTTCGATAGATGCGGTCGACGGACCGTCGAGAAACCATGCGCTGGCCCGGGCAGCGGTACGGAAACTGCCATCGGGCTGACGTACGTCGAGCTCCGCGCCGATGACGCTGATCTTCTTGCCTGGCCGAATCACTTGTGCGCGAACACGATTGACGTCGAGTCCGACGGCGCCGAGGATGTCGGTGGTGATCCTGCTGAATCCCCCGGAGCGTCCGGCGACGAGAGCGGAAAGTGAGCGCACAAGCAGCGCGGTCGGCGGACCACCGTGCTGTAGATGCGATGCCCACACACTCAACGTCGATGACGTCGGCTGAAAGTACTCATAGCCGTCATCGCTTGGGGCGGGTAACGGCAGATAATAGGCGGCATCCATACGCCTAACCCTAGAGTCGGCGCGGCGGCGAGAATCCTTCGGGCGGGCCAGGATAGGGCGGAATGGTGCCGCCGAATTCCGGGCAACGAGTCTTGTGCTCGCAGAATTTGCACATCCGAGTCTTATGCGGCCGGAAGTCACCGCTGGCGACGGCTTCGGTGATGGCGGTCCAGATAGCCTTGAGCGTCCGGCCGAATCGTTCCAGTTCGGCTCGATCGGGGTGGTAGTGCAACTGCTTTCCATCGGACAGATACATCAGTTGCAGCCGATCGGGGACGACGCCCTGGCTGCGGAATATCGCGAGCGCGTAGAACTTCATCTGAAACAGGGCTTTGGCCTCATACGCCTCGCTGGGACATCGGCCGGTCTTATAGTCGACGACGCGGATTTCGCCGGTCGGCGCGACGTCGATCCGGTCGATGTAACCCCGGAGAAGTACGTCGCCATCCTCGATTTCGACATGCGCCTCAACGGCTTTCGCGTCGAAGGCGGTCGGATTCTCCATCGTGTAATAGGTGGTGATCAGTCGCTGGGTCTGCGCGAGAAAGGTTGCGGTTTCTTCCACGGTGATGACGTCGTGTAGCGCCGGATCGGCTTCGCACATCGCGGCCCACGCGCCCTCGACTAACAGGTGAGCGGACTCGGGTGTGCGCAAAGCTGCCGGCATGTCGAACAGATTCTCCAGCGCTGCGTGGACGACGTGGCCGCGAGTCTGAGCTTGGGTCGGCTGCTCCGGGAATCGATCGATGGTCCGATATCGGTACAGCAGCGGACACTGCCGGAAGTCCGCGGCCCGCGACGGCGATAACGCCAATGGCCGCCCGGCCAGACCACGGCCATCGACAGGGGTGGGTTCGACAGCGGTAGCCGATCCCGGATGGATGTTCACATATGGCAGGGTATTCGGGGGTACCGACACCGCGCACCCAGATCCGTTCGACTGTTGAGAAATGAGCTGTTTGATGCCTACGACCGGCCCGTTCGCCGCTGGCGACCGCGTGCAATTGACCGATTCGAAGGCCCGCAAGTTCACCGTGGTCCTTGAAGACGGCAAACAGTTCCACACTCACCGGGGCGCCATCAACCACGATGACTTGATCGGTGCGCCAGAGGGCAGCATAGTTTCGGCCACCAGCGGAACCCAGTATCTCGCGCTGCGACCGCTCCTGACCGACTACGTGCTGTCGATGCCGCGCGGCGCGCAGGTCATCTATCCGAAGGACGCCGCGCAAATCGTGGCCGAGGGCGATATCCATCCCGGTTGCCGGGTTATCGAAGCTGGCGCCGGGTCCGGTGCCCTGACGTGCTCATTGCTCCGCGCGGTCGGGGCGGGTTCGGTGCTGTCCTACGAGATCCGCGAAGACCATGCCGAGTACGCGGTCCGCAACGTGGAGACCTTCTTCGGCAAGAAGCCCGACAACTGGGAATTGGTGGTCGGCGATTTGGCTGACCACGACCCGGTGGATCAGGCGGACCGGCTGATTTTGGACATGGTCACCCCGTGGGAGCCATTGGAAACGGTGGCTAAGACATTGAAACCCGGCGGCGTCCTCGTTACTTACGTCGCAACCGTGACTCAACTCTCGCGAATGGTCGAGGCACTGCGTGAGCAGGCATGTTGGACTGAACCGCGTGCCTGGGAGTCGTTAGTGCGCGAGTGGAGCGCCGTCGGTCTCGCGGTGCGCCCGGAGCATCGGATGCAAGGTCACACCGCATTTCTGATCACCGCACGCCGCCTGGCCGATGACACGACACCGCTGCGTCCGCACCGCCGACCTACCAAGGGGTGACATTGCACTGGCGCACAATCGTTTCGCCCAACCTGGTGCGCCTGTCGGCACGATCGGTCACCCGCCGGTAGCGTGGAGTTCTACCAACGGTTGCCGAGACAGTTGGCGCGAGCGCGTAATGCGACGCCGAGAGGAGTCAGACATGACCGAATCAGATCGCACCCCCGAGTCCCGACCCGGAGTGCAACGGCAGTCCGGCGATGCAAAGGAACTCCAAGACAGGGTGGACTCGCTGACCGTCCGCAACGCGAAACTCTTGGACACGCTCAAAGACGCGCGCCAGCAACTCGTCGTTCTTCGCGAGGAGGTCGACCGCCTTGGTCAGCCGCCGAGCGGCTACGGCGTGCTTCTCGCGACATATCCCGACGACACGGTCGACGTCTTCACCTCGGGCCGCAAGATGCGGCTCACCGTCTCGCCCAATATTGACGTCGAGACACTGCATCATGGGCAGACCCTGCGACTAAACGAGGCGCTGACCGTCGTAGAGGCAACCGATTTCGACACCGTCGGCGAGATTGGGACACTGCGTGAGGTCTTGAACGACGGACGTCGCGCGCTGATCGTCGGGCATGCCGACGAAGAGCGGGTGGTGCGTCTCGCGGAGCCGCTGCTGGCGGCGACCGACCCGGATCGCGAATCGAGTAATCGTAAACTGCGGCCAGGTGATTCGCTGCTGATCGACAACAAGGCCGGCTTCGCCTTCGAGCGGATCCCCAAGGCTGAGGTTGAAGATCTGGTCCTCGAGGAAGTACCCGACGTCGGGTACGAGGACATCGGTGGCCTCGGCCGGCAGATCGAGCAGATTCGCGACGCGGTTGAGCTGCCGTTCCTACACAAGGATCTGTTCCGGGAATACTCGTTGCGGCCACCGAAGGGTGTCTTGCTGTACGGCCCGCCCGGATGCGGAAAGACACTGATCGCCAAGGCGGTCGCCAATTCTCTTGCCAAGAAGATCGCGGAAGTTCGTGGCGACGACGCGAATGAAGCCAAGTCGTACTTCTTGAACATCAAAGGTCCCGAACTATTGAACAAGTTCGTCGGCGAAACCGAACGGCATATCCGGCTGATCTTCCAGCGCGCGCGCGAGAAGGCATCCGAGGGCACACCGGTAATCGTCTTTTTCGACGAGATGGATTCGATTTTCCGTACCCGTGGTTCAGGCGTTTCGTCGGATGTCGAGACCACCGTGGTGCCGCAGCTCCTCAGTGAGATCGACGGCGTCGAAGGACTCGAGAATGTCATCGTCATCGGCGCGTCCAACCGTGAGGATATGATCGACCCCGCGATCCTGCGCCCCGGCCGACTCGACGTGAAGATCAAGATCGAGCGCCCCGACGCCGAAGCAGCCATTGATATCTTCTCCAAGTACTTGGTGACCGAGTTGCCGGTACATGCGGACGATGTCGCTGAATTCGGCGGCGATCGGGCGCTATGCGTCAAGACGATGATCGAGCGGGTCGTCGACCGGATGTACGCCGAGAGCGACGACAACCGATTCCTCGAGGTCACTTATGCCAACGGTGACAAAGAGATCATGTACTTCAAGGATTTCAACTCCGGCGCGATGATCCAGAATGTCGTTGACCGGTCCAAGAAGTATGCGATCAAATCGCAGTTGGAATCGGGTCAGCCTGGCCTGCGCATCAGTCATTTGTTCGACTCGATTCTCGATGAGTTCGCGGAGAACGAGGATCTGCCGAATACCACCAATCCGGATGATTGGGCGCGGATCTCGGGCAAGAAAGGCGAGCGTATCGTCTATATCCGCACGCTGGTCACGGGTAAGAGCAGTGGTGCTAGCCGTGCCATCGACACCGAGACGAACACCGGGCAATACCTGTAATTTGGTGCGCATCCGCACGTTGTGAACCCGTACCGATTATTGTTTATCGGTGATGAACAGCGTAGAGATCGCGCCGATTCGAGTCACGGTTGACGGCACCGTACGCCTCGTCGGCGCCAAGGCACGGTTGACGATCGGACGGACGCCGGAAAACGACATCGTCGTCAATCACCACTTGGTGTCGCGACAACATCTGAGCATCGAGTGGCGCAGCGGCCAGTGGTATGTGACCGACCTTGGCTCGACGAACGGATCGTATGTAGGTCCGACGCGGATCACCGAGGTACTGGCGGGCAGCGGTACGCAAACCGTGCGTCTGGGTGATCCAACTACAGGTCCATTGGTGGAGATGTCGCCCGCTGCGGCGTCGTCGACTCAGCCTGCCGCAGGGCCACCTCCGGGGGCGGTGACGCTGGTGCCGCCGGCGCCCGGATCTGCTGCGCCGCAAGCACCCCCGCAACCGGCACCACCCCCGCTGCCGCAGCAACCGGCACAACCGCCGCCGCGTCAGGCACCGGCGCAGCCGTTCGGTGGGCAGGGCCCGCAGCAACCGTTCGCGCCTGCCAAACACCATCAGCCTCAACCGCCCATCGCACAGCAACGTCAACCTCAGCAGCCCCGTCAGTTCGTGCCGGGACAGACTCGGCCACCCGGCGGCCCCGGCCCGACTGGCTTCGGGGAACCGACGATTCACCCGCCGAACCTGCCAGATGCCGCCGCCGCACCACATCTGCAATCCCTGCTGCACAACGTCGCCAACGCGCTGACCGCGCCCGAACAGGCTGGGCGGCAAGCGATCTCGTTGACCGGCTCCCAGACTATTGGCCGTACCCCCGACAATGACATCGTCGTCTCCGATGTGTTGGCGTCGCGTCATCACGCGAAACTTTCCAACACCACCGCTGGGACGTTCATCGACGACCTACGCAGCGTCAACGGCACGTATGTCAACGGTCATCGTGTCGCGCATCAGCAACTGACCGATGGTGACGTCGTCACGATCGGCAATAGTGACTTCGTCCTGTCGGCGGGCAATCTCATGCGTGGGCAGGCGAAGTCCGTGGTCGCCGGTGGTCTCGAGGTGCACGGCGTCGGATTGACCATTGACGGCAAGGAACTGCTCCGCAATGTGAGCTTCTCGGCGGCGCCAGGGTCACTGACGGCGATCATCGGCCCGTCCGGTGCGGGTAAGTCGACAGCAGCCAAGATCGTTGCTGGACTGTCGAGGCCGACTGTCGGCGTCGTGCACTTCGAGGGCCGCGACGTACACGCCGAGTACGATGCACTCCGCTCCCGAATCGGAATGGTGCCGCAGGATGACGTGCTGCATCGCAAACTGACGCTGCGGCAGGCACTCGGCTACGCCGCTCAGCTCCGGCTGCCACCCGACATGAACAAGGCTGATCGCGCCCAGGTTGTCGCCGGTGTGCTCACCGAACTCCAACTGCTTGACCATCTCGACACCCGTGTCGACAAGCTGTCGGGTGGGCAGCGCAAGCGGGCGTCGGTCGCGATGGAACTGCTGACCGGCCCGTCGTTGCTAATCCTCGACGAGCCGACATCGGGGCTCGACCCGGCACTGGACCGCCAGGTGATGAACACCCTTCGCCGTCTTGCCGACGCCGGTCGTGTCATCGTCGTGGTCACCCACTCGTTGAGTTATCTCTCGCTCTGCGACGAGGTGCTGCTACTGGCACCCGGCGGCAAGACGGCATTCTGTGGTCCGCCCAGTCAGGTCGGATCGGCGATGGGGACTACCGACTGGGCCGAGATCTTCGGCTACGTCGCCGACCAGCCCGACGCCGCACACGCGCGCTATACCTCGCGCTTCGCTTCGCAACCCGCGCCGCCGCCACCGGCGACCACCGGTCCGATCGTGCGTGCCTCGCAGAGCGGATTCTTCCGTCAGTTGTCCACGGTGGCCCGACGGCAGATCCGGTTGATCTTCGCCGACGTCGGATATCTGATCTTCTTGGTGCTCCTACCGCTTGTGTTGGGTGCACTATCGCTGGTGATACCCGGTTCGGCGGGCTACGCACCGAACAATGTCGATGAACCGGCGGAGACCGTGCAGATGCTCGTCGTGCTCGTCGTGGGCGCGGTCTTCATGGGCACCGCACTGTCGGTCCGAGACTTGGTTGGCGAGCGGCCGATTTTTGAACGGGAACGTGCCGTTGGTCTACGCCCCGGGGCTTACCTCTGGGCGAAGGTTGTGGTCTTCTTCGTCGCGGTCGCGTTGCAGACCGCGGTGATGCTGGCCATCAATTACGCCCGCAAAGGGGTGCCCGAGGCAAGCTTCTTCCTACCCGGCTGGCTCGAATTGTTCTTCATCGTGGCATTTCTCGGATGTGTCAGTACTCTTGTGGGCCTTGCGATTTCAGCCGCGGTCCGTTCGACGGAACAAACAATGCCGCCGTTGGTCATCGTGGTGATGGTGCAATTCGTCTTCTGCGGCGGTCTTTTCGCACTCGCCGGCCGACCCGGCTTGGAGCAGTTGTCCTGGATATTTCCGGCCCGCTGGGGATACTCCGGAGCGGCATCGGTCGTCGACCTGCGCGAAGTGTCACCCGACGCGCAGTCGGCTGCGATCGAGAAATTGTGGAGCCACGAGCTGACCTATCTGGGCTTGTCCTACGGCATTTTGGCCGGTATGGCGCTGCTGCTATTCGTCTTCACCTGGCGCAGGCTGGTGCTGAAGAAGAAGTAGACAATTTTAGGGGGTGTCACGGGTAGCGCACTAGGCCCGCTTCGCTGGCCACCGCCAGACCGCGGTGGTTGGGCAGCACGCGAACGGTGTATCCCACGCGTCCCGACCGCGCGATATCGAGACCGCCAGTGAACAGTTCACGCCCGGATGGATCGGTCGACCCGGTCGCCGACAGCGTCGTGATCACCGGATCGACGATGTCGCCGACGGAATCGACGGTTCCGCCGATGGCTTGTACAGTCACCTCGCTGGCGGAGAGGCCTCCGAGCGTCACATATGCGGTTAGTCCGACCCGTGAGCCGGGCGCGACCACGCCTGATGAATGCGGCGGCAAGTCCTCGTCGATTCCGGCCACTGCGACTGATGGCCAGGCAGCGGCGAGTCGGTCACGATAGTCCGCGAGGTCCCGCGCCAAGGCGTAGTCGTTAGCGCAGGCATCGTGGAATGATTGTGCCGCAGGGGAATACAACTCGGTAGTGTATTCGCGGACCATCCGTGCGGCCAGTACTTTGGGAGCCAATTCGTCGATGGTGTGGCGCACCATCGACACCCACCCGGCGGGGAGCGCGTCGTCCTCGACGGTCCGAGTCCGTCCTACCGTCGATGAGTAATAGAGCGGCACGACGGTGTTTTCGAGGAGTTCGTAGAGCGCGGTCGCCTCGATGTCGTCCCGGCGATGTTCGTCGCCGATCTCGTCGGCGGACGGAATGGCCCACCCGTTGTGGCCATCGGCCATCTCATCCCACCAGCCGTCGAGGATGGACAGATTCAATCCTCCGTTGAGCGCCGACTTCATTCCCGACGTTCCGCAGGCTTCCATCGGGCGCACCGGATTGTTAAGCCACACATCGCATCCGGCGTAGATATGACGCGCCATGCCGATGTCGTAGTCGGGAAGAAAGACGATCCGCCCGCGAAGTGCTGGGTCGTCGGTGAACCGCACAATCTGCTGGATGAGAGATTTCCCGCCGTCGTCGGCGGGATGCGCTTTGCCGGCGACGACGAGCTGGATCGGGCGCTGCGGATCGGTGAGGAGGCGACGCAGACGGTCGGGGTCGCGCAACATGAGGGTGAGTCGTTTATAGGTGGCGGCACGTCGAGCGAAGCCGATTGTCAGCACCCGCGGATCGAAAACCTCACGGGTCCAAGCCAGTTCGGCGTCGCTGTGGCCACGGGTACGCCCACTTCGATACACCCGCTCACGCACCTCGGCCACTAGGGAGCTGCGCAGTTCGTTGCGGATCGCCCAGATCTCGGCGTCGGACGAGATGCCGCCATGCGGCCAGCGGGGCGAACGCCAGGTGTCACCGTGGACTCCGTTGGTGACCGATCCGATAGGGACCTCGGCAGTGTCGAAACCCGGCCACAGGTCGCCGAACATCTCGCGGGAGACTTCCCCGTGCAGTTTCGACACACCGTTGGCGCGTTGCCCCAACCGAAGCCCGAGGTGGGCCATGTTGAAGATATCCGGCGCGGCTTCGTCTCCCAATTCGCAGATCAGGTCAACCGGCAGGCCGGGGACTAGTCGAGAGGATCCCTGCGCGTCGGCATCGAAGTAGTGACGAACCAGAGTCATCGGGAATCGGTCGATGCCGGCCGGAACCGGCGTATGGGTGGTGAACACCATCGATGCGCGGACCGCGGCCTCGGCCTGCGTGAAGCTCAGCCCTTCATCGGTGACCAACTCTCGAATACGTTCGAGCCCGAGGAAACCCGCGTGTCCCTCGTTCATGTGGAACACCTCCGGTGCCGCCGTGCCGGCGATCCGGGTGTATTCGCGGACGGCGCGTACTCCGCCAACGCCGAGCAGGATCTCCTGTTTGATGCGGTGATCCTGATCGCCGCCGTACAGGCGATCGGTGACGCCGCGCAGTTCATCGTCATTGTCGGGCAGATCAGAATCCAAGAGCAGCAAGCTGATTCGGCCGACCGTGGCAATCCAAACCCGCGCGGCCAGAGTCCGACCGCCTGGCATCGAGACGGATATCCGAACGGGGACGTCGCCGTCGTATAGCGGTGTCAACGGAAGGGCGCGCGCGTCGTTGACCGGATAGTTCTCGATTTGCCAGCCGTCGGCGGTCAACGACTGCCGAAAATAGCCGGACCGATAGAACAGCCCGATGCCGACTAACGGCAGACCGAGGTCGGAGGCAGCCTTGAGATGATCTCCGGCGAGGATGCCGAGGCCGCCCGAGTAAATGGGCAGGACTTCGGTGATCCCGAACTCCATCGAGAAGTACGCGATGGATGCGGGTGTTGGTCGTGTCGTCGTCAACTCGCCGTACCAGCCCGTTCCCGCCCGGTAGGCGGCCAGATCGTCGGCCGCCGCCGCCACTCGTACGCAGAAGCCGTCGTCGGAGCCGAGGTCGGTCAGCCGTTCGGTTGTCGCATCGTCGAGGACGCGTTGCGGATCACCGTGTGCCGCCCAGAGCACGGGATCGATTTCGGCGAACAGATCCTGGGTCGGGCGGTGCCACGACCACCTCAGGTTGGCGGCGAGGTCGGCAAGGGGTTGTAACCGGGCCGGGAGTTGGACCCGAACGGTGAACCGGCGGAAGGCTTTCACAGCGGTAGACGCTACCGGAGCGGAGGAGTCCCGGCGCGGCGGTTGGTGGTGGTGGGCACTACCCTCGACCTCATGCAGCGAATCATCGGCACCGAGGTCGAATACGGAATCTCCGCTCCTTCCGATCCGACCGCCAACCCGATCATGACGTCGACGCAGGCGGTGCTGGCATACGCCGCTGCCGCGGGGGTCCCGCGGGCCAAGCGCACCCGATGGGACTACGAGGTGGAATCGCCGCTGCGCGATGCGCGTGGATTCGACCTTGGCCGATCGACGGGCCCGGCACCCATCATCGACGCCGACGAAATCGGCGCGGCCAATATGATCCTTACCAATGGTGCCCGGCTGTATGTGGACCACGCGCATCCCGAGTACTCGGCTCCCGAAGTCACTGACCCGCTCGACGCGGTTATCTGGGACAAGGCGGGCGAACGTGTCATGGAAGCCGCCGCTCGCCACGTCGCGAGTGTGCCCGGAGCGCCGGCACTGCAGTTATATAAGAACAACATCGACGGCAAGGGCGCCTCATACGGAACCCACGAAAACTATCTGATGAGCCGCGACACTCCGTTCCCGGCAATTATCGCCGGGCTGATCCCATTCTTCGCCTCGCGGCAGGTGGTCGTCGGTTCCGGACGGGTCGGTATCGGTCAGTCCGGTGACGAATCGGGATTCCAGCTCAGTCAGCGCGCCGACTATATCGAGGTCGAGGTTGGCCTGGAGACGACCCTCAAGCGCGGCATCATCAACACTCGCGACGAGCCGCATGCCGATCCGGACCGTTATCGCCGGCTGCATGTGATCATCGGCGACGCCAACCTGTCGGAGACATCGACCTACCTCAAGGTGGGCACCGCAGCGTTGGTGCTCGATCTCATCGAGGCGGGGCATGACTTCTCCGACCTGGAGTTGGCCCGACCAGTCGCCGCGGTACACCAGATCAGCCACGACCCGACACTGACCGCGACCGTTGCGCTGACCGACGGCCGGGAATTGACCGGATTGGCCCTGCAGCGCGAATACCTGGCGCGGTGCCAGGCATTCCATGACACCCATCATTCTGACGACGCCCGCGCCGCGCATGTACTGGAGACCTGGGCCGACGTGCTCGACAAACTCGAACGCGACCCACTCGAATGTGCCGATATCCTCGACTGGCCGGCCAAACTGCGTCTCCTCGAAGGGTTCCGGCAGCGCGAGGGACTGGGCTGGTCGGCACCGCGCCTACACCTAATCGACCTGCAATACTCCGACGTTAGATTGGACAAAGGGCTCTACAACCGGCTCGTAGCGCGCGGGTCGATGAAGCGGTTAGTCACCGAAGCGCAGGTGCTCGACGCCATTACCAACCCGCCGGAACATACACGTGCCTACTTCCGTGGGGAATGCCTCCGACGCTTCGGCGCCGACATCGCGGCCGCAAGCTGGGATTCGGTGATCTTCGACCTCGGTGGTGACTCGCTCGTGCGCATTCCGACGCTGGAACCGTTGCGCGGCAGCCGCGCTCATGTTGGCGCATTACTCGATTCAGTGAACAGCGCAGCCGAACTCGTTGACCAACTCACGATGAATTGAGGATGGCTTCGCGATGCTCGGTGAGTGTCTTGGCTCAGGAGGAAGCGAGCTGCGAGCCTCACACATCTGTGCGCGTACACCGGTAGGGTAGTGCTACCCAGTCATCTGAGGTATTTCATGGCTGGCCCGACCGATAGGAGGCGGCATGGCGCAGGAACAGACTCACCGCGGTGGCGGCAGCGATGACGACGATCTCACCCCCGAAGGTGGTGCGGGTCAGGAACGTCGCGAGAAGCTCGCGGAAGAGACCGACGATCTGCTCGACGAGATCGACGATGTGCTGGAGGAGAACGCCGAAGACTTCGTGCGGGCCTATGTCCAGAAGGGCGGCCAGTGAGCCCCGCCGTACCCCCGAACGGGCCCGATATTTCATCTTTCACCGAATATCTACGCGTACACGCACCCGATCAGCTCCCGGCCTCGCGGCTGGCATCTCTCACCGGGACCGGCGCCACGATCGCTGAAATCCCGCATGGCACAACCATTGTGGCGGTGTCCTATGCCGGTGGGGTGGTGCTTGCCGGGGATCGGCGGGCAACTGCCGGAAATCTGATCGCGACCCGTGATGTGCGCAAGGTGTACATCACCGACGACTATTCGGCTGCCGGCATCGCGGGCACCGCGGGTATCGCCATCGAGATGGTGCGCTTGTTCGCGGTGGAACTCGAGCACTACGAAAAGCTCGAGGGTGTTCCGTTGACGCTCGACGGCAAGGTCAGTCGCCTCGCCGCGATGGTGCGCGGCAACCTCGCCGCGGCGATGCAGGGTCTGGCGGCCGTTCCGCTGCTGGTCGGCTTCGACACCGATGCCGAAGAGGGGGCCTTCGGCCGTATCTTCTCCTTCGACATCGCGGGCGATAGGCATGAGGAGTTCGGCGGTTACACCGCGATCGGTTCCGGGTCGGTTTTCGCGAAGTCGTCGCTGAAGAAGCGTTATCGGGCAGACCTCGACGCCGCAGGCGCGCTGGCCATCGCGATTGAAGCGCTCTACGACGCCGCCGACGACGACTCGGCGACCGGGGGTCCCGACATCGTGCGCCAAATCTTCCCGACGGCGGTCACCGTCGGTGCCGACGGAGCCACCGAAGTGCCGGAGTCGGAGATCTCGGCAGCGGCCACTGATATCACCCGCCAGCGAACCGAACAGCACGCGCCGCGCGGCAGTCACCACGGGGAGGGCGATCTGCGATGACATTTCCGTATTACGCGAGTGCCGAACAGATCATGCGCGATCGTTCGGAGTTGGCGCGCAAGGGAATCGCGCGCGGACGCAGCGTCGTCGCGCTGACCTATGCCGACGGCGTGTTGTTCGTCGCGGAGAACCCGTCGAACACCCTGCGCAAGATCAGCGAGATCTACGACCGGATTGGCTTCGCCGCCGTCGGCAAGTACAACGAGTTCGAGAGCTTGCGCAAGGCGGGAATTCAACTCGCCGATCTACGCGGGTACAGCTACGACCGGGCCGACGTGAGTGGTCTGTCGCTGGCGAATGCTTATGCCAACACGCTGGGATCGGTGTTCACCGAGCAGGCCAAGCCGTATGAGGTCGAGCTATGCGTCGCCGAGGTTGCCAAGCCGGGACGAACCACGGCGTCGCAGCTATACCGAATCAGCTACGACGGTTCGATCGCCGATGAGACACGTTTTCTGGTGATGGGTGGCGTGACCGAGGCGATCAACAAGTCGTTGTCTGAGCACTACAGCCCCGATCTGCCACTGGTACAGGCGATTTCAGTCGCGACGGTCGCGCTCGGCGCCGTCGGCGAACAGCCAAGGGAGTTGACCGCCGACGATCTGGAGGTTGCGATCCTCGATCGCAACCGGCCGCGCCGCGCGTTCAAACGGTTACGGAATGCTCAAGTGGCCGACCTGCTCGCGCAGGCGCCGGCCCCGGAAGCGGAGGCGGCACCCGAGGCCGACTCCGATGAGAAGGACTGAGGTCTTCAGTGCAGCGTCGAATCATGGGCATCGAGACCGAATTCGGTGTGACATGCACTTTTCACGGCCATCGTCGGCTTAGCCCGGATGAGGTCGCGCGGTATCTGTTCCGCCGCGTCGTTTCGTGGGGCCGGTCGTCGAATGTGTTCTTACGCAACGGGGCTCGGCTCTACCTCGACGTCGGGTCGCATCCGGAATATGCCACCGCCGAATGCGACAGTCTCGTCCAGCTGATCAACCATGACCGGGCGGGGGAGTTGGTCCTCGAAGACCTCCTCATCGATGCCGAGGCGCGGTTGGCAGATGAGGGTATCGGCGGCGATATCTACCTGTTCAAGAACAACACCGACTCGGCCGGCAACTCCTACGGGTGCCACGAGAATTTCCTGGTGGTGCGGGCCGGCGAGTTTTCGCGGATCTCCGACGTACTGCTGCCCTTCCTGGTGACCAGGCAGTTGATCTGCGGTGCCGGCAAAGTCCTGCAAACGCCCAAATCCGCCGACTTTTGCTTATCCCAACGCGCGGAACACATTTGGGAAGGAGTGTCGTCGGCGACTACGCGCTCCCGGCCGATTATCAACACCCGCGACGAGCCGCATGCCGATGCTGAGAAGTATCGCAGATTGCATGTGATCGTCGGCGACTCCAACATGGCCGAGATGACCACGCTACTCAAAGTCGGGTCGGCGACCCTGGTCTTGGAGATGATCGAGGCGGGTCTCAGTTTCCGGGATTTCGCGCTGGACAACCCAATTCGGGCGATCCGGGAGATCTCGCATGACCCCTCCGGCCGCCGTCAGGTGCGCCTGGCCGGCGGTAAGACTGCCAGCGCGCTCGACATCCAGCGCGAGTATCACGCCCGCGCCGTCGACCATATCGCCGGCGGGCATCCCGATCCGTCGATGGCCGTTGTTGTCGATCTATGGGGACGAATTCTTGATGCGGTGGAATCCGATGATTTCTCTAAGGTTGACACCGAGATCGACTGGGTGATCAAGCGCAAGTTATTCCAGCGTTACCAGGACAAGTTCGGGATGGAGTTGACCGATCCCAAGATCGCCCAGCTCGATCTGGCCTATCACGACATCAAACGTGGTCGCGGGGTGTTTGACGTACTTACGCGTAAAGGGCTCGTCGCTCGGGCCACCACCGATGAGGCTATCGCGAATGCCGTGGAAGAGCCTCCGCAAACCACCCGGGCCAAACTGCGTGGCGACTTCATCGCGGCCGCGCAGAAAACTGGCCGCGACTTCACTGTCGACTGGGTGCATTTGAAACTCAACGATCAAGCTCAACGGACTGTGTTGTGCAAGGACCCGTTCCGCAGCGTCGATGAGCGCGTCGATCGGCTCATCGCGTCGATGTGAGTCATAAGATATCGCGGTGGCACGAAATAGAACCGAACGGCTGCTGAACCTGGTTATCTGCCTGCGCGAAGCCAGGCAGTTCGTGACTGCGGAGTTCATCCGGGAAAATGTGGTCGGCTACGCCGACGAACCCCAGAGCGACGAAGCGTTCAACCGGATGTTCGAGCGTGACAAGGCTGAGTTGCGGGATATGGGTGTCCCGCTGCTGACCGGCGCGGCGCCACGAGCGGCGGGTGTCGAAGGCTACCGAATCGACCGGGAAAGCTATGAATTACCCGAAATCGTGCTCGATGAAGACGAAGCTGCCGCCGTTGCGATGGCCGCGGTCGTGTGGGACAGCCCGGATATCGCACGGCTGACCCAATCGGCTGTTCTCAAACTCAAGGGTGCCGGCATCGACGTACGCGTTGCCGAGGATATCGAGATCTCGCCGCGTCGGGTCAGCTCTGAACCGGTGACCAGAACGCTGATCGATGCGAGTACCAGACGCCAGGCGGTGACTTTCGCTCACCGGCCTTCGGGTGCCGGAGATTCGTCGTCACGGACACTCGAGCCGTGGGGAGTGTTAACCCATCGCGGTCGTTGGTATGTGATCGGCCACGATCGGGATCGCGATGATCAACGGGTCTTTCGCCTGTCCCGGGTGACCGATGTGCGAACAACCGGCCGAGCAGGCGCGTTCGAGATTCCCGCCGGCGTCGATTTGACCGCAGCTGTCGCTGCCACGGTCGACTCGGCATCCGGTGCCGATGGCGGAGCGTCCGCCCGGTTGTGGGTTGCCGCTGACCGGGCGGTCGGATTGCGGCGGATCGCGACCGCTGCCGTACCGACTGAACGCGACGGCGTCGCCGGCGACGAGATCGAGGTGCCCATCACCACCGAGTCGGGACTCGCACGAATGGTGTTGTCAGCGGGTCGTGACGTGGTGGTACTCGAACCGAAGTCGTTGCGCGACAACGTAATCAGTGCGCTCGACGCGATCATCGCGAAGGGAGTCTGAAGATGGCGGCCCAGTCCGACCAGCTGACGCGTCTACTGACGTTGATCCCGTATTTCCTTGCTCGCCAAGGTATTACGTTGGAGCAGGCGGCCGCCGACCTCGACGTCGGCGAAGATAAGTTGGTCAAAGACCTTGACCAACTATTCGTCTGCGGACTACCCGGCAAGTATCAGTACCCCGATGACTTGATCGACATCTCCTATTCCGAGGGACATGTCCACGTCAACTTCAGCGCAGGTATCGACCGACCTCTGCAACTGACCTCAACCGAGGCCACCGTATTGCTCACCGCGTTGCGGGCGTTGACTCAGACGCATGCCGCGGCCCCCGATGCGGTTGAACGAGCCATCGCCAAGATTGCCGCCGCAGTGGGTGCGGAGTCCGCGCCAGCCGCGATCGCCGATAACGCGGACCCGGCACGTAAAGAGATCTACGAGACCATCCGTCGGGCGGTCCACGAGGGACACGCACTTTCCATCCGGTACTACACGGCCAGTCGTGATTCGATCAGCGATCGGATAGTCGACCCGGTAACTGTTCAGGTCACCGACGGCAGCACCTATCTGTCAGCGTGGTGCCGCAGCAGCGGCGGGATGCGACTATTCCGCTTCGATCGGATCGACGCCGCGCGAATCCTCGACGAACCCGCCCAGTTACCGCCCGACGCCACGGCACAACGTCCATCGCCGATCATGTCCGAGAACGCCGACCTGCCGACCGTCGAACTCGACGTCGACGCGACGGCGCGCTGGGCTTTCGAGTACTACCTACTCGAGCAGCGGGGCGCGGCCGGCGCGGACGGTGTGCAGCCGGCCACCCTGCGCTACGGGTCTGATGAATGGCTGACCAGGTTCATTCTGGGTTTCGGCGGCCATATTCGGATCACTGGTCCGGGTGAGGTCTCGGCGCAGGTAATCGACCAGGTTACGCGCGAAGCAACAGCGGCACGGGCACGTTACAACTGACCGCGTGAACCACGCCGTTGTCCGGTAGCATAGGCAACAGTCTCATTCGAAAGGGTTGTACTCATGAGCGCCATTACGCCGTGGCATGTCATTCTGGTCGTGCTGGCCTTCGTTATCCTCTTTGGCTCGAAAAAGCTGCCGGATGCCGCGCGTGGCCTGGGACGATCGCTACGCATCTTCAAATCCGAAGTCAAGGAAATGGCCAACGACGGCAAGCCCGACGCTCCAGTCGCCGAAGCCCCGCGCGAGTTGTCCGCTTCCGAGGTTGCGGCTCCTGCGCCAGTGCCCACCAGTAAACCTGAAGACGTGCAGAAGTCGGCCTGACGCCGGACTTCTCCACTAGTGCGCATACCCCTCGACCCCCGTCGGCGCCGCAGTAAGGCCAATCCCGACGGGACGATGTCGCTCGTCGACCACCTTTACGAGCTGCGGTACCGAATCGTCATCTCGCTGATCGCGATACTGCTGACGACTATTTTTGGCTTCTTCTGGTACTCCCATTCCATTTTCGGCATCGAGTCGCTCGGTGAACTTTTGCGTGGGCCGTATTGTTCGCTGCCCGCTTCCGCACGTGCCAGTTTCACCGCCGACGGCAGTTGCAAACTTCTCGCCACCGGCCCGTTCGATCAGTTCATGCTGCGACTCAAAGTTGGCCTGACCGCAGGTGTCGTGATCGCAACGCCCATCTGGTTCTACCAACTGTGGCAGTTCATTACTCCGGGCTTACATCGCAACGAACGGAAGTATGCCTTCTCCTTCGTGAGTGCGGCATCGGTCCTCTTCGTAACCGGTGCGGTGCTGGCCTACCTGGTCGTCAACAAGGCTTTCGAGTTCTTGCTGACCGTCGGTCAAGACGTTCAGGTAACCGCGCTGACCGGTGACAGTTACTTCACCTTCATGATCAATCTGCTGGTCATCTTCGGTGTGAGTTTTGAACTGCCGTTGCTCATCATCGCGCTCAACTTGATTGGCATCCTGCACTACCAACGGCTAAAGAGTTGGCGGCGCGGTCTCATCTTCGCGATGTTCGTGTTCGCAGCGGTGGTCTCGCCGGGTTCGGATCCATTCACGATGTTGGCGCTCGCGTGTGCGTTGACCGTCCTGCTCGAATTCGCCATCCAGATCTCCCGGTTCAACGACCGGCGGAAGGCTCGGCGCACCGAGGACTGGGAGTCGCTCTCGGACGACGAAGCCAGTCCACTGCCGTCAGCGTCCGCCACACCGACCGCGTCGCCGGGGACCGCGGCGACATCACGAGCGTCGGTGCGCTCCGGCGACACATTTGGTGACATCCTGTAGGAGATGACGCACCTCGACGATTTTCTCGCCCGTCAAGCATTCGCCCTCGACCCATTCCAGCTACGCGCCTGCGATGCCTTGCAAGCCGGTCACGGTGTCCTCGTATGCGCGCCCACCGGAGCCGGCAAAACCATCGTCGGAGAGTTCGCGGTCCACCTCGCCCTGGCGCAGGGCACCAAATGCTTCTACACAACGCCAATTAAGGCGCTGAGTAACCAGAAATTCAACGATCTTGTCGCAGTACACGGAGCCGATTCGGTCGGGCTGTTGACCGGGGATAACTCCATCAACCCCGACGCCGACGTCGTCGTGATGACGACCGAAGTCGTCCGCAACATGATCTACGCGAATTCTCCCGCGCTGCAAGGGCTTTCCCATGTGGTGATGGATGAGGTGCATTTCTTGGCCGACCGATTCCGGGGCGCGGTGTGGGAAGAAGTCATCTTGCACCTGGACCCATCGGTGTCGGTGGTCGCGCTGTCGGCGACGGTCAGCAACGCCGAGGAATTCGGTGACTGGATGCAGACGGTCCGCGGCGATACGACCGTGATCGTCGATGACCACCGGCCCGTTCCGCTACAACAGCACATGATGGTGGGGACGCGACTGTTCGACCTGTTCGATCCTCGCCCCGAACGCTCCGGAAAGGCCGGTAAAGCGGGGCATCCCGGTGTAAATCCAGAGCTGATGCGTTTCATCAAGCATCGTGCGTTGATGACCGACGACTATGACGAACGCTCCCGCGGGCGTCGCCGTGGCCGTCCGAACACTCGGCGCGGAAACGTTGTGCCGCGGCCGAACCTGGTCCGGCAACTCGACCGCGAGGGATTGTTGCCCGCGATCGGGTTCATCTTCTCCCGGGCCGGCTGCGATGGCGCACTGCAGCAATGCCTGCGGTCGGGTATCAACCTGCTCGAACCGCAGCAGAGCGCACAGGTCGACGACGTCGTCGACCGCTACGTCGGGGAGCTGTCGCCTGCTGATATCGATATTCTCGGCGTCACCGAATGGCGGACCGGCCTGCGTCGGGGGTTGGCGGCCCATCACGCCGGCCTGCTCCCGACCTTCCGGCACTGCGTGGAAGAACTGTTCACCCGTGGTCTGGTACGGATGGTCTTCGCGACCGAGACGCTGGCGCTCGGCATCAATATGCCGGCACGGTCAGTCGTCCTGGAACGTCTCGTCAAATACAACGGCGAGGCGCATGTAGATCTGACCCCGGGGGAGTTTACCCAGCTGACCGGCCGTGCGGGGCGACGCGGAATCGATGTCGAGGGGCACGCGGTGGTGCTGTGGACCCCCGACATCGTGCCGACCGAGGTCGCTGGACTGGCCGGTTCGCGCACCTTTGCGCTACGCAGTTCATTCGCACCGGAGTACAACATGGCGGTCAACCTCATCGACCGGCTCGGCCTGAGTGGGTCGCGGGAGATCCTGCACCGATCCTTCGCCCAATTTCAGGCGGATCGATCAGTGGTCGGCCAGGCTCGCAAGGTCGACGAAGCCCAGCGTGCCCTGCGCAAGATGGACGGTGAATTGGCGAATGCCGCGACGCGACGCGGGCTGGATTCGGGCGACCCGACATTCGGTGGATCTTCCGGCCAGGGCGCGGCGCAGACCGAGGCATACACCGGCTTTCTCGGGTATGTCCAACTGCGCGAAGATATTCGGACGCGCGAACGCGAACTCAAATTCGTTCGGCGCAACGCTGATCTGGCGTCGACGACCGATGAGCTCGCCGCACTCAAACGCGGCCACGTGATTGGGTTGTATGGCAATCGGCATCGAGGGATCGCCGTTGTCATCGAGCCGGCGTCTAGTGCTGCCGATCCCAAACCGATGGTGCTGACCGAGGACGGTTGGTGCGGACGCGTCGGGGCACGCGACTTCCTCAATACGCCTGAAGTGCTCGGCAATATGAGGCTGGGCAAGCAGGTGGACCGGCGAACCGGCCGTGGCCGGCGAGATCTGGCGTCGGCATTGCGCTCGACCGGCATCGACTTACCTCGCGGGCGTCAGCGCAAACGTGCCGATGCGGCCGACGACAAGGAACTGTCCAACTTGAGGGCCCAATTGCGCGCGCACCCCGCGCACGCACTGGACAACTCCGATGAACTTTTCCGACTGGCCGAACGACGCAATCGATTGGTCCGCGACATCGTCACGCTGGATTCGAATATCGCGGCGCGAACGTCGACTCTGCGGGTCACCTTCGACCGGGTAGTCGGTGTACTGACCGATCTCGGCTATCTGCGCCAGGTCGGGAACGACGTCGAGGTGACTGAACCGGGCCGGATCCTTGGTCGCATTTATAGCGAGAGCGATCTATTGGTCAGCGAATGCCTCCGCGAGGAAGTCTGGGACGAGTTGCCTCCGCATGAACTCGCGGCGGTGGTGGCGGCCCTCGTCTTTGAAGCTCGGCGTGACACCTATTCGGGAGTCGATGCGATGCCGGGCAGTGCCGGATTGCGGGCCGCGCTGGCGGATACGGTTCGTATTTGGCAGGACATCACCGAGGTGGAGTCGCGTCATCGACTGACACCGACGCGTGAACCCGATACCGGGTTCTCGGTGGCAGTCGCACTGTGGGCGTCGGGCCGATCGCTGACCGAGGCACTTGCCGCAGCGGGCGATCGTGGCAACCTGCTCTCACCGGGAGACTTCGTTCGGTGGAACCGCCAGGTCGTCGACCTGCTGGAACAGGTCGCCAAGAGTGTCGACTCGTCCAGTCGGCTCGCGGCTACCGCTCGAAGCGCGATAGGTGCGATCAGGCGCGGCATAGTAGCGGTAGAACTAAATTAATGACTGGCACCGTCGCGGCATCTACGTGGTGATCCACCTATGACCAGGCGTACTGCGATAGCATTTACAGCCGTATCCGACAAACTCGGTTGCCGCTGGGGCAACCCCTTCGGGAGGGACTCATGACCGAGCCTGAACAGCCGAACAATCCGGGCCCATCCGACCCGAATGCTGCGCCCGACCCAACCTCCGGGCAGACTCCGGTCCCGACCACCGGGCCTGGGAATTACGCTCCAACGCAGTTCAACCCGACGACGACGCCCGGTGCGCCGGCCCAACCCGTCCCTCCGGCCCAACCCGTCCCTCCGGCCCAACCCGATCCGTATGGTCAGCAGACTCAGTTCGGGCAGCCGACACAGTTCTCCGGCCCGCAGGCCCAGCCGCAGCAGTACGGTGTCGCGCCGGGACAGCCCGCGCAACCGCAATACGGTGTAGCGCCCGGACAGCCCGCGCAACCGCAATACGGTGTAGCGCCCGGACAGCCCGCGCAGCCGCACTATGGCGCGCCGGACCAGTCGCAGTACGGAGTGCCCGGACAGTACGGAGCTGCTCCGCAATCAACGTCGCAACCGAATCCGACTGCGCCGCTTACCAATCCGGAGCCATACGGCCAGCCGTCGGGTCAGTTCGGCCAGCCGTCGGGTCAGTTCGGCCAGCCGGGCCAGTTTGGTCAGCCGGGCCAGTTTGGTCAGCAAAACGACCCATTCGGCCCGATGGGGCAGCCGTCTCCGAAGAAGTCCGGAAAGCTGTACTACATTGGCGCCGGAGCACTTGTGGCGATTGCCGCAATCGTGCTGATCACGGCATTCCTCGTGCCGGGCTGGGCGCCGAAGACGCTCTCCCAGGATGCCGCGCAGCAGGGGGTCGAGCGCGTGCTCACCGAGGATTACAAGTCAACCAACGTGTCCGGTGCGCAATGCCCATCCGGTCAGCGCGTCAAGCAGGGCAATTCGTTCGATTGCACGGTCAAGGTCGGCGATCTGGAGCGCAAGGTGACGATCACGTTCATCGATGGCGACGGTAACTACGAGGTCAGTCGGCCCAGCGCAGGCTAGAGCTCCCACCGCAGCGCGGTAGCAAGGCGTTTCACCGACGCGCCGATTCCCAGTTCCTCCACCAGCTCGGCGAGCGCGACTCGATCGGCTGGTGCAGCGGGCAGGGCATCGGCGCGTTGTTCGTCTGCTCCTGGGCTCAGAACGATTTCGGCGTCGGTCGCAACGGTGACGACGGTGCGGGCCGCCGTCAGGTAGTCGGATGCGGCGATCAGGGCATTGCGTGGGCGGGCCGCCAGCTTCGACGCTGGATCTGCAGCAGCCTTCTCGAGCGCCTCGAGACTGCCGTATTCGTTGAGCAGTTTCGCGCCGGTCTTTTCGCCGATGCCAGCCACTCCCGGTAGACCGTCGGACGGATCGCCGCGCAGCATCGACATCTCGGCGTAGCCGACGCCGGGCCGCTCTGGGTCAAGGCCGTATTTCTCGGCGACCTCGAGCGGCCCCATCAACTCGGCTTTGGATAGTCCGCGGCCGACGTAAAAGACCCGCACCGAGACGGGGTCGTCGGCGACAACCTGCAATAGGTCGCGGTCGCCGCTGACGACGACTACTTCGTCGTCTGCTTCGGCGAAGGCTAGTGTGCCGATGACGTCGTCGGCCTCGTACCCAACGGCACCGGCACGTGAAATACCCGCTGCGGCTAAAACATTCATAATCATGTCGACCTGTGGAGTCAGCGTGTCGGGGACTTCTTCGACATCGGGTGCGGTGCTCGACTCTTCGGCAACGCGATGAGCCTTGTACGACGGAATCAGATCAGTACGAAATGCCGGGCGCCAGTCGAGGTCGAGGCAGACGACTAACCGCGTCGGCTCATGTTTGGTAACAAGTGCGGCGATCGTATCGACGAATCCGCGGACCGCGTTCACCGGTCGGCCGTCGGGAGCGGTCATCTTCTCGGGCAATGCGAAATAGGAGCGGAACCAGAGGCTTGCGCCGTCGAGGAGCATCAGGGTGCCAGGCATGCTCGCAACCTTAGTAGGCGTTAGCCTGGCAATTGTGTCTGAGTCCACGTTGCTACCGGTGTCCAGTTATGCCCGACGACTCGCGGCCGCGGCGAAACTCGCCGCCGATGCCGGCGTCGATCTGTTGCTCGTCAGTCCGGGACCGGACTTGGAATATTTGATCGGATCGCGCGCGCAGACCTTTGAACGGCTGACGGTGCTGGCGATTGCGGCCGACGCTGATTCGGCGCCGATCGTCGTGGTACCGCGACTGGAACTGGCGTCGCTTACTGAATCGGCGGCTGGCGAGTTGGGGCTCACCATGTCGCCCTGGGTCGACGGTGAAGACCCCTACGGCCTTGTCCTCTCCGAATCCGGTACCAATCCTGTTGTGGCGGTATCGGATTCAATGCCAGCGCTACACCTAGTGCCGATCGCCGAGCGGATCGGATCAACGCCGCGGCTCGCGACTGGCGTCTTACGCGAACTACGAATGATCAAAGACGACGTCGAGATCGACGCGCTCCGAGAGGCCGGTGCGGCAATCGATCGGGTTCATGCCCGGATGGGTGAATTCCTGCGTCCCGGTCGAACCGAACGCGACGTCGCGGCTGATATCAGCGCGGCGATCATCGCCGAAGGTCATACGTCGGCTGCATTCGTCATCGTTGGTTCCGGACCGCATGGTGCCGATCCTCATCACGAATATTCTGATCGCATCATCGCCGCGGACGACGTCGTGGTTATCGACATCGGCGGACCGGTCGCGTCGGGGTACAACTCGGATTCCACGCGCACCTACTGCTTCGGTGAGCCGGCAGCCGATATTGCGGCTGCAGTTCAGACTCTGGAACGGGCGCAGGCAGCGGCGACTGCCGCGGTTCGCCCGGGTGTCACCGCGTCGTCGATCGACGCCGCGGCACGCGACCTACTCGCCGAGGCCGGGCTGGCCGATGCCTTCATTCATCGGACCGGCCACGGGATCGGACTCTCGGTACATGAAGAGCCGTATATCGTCGGCGGCAACGATGTCGTATTGCGACCGGGTATGGCATTCTCCATCGAACCGGGAATCTATTTCCCCGGCCAGTGGGGGGCCCGCATCGAAGACATCGTCATCGTCACCGAAGATGGCTGCGAATCGGTGAATACGCGTCCGCATGGTTTGACGGTGTTGGACCGACGCTAGCGAATTCACCTCGTTTACTCGCATCTACCTCTCGAAAATTGTGAGGTGAACGCGAGTAAACGAGGTGAACTTCCCCCAAAGCAGGTCTAATCGCCGCGCAGGGTCGATGAACCCATGATCCGAGTCACCGTCACTTCGATGACAACGCGGCGCGGATTGGGTCGTGGCACTCGATAGCGGCGTGCGTAGCGACGCTCGGCGTCGCGCACCTCATCGGGCTCGCGTCGGACCCGGGCGGCACCCTCGACAGTCAGCCACCGCGCACCGTCGACCTGTGTGAGTGCGGCATACCCTGCGCGTTCGGCGTTGCGGGCCTTCTGATTGCCGTCGGAGGTGATCACTCGTGCGGTCCTGGTGTCGGAGTCATATGTGAAACCGACCGGCGCCGAATGGGGTGTCCCGTCGGGGCGGACGGTCGCCAGCGTCGCCAGGTGTCGTTCGATCAGAAATTCATGGGCCGCATCGGTGAGGTCATCCGGTGTTCGAGTCACCGTCTCACGCTATCGCTCCTGTGACCCGGAGGTATCGACGGCATCGCGCGGATGGAATGATCGAAGTATGTCATCTTCGGACGCGGGCGCAATCATTCTCTTTGGCGGCCGGAGTGAAATCGGCGTCGCACTGACCGCCCGACTGGCCGCTGGGCGACACGTCGTTTTGGCCGCTCGACGTCCCGAAGATCTCAGTGCCGAACGCGCTATCGCGCTGGCGGCCGGCGCCACTGAGGTAAGCGTGGTCGCGTTCGACGCCGACGACACCGATACGCACCCGGCACTCGTCGAACAGCTGGTCGCCGATTATGGCCCGATCGAAGCAGCGATCGTCGCCTTCGGAATCCTCGGTGATGCATCACGCTCGGAGACCGACGTTGCGCATGCGCTGCAGATCGCACAGACGGATTATGTGGCGCAGGTCAGCATTCTGACTTTGCTCGCGAATGCGCTCCGTGAACAGGAGCGGCCCTCGACGCTGGTCGTCTTCTCCTCAATCGCCGGCGCACGGGTGCGTCGCGCGAATTATGTCTACGGCTCGACGAAGGCTGGATTGGACGGCTTCGCCAGCGGCCTGTCCGACGCCTTGCGACACACGTCGGTGCGAGTGTTGTTGGCCCGGCCGGGCTTTGTCGTCGGAGCGATGACGGCGGATCTGATGGCGACCGGTGTCAAGCCCGCCCCGATGAGTTCCACGGCGGACCAGGTCGCTGATGGCGTCGCGCGCGCCTATCGGCGGGGTAAGCGTGAAGTGTGGGTGCCGTGGGCGATCCGTCCGACCATATTCGTGTTCCGGCTGCTGCCCCGTGCGATTTGGCGTCGGCTGCCGCGATGAGCGGCGGGGCACGCAGGTTCATCGTCGTCGGGATAGGGGCCGACGGCTGGGACGGACTGAGCCGCCGAGCGCAGGATGAATTGACCGGTGCGACAACGATTATCGGATCATCGCGACAATTGTCGTTGCTGTCCGGCCAGGTTTCGGCGCGAACTGTCCGGTGGCAGTCACCGATGAGTGCACATCTCGACGAGGTGCTTGCCGATGAATCCGCCGGGGACGTACATATCGTCGCCTCCGGTGATCCGATGTTTCATGGTGTTGGGGCATCAATCATCGCGAGACTCGGTCGCGATGCGGTGCTGGTGCTTCCGGCGGTGTCCAGTGTGAGCCTGGCGGCGGCAAGGATGGGGTGGGATCTGGCGCGGACCGAGGTGGTGTCGTTAGTCAGTTCGTCGGCGTCATCCGTGTTGGCGGTTGCGAGTCATGCGAAGCGCGTATTGGTTTTGTCTCGGGATCAGAACTCGCCGGCTCAGTTGGCGAAGGTGCTGGCGGACAACGGATTCGGAAGTTCTACGCTCACAGTTCTCGAGCAATTGGGTGGACCGCGCGAAGACAAGTACTCGGCGACCGCTGACTCCTGGACGCTGGCTCCCGGTGACCCGCTGAATGTCGTCGCGCTGGAGATCTCGGGGCCGCTGCACGCGCGCACGCCCGGTCTGCCAGACGATGTCTATCATCACGACGGCCAACTCACCAAGCAGGTAATACGGGCGGTGACAGTATGTGCACTGGCGCCGACCGGCGGGCAGATTCTGTGGGATATCGGTGCCGGTTCCGGCAGTGTCGGCATCGAATGGCTCAGAAGTGATACATCAAGTCGTGCAACAGCTTTCGAATCGGATCCCACGCGCGCGGAGCGGATCGCGGTGAACGCGGCCCGACACGGCGTCGGCGACCGCTTGGTGATTGTCGGTAGTGCGCCGGAATCGTTCGACCACGCACCGGATCCGGACGCCATCTTCATCGGCGGTGGGTTTACGCGCGGCGTCTTGGCTGACGCGTGGCAGCGGTTGACCGTTGGCGGGCGGCTGGTGGTCAATGCGGTCACCGTCGAGAATCAGTCGCTGGTGGCCGAATCGTTTGCGGCATATGGGGGGACGATGACGCGGCTCGGCGTCGAATATGCCGCGCCACTGGGTTCGATGACCACCTGGCGACCGGCGTTGCCGATTGTGCAGTGGGTGGTCGAGAGGGGCAGTGAGTCGTGACAGTTTACATCATCGGAGCCGGGCCGGGCGCCCCGGATCTCCTTACCTTGCGCGGTTCGCGGATATTGGGGGAATGCCGGACGTGTCTGTACGCGGGTTCGTTGGTGCCGGCCGAGATTTTGACTCACTGTCCCGACGACGTCCGGCTGATCGATACGGCCCGGATGCCATTGTCGGAAATCATCGAGCATATCGCGGCAGCGCATGAGCGTGGTGATGACGTGGCTCGGTTGCATTCCGGTGACCCTTCGTTGTACTCCGCTGTGGCAGAGCAGGTTAGGCATCTGACGAAGCTGGGAATCGACTACGAGATAGTGCCGGGGGTTCCTGCCTTCGCGGCTGCCGCAGCTGCGATGGGCATCGAACTCACCGTGCCCGGCGTCGGTCAGAGTTTGCTCATCACCCGAGTGTCGACGCTGTCCACCGATATGCCGCACGGCGAGGACCTGGCAGCATTGGCATCGGCCGGTGTGACGTTGGCTCTGCATCTGGCCGCCAACCAAGCCGACCAGATCGTGGATGCACTGCTACCGCACTACGGTGCCGACTGTCCCACTGCGACAGTGGCTTTCGCCAGCCGCGCCGATGAGCGAGTAGTGCGATGTCCGCTGGTCGAATTGCCCGGTGCGTTGGCGGCCGCACAGATCCGACGTACCGCGGTGATCTTTGTGGGGCCGGTCCTCGCTGCCGCTGCGCACCCGGACGTGACCGACAGTTACTTGTATTCTCATGCCCGGATGACCAAGCTGCGTGCCGATGGCCAGCTCTGAGGACGCGCGCCGAGTGCTGATCCTCGGCGGGACCGGCGAGGCGCGCGAGTTGGCGAAGGAAGTCGTCGGCGCGGGAATCAGCGTGATCTCGTCGCTTGCCGGACGAGTGCAGCGACCGAAACTCCCGGTCGGCGAGGCGCGGATCGGGGGGTTCGGTGGAATTGAGGGACTGGCGGACTATCTCCGCGGGCAGGAAATTTCGGCGGTCGTCGACGCCACCCATCCATTTGCCGCGACGATAACCAGGAATGCGGTCGCGGCTTGCACCGCAACGTCGACACCGTTGTTGCGGTTGCGGCGACCTCCGTGGGAGCCGGGACCGGATGACCGGTGGCATCGAGTTCCGGATATGGCATCTGCTGCCGAATATGTTGGGGCACAGGGCGGCCGGATCCTTCTCACCACGGGACGGCAGGATGTCGGGGTCTTCGCCGGGATCACCGATGCGTGGTTTCTGATCCGGGTCGTCGACAAACCGACGGCGTCCCTGCCGCCGCACGCCGAAATCCTCTCCGCGCGTGGACCCTATCGGTATGACGACGAATCAGCGCTGATGCGGCACCACCGGATCACGACGTTAGTCACGAAGAACAGCGGGGGGGCGCTGACCCGCGACAAACTCGACGCCGCTCGGGACTTGGGCGTCGAGGTGGTCGTGGTGGAGCGGCCGAGTGAGCCGGCCGGTGTGCACCGTGTTCACGATGTGGCGGCAGCCCTGGCGTGGGTGCACAGGTTGCGTTGATGGATCCGCGGAGATATGCCCTGAGCGTAGGCGAGGTGGCGATATGACATCTCAGTTCGCCAGCGGACATATTTCAGCGAATTCGGCTCACGCCCGATAGTGCCGCGGTGTGAAAACCAGATCCCCAGCGGCTCGCCGTATGACCCGCGTCGTCGATGATCCGACGATGATGAGAGTCCGCATATCGACATGCGCCGGATCAAGATCGTCGATGGTGCTGACAGTCTGCGACTGTGTAGGTCCGCCGACATCGCGGCCAAGCAGGATGACGCGATCGCCCGGAAGATGTTGCTGGAGAAGGAGTTTCAATTCGCCGACCTGCCACGTCCGCTGCGACGATCCCGGATTGTAAATGGCGACAACGAGATCGGCGGTCACCGCGGAGCGGATCCGCGCGGCAATGACCTCCCACGGCTTGAGTCGATCCGACAGTGAGATGATGGCGAGATCGTGGCCAAGGGGAGCACCGAATACCGCGGCTACGGCGGTGGCCGCGGTAACGCCGGGCAGTACTCGAATGGCGACATCGTGCCACCGGGGTTCAGCGGCGACTTCGGCGACGGCGGTCGCCATCGCGAAGATGCCCGGATCGCCCGATGACACCACCACCACCCGGGCTCCCCGGTGGGCAAGACTCAATGCGAATTCCGCACGCTCGGATTCGACCTGATTGTCGCTGGCATGCACCCGCTGACCAGGCCGAGCGGTAATCCGAGCGAGATAGGTTTTGTAGCCGACCAGGTCGGTGGCTTCGGCGAGTGCCGCGGCGACCTGGGGCGTCGTTTGGGTATCGCTGCCCGGACCGAGACCGACGACGGTGACCGAACCCGGTGTGGCCGACGCCGCAGACGCTGGCGCAGTGGCTAGTGCCCAATTCTGATTGAGCGGCGACGGCACGACGATCAGTGAGAAATACGGTACGGAGGTTGGATCGACGTCGACGACCCTGGCTACCCGCTGCCGCGTCGTGGAAGCACGTTCTACGTACCACGCCTCGTCGAGGCGACCTGATTCTTCAAGTGCGGCAAGAACAGTGGGGAAGGTGCGACCAAGTTTCATAATCGCCAGAGCGTGCCCGGCGCTAAGTGCCGCGACGAGTTCGGGTTGAGGTGCGGTCCCCGGTAAGACGGTGAGATTTTCCTCGCCCTCCACGAGTGGAATCCCGATGGCCGCTGAGGCCGCCGACACCGAGGTCACGCCGGGGATGATTTCGGCCGGAAACCGCGTGGCGAGGCGTTTGTGCATATGCATATATGAGCTGAAGAACAGCGGGTCACCTTCGGCAAGCAGTACCACGTCGCGTCCGGCGGCCAAGTGAACGGCCAGCCGCTGCGCGCTCTCGGTGTAAAAGTCGGCGAGTGCACCGGCATACCCGCCTGGATGGTCGGTGGTCTCGACGGTCACCGGGTACATCAGCCGTTCTTCAATCTGTCCGGGCGACAGATACGGTTCGGCGACCCCGCGCGCGATACTGCGACCGTGGCGGGCACAGTGATACGCGATCACATCGGCCTCGCCGATTATGCGGGCCGCTTTCACCGTGACCAATTCACTGTCGCCGGGACCCAGGCCGACACCCCAAAGCGTGCCGCTCATTCGACCGGACTCGCTAACGCGTTGAGCGCCGCGGCGGTAATCGCCGACCCGCCTCGACGGCCGAGGACGGTCAGATACTCGACGTCGTCACGCGCGGCCAACGCGTCACACGATTCGGCCGCGCCGATGAAACCAACCGGTGCTCCGACGATTGCGGCCGGTCGGGGACCGCCGTCATCAATCAATTCGAGCAGCGCGAACAGAGCGGTCGGCGCGTTACCGATTGCCACCACGGCGCCCTCCAGTTCGGGGCGCCACAATTCGACAGCTGCGGCGGTCCGAGTCGTGCCCAGCTCGTCGGCCAAGTCGGCGAGCCCCGGTGAGCCGAGGAAGCATCGCACCGTGTTGTCTGCGGGCAGACGTGCGCGCGTCACCCCGGACGCGACCATAGTCGCATCGCACAATATCGGTGCACCCTCTCGCAGCGCATCGCGCGCGGCATCAACGAGTCCCGCGCTTGCCCGCACATCCTCGGTGAGGGTGGTTTGCCCGCACGCGTGAATCATCCGCACGACAACCGTCGCGAGATCGGCGTCGAACGCCGACAAGTCAGACTCCGCACGAATAGTGGCGAAGGACTGTCGATAGATCTCCGCACCGTCGCGGATATACGAATACTGGTCGCTCATGATGAAAGTCAGCCTATGACATGGGCGTTCGGCGATAAGTGATCGCCCCGCCCGCTCCATCGGACACAGCTTGGACCCGCGTATGTGGATGGGTGGGCGTGCCGCAGGCCCGCTCACACCCCACCCAGTGTTCCGGTTCGGTGATCGCATCGGGTGTCAGGTCGACCTGTTTGGTCAGGTGTTCGCGCACCGGCGAGAGCGCCTTCGCGCAGCCGGGCGCGCCAGCACAGCTCGACACCAGGGTCCACGGTGAATTGACGTCGAAGATCAACCCCATTGGCGCGAGGACTCGGACCACCGTGTCGGCGACATCCTCGCCGAGGTCGCAGATCAAGATCTCCCGATGCGGCGTCACTATCAGCGGGGCATTGATAGCGGCGAGGAACTGCGCTGTGCGCGCCGGGAGGCGGCCCAGCGGCATTGTCGCGCCGAGCAGAACCCGTGAGTCCTGCTGGGGAAACCAGCCGACCAGCGGAGTGCGGACGGCGGGTTGGATCGGATCACTGTGTGACGGCGGGTCAAGTGTCGCCGCGAGATGCGAGCCGATCGCCGCGCGCAACCGCGCATCGACGTCGGATACTCGCCAAGCCTCGGGCGCAGCGGCAGCGAAATATTCGGCGGCGCCTACGAGAACGTCCACTGCCGAAGCGGCTACGGTCGAACCGACGGTACGGGCGCCGAGTAACACGTCGAACCGTTCGGAGTCGGTGGCGAACAGTGTCACGTCGGGTCGTTGCGCGATTACATCGGCGCGACCGTCGTCGACACCGAACCAGAACCGACGAGACAACATTTCTGGAGCCGCGCCTGAACTCAAGGCGGCGTCGAGTGCGGCCACCGTCGTTCGAATATCGGCGACACCGCCGACTCGCCCCGATAGAGGCGAGGCAACAATGTTGCGGTGCCGATCAGTTGCCGCATCGGTGGTAAGTCCGGAAGCAGAGATCAGTCCGGCTACCGCATCGACGTCGGCGATCGCGCGTAGCTGAATATTTCCGCGCCCGGTCAATTCGAGGAAACCATCGGCGTGATCGGCGGCTGCCTGCGCGAGTGTCTCGAGCTGGTCGGCGCGTAGCGCACCGCCAGGCAGCCTGATTCGGGCCAGTTGGCCATCGGCTGCCGAAAAAGTAGTAAAGACGCCAGGACAGCGGTCGGCCGCGCCGCGTTGAGCGGTGTGCGTAGCCGGCCGGGGACGAAGGGTCACCTCACCACCCTAGCTATTGCGCTATTAGGGTTGGAGTCACCATGACTGACACCGTCCAAGATTCGCGCGCTGCACAGATTCTGTTGCTGTCCACCTCGGATACCGATCTCATCACCGCGGCAGCGGTCGCCGACGGTATCGGTGGGGATAGACCACCGTTTACCGGGGCCAATCCGTCCCGACTACTCAACGACGACATACCCGTGCTGGCGGCGGATGCGGACATCATCGTGGTGCGCATACTGGGCGGTAAACGGGCGTGGGAGGACGGACTCGACGCTGTACTGGCGCTGGAGAAACCCATCGTGGTGTTGTCCGGCGAACTGTCGCCCGATCCGGACCTAATGGCACTGTCCAATCTGCCAGCCGGCGTTGTCGCACAGGCGCATAACTACCTGGCGGCCGGCGGCGTCAAGAATTTCGCCAACGCCTACAACTTTCTTTCGGACACCGTGCTGTTCACCGGTCTCGGATTCGGTGAACCGGTTCAGACGGCGGCGTGGGGAGTGCTGGAACGTGCGGCAGCGACGGCGAGTGGGGACGAGCCCGCCGTCGCCGTCCTCTACTACCGCTCGCAACATCTTGCCGGCAACACTAGGTATATCGAAGCGCTCTGTGCGGCAATAGAATCCGCCGGTGCCCGCGCGATTCCGGTGTTCTGCGCATCATTGCGGACTGCCCCGGATGACCTCATCGACCTGCTCGGGACTGCCGACGCGCTGATCGTCACGGTCCTCGCCGCGGGCGGTACCACACCGGCTGCCGCATCAGCGGGCGGCGACGACGACGCGTGGAATATCGAACGTCTTGCCGCGCTGGATATTCCGATCCTGCAGGGCCTGTGCCTCACCGGTTCGCGCGACGACTGGGCCGCCAACGACGATGGTATGTCGCCGCTCGACGTCGCCAGTCAAGTCGCGGTCCCCGAATTCGACGGCCGCATCATCACCGTTCCGTTCTCGTTCAAGGAGTTCGACGAGAACGGTCTGCCCTGGTACCAACCCGATATCGAGCGGTGCGCCCGAGTCGCCGGCATCGCCGTCCGACATGCGCGACTCGGGAAAATCCCTGCCGCGCAACGTCGAATCGCCATGTTGCTCTCGGCCTATCCGACCAAACACGCCCGTATCGGCAATGCTGTGGGACTGGATACACCGAAGAGTCTGCTGCGCCTGTTCGACGCTCTGCGCGATGCCGACTACGACATCGGGCCGGCGAGCGGTGATGGCGCCATTCCGGGTCTCGCGCGGGATGATTCGGACGCGCTGATGCATGCGTTGATCGCGGCGGGTGGCCAGGACCCGAATTGGCTGACTGAGGAAGCCTTGGCCGCCAATCCGATTCGCGTCGCCGCAGCAGACTACCGAGAATGGTTCGCGACGCTACCCGAAGGTCTGCGCGATGCGGTCGAAGGCCATTGGGGCCCGGCGCCGGGTGAGCTGTTCGTCGACCGTTCGGCCAACCCAGACGGCGATATCGTTGTTGCGGCAATGACTTTCGGCAATATCGTCCTCATGGTGCAGCCGCCACGCGGATTCGGCGAGAAGCCGGTGGCCATCTACCACGATCCCGACTTGCCGCCGAGCCACCATTACCTGGCCTGCTATCGCTGGCTCGCCGATCAGGACTGGGGGTTCGGCGCCGACGCCGTCATCCATGTCGGTAAACACGGCAACTTGGAATGGCTGCCGGGCAAAACTCTTGGTATGTCGGCCGAATGCGGCACTGACGCCGCACTGGGCGACCTGCCGCTGATCTACCCGTTCCTAGTCAACGATCCGGGCGAGGGCACTCAAGCAAAACGTCGAGCGCACGCGGTACTTGTCGACCATCTGATCCCACCGATGGCCCGTGCCGAGTCCTACGGCGACATCGCCCGACTCGAGCAACTTCTCGACGAGCACGCCAATATTTCCGCCCTGGACCCGGCGAAACTGCCCGCGATCCGGCAGCAGATCTGGACCCTGCTGACCGCGGCGAAAATGGACCATGACCTCGGACTGGCGCAGCGCCCCGACGAGGAGGTCTTCGACGACATGCTGCTTCATGTCGATGGTTGGCTGTGCGAGATCAAGGATGTGCAGATCCGCGACGGTCTGCATATCCTCGGTGCCCCGCCGACGGGGGAGTCGGAGACCGATCTCGTGCTCGCGATGCTGCGCGCCCGGCAACTATGGGGCGGCACGTCGGCGTTGCCCGGACTGCGTGAAGCCCTCGGACTCGACGAGAGCGCATCGGGGGCAGATGTGGATCGAAGCGGCGTCGACGCCACCGAAGCGATTGCGCGCGAATTGGTTTCGCGCTGCGCCGCAGGGGACTGGACCGTGCGGGCCGTGGCAGAAGCGGCTGCCGGTCACCCGCCCGCAGTCGCCGATATCCTCATTTTCGCGGCAACCGAGGTGGTCCCACGCCTTCGGCAGACAACTGAGGAAATCAGCCGCGTGTTGCATGCCCTCGATGGTGGGTTCATTCCCGCCGGACCGAGTGGTTCGCCGCTGCGCGGATTGATCAACGTACTGCCGACCGGCCGCAACTTCTATTCGGTTGATCCCAAAGCGGTGCCGAGCCGACTCGCCTGGGAGACCGGGCGGGCGATGGCCGATTCCCTCATCGAGCGCTATCTCGGCGACCACGGGGAATTCCCGAAATCGGTGGGATTATCGATCTGGGGAACGTCGGCGATGCGTACCTCGGGTGACGACGTCGCCGAAGTGCTTGCCCTACTGGGTGTTTCGCCGATCTGGGATGAGGCGTCGCGACGTGTCGTCGATCTGGAGCTGATCGACAGCGCCGAATTGGGCCGCCCCCGGATCGACGTCACAGTCCGTATCTCCGGCTTCTTCCGCGACGCATTTCCGCATGTGGTCGCGATGCTCGACGATGCCGTCGCGCTGGCCGCCGGGGCCGACGAGCCCGCCGAACAGAATTACGTTGCCGCCCATGTCAGCGAAGCGCTGGCCGAACACGGAGACCGTCGTCGTGCGACGACGCGTGTCTTCGGTTCCAAACCCGGCACCTACGGTGCGGGTCTGCTCGAATTGATCGACTCGCAGCAATGGCGCAGTGACGCCGACCTCGCCCAGGTGTATACCGAATGGGGTGGTTACGCCTACGGTCGCGGGCTCGACGGGGTAGCCGCTGTCGATGACATGCGCTCGGCCTATCGCCGGATCGCGGTGGCCGCTAAGAATACCGACACCCGCGAACACGACATCGCCGATTCCGACGACTACTTCCAGTATCACGGTGGGATGGTCGCAACGGTTCGCGCACTGACCGGTTCGGCGCCCGAGGCGTATATCGGTGACTCGACCCGCCCCGACTCGGTACGCACGCGGACTCTGTCGGAAGAGACCAGTCGGGTGTTCCGTGCGCGCGTGGTCAACCCGCGCTGGATTTCGGCGATGCAGCGACATGGATACAAAGGCGCGTTTGAGATGGCGGCGACCGTCGACTACCTCTTCGGTTACGACGCCACCACCGACGTCGTCGCGGACTGGATGTACGAGAAGCTGACCGAGTCCTATGTGCTCGACGAGACCAATCAGAAATTCATGACACAGTCCAACCCATGGGCCCTGCACGGTATCGCCGAACGGCTCCTCGAAGCCGTCGAACGCAAGATGTGGCAGGCGCCGCCGGAGCAGATGCTCGACGACTTACGTCAGGTGTACCTGGAGACCGAAGGCGATATCGAGGGGCGCGGCGAGTAACTGCTCGCGGGTAAGCAAGCCCACATCGGGAAGTCGGGAGCAAAACGGGGGTCTCGTTCGTTAGACAGAATATCGGCGTGTTTTCCGCATCGGAACGGGTCATGACCTGAACGACCTGGCCCCGATGACGAGGCGGAACAGCCGAAAAGTCTTCGAAAGGGACGCTGACATGAAACGCCTACTCTTCCTGGCCTACCTCGTCGTCGAGATCGGGGTGTTCGTCGGTCTGTCGGTGTGGTTGAACTTCGGTTGGGCCCTACTGATCGCTGTGGTAGCGGGCGGTGCTGGGCTGATCCTGCTCGCCCGACGCGGCCGTGCGGTCTTCGGTGACCTGGCACGGGCATCGCGTAACGAGATCGCGCCGGATCGGCCGCTCACCGATACCGCGCTCCTGGCTGTGTCGACGATGTTGTTGATCGTGCCTGGCATCGTGACCTCGATCCTGGGCCTATTGCTGCTCGCCAAGCCGGTTCGTCGCCTGCTGGCTCCCGCGGTCGCCGCGTTCGGCGCCCGTAAGTTCGCTAGCGCGGTCGACCGCGCCGGCCTCTACGCGACCGGAGTCATGCCCGGCACGGTCGTGGACGGCACCGTGTTCGTGGAGAGCACCGTCGTCGACTCGACGAGTTACCCGCACGCCGCCACACAGCCGCAGATCGAGCGGGGGCACTGAGGGCCAGCGCGCCCGCGCACGGCACACTAGAAGACCTATGGCTACCCAACTACTGGTCTCCGGTCACGTCTACACCCCGGCTTCGCCGGATGCCACGGCCCTGGCGGTTACCGACGGTGTCGTCGTGTGGGTCGGCTCGGACGCCGTGGGCGCCGCGTTGCATCCCGATGCCGAGGTTATCGACCTGGACGGCCGGTTCGTCGCTCCGGCGTTCGTCGATTCCCACGTGCATCTGACATCGCTCGGACTGGCACTACATGATCGCGTGCTGGTCGACGCGACGTCGAGTGCGGACCTATTGGCACGCCTGCGCATTCTGGTCGCCGACCGGCCTCGAGACGCGGTGGTGATAAGCGGCGGTTGGGATGACTCGGGCTGGGGCGATGTTCAGGTGCCGACCACCGCTCAGCTCGATGAGGTCGTCGGCGATCGTTCGGTCTACCTCGCGCGTATCGATGAACATTCCGCGTTGGCGTCGTCGGCGCTGAGAGCTGCCGTCGCCGACCTGGCGGCCCAGCCAGGATTCAGTGCCGATGGTCTGCTGACCGGTGCTGCGCATCATCTCGTGCGCACGACCGCACGCGCATCGCTCACCCGCGCGCAGCGAGCACAAGCCCAAGTCGCGGCCCTGGATCATTGTGCGGCCGCCGGGATCGTCGCGGTACACGAGAACGGCGGACCGGAGATCTCCGGACTTGACGACTTCGTCGAACTCGCGAGCCTCGATCACCCGGTCTCGGTACGTCGCTTATGGGGCGCGCCGGTCACCTCGGACGCGGGCGCCGCACAGTTGTTGACCGATACCGGTGCCCACGGGCTCGCCGGAGATCTGTTCATCGACGGCTCGCTTGGGTCCCATACCGCCCTTCTGAGTGAGCCCTACACCGACGCGCCGACGACGCTCGGTGTTGGCTTTCTCGACCCGCAGCAGGTCTATGCACATCTACTCGCCTGCACACAGTCGGGTATCCAGGCCGGCTTTCACGTGATCGGCGATGCGGCGATGGGTATCGTCGTCGACGCGTTGGACCGGTTGGCGCAACAGGTGCCGACCGCCAGTATCGCGAAATGCGCGCACCGGGTCGAACATGCCGAAATGGTGTCGGTCGCCCAAGCCCAGACGCTGGCACGCTGCGGTGTCATCGCCAGCATGCAACCTGCTTTCGATGCCGCCTGGGGTGGAGCCGACGCGTTGTACGCACAGCGTCTCGGTGATCGTGCCGCAGCGCTGAACGACTTCGCCATGCTCGCGAAAACAGGTGTGGCACTGTCATTTTCCTCCGACGCGCCGGTGACCGCGATCTCGCCGTGGGCCACCGTGCGTGCCGCCGTGCATCATCACACGCCGAGTAGTGCGGTATCGGCGCGGGCCGCGTTCGCGGCCTGCACCCGTGGTGGCTGGCGCGCGGCGGGTGTCAACGACGGTATGACCGGCACACTGGCCCCCGGTGCGCCTGCGCATTACTCGATCTGGGAGGTTGACGACTTTGTCGTCGCGGGCTCCGACGAGAAGGTACAGCGATGGTCGACCGATCCGCGCTCACGAGTGCCGTCCCTACCCGACGTCGCGCCCGGGGCAAATCTTCCCATCTGCGTCGCAACGGTTTCGGCCGGCCGCACGATCTTCGGCGACATCGGCGTCGGGCACACCGCGATCAATGATCCCGAGCTCGGGGCCGACGCTCGGTGATCACGAAAGCGGCCACGAAACTGCTCAGCGATCCCAACGCACGCGACTGGGGATGGCGAACCGCCGTCGGCGCGGTAGCGGGTGGTGTGATGTGGGCTGCCTTCCCCCCGCGCAATCTGTGGTTCTTGGCCGTCGCGTCGCTCGGCCTGCTGGCCGTCGCAGTCGGCGTCGGCCGACCGAGTGTGCGCCAAGGCGCGTGGGTGGGATTTGTCTTCGGCCTGGCCTTCTTCATCCCGCTACTGCCGTGGATCGGTGTATACGTCGGCCCGTTGCCCTGGTTGGCGTTGGCAGCGGTCTTGTCGATCTTCTTGGCGCTGTTCGGAGTGATGGCAACGGTGACTATGCGCCTGCCGGTGCCACCGCTGTGGTTCGCGTTGTGCTGGGTCGCGGTTGAGACCGCGCGGTCGTCGTTCCCGTTCGGTGGATTCCCTTGGGGGCGAGCGGCTTTCAGTCAGGTCGACGGACCGCTTTTGCCGCTGGCCGCAGCCGTCGGTGCGCCTGGACTGTCGTTCGGAGTCGCACTGTTCGGCGCGTCGGCGGCATGGCTGCTGGCGATGGCGGTCCAATCGTATCGTCGTTCTGCCGCCGACGGCGCTCCGCGGCCAGACGATCGTCATCCTTTGCAGTCGAGCCGGCTGCGCACCGCGATGGTGGTATTCGTGCTGGTGTTGGTCGCGCCCGTGGCTGCGATCGCACTAACCCCCGAATCGTTGGACAAAACCCTCTCGCCGTCGACCGCGACGGTCGCCGTGATCCAGGGCAATGTGCCGCGATTGGGGCTGGACTTCAACTCGCAGCGTCGAGCGGTACTCGACAATCACGTCAAGGAGACTCAGCGATTGGCTGCGGCCGTCCACGCGGGAACCACCATGCGACCCGACTTGGTTGTCTGGCCTGAAAACGCGTCCGATATCTCGCCGCTGACCAATCCTGATGCCGCGCAGGAGATCAGCGACGCCTCACTCGCGGTCGGCGCGCCGATATTGGTCGGCACGTTGGTGGACAACCCCGACGGCCGATACACCAACACGGTTCTCACCTGGCAGGGCGCGCACGGGCCGGTTGGTCGATACGACAAACACATCGTGCAGCCGTTTGGCGAGTACCTTCCGTGGCGTTCGTTCTTCCGGCTGTTCTCCTCCTATGCCGACATGGCCGGCGATTTCAAGCCCGGGACCGGGTCGTCGGTGCTCACCGTGCCCGGCACCTCCGGACCGGTTCGCGTTGGCGTCTCAACCTGTTGGGAGGTCGCCTTCGACCGTTCCGCGCGGGCCGCCGTAGATCAGGGTGCGCAACTGCTCTACGTGCCCACCAACAACGCGACCTTCGGCCGGACCGAAATGACCTATCAACAACTCGCCATGTCCCAGGTCCGCGCTGTCGAACATGGACGAACTGTGCTGGTCGCGGCGACGTCGGGGATCAGCGCGATCGTCGCACCCGATGGGACGATCACCGCGCAAAGCGAGTTTTTCACTCCCGATACCCTCACTGCGCGGGTCGTTCTGCACAGTCAAAAGACGCTGGCGACGCGGCTGGGAGGCTGGCCTACAACGGTCCTTGTGGTGTTTGCCATCTGCGGCTTTTTGTTTGCGATAGCCACGCGCACTAGATTGAGTAGGCGATTCAACTCAATGCCGGGTGCCCAGCGTGGGAACGGCACGACCACAAAGGAGCCCGATGGCAGCCGGGACTGACGGTGCGCAACACCCGACCGAACAGGTCGGTCCCACCGGTGAGGGCGCGCTGGTCGTAATTCCGACCTTCAACGAGCGGGATAATCTGCCCATCATCCTGACTCGGCTGCATGAGGCATTGCCGGGTATCGGGGTGCTCGTCGTCGACGATTCAAGTCCGGACGGCACCGGCGAAGTGGCCGACAAGCTTGCTGCTGCCGATTCTCTCTCGCGGATCCACGTGTTGCACCGCACCGAGAAGGACGGGCTGGGTAGGGCCTATCTCGCGGGCTTCGCCTGGGGGCTTGATCGCGACTACCGCGTCATCATCGAAATGGATGCCGACGGTTCACATGCACCTGAACAATTGTCGCGACTTCTCGATGCCGTGAACGAGGGCGCCGACCTCGCCATCGGATCGCGGTATGTGCCCGGCGGCGAATTGGTGAACTGGCCCAAGCGGCGCGAGCTCCTGTCCAAGGGTGCCAACACTTACGCCCGGCTGGCCCTCGGATCATCGATCCGCGATATCACCGCCGGTTTCCGTGCGTATCGCCGCAGCGTGTTGCAAACAATCGCGCTCCATGACGTCGATTCGGCCGGCTATTGTTTCCAGATCGACTTGGCCTGGCGAACACTGCAGTCCGGATTCATCGTCCGTGAGGTTCCGATCACCTTCACCGAACGCGCCATCGGCGAGTCGAAGATGAGCGGTGGCGTGATGACTGAGGCCTTCCTGCAGGTGGCCAAATGGGGTATCGAGAGCCGTCGTAAGAAGTTCAGCCGCAGCTGAAATATCGGCTTAGACGAAATCCGCCCCCGACCTCGACGGTCGGGGGCGGATTGTCGTTGTCGGTGATACTAGCCGCGACGACGTTGCTTGAGGATGTCGAGACGCTCGTTGAGCAATACTTCGAGTTCCTCTTCGGAGCGACGCTCGAGCAGCATGTCCCAATGCGTGCGCGGGGGCTTGACCTTCTTCTCCTCGGTCACCCCGCCCTCGAGGATGGTGCCCTCCATGCCGTTCTTGCACGGCCATTTCGACGGAACCTCGGCGTCGTCAGCGAACGGTACGTCGAAGATCTCGCCGTTGTCAGTCTTGTATTGAACGATGCGCCGGGGCGCAAGATCGTGATCTCGATCGGTCTCGTAGCTCACCGCGCCGAGTCGGCTACCCCGAAGAACTCGATCTGCCATGAAAAATCCTCTCAAATCGCTTGCGCGTTAACCTCAATATCCTACGCGCTTGTATTCTCAACCGTGTGACCAGTGTTGTGGTTGGGCGTCGGCGCCCGTACGCGTGTGCGTGGTGCGGTCGGCAGATAGTTGATTCCGAGCGTGGCCGCCGGCGTAAGTACTGCAAACAGTCGTGTCGTCAGCGCGCGTACGAACAGAGAACGCTCACCGAGGGCACTTCCATTCCCGACGATGCGGTGATTCTCGCATCGGACGAGATCGAGAGCTTCCGGGATCGATTGTTCGAACTGCGGTGCGCGGCGGAGGACCTTGCCACCGCGGTGGCAGAGGGTGCGTCGGCAGCTGTCGTCGAGTCGTTGCGAGATGATGTGCTGGAGCGAGCGACACAGGCCGAGAGGTTCCGTTGATGTCTGATAGTGCAGTGCCCGCCCCGGAGGGGGAGTCTCCCAAGCCCTCGGCCCGGCGTCGGGCGGCGGAGTTGTTGGCGCGCACTGACTCCAGCGAACATGCGGTGAAATTCGCGCGGGCCGCACGCACCGTCGTGGCCGGGTCACCTTCGACTGTAGGGCGGGTGGAGCGGCCGTCGGATCGTCTGGCACGGCTGATCGACCATGCGAATCGCGAACAGCCCAGTGCGGTAAGAGAATTGGGATTGGCCTCGGTAGAGGTATGGCAGAACCTGACTCGACGCCGCCCTCGCGGCAACCAGCCGGTTCCCACCACGATTCTGTTCACCGACCTCGTCGCGTTTTCCACCTGGGCACTACAAGCGGGTGATGACCAGGTGCTGAAACTTCTTGCCGCGGTCAATACGGCCACCGCCGAAGTGGTACGGAACCGAGGCGGTCAGATTGTGAAGGGCCTCGGCGATGGCACGATGGCTGTATTCGTCGATGCTGGCGAGGCCATCTTGGCTGCACACGAGACGATCGGCGCGGTCAACGCCGTCAACATTGACGGCTACCGTCCGCAACTGCGTGCCGGCGTGCACACCGGTGCGCCGCGGGCGGTCGGCGACGACTTCCTCGGCGTCGACGTGAATATTGCTGCCCGCGTCTCGGCCGCCGCCGGCCCCGGTGAAGTATTTGCGAGCGACCGGGCGCTGGAACAGTGCGATCCGGATGCTTTTGTCGCTCGCCGTAGGCGGTTTCGGGCCAAGGGTGTGCCGAAGGAACTCCAGGTGTTCTCGGTAGTGCCCAAATACTGAATTGGCTTAGGCGCTACGGATTTTCGTCGGAGTCCTGTTGTGCCGCGCTCAGTTCGGCATTGGTCGCCTTCGCTTTGCGTAGGTCCCGTCCCCGACGCCGGAATCGCCAGATGTAATAGCAGACGATTACGCCGACGATGACGGCGATGATCGTTCCCCAGAGTCCAGCGCCCCGGAAGCCGGGGGCACTGATGTCGAGGATGTTCTGGCCGCGGTAGGCCCCGCTGGTGCGGCCGACCACAATCGACAGGGTCAGCAGATTGGGGATGGCGGTAATGACGGCGAGCAGGACGAATCCGAGTGACGGGATGTTCTTGAGCTTCTTGCGATTCACCACTGCCAGGGCGACGAACACGATGGGAAGCAGCGTGCAGATGAAGCCGAGCGTCAGCCCGGACCAGATCCCACTGCTGAACTTGCCCTCGACTCGGTTGGCGATGCGCTGGGCCCACCACTGCGGCAGAAAATTGGCGAGGATAAAATAGGTGATTACCGCCAAGCCGATGGCAACCAGGATGATCGCGAATTTGCGTGCGAATCGATTCACTTTGTCGCCGAACGATTCACCGGCCGGCGGTGCGGGCGCATCGACGTCAAGTTGCGGATTGTTGAACTCGGCCGGGTCGCCATGCTTGTCGGGACTCATACAGGGAAGTCTAGGCATCCCGCGCCCGTTTTCGCCCGCTTGGCCGCAGATGTCGGCAGATAGCTTAGGTCGACAGGTGGAAGACCGCTGCCGCGGCGAGAGCTCCGGTCGCGTTGAGAGCCCAATGTGCCGCGATAGGTGCGAGCAAACTGCTGCTTCGGTACCGCAGCCACCCGAAGACGAGACCGGCGAGCGTCGTGGAGACGACCGCCCCGACGATTCCCGCGATCTGACCGAAAGTTCCGGTGCCGAGTATTCCGCTGAGGCCTTCGTTGCCGCCGGTCAGGCCGAATGAAGAGGCGATATGCCACAGCCCGAAGAGTGCCGCGCCGATCACGATGCCTATCGTGCGCGGAAACACCTTGAGCATCGCTCCCTGCAGGACGCCCCGAAACGCGATTTCTTCGGGTAACACCGTCACCAGCGGGATGGTGACGAATGCCGCGAACAGAGCGTCGGCCGGTGAACTGTAGCGATCGGTCACGAAGAATTGCCGGAACCACGGGATCGCTACCGCGACGCCGACGATCACCGCGACGATAGCTATCGCAGCTGCCGCCCAGGGAGCTCCGACGCGCAATTGTCGGGGTGTCAAACCTAAGTCGTACCAATTCAATCCGGCCAGCGCACCGCCGATGAGAAGCAGTGCGGCAGCGATCGGCACGACGATGACCGCGGCGAGTGAGGAAGTGAAATGGGCGAGCAGGTTGGCGGCGACAAGTGTTGCGACGACCGCGATGACGAGTGCCAATCCACGACGGTGCTCGGCGAACACGCGTAAAGCGGTGGAGATTCGCGCACCTAGATCCGACACTGGGTCAGCGTACGCGATCCGGCGCGTAAGTTGATGTCGGTGAGCAGCAAGCAGTTTCGAATCTCGCAGCGAGCCGAGCGAGTCGCCCCGTTCCAGGCGATGGAATTCGCCAAACACGCCGACGCGCTGGCGGCGTCGGGCGCACATGTGACGCGATTGAATATCGGTGAGCCGGATTTTGGTGCGCCGCCGGCGTTTCTGGACGCGATCGTTGATCTTGCCGATGGTCGTCCGATGGGATACACGCCGTCGGTGGGGATCAGCCAACTGCGTACGGCGATAGCGGCGAGTTACCGGGCGACCGACGGGGTGGAGATCGACCCACGACGAGTGTGTGTGACGGCTGGCGCCTCGGCCGCCCTGCTGCTCTGCGCGGCGGCGGTGATAGATCCGGGCGACCGGGTGCTGGTCGCGGATCCGTCCTATCCGTGTAACCGGCAGTTTGCGGAGAGTTTCGGTGCCGACGTGGCGTTGTTGCCGACGTCGGCGGCAACGCGATTTCAGTTAGATCTCGCCTCGATCGCCGCCGCGTGGGACGAACATACCCGCGGAGTGATGCTCGCCTCGCCGTCGAATCCAACCGGCACCTCTTTGAGCACAACAGAATTGGCGGGTATCTGTCAGTTCGTCGAAGAGCGCGAAGGTTGGCGGATAGTCGATGAGATCTACCTCGGTCTCACCCATGATGACGCTGGCGCAAGCAGTGTGCTCGCACTCGATGATGATGCGATCGTCGTGAACAGTTTCTCCAAGGTATTCGGATTGACCGGCTGGCGGTTGGGTTGGTGTGTGGTTCCCGAGGCGCTGGTGCCGGTGATCGAGAAACTCGCGCAGAACTACTACATCTGCCCGTCGGCACCGACCCAGTATGCCGCACTGTCGTGTTTCGAACCGGAGACACTTGCCATCGCGGCAGAGCGTCGAGGTCAGATCGTGGCGCGGAAGAATATTGTGCTGCAGGCACTTTCGGCGATGGGTCTAGAGGTACCGGTGATACCCGACGGCGCCTTCTACGTCTATGTCGACATCAGCATGACGGGCTTATCGTCGTGGGAATTCTGCGAGTCAGCTCTCGCGCAGGCACGTGTCGCATTAACTCCGGGACATGACTTCGGTGACCATCGCGCGAACGACTTCGTTCGGCTGTCCTACGCGATCGGGACGGCTGATCTGGTCGCCGGGTTGGAGCGGCTGGCGGTATTCGTCGGCGATCAGTGCAGCAGCCCCGAGCCGAAATCGTAGAGCAGGTATAGGTTTAGGCCGGTGATCACCAAGGTGATGGCGGCCATCGCGATCGTCGTACCCCGTCGGTTAACCATGTCGCCCATCACCGAGTGCTTGCGCGTCAACAGTAGGAGCGGTACCAGCGCGAACGGTATCCCGAAGGACAAAACGATCTGCGAAATGACCAGCGCCTCACTAGCATTGACGCCGATCGCCAGAATGACAAGCGCGGGGGCCATGGTGATCGCCCGCCGCAAGAAGAGTGGCACTCGCCAGTTCATGAAACCGGCCATGACAACCTGGCCAGCCTGAGTGCCAACACTGGCCGACGACAATCCCGATGCCATCAAGGCGATGGCGAATGCCAGGGCTGCCCCGCCGCCTACCATCGCGGCCAACTGAGCGTGAACCTCGTCGAGGTCGCTGACATCGGTCATTCCCGCCGAATGGAAGAGTGCCGCGGCGATGCACAACATCGACAGGTTCACGACGCCGGCCAGTCCGAGCCCGACGATGCAGTCCCATTTGTTGTATCGCAGCAGCACTTGCCGGTCAGCAGCGGTGTCCGCGCGAACCCTGTTGCGCTGCAAAGCCGAATGTAGGTAGACGACATGTGGCATGACGGTTGCGCCGACGATGCCGACCGTCAGCGCGGCGGCTCCGTTGCCGCCGAGATCGGGGATGAGTCCGCCGATCAAGGCTCGGTAGTCCTGTTGTCCGGCGGCGAAGAATACATAGACGAAACCAGCTCCGACAAAGGCGAGCATCGCGATGATGGCCAGTTCGAATTTGCGGTATCCGCGTTGCTCGAGGGCGAGGATTGCGAAGGCGACGGTGGCGGTAATGATGCCGGCGGGTAGCAGGGGGATTCCGAAGACCAGATAGAGGCCGATCGCGGCGCCAATGAATTCGGCGAGATCGGTGGCCATCGCGACCACCTCGGCCTGCAACCAGAGCATGACATTGGTGCGACGTGGATAGTTGTCGCGGCAGAGTTCAGGTAGCGATCGGCCGGTCGCGAGTCCAACTTTGGACGATAGGTACTGCACGACGATCGCCATGAGATTCGCCATCACGATGACCCACACCAGTTGGTAGCCGTGACCGGAGCCGGCGGCGAAATTCGTGGCGAAGTTGCCGGGGTCGATATAGGCCACCGATGCGACGAAAGCCGGCCCGAATAGCGCGGTAATCACCCGCCAGCGACCTTTGGACCGCAGATCGCTGACCGAATGCGTCTCGCGTTGCTGGTCGCGGATGGTCGCCACCGGTCACCACCTTTCGAAAACTCGGTGGCGGTAATACTAACTCATGAGTTCGGGTACCCGAACTTGACCGCGCCGCGGGATAGCGCCGCAAAGTACCGCCGCGACCACGCATAGTGTCGCGGCGGCGATGAATGTCGAGGTATATGTGCCGGTGAGGTCGCGCAACACACCCGCGCCGAATGCCGCTATCGCCGCCCCGACTTGGTGGAACGCAAATATCCACCCGAAGACGATCGGTGTCGAGTTGCCGAAGACGTCTCGGCACAATGCGATGGTGGGCGGTACGGTCGCCACCCAGTCCAGCCCGTAAAAGATGATGAACACTGCGGTACCGGCGGTGGCGTGCGGCGAGAGCAGTGCGGGGAGAATGGCTAGCGAGGCACCGCGGCCGATGTAGTAGACGACCAGCAGGATGCGAGGGTCGTAGCGATCGGTGAGCCAGCCGGAGATCACCGTGCCGCCGACATCGAAGATTCCGACAACCGCCAGCAGGCTCGCAGCGGTTGTCGCGGGCATTCCGTGATCACCGGCAGCGGGGATGAAATGGGTCTGCAATAGGCCGTTCGTCGTAGCGCCGCAGATCGCGAAACTGATTGCGAGCAGCCAGAATACGCGTGACTTGATACCCAGTCGCAGTCCGGCGAGGGCGTCGGGCACGCCACCGTCGCGTTCTGATGGATCGACCTCGCTGGCCCCGAACGGTGGCGTGTTCACATCAGATGGCCAATTGCGTAATCCGGCGATGGCGATGGGAATGACAACCACGGTGGCCGCGGTGATCAGCAGGGAGGAAACTCGCCAGCCGTGAGCGGTAGTCACGGCCGCCACCAATGGCAGGAAGATGAGTTGCCCGGTTGCGCTGGCCGCGGTGAGGATGCCGGTGACCAAACCGCGTCGGGCGACGAACCATCTGGTGGCGACGGTCGCGACGAATGCTGTTGACAGACAACCGGCCCCGGCGCCGACGAAGACTCCCCACAGCAGCACCAATTGCCACGACGCGGTCATCGTGGTCGACATCGCGGTGCCGGCCGCGATCAGTACAAGTGCTGTGCCCACGACCGGACGGACCCCCCACCGGTCCATCAGCGCGGCCGCGAACGGCGAGATTAGACCGAAGAGCAGCATATTGATCGACATCGCCAGTCCGATGACGCCGTGTGACCAGCCGAATTCGTGGTGCAGCGGAGTCATCATCACGCCGGGCGCGGACCGGAAGGCCGCAGCGGCGAGCAGTGTCACAAACGCGGCACCGAAGACGATCCAGGCATAGTGGAGACGAGGCATAGGGTAACGATGTCAGCCTGACGTGCAGGTTGGTATTGGCAGGACTGACAATATCTGAAAGAATCCTGCCATGCCCAGACAATCGCATCGCGTTGTCGTTCTGCTGCTCGCGCCCGTGATCGGCTTCGACGCCACTATCGCGTCGATGGCATTCGGCGCTGCTGTCGATGACCGGGGAACCGCGCTCTACGACGTGCGGCTGTGCTCACCGGACGGGCAGCCGGTGGCATCAACGCACGGTTACACGATTGGCGTGCACGACGATCTGCGCATACTCGCCGACGCGGATACCGTTATCGTTCCCGGTACGCGCCAGCCGGGAGTTCGCGGCCACGGTGAACTGCCGGCAGATGTCGCCACGGCTCTCGAAAGGCTTTCTCCGAAAACGAGATTCGCATCCATCTGTACGGGTGCGTTCGTACTCGCCGCAGCGGGTGTACTCGACGGTCGGCCGGCTACGACTCACTGGCAGGCGGCGGACGAGTTCGCGCAGATGTTTCCCGCCGTCGCAGTCGATGAAAAGGTGCTGTTCGTCGATGACGGCAATGTGCTGTCATCGGCGGGACTGTCGGCGGGAATTGATCTGTGCCTGCATATTATTCGCCGTGACCACGGATCTCAGATCGCCAACAGGGTAGCTCGCTACGCGGTGGTTCCGCCCTGGCGTGACGGCGGGCAGGCGCAGTTCATCGAGCGGCCTGTCCCCGATGACGCCGGGCAGTCTACTTCGATTGTGCGCCAGTGGCTCTCGCAGAATCTGGATCAGACCGTGACGGTGGCACAAATGGCCCGGCGAGCCCATATGAGCGAACGGACATTCGCGAGGCGGTTCCGCGCCGAGACCGGCGAGTCGCCAGGGGATTGGCTTGCGGCACAACGGATTGACGCCGCATTGACACTACTTGAGTCGTCCGATGTCGCGGTGGACACCATCGCCGCGCGGGTCGGGCTGGGTACCGGCACGAATTTGCGCGCGCATCTTCGCCGGGCCGTGGGAGTGGCACCGCTCGAATATCGGCGGCGGTTTCGGGTCCCTACGGAGGCGAGCTGACTGCTGGTTCGGTCTACGGCGGGCGCTCGACGAGGGTTGGTTACCTTGGCAACCTACGTCGGGCTTAAGGTAGGGCATGAGCGAATGGCTCGATGAGCGAAGCATGCAAGCCTGGTTGGCGTATGTGCAGATGCGCATGAAAGTGGAGGGGGAGATCGCTTTTGGTCTCGAGCGCGACGGTTTGTCCGGTGCCGACTATGAGGTGCTCGCCAGCCTGTCGGCGCAAGCCGATGGCAGTATGCGAGCCAAAGATCTTGCGCGCACGATGAATTGGCATAAGGCACGACTCTCGCGGCAACTCGCCCGGATGGATAAGCGAGGTTTGCTCACCAGGGTGCAGGCACCTGATGACGCTCGCGGAATCGTGGTTACCCTTTCTGCTCAGGGCCGTGCGACGCTGGACAGCGCGGCTCCCAAACATGCCGCGCTCATCCGACGCATTTTCGCTGAGCAGTTGACCGAACCGGAGGTCGCCGCACTGATCTCGTTGTCCACCAAGGTTATTGCGGCGGTGGACAACGAGCGTCAGGCCGTCTGATCGAATCCGCTAGCTTCCGACCGTGACGGCTTCGTCGACGGCCGAGCTGTCGTTCTGAATGATTGCGCGCTTACGCTTGGCGACTGGAATGAACAGTGTGATCGCGGCGCCGACGAATGCTGCGATCGCACCGATCAGGAAGCACAGGTGGAAAGTCGACTCCGCGGGTACAGCGTGTCCGCCGAGATCAATGGTTGACGAGGTCAGCACCATCGCCATCACCGCCGAGGCGGTGGTGGTGCCGACCGACCGCATCAAACCATTGAGGCCGACTGCCGCGCCGGCCTCTTCGATCGGTGTGGCGTCCATGATCAGCGTCGGCATGGCGGCGTAGCCGATACCAACACCAGCACAACCGATGATTGAAGCGACTAGCAATTGCCACGGAGCGTTCATCAGGAACAGGGCAGCCAGGTAACCGACGCCGAGCACGGTTGCCCCGAGCGCCAGGGTCGGTTTCGCACCGAAGCGGTTGATCATGCCGCCCGAAACCGGAGCGAATAGCAGCATCATCAGGCCGCCGGGCGCCATCCACAATCCGGCGGCGAGCAGACTCTGCCCCAATCCGTAGCCGGTCGCGGTCGGAAGCTCGAGCAACTGGGGGATCACGATCGACTGCGCCATCATGCCGAATCCGATGGCGATTGCGGCGATATTGGTCAGCAGTACCGCCGGCCGTGCTGTGGTGCGAAGGTCGACCAGCGGGTCGCTCTGGCGCAGCTCGTAGAGTCCGAAGATCAGCAATACGACCAGACCGCCGATGAGCAGGCCCAACGTTGCCGGTTCGCCCCAGCCCCAGTCGTTACCCTTGCTGACTGCGATGAGGGCACCGACGAGGCCAACCCCGAGAAGTAGCGCGCCAATCGCGTCGAAATGTCCGCCGACCGCGTCGTCGACGCGGGGGACAACAATCGCGACAAGTGCGGTGATGATGACGGCGAGCCCGGCGGACATCCAGAACAAGGCGTGCCAATCCCATTGCTGGGCAACCCAAGCCGACAACGGGAGGCCGATGGCACCGCCGACGCCGAGGGTTGCGCTCATCGCAGCCACCGCCATCGAAGTGAGACGTGGAGGGGTGACTTCGCGCATCAGGCTGATGCCCAGCGGCACGAATCCCATTGCCAGTCCCTGCACCGCGCGTCCGATGATCATCGGCACGAGACCCGATCCGATCGCGCAGATCAGGGATCCGACGACGAGCAGGATCGCGCTGATCAACAGAATGCGCTGTTTGCCGAACATGTCGCCGAGACGCCCCGCGACCGGCATGGCGACCGCGGCTGCCAGCAACGTCGCGGTGATGACCCAGGACGCGTTGGAACTGCTGGTGTCGAGCAGCTTGGGCAGTTCGGGCTGGATGGGGATGATTAGCGTTTGCATCAACGATGCGACGAGACCGCCGACGCATAGCGTCGCGACGATCCAGATCGCCTTGGCCGTGGATTGACTGGAGTCATCGCTCGCTCGCGTGGTTTTCGACAGCTCAGCATTCACTGCGGCACCTCCTAAGATTTGCGGGATCAATGAATATGTATAGTACATATGTACGCTACATAAGCAAGTTGACGTATTAGGTTTGATCCCCAGAAGACAGGGAAGGAGGTGCCGACGGTGGGTGATGATGTTGATATCTGGCCGTCTCCGCTCTACGCGGATATCGTCGATGAGTTCCGGCGGCTGGCGCGCCGCAAGACTAGCCAGTATGCCGGTGCGCAACTCGACGGATCGGCGTTCGCAATTCTGCTGACCCTGTCCGATGGTCGGGCGCGCACGCTGCGCGAATTATCGATCGACCTCGAACTCGAACAGTCGACGATCAACCGCCAGGTCAACGCGGCGATCAAACATGGCTTCCTCGAGCGTTTCGAAGTGACCGGGCAGGTGAGTCGACTGATTCGTCCCACCCCGGCCGGGCAGAAGGCGTTTCACGACGATGGAATGCTGCGCGTCGATCGTCTCAATCGAGTGTTCGGGGACCTGAGTCCGGGGACACCGCAGGCGCTGCTACGAGAATTGCGCGCTTATAACGACGCGTACGACCGAGCGGTGGACGACGACACCGACTGACGGTTGAGCTGATCGCTCTGCGCGACGCGGTGAACCTCTCGGCTGGTCGAGTGCCGAGGAGCGTTAGCGACGAGGTGTATCGAGACCCGGCGACTTGGCGTGGGTTGCGGTTTTCCGTGTTGGGTTGGTCCTTTTGTGTTGCGAGGTCTCGATACACCAGCCGGCTCGCAAGCTCGCCGGCTGGCACTCGACCATCGGAGGGGGCCGCACTCGACCATCGGAGGTGGGCTGGCACTCGACCGCCGAGGGGGCTGGGCTCGACTTCCTGCTGGTCTCGCGAAAACTAGAACACGTTACAGTTCTGCGGTATTCTGTCTGTTCATGGACCGATTGAGTGGCCTGGACGCGAGCTTTCTATACCTGGAGACACCTGAGCAGCTGATGCACGTGTGCGGGGTATTGATATTGGATCCATCCACCATGCCCGACGGATACACGTTTGCCGCAGTGCGCGCGACGCTAGATGCGCGGGTCCGGAAGGTGGCGCAATTCACTCGCAAGATTCGTCGAGTGCCGTTCGACCTCGGACATCCGGTGTGGGTACCCGACGTTCACTTCGACATCGATCATCACCTGCACCGAATGGCATTGCCCGCGCCGGCCGGTTATGACGAGCTCGTCGAAATTTGCGGTCATCTTGCAGGGCTCCCGATGGACCGCGGTCGTCCACTGTGGGAGATGGTGGTAATTGAGGGGTACCAGGATGGCAGCGGCGAACCCAAGGTCGTGGTGTTCTCCAAGATGCATCATGCGACGGTCGACGGTGCGTCAGGGTCCAATCTCATTTCCTACTTGTGCAGCCTCGAACCTGACGCACCGCCGCTGGCACCGGAGTCTGCCGAGCGGCCGGGGCGCAGCCCGGGCAGTCTGGAGCTATTCGGGCGGGGAGTGGTGAGCACATTGGCCCAGCCGCTCGCGATACCGCGGATGGTGCGTCCTTCGGTCGGGCTGATCACAGACACCATCGGCCGCGCCCGGAAGGGTACCGCGATGGCGCCGCCGTTCACCGCCCCACGAACCTCGTTTAACGGCACCATCACCGGACATCGCTCAATAGCCTTGGCAGACATGTCACTTGACGACATCAAGGCAGTTCGGGCGGCCACGGGTGCGACAGTCAACGACATTGTGCTGTCCATCGCAGGCGGCGCACTGCGCGCCTACCTCGACGACCGTGGCGAACTTCCCGAAACACCGCTGCTCGCTTCGGTTCCGGTGTCGGTTCGTGAGGAATCGCAGCGGGAGGGTGGCGCGAACAAGGTGTCAGCACTCTTCGCGCGACTCGGCACGGACATCAAGGATCCGCTGGAACGACTGCGCGCGATGACCGATGCCAATCGCAACGCGAAGGAGCACCACAAGGCGATTTCAGCGGACACGTTGCAAGACTGGGCAGAATTCGCCGCCCCGAGGACCTTCGGACTGGCGGTCCGTGCTTACGCCGGACTACGCCTGGCCGAAAAACATCCGGTGGTGCATAACCTCGTTATCTCCAATGTTCCCGGGCCGCCGGTTCCGTTGTATTTCATGGGCGCGCAGATCACGGCACTCCACCCGCTCGGGCCGGTCTTTCACGGTGCCGGACTCAATATCACCGTGCTGTCGAATAACGGGGTCGTGCACGTCGGGATCATCGCGTGTAAAGAGAGCGTGCGACATCCCGAGCGGATGGTTGCCCATTTCCCGGCCGAATTGGAGCGCTTGCGGCAGGCGACTACTGCACTACCGATTGGCTGAAAAGCGTTGGGCTGCCAAGGAACTGGCGATGCGAGGGCGGCTGATTCCCGTCGATATCGACTACGCCCAACTCGGTCGCAATCTCCGCGCCGATCAGGATCTGGCCGGTGCGTTCCATGAGTCTCGGATCGGCGGCGAGTGCCGCGATGATGCGGCCGGGGAATTCGACGGACTCCGCGGCCGCCGCCATACCTTCGTACATCGCCGGGTTGGCGGCGAACGCCGCGAGCGTGCGTTCGGTCTTGAGCAACCCCATCCACAGTGACACGACGGCGACGTTGAACGGTTCAAAGTCGATCGCCATATCGTGTGCCATCTTGTCGACCGCGGCTTTACCCGCACCGTATGCCGGCCCATGCATATAACAAGTGCCGCCGAATGACGACGTGTTGACGATCAAGCCGGAGTCGCTCGCCACCAGCAGCGGTGCGGCGTAAAAGGCCGCGACATAGTTCGACCGCATACCGACACCGAACAGGTCGGTCAGCTCGAGCGGTTTAGTCCAGAACGGACCGTTCTTGGTGAGCGCCTCAGGAAGGGTGATCGCGTTGTTGACGAGGATGTCGAGGCGGCCATGATCGGACCCGATCTGGTTGAACAGTCCCTCGACCGCAGCGTCGTCGGAGTGATCGACGACCATCGGGACGCCGGTTCCGCCGCGGCGGGTGATTTCGTCAGCGGTCTCGAAAACTGTTCCCGGAAGCGACGTATCACCGGTGGAGGTCGTTCTTCCGGTCACGTAGACCGTCGCTCCGGTTGATCCAAGCGCGAGCGCGATCCCTTTCCCGGCGCCGCGGCTCGCTCCGGTGACCACGGCGATTCGCGTTGTGTTCATGCCGGTCTCATCTCCAGATCGTCGTGCCAGCGAGCCAGTATGGTGTTACACGCCTCGACGAGTACTGGCACGAAAACCTGTGAGTTCAGCACGCAACTCGCGTGACCTCCGCTCACCTCATGTACGGTCGCGCCCGGTATCCGGCGTGCCATCGCAAACTGACGTTCAGGTGGTATTGCCCTGTCGCGCAATGGAACGACGACAGCAGTCGGCGCGGTGATCTCGCCAATCCACGGCCGCGAGTGGTGCTTGCCGATGGCCGCCACCGCCTGCCCGATCGCCCACGGCCGCGTCGATCGAAACTCTTCGCGAGCCCAGCGTGAGATATTGTCCGACGGCCGAATCGGTTTGGTGGCCGATGAACGGATACGCGAGGAAGGTGTCGAGTGAAGAGCCGCCATCGACGCTCCCACACCCTGGTGAAAAATGCGCTCGGTCACCGTCGACTGAAAGATGTCAGTGCTGGCGCATAACACCAATCCCGCGACCCGCCCTGGGTGCTGGCGCCATACTCGTTGCGCGACAAGTGACCCCATCGAATAACCGGCTACGACCGCTTGGTCGATACCGAGGACGTCCAGTAGCGCGACGGCGTCGTCAGCGCAGTCTCGCAAGGTGAAATCGGCCGAGACGATTCCCCGGCCGTGTAAACGCTGATCCAGCGTAATCACTCGGAACCGTTGTGCCAGAGCGGGAATGCTTGGGAACCAGGTCAGCAGACCGGTGGTGGTGAGTGCGTGCAACAGCAAGATGGGCGGAGCATCGGGGGTGGGACCGGGAGTGTCGGTGACGAAAGTGTCTCCGCGTCCGGGCAGGGTGACCATCGCACCGTCGGGTATCTCAACGTCGGGCAGCGTTGCGTACATTCGGAAACCTTTCCGCCACTCGCGGCCGACTAGAACATGTTTCACTTTCGTTGCAACTATGCCACAGCGCACCCGCCGTCGTCCTATAGTCATAAAGTTGAATAGGTGCTACGGTGCATATGCCGACTACGTGAGGGAGACCACATATGCATCCGTTCCGCCAAGCCGTGGAAGCCGAAGACACCCAGGCGATCGCGGCGTTGCTCGCCGACGACGTCGTCTTCACCAGTCCGGTCGCGTTCGCGCCGTATCCGGGCAAACCAATCACCCAGGCGATCCTGGAAACCGTGATTGGAGTCTTCGACGATTTCCACTACATTCGCGAGATCGGGCACGACGGCGACCGCGACCACGCTTTGATGTTCGAGGCCAAAGTCGACGGCAAACAGATCACCGGCTGCGACTTTATCCATCTCAACGAAGATGGACTGATCGACGATCTGATGGTGATGGTTCGTCCGCTGTCGGGTGCGACCGCCCTCGCCGCTGCGATGGGCGCGCGGTTCGAATCGATCAAAGAGCGCGCCACCGAGCTGGTGGGCAGCCAAGTATGAAACTTGGTCTGCAACTTGGTTATTGGGGTGCGCAGCCACCGGCCAACCACGCCGAACTCGTCGCCGCCGCCGAAACGGCCGGCTTCGACGCGATCTTCACCGCCGAGGCGTGGGGTTCGGACGCGTACACGCCGCTGGCCTGGTGGGGGTCATCGACCAACCGCCTTCGGCTCGGAACATCGGTTCTCCAGTTATCCGCTCGCACGCCGACCGCGTGCGCGATGGCGGCACTGACACTCGATCACCTGTCGGGTGGTCGACATATCGTCGGGCTCGGAGTGTCCGGACCGCAGGTCGTCGAGGGGTGGTACGGGCAGAAGTTCCCGAAACCCCTGGCGCGTACCCGCGAATACATCGACATAATGCGCCAGGTGTGGGCGCGGCAGGCGCCGGTTACGAGTACCGGGCCGCATTACCCGCTGCCGTATGCCGGTGAAGGTGCGACCGGATTGGGTAAGGCGCTAAAACCAATCGTGCATCCATTGCGCAGCGATATCCCCGTCATGCTCGGTGCCGAAGGGCCGAAGAATGTCGCATTGGCCGCGGAGATAGCTGACGGCTGGCTGCCGTTGTTCTACACGCCTCGGATGTCCGACACGTACAACGCATGGCTTGACGAGGGGTTCGCCCGGCCCGGTGCCCGACGGTCGCGTGAAGATTTCGAGATCTGTGCCACCGCGCAGATTGTCATCACCGACGACCGGCCAGCCGCGATGGCGGCGATCAAACCATTCCTCGCTCTCTATATGGGCGGCATGGGCAGTGAAGACACGAACTTCCATGCCGAGGTCTACCGCCGGATGGGCTATGGCGAAGTCGTCGACGAAGTGACCGCCCTATTCCGCAGCGACCGCAAAGGGGAAGCGGCGCAAATCATTCCGGACGAGGCGGTCGATGACTCCGCGATTGTCGGGGATGTCCAGTACGTACGCGAGAAGATCAAGGTGTGGGAGGCTGCTGGCGTAACCACGATGTTGGTGTCGCCAGGCAGTGCCGCAGAAGTCGAGCAACTGGCGTCCCTCGTCTAAGGGGAGGGGGCTGATCGCTGCGCTTACGTCAGCTGTCCCTTCTGCACTTTGCCCATCGCATTACGTGGCAACGCTTGTACGACACGCACTTCCCTCGGTCGCTTGTGTACCGAGAGTGCCTGTGCCACCACGTCGATCAACGACGTCGGGCTAGGAATGTCACCGACCACATATGCGACGATGCGTTGACCGAGGTCGTCGTCGGGTACGCCGACGACGGCGGCTTCGGCGACGCCCGGCTGTGCCAGCAATACATGCTCGATCTCGCCGGCACCTATCCGGTAGCCACCGGATTTGATGAGATCGACGGACTCGCGGCCGACAATTTTATGAAATCCGCAGTCGTCGATCACCGCGATATCCCCAGTGCGGAACCAGCCGTCGTCGGTCATCTCCGCAGCGGTTTTCTCGGGGTTGTTGAGATAGCCGTCGAATAGGGTCGGTCCGCCGATTTCCAAGCGGCCCAATGTTTCTCCGTCATACGCGGCGAGCGATCCCTCTTCGGTTCGCAGACGGGTCGACACTCCGGCGATCGGTGATCCCACCCAGCCCGCTCGCCGCTCGCCGTCGGCTCGGGTGCTCACGGTGATAATGGTTTCGGTCATGCCATAGCGTTCTATCGGTGCCGACCCGGTCAGGGCGTGGAGCTTGTCGAATACGGGCAGCGGAAGGGGAGCGCTCCCGGAAACCAACAGGCGCGCCGCGGCCAACGATCGGACTGACGATTCATCTGCGACCACCCGTGACCACACGGTCGGCACCCCGAAGTACAGGGTGCCGTTCGCAGCCGCATACGCCTGCGGGGTCGGGCGGACCGTGTGTACTAACGGAGATCCGAACCGCAACGCACCCAATACGCCGAGTACCAGTCCGTGCACATGAAATAGTGGCAGACCGTGCACGAGAGTGTCGTCCGGCGTCCAGTCCCACGCGTCGGCGAGGCCGTCGAGTGAGGCTGCTAGAGCTCGACGCGACTGCATCACGCCTTTGGGGAGGCCGGTGGTGCCCGAGGTGTACATGATCAGGGCTGTCGTATCTGCCGACTGCACCTGGTACGACTGCCCCGATCTTGCTGCGATATCGACTGGCACTACCGGAATCGTCAGGTCGTCCCGCCCTGCGCCGAGCCATAGCTGCGCGCGTGAATCGCGCAGGATATGTGTGAGCTCAGTGGTCCCGGAGTCAGGTGCGACCGGTACAGCGGGAACCCCGGCGAGGAGGCAGCCGACCACGGAAACGACTGTCGACAGTGCCGGGGCCGCGCCGACCGCTACGGCCGATGCTCCCGCCACCCGATCGGCGACGGCGGTGGCGGCGCCGAGAAGGTCGGCTCGGCTCAGAGATTCCCCGCCGATGGTGACCGCGGTCCGATCGGGCCCCGAGACCAACGCCGACAACAGGTTCTGTTCAGCCATGCGGCGAGCGTAACAGCCGACGTTGATGGCCGCGCGAGCTCAAGCTCCCGCAGGTCAGTGGGTCAGCATGACTTTCAGGAGCACGATGAGCGCGGCGGCTGCGGCAGTGACTAGTCCTGCGATGAACACATGCGGTGTCAACGGATTGCCGCGGATCCGCTCGGTGACCAGCTGGATCGTCGCAATACGGAAGATGACGATAGCGCCGGCGGCCAGAAAGGCCCATTCGGTCGGGAGAACATCGAGCCACCCGAGTGCCAACGCGATCGCGGGGAGTGACGCCGAGGTCGCGATCGGGGTGGCGTCGGATAATTCCTGCAACGCATGCTCGCGACGTTTCGCCGTCGGGAGATCGGCATCGCAGTCGGAGGGAATACTGCCCTGTGCGACGAACTCGGAGAAGACATGTGCCACATAGGTCGTCACTCCAGTCGCGAGGACCAACGCCGCCGCATGCCCCTCCGCGATAGCGGTGGGCGTGGAGATAACTACAGCCGCGAGTGCCAGGATATTGCCGTACACATATGCCGACAACCGGGCAGCTGCTCGCGGTGCGGGCAGAGGCCCGGCACGCCGCTCGGTCAGCATGCGGTAACTCCGAGACAATTTGGCGCGTCGTATGGCTCCTGCGGCATCCATGCAGTGATGGTGCCAGAGGCGTCGAACGGCTGATCGGCGCCGCGCCCATAACGAGTGGGACACTATTCGAATGACGCAACACAATGCACCCGCGATCGTGCTGGTCTCGGCCAATCACGCCGACGATCTCTACACCCAGTTCGGCCGGTATCAGGCGGAATACCGTGTCGAGTGCGTACATTCGGCGATCGATGCCATTACCTTGTTGAGTTCTATTCGCAGCCAGGGTGATTCAGTGGCACTAATCGTCACCGAATCGCAGTTGCCCGATATGAATCTCCTGGAGGCGGTCGGTGCGTTTCGGAGCGTGGTGCCGACCGCGCGGCGCGTTGTCGGTATCCACTGGAGCCGTTTCTCGATAGATTCAGTTGCCCTGCGGCCAGCCCTGCAGAAGGGGAAGTTCGACGTCACCCTGCTGATTCCGCGAGGTCAGCGCGATGAGGAATTCCACTACGCGATTACCGAGCTGCTCTCCGATTGGGGGGCGACGGTTGGACCGTCGGAGGTCGAAGTACTGCGGATCGTGTCGCCCGCGCTCACGCCGCTCACGATGGCGGTACGTGACTTCCTCGACCGGATGGGCATGCCCAATCGCACCCATGCGCCCGACAGTCCGCAGGGCCGCGAGACCATCGAAGCATTCGGCGGCGAGCCAAGCTTCCCGCTGGTCCATTTGCTTCGGGACGATGCGGATATCGACACGAAAATCATTGCACCGCAATCAGTTCGGGATGTGTCGACGCTGGTATTCGGCCGTCCGTCCGATATTGAGGTGGACACGATCGCCGACCTCGCCATTGTTGGAGCAGGCCCGGCCGGGTTGGCGGCAGCGGTGTACGCCGCATCCGAGGGACTTTCGACGGTGGTCGTCGAATCCGAAGCCGTTGGCGGGCAAGCGGGTACGAGCTCGATGATCCGCAACTATCTTGGCTTCCCGCGTGGGATTTCCGGAATGCGACTCGCACAGCGGGCGCGTAACCAAGCCATTCGCTTCGGTGCGCAGATCACTACGGGCTGGCCGGTCGCCACGTTGACTCCAGGTGTCGACGGTGAGCCGCATCGCATCGTCACTGAGGGTGGCGACGTATGTGCGCGTGCGGTTCTCATCGCCACCGGTGTTGCCTATCGACGCCTCGGCGTCGCGCCCCTGGAAGATTTGATCGGTGTCGGCGTACATTACGGTGCCGCGATGACCGCTGCCAGAGAGATGGAGGGGCGCGACGTCTTCGTCGTGGGCGGTGGGAATTCGGCGGGACAGGCAGCGGTACATCTGGCTCGCTACGCGCGATCGGTCACCATAGTCGTCCGCCGCCCGGACCTGACTGAAACCATGTCGCAGTACCTGATCGACGAGATCGCGTTCAACCCCAGAGTTACCGTTCGCGGATCGAGTGAAGTGGTCGACGGTGGCGGCACGGGCAGCCTGGAATGGCTGGAATTGCGCGATCGGGTCAGCGGCACGACCGAACGTTGTCCAGCGGGAGGTCTGTTTCTATTGCTGGGTGCGGCCCCGAACTGCGAGTGGTTGCCCCCCGAGGTCGACCGCGACGAAAACGGCTATGTGTTGACTGGCCGCGATGTCGCGAAGTCGCGCTGGGCGGGCGACCTACCGCCCGCGAGTCTCGCGACCAGCCTGCCCGGCGTCTTCGCGGCGGGTGACATTCGCGGCGGCTCAATGAAGCGGGTGGCAGCAGCGACCGGTGAGGGTGCCAGCGTGGTGCCGCTCGTACACGACTACCTGCGGCCGGCCTGACCCGCCAGTAGCTGTGCCAGTGCCAGCGATGAGGTGAGGCCGGGTGATTCGATCCCGAATAGAGTGATCAGGCCATCGATACCGTGCACCGACGCGTCGTGGACGCCGAAGTCCGCTGCGGGTTGACCCGGCCCGGACACTTTTGGACGGATACCCGCCATCGACGGCACCAGGCTATCGTCGGGAAGACCGGGCCAGTATCGTCGAATCTCGGCGTAGAAGCCCTGGGCGCGTTCAGGATCCACGCCGTAGTCAAGGTGGTCGACGGCGGCTTCCTCAGCGGAGAGCCATTGCACATCCGGGCCGAAACGCGCGGCCCCGGCCAGGTCGAGCGTGAGATGCACTCCGAGTCCACCGTCGACCGGGACTGGATAGACCAGATGTCTGAACGGCGTCCGGGTGGTGGTCAGCCCAAAATAGCTGCCTTTGGCCAGGTGGCGCGGTGGAATCGTTTGTGCGTCAAGACCTTTCGTAGCATGAGCGATATCCCACGCGCCGATCCCAGCGCAGTTGATCAGACGTGAACAACGTAGCGTTTCCGATTCGGTGGTTACTGAAAACTGTTGTGGGCCAATCACGTCTACTGCGATTACGCGGCTTCGCAGGACGAAGATCGCGCCGGCCGCCTCGGCGTCATCACGTAGCGAATGCATGAAACCGTAGCTATCGATGATTCCGGTCGATGGCGCAAGCAGAGCCGCGTGTGCCAGCAGTCCGGGTTCGAGTTCGGCGACCTCGGTCGAGTTCAGTAACTGGACATCATCGACGCCGTTGCGCTGAGCGCGGACAGCAAGGTCGCGCAGCGCGTCAAGCTGTGTCGGCGACGTTGCCACGATCAGTTTCCCGATCCGCTGATGAGCGATATCGCGCTCGGCGCAATATCGGTAGAGCATGTCTCGGCCGGCGACGCAGGCCCGCGCCTTGACCGAACCGGTCGGGTAGTAGATACCTGAATGAATAACTCCGGAATTGCGTGAGCTGGTCTGAGTGCCGATATCGTCGGCAGCTTCGAGCACCGCGACGTTGTGTCCGTCGGCCGACAGTGCCGCGGCTACTGCGAGACCGATGACGCCCGCGCCGACGACGATGGTGCCGACCGAGTTCACGATGGTATTCGTCGCGTAGTACCCACGTGGTCAGGCTAGGGGACTGACATCCGAACGACAGCAGCTGGCGGTAAGTTACGCTACCGTAGGTTTATGGAAGACGTGACGATGGAGCGGGCCTCCGAGGTCTACGACTATTACCTTGCTCATCAGCAGCCGTTGGCCAGGGCGCGAATGATGTACGGCATTCTGGCTTGGCGACACAAGCCAAAGGTGACTTACGCCGACGGTGCTCGAGAGGTTCTGCGCTCGGCGTTGCGCGGGGGAGATCCGATCCTGATAAGCGCCAACCACATTCGGGAGACCGACCCATTTATCCTTGCCGCTACCGGGTTCGTATCCCCGCTGCGATCGCATATCGGACGAATGCGAGTCCTTGCCAAGGACGAGCTATTCGAAGACCCAGACCAACGTCGAAAGATCGACGCACTCGGCGGGATCCCCGTCTTCCGCTCCAAGGACCACGGCGTGCGCGCCGCGATGTCGGCGGGGCAGCGGATGATCGATATCTGCGCGCAACGGATGGCGCAGGGGGACTTCATGGCCGTGTTCCCAGAGGGGACCTGCAATCCGGACGACCCGGCCCTGATTCAGAAACTAGGTAGCGGTGTCGGTCATATCGCCACGCGCGCAACAAAATTGGGCGCTTCACCATGGCTGCTGAGTATCGGCATCAGCTACCGGGACATAGACGGAGTTGGACCTCGACCACTAACCGTGATCAACACGGCGGTCCGTATGTCGGACGCGGGTCTGACGACGCCAGCCTCGGTGACGCGTCATATCGCTGCGGATCTGCAGGCCACCGTTGACCTCGCGTCGGGTCGACGGTCGGTGACCGCCTGAGCGGCGTCACGCGTAGCGTGGTGGTGTGAAGGTACTTCTCATCCTCATTCTGGTACTGATCGTCGGCGCCGCCATTGTGTGGTGGCTTCGGACGAGTCAGGCCCGTACCCAGCAGGAACTCGCCGACGCCGCGGCGGATGCCCGCCAGGTCATTGAGCGGCTCGGCGGTCAGGTCTACAGTCTGACGGGTACCGACGCCGCGTCCCGGCAGGCGCTCGCCGATGCGGCCGAGCGTCACAATGCAGCCGGCGGCGCGATTAGTTCGGCGTCAACCCCAGCCCAGGCGCGCCTTGCGAAACAGACTGCGCTGGAAGGTCTTTACTATGTTCGGGCGGCACGCGCCGCGATGGGGATCGACCCAGGACCGCCGATCGCCGAACTCGACGGCCAGCGCGCGGCGGGCGTGGTGACCGAGAAGCGCAGCGTCGACCACGACGGGCACGAACTTACCGCCTCACCGGATCCGTCGACCCAGACTCCCAATTACTATCCGGGCGGTCGGGTTGCGGGTCGCAGTGTTCCGGCTGGCTGGTACTCGGAGCCGTGGTGGCGTCCGGCATTGATCGGCGGCGCGTGGGGCGTTGGTTCAGCGCTCTTGTTCGGTTCCCTGTTCAGCGGCATGTCCGGCGTCGACCCCTCGATCTCCGCTGGCGACGACTTCGGCAACGGCCTCTATGACGGCGACCAGGGATCGGGAGGCGATGATTCCAGCGGTTTCGATGGTGGCGGCTTCGATGGTGGCGGCTTCGATGGTGGCGGTTTCTGAGCGCATTCCTGATCTCACCCGGGAGGACTATTCGCATCCCGCCCGTTAGGGGGAGGCGAGCGAGTGCGCGGTGGTCTTAACGTCGGGACATGGAACTCCCGCACACTCAGAAGCCGTTGCTCGCGACAACGTCGTCGATGGTGCTTCTCGCCGTCTTCTGTTCAGTCGCAATGGTTTTCGACGATCGAGTGCTGCTCGGAGTGAATGTCTGGGCCAAGCCACTCAAATTCGCGGTGGCCTTCGCGCTGTATTCGTTCACCCTGGCTTGGCTGCTGCACCAGCCGCACCGGGGTCAGCGGTGGACCAGAAAGCTCGCGATGTTGTTCGCGATCACGGCGGTCGTCGACGTCGGGTTCGTCGTCGTGCAGGCTGCCAGAGGAACTTTCAGCCATTTCAACACGGCGAAAGATCCGGTCAACTCGATCGGTCAGATCATCTTCATGTCGGGAGTGCCCGGCCTCTTTATCGCCAACCTCGCTATCGCCGGGATTCTCCTCCGGCAGAAGATTGGCGACCGGTCGACCACCATCGCCATGCGCGCCGGATTGGTCATCAGCGTGATTGGCATGGGTCTGGGATATCTAGTCGGCTGGGCCGGAACCCAAGTGGTCCGCGACGCGCGCGGTGACCTAGTCGAACTCGGTGCCCGCCACACAGTTGGCGGTGGCGACGGCGGTCCGGGATTACCGGTGGCTGGCTGGAGCACCATAGCGGGTGATCTTCGGATACCGCACTTCCTGGGTCTGCACGGCATGCAAATGCTGCTGGTTGCGGCGTTCGTGGTGACCTCGCTCGCGCCACGTGTCGTGGCATTGCGTGACGAACGTGCGCGCGCGTTGATGGTCCGCGTGGCTGGCTTCGCCTACACCGGGCTGCTGGTGATCGCCCTATGGCAAGCGCTGCGCGGCCAGTCGGTAGTCAAGCCGGATATGTTCACTCTTTTGGCGGTTGGCGCCGTCGTCGCGTTGTCGATTGCAGCGCTGATCTGGTGGTGGCCGGTGACCTCAACTGATTCGGGGCTGTCCGGCATCGTTATGCACGATGCCGTCGCGGCGGGCAAGCCGGACCAGGTCGCCGGCCGGGCCGGTCAGTCGGCGGGGCGGGCGCCACACCGCACGCAGTGAACGGTGCAGATCGAGACCGTCGACCGTAACGAGTCGCAGTGTGCCCGAGGTGATCTGATCCGCGACCGCGAGTGAACTGAGCACTGCGGGGCCCAGACCCGATTCGACGGCGGTCCGGATCGCCGCGCTACTGCCGAGTTCCAGAAGTGGGTCGGCTCGTTCAAAGGTGCTTAACGCCACGTCGAGCGTGGTTCGGGTTCCGGAACCCGGTTCGCGGACCAGCAGCGGTGTAGCGGCAAGTTCGGCAGCGCTGACAGGCTTGCGTCTTCGGGCCAGCCGATGGTCGGGACTTACCACCACGACCAGCTCGTCTCGGGCAACGGTGGTGTTATGCAACGGTTTTGGCACTGTCGGCGACTCGACGAAGCCAATGTCGCACTCGCCGGCCTGAAGTCTGGCGAAGACCTCTGACGAATTGTGCACCTGCAGGTGAATGGTGACGTCGGGATTGGCGGATCGAAATGCACCGAGCCAACGCGGCATCAGATGTTCGGCGACCGTCAGCGATGCGACCACCGTCAGTTCGGCGGCGCGGGTTGACTGTAGGCCGTCGGCGACCCGGAGGAGATTCTCGGCGTCGGAGACGATCTGGCGCGCCCAGTGGACAATCATCGTGCCCTGCGGAGTGAGTGTCGACCCGGCGGTGGTTCGGCACAGCAGCGAAACGCCGAGTTGGCGTTCGAGTCGAGAGACGGCGCGACTGGCATTCGGCTGCGCCATCCGCAGGTTCCGGGCGGCGGCGCTGAGGCTGCCGTGATCGTCAACTCCGACGAGCAATTCGAGTGCGGCCAGGTCGAGCGAGCGCAAGGACATTCGCTCACGATATATCGAATCTGTATGGCCTGGGTATGTAGTTCTGATATGGGCTCATATCCAGAAGAGGCCTTCTGCGATGAAGTGATCGTGGCGAGAGTGGTGTCATGACGAAAACTCTGGCTACCCCGACGTCGCAGCCCGACCAGCGGCTCGCTGAATCAACCGGCGGCCTGGTGCCAGGACTGATGCTTTGCGTGGCGGGAACTGGATTGGCCGTTGGCGTCAGCCGGTTGATTCCGGCGGTGAGCCCGCTCCTGGTGGGGATTCTCCTGGGCGCGATCGCTGCCAATGTCTACTCGATTCCGACGCGGATGCGGCCGGGTATCGCGTTCTCTGCCAAGCGTTTACTGCGGCTGGGCGTGGCGCTACTCGGTCTGCAACTGGTGTTCGGTGACATAGTCGGGCTGGGGTGGGGAATGATCGCGGTGGTCATCGCCATCGTCGGCCTTGGCGTGGCCGGCACGATGTACGTCGGACGGCTGCTGGGACTCGGCTGGCATCAGCGAGTGCTGATCGCCTGCGGATTCTCGATCTGCGGCGCCGCAGCGATAGCCGCAACCGACGGCGTCGTCGACGCGAAAGAAGAAGAGGTAGCGACGTCGGTCGCGCTGGTAGTTGTCTTCGGTACCTTGATGATTCCGCTCATCCCGCTGACGTCGCACGCATTGGGGCTGTCGGAGACCGCAGCCGGAATGTGGGCCGGCGGCGCGATCCACGAGGTGGCCCAGGTCGTCGCGGCGGGCGGGGCAATCGGTCCCACCGCACTGAGCGTGGCCGTCGTCGTCAAATTGGCGAGAGTTCTCCTGCTCGCACCGATGATGGCGGTCATGGCACTGCGGCAGCGTCGTCAACTGGCGGCCCGGCCGGACGCACAGCTGACCCGCCCGCCGTTGGTGCCGCTCTTCGTGATCGGTTTCATCGGTCTGATGTTGTTGCGATCGACGTCAGTGCTGCCCGATCAAGTCATCGCGGTGGGCAAGGTGGTGCAGACCGTTCTGCTCACCGCGTCGATGTTCGCGCTCGGTCTGGGAGTTCGCATCGCTGCGATGCGGTCGGTGGGGATCGGGCCGGTGATCCTGGCGACGCTGTCGACGGTATGGGTTTCAGGTATAGCCCTGGCGGGCGTGCTGATCGTCGGGCACTAGGTCGGGCAGGCTGGAGTCTGACGTCGGGCGGGCGCGGAGGGCAGTGTTCCCTCGGGTGACATCAGCCCGCAGGTTGCAGTCTGACGTCGGGCGGGGTGCGGAGGGCAGTGTTCCCTCGGGTGAGTGGGGCCTGCAGGTTGCAGTCTGCTGTTGACGCGGCGCGGCTGCAGTCTGACGTCGGGCGGGCGCGGAGGGGAGTGTTCCCTCGCGCGACCTCAGCCCGCAGATTTCAGCCTCGACGTTTGATATTCACCGGTAGGCCGTCGGCCGGCGTCGGGCCTGTGCCATAAGTCATCTCCGGGTAGTAGCCCGGCGGAACCGTCCATTCGAATCGTTGCAGCATCTGATGCATGATGGCTTTGACCTCCATCCCGCCGAAGTACAACCCGATGCATTTGTGCGCGCCGCCGCCGAACGGTGCCCAAGCGAATCGGTGCACTTTGTCTTCGCGGCGATCGGACGCGAACCGCTCTGGGTCCCACCGAGTGGGATCTGGCCACCATTGTTCGAGTTTCATTGTGGCCCAGGGATTTATGGAGACCAGCGTTCCTTTGGGGATGAAGTATCCGTCCACCTCGGTGTCTTTGATCGCTTTGCGGAACAGCATCCCGACCGGCGCGTTGTACCGCAGTGTCTCCTTGAAGGCGAGGTCGAGGCCGGGCAGAGCGTCGAGATCGTCATATCCCAACGTCGGTTTCCCCAGGGCCAACGATTCGGCTCGCAATCGATCCTGCCAGTCGGGATGCCGACCCAGGAAATAGGTCATCATCGAGACCGCGATGGTGCTGGTGTCGTGGGCGGCCATCATCGCGAAGATCATATGGTTGATGATGTCTTCGTCGGTGAACGTTTCGCCTTCGTCACTCTCGCTGTGGCAGAGCACGCTGAAGAGGTCATCACCCGGCTCGGTGCGACGTTGGGCGATCTCCGAACGAAAGAAGGCCTGCAGTCGTTCGCGACCGCGTAGCCCGCGCGCCCAGGTGCCGTATTTGACGTCGGCGCGGATGATCGCCTGTCCGCCGCGCACGGCTGCCTCGAACGCCTCCTCCAGTTCGGCCGCCTCCTCGCCAATCTCGATACCCATGAAGACCTCGTTGGCGACCGACAACAACATCTCCTTAGAGCGTGTGTAGATCGGAAAGTCTTGGCCTACTTGCCAATTCGCGAGAGTCTTCGCTATTCGCGGATTCATCATATCCAGGTAGGCCAGTAGTCGCGGGCGGTTGAAGGCTTGCTGCAAGATTCGACGATGCGACATATGTTCCTCGAAATCCATCAGCATGATGCCGCGACGAAAGAATGGTCCGATCATCGGTTCCCAGCCCTGTTCGCTGGAGAAAGCGCGATCCCGGTTCATCCAGGCGGCTTCGATGGCGGCGGGTCCGACGAGCTGCACGATCTTGAGCCCGAGCGAACCGGCCCACGACACCGGCCCGAAGCGCTGGTAGCGCTCCATCGTCGAGCCGAGGGGGTCGGCGAGTGCTTCGAGGGTGTGCCCCAATAGTGGCATGCCGTAGTCGCCCATCACCGGCTTCAGGCTCGAGTCGACCGGTGGTTGGGCCAGTGGCTGCTCGGACGATGGGTAGCGCGCGGCGGCCGCGGCGAGCCCGGTCTGGAAGGTCTTCGTGAGGCTGGGCATATGCGCTCCCATTGAGTAGTTTGACACAAATTGCGAATGGTGTTCCTTTGCCCGAACGATAGCCCAGTTGAAGTTGACGTGTCTCACATTTCGCACTCGCAGGTGGGCAAGGCGGCGAATAACTGGTACTCAGTACTAAGTGGTACTCACTAACAGTTGCTTGAGAAGGGTTCATACGCATGGCCGATTGGTTGTTCCGCCTCGGACGGTTCTCGTTCCGGCACAAATGGTCGATCATCGCTGCCTGGCTGATCGCGCTGGTAGCGGTCATCAGTCTGGTTCAGGTGCTCTCACCCAAATTCGCCAAAGACTTCAGTCTGCCCGGCACCGACGGTGGAACGGCGACCGAGCAGCTGCAAAAATACTTTCCCAAGGTCTCTGAACAGCAGGAGAAGGCGTCGACGAGCGTGTTGGTGGCCGCCGACAACGGTTTGGCCGCGCATTCAAAACAGATCGATGCGCTAGTTGCCGACCTGGCGAAACTCCCAGACGTCGTCGACCCATCGGGCGTCGCGAATCCTTTGACAGTCGCCTCACTCACGCCTCAACTCGCGGCGTCAGTTCTCGGTGACAACGGAAAAGTCGGGCTCATCCAGATCCGCCAGAACATCGGCATCATGGATCTGACGATCGATCAGAAGAAGGAACTGGTCGCCGTGCTGGATCGACATCGAGGGGACGCGGGGCTTCAGGTTGAAGCCACCGGGTCATTGATGCAAGTCAAAGAGCAGGCGGGCACAGCCGAATTGATCGGCTTCGCCGTCGCGTTCGTTGTAATGATCGTTGCCTTCGGGGCGCTGGTTGCCGCATTCATTCCCCTCGTCACCGGAATCGTCGGCGTGATCCTGACAATCATGCTGGTCACCCTCGGCGCCGAGGTCATGACGATCAACGAGACCGCGACCGGCATCGTCACCATGCTCGGCATCGCGGTATCCATCGACTATGCGCTATTCATCGTCAGTCGCTATCGCAGCGAATTGCGCCGGGGCGGTGATCGCGCCGACGCCGCCGGACGAGCCGTTGGCACCGCCGGTTCCGCGGTGGTGTTCGCGGGACTCACGGTCATCATCGCGGTCGTCGCTCTCATGGTGATCGGCATTCCACTGATCACTCAGATGGGCGCCGGCGCCGGTCTCGCGGTCGCGGTCGCCGTACTCGCGGCGCTCACCCTGATCCCCGCGATCTTGGGTGCTTGTGACCATCGCGTCTTCTTGCCGAAGATCCCGTGGATCAAACACGCGGAAGAATCCGACGCCGACACCCTCGGGGTCAAGGTCGGCCGTACCGTCGTCCGACGCCCGCTGCCGTTCATTCTCATCGGCCTGGTCGCGTTGGCACTCGCCGCGATTCCGACGACGACGATGGAACTGGGCATGTCCAGCGCGTCCGACGACGAGGCTGCCGCCCAATCGCTGCTGCAGCGCGGATTCGGCGAAGGGATCAACGGGCCACTGCTAGTCGTCCTCCACGAGGACAATGGTGATATCGCGGCGGTCGCGAATAACACTGTTGCACAGATCAAATCGCTCAAAAATGTTGCCAACCCGGCCGCCCTGGCCTGGACTGGCAACGGTACGACGACACCGAACCTCGACGCGAACACCGCGTTGATCTCGGTGATCCCGAATTCGGGGCCGTCGGATCACGCGACCCACGACCTGATGGAGCAGATCCGTGATCTGAAGCCGCAGGCAGAGAGGGCGGGTGCCACTCTGCATGTGGGCGGGCAGACCGCGATCATGTCCGATCTGTCGTCGAAACTGGACAAGGCGCTGATTCCGTACCTGATCGTCGTCGTCGGGCTGGCCTTCCTGATTATGGTCGCGGTATTCCGGTCGATCTGGGTGCCATTGATCGGAACGGTCGGATTCATCTTCTCGGTACTCGCGACCTTCGGTGTAACGGTTGCGCTATTCCAGGAAGGCTGGGGCGGATTCGTCTCGCATACGCAGCCGATCCTGTCGTTCCTGCCGATTTTCCTGATCGGATTGGTCTTCGGACTCGCGATGGATTATCAGGTGTTCCTGGTGACCCGGATGCGAGAGGAATACATCCACGGCATGTCGGCCAAGGATGCGATCATCGCAGGCTATCGTCACGGCGCCCGCGTGGTGACCTCAGCCGCGATCATCATGATCAGCGTCTTCGCCGCCTTCACCCTGTCGCCCGACATCACTATGAAGATGATCGGGTTCGCACTGGCAGTCGCGGTGTTCTTCGATGCGTTCATCATCCGGATGCTCGTGGTGCCCGCTATCATCGCGCTGTTGGGTGATCGCGCGTGGGGGCTGCCGGGTTGGCTCGACCGGTTGGTGCCTAACCTGGATATCGAGGGTGAAAAGGTTCGCAACCGCGGACTCGACGGCGTCGGCGACGTTGGCCAACCTGAGTTGGTGTCGACGCCCGGATAGGGGAGTGATGATGGCAGTCCAGTCGGCGGGCCCGGAGAGCTCTTCGGGCCCCCGGATGGGGTTACGGGAGAAGCGTAAGGAACGCACCCGCGACGCGATCCGTGAAGCAGCGATGAAACTGTTTGCGGCGCAAGGCTATTCAAAGACGACGGTTGACCAAATCGCTGAAGCCGCCGAGGTATCGCACACTACCTTCTTTCGCTACTTCGGCTCCAAAGAGCAAGTCGTCATCGACGACGGAATGCAGGAGCGGATCGAGGCTGAAATCGCCGGCATTGAGTCGGGCCTGTCGGCATTCGACTTTGTTCGCCGAATGCTCACGATGATGTACGCGCTGGCCGCCGACGATGAGTGGGCCAGCAGTTCGGATCGACTTCGGCTGATCCGGTCGGAGCCGGCGTTGCACCGGCGGTTTCAGTTGGAGTCAGATCAGGCCATCACCAATGCCAGGGCAACTCTGTCGGCATATACCGGCGTACCGACCGACGATTTGCGGCTGAAGGTATTCACCTGGGCGGTGGCTGGGGTGTTGTTCCACATATCAGAGGACACCGACGATCCCGGTGACCAGCAATCACTCGAAACCTTGCTCAGTGCCGTCGACCTCCTCGAGGCTGGTCTACCTCTGGCGTGACCACGCGAGAACCGGTGCACCTCCGGTGACCAGCATGAATGTTCTTCACTCCGGTCTGCTTCGATGGCGGCGGCGGTGAGCAAGAGGGAACATGGCAAAATCGTCGCGTCCCGTGTGAACCAGCGAAACCCTCAGGAGGCGGCGATGCAAAACGTGGCACAGTCGCCGCTTGCAGCGGCGTGGGATGCAAATCAGTCCATTCAGAGGTCTGCGTCGGTGCGATTGTTCGCGGCGACCAATTCGGCGCTCTACGTCACGCTGATGGAGCGCCACCTGGATTTCGGAACGCGACTGAACGAGACGGAACTCGCGATCCGGCTCGAACGCGATCTCGTCGAACTCGGTGCTCCCGAACACACCGGCGGGGCCGACCTGGTCAAGTTGTGGGCTCGGCAAGGCTGGCTGCATCGGATCACCGACACCGCAAGCGCCTCCGCACAAATCACCTGTTACCTGAGTACCGAAGCTCGATCGGTGCTGGACTACATGCGGCGGTTGCGTCGCGAAGACAGCGTCGCCACCGGCGGCTCTATCAGCGGCGTTGCCGCGGGCCTGCGGCGGGTAGCCGGTCAGGTCACCAGTGATCCGCATCAGATCCGGGAAGAGATCGAGAGTCAGATACAAGAGCTCGACGTCGAACTGGCCGATCTCGACGCCGGACTGCGTCCCGACCCCGACCTCACAGCCGCCGAAGACGAGGCGCGGGCAATCGCGTATCAAATGGAACAGATCATCTCCGACATCGGACAGTACGGAGCGATGCTTGACCGCATCACAACCCAACTGCTCGATGACCCCAACGACTCCGACCTGGCCTACCGAGACCGCCAGCGGCAGATGTTCGATGACTACGAGGCTCTGCTGGAATCGCCACAAAGCGCGTCCTATCACGCGTTCAGCCACCTGATTCAGGACCCGACGCAGCGCGGCAAACTCGTTACCGACATCACGACGGTAACCCGTCAACTCCCGGCAATCGACCCCGGTCTGCGATCTGTGATGGACAACTTTTTCTCCTTGGTGACCGAGCAGATGGGCGAGGTCGGGCGTACCCGTCAGCGATGCGCGCGTCGGATCAGGCGGTTCGTCGCGGCCGGCACACTCGAACAGAGCCGGGGGATCGCGCGGCAATTGAACGACGCTCTCGCCAGTGCCAACGAGATGCTGAAGACATCTCTGGCCGACCGCCGCATCGGATACGAACTGCCACTTGCCACACCAGCGGTGAACTCGGTCGGCCGGCTCGCATTCGAGATTCGCGATCCCGCGCCGCCGGCCCCCGCCGCGGTGGCATCGGGTGCTGCGGATCTGTCGTCGTTCGCATCGTTGGCGGGACAGGTCGACACGGTTGAACTCACCGAGTTTGTGAATTCCGCTGTCGCCACCGGGCCGATCGCGCTGTCCGAAGTGATCGATCGTCTCGACGAACCGTATCTCGCCCATGTGATCGTCTTATGGTCGTGGGCACTCAAACAAACCGCGGGCGCGACGGTCGCGTCGACCCACGTTCGGTTTCGGTCGATGGAAGGTACCGATCGAGCCATTGAAGTACCCGCACTTATGTTCACCGAACCGATTCCGACCGCGGAGGCCGACGCCCTGTGACAACCGACCTCGACGCCACCTCCGGTACCAACGGAGCCGACGATCCCGGTTCTGAAGTGTCGCCGACTCCGGAGGAGTTCGCGGGGTACGACGAATTGCCGACGGTTGTCAAAGCCGATTCTGATAGCGGCCCGCGGCTACCGAGATTCGACGGCGACGTCTCGGTATTGCCCGATCGTGCATGCTGGGCACTTCAGAATCTGCTGACCCGACGACATATCAGTGGTGAGCGCCAGCCGCAGTTGTGGACCTGGGTCAGTGAATACCGCGATGAGTTGCGCACCCGACTATCGGAACTCGATCTTCGGCTGCGCATCGTCGATGAACTCGAAGTAGCGTTCGTCGAGCAGGCTGGCTATGACTCACGTTGGGGCAGAAGGATTCTCAAGCGTGAGACGATACACACCTACGACGCCATCTTGGCGTTGCATCTCGCCAAATATCTGCGGGCCTCGCGGAACGAGCACGTCCTGATTACCCGTGAGGACATCCACGAGATGTTCGCCGGGGTGACCAATACCATCGACCGGGACCTGGCACAGTTTGACAAGCGCATCGACCACGCCATCGAGAAGATGGCGGAACTTGCATTTCTGCGCGCGCACCGCGACGACCCGGACACGTTCACGGTGAGTCCGGTGATTTCGGCGGTGCTGACCGCGTCGGTGATCACTGACTTGCAGCGGCAATTCGAGCAGTTCATCGGCTCGGGTGAGGAAGGCGTGATGCCGCCGACCGGTCTGGATGCCACCGACGACGACGATCAGGATGACGATGACTCCGATGACGACGAACTCGAGGGAGGGGACTGGTGAACACCACGGTCGGCGACGTTGATCAGTACCGCCTGTCGCGGCTCCAATTGATCAACTGGGGAGTCTTCGATGGCTACCACTCGATTCCGTTTAGCCCCAACGGTTCGCTGATCACCGGATCGTCGGGTAGCGGCAAATCCTCACTCCTGGACGCTATTTCGCTGGCATTCCTCCCCGATCATCGACGCAACTTTAACGCGTCGGGTGACGCGACCGCGGCTGGCGCGTCGAGCGGCAAACGCACGGTGGGCAAATACGTTCGTGGCGCGTGGGGAGAGCGGCGTGATGGGACCAACGCGCAGCGTGAGGTGATGTATCTGCGGGGTACCGGACCGGCGTGGGCCGCCATCTCGGTTACCTATACCTCGACGTCGGGCACGTCCATCACCGGCCTCGTGCTCAAGTGGCTTGCCGCGGGCAAGATGACCGACGCGCATAGTTCGTATTTCATCTGCGACGGCGACGCCGACATCGTCGAGGTCTGCAACACGTGGGCGGCGGGCAGTTACAACCCGTCGATCTTCCGCGAGCAGGGGTGGCGCGGCGGTCCCGGCGAAGGCAAGTACCTTGCGACGCTCTACTCTCTGATCGGTATCCGTGGCTCCGATGCCGCGCAGCAGTTGCTCGGAAAAGCAAAGTCGCTCAAGAGCGTTGGCGGGCTGGCGCAGTTTGTGCGCGAGTTCATGCTCGATGCCCCGACGAGTATCGTCGGCATCAAAGACGCGTTGGAACAGATCGACCCACTCGTGGACGCGCGTGAACTTCTCGACGCCGCGCGACGCAAGCGAGCCATCCTGGGAGATATCGAGTCGGTTCAGGAGCGTTACGCCGCCGAGGCCGCGACTTTCACCGTGCTCGACACTATCGATACCACCACGGTGCGGTCTTATATAAACAATCTGCGACTGCACAACGCGGAGCCCGAAGTCGCCGACCTCGACGACCAGATCGCGCGCCTCGACGGCGATCTGGCCGCGCTGACATCGCAACACGACCAATTGCGGTCGGATCACAGTCATCTGCTCTCCCGGATCGCCACGTCGACCGGTGACCTGGCGCCGCTACAAGAACAGTTGTCGACCGCTCAGAAGACCGGCGATGAAACGTCGGCCCGCAGTTCCGCCTATGAAGACAAGATCACCGCACTCGGCTTCTCAGCACCGAATGACGCCGAGGAATTCTGGTCCCTGCGTGAGCATTTGATCGGCGAAGCCACCCGCATCGATGGACAGCTCGCTGCGGGAAAGGGGCATTTCGCCGAGTTGCTGGCCGCCGAGGTCGCCGCTCGAACGCGCCGCGATGCCGCACGCGATGAACTGAGTCGGGTCCAGCAGGCAGGTTCGGCACTGCCCCGAGCCGAGCATGAGATGCGCCGCATCCTGGCAAATGCGCTGCAGGTCGATGATTCCGAATTGCGATATGTGGCCGAACTCGTGGAGTTGGCGCCCGACGAAGAGCGTTGGCGGCTCGCGGTGGAAAAGGTATTGCGGGGTGCCGGGCTGCGGCTTTTGGTTCCGGACAAGCACTTTCGGGCCGCGCTACGGTATGTCAATAGCCACGACATGCGCGGTCGGATCCAGATCCATCATGCCGAACAGCGGTTGATGCCAGTGCCCGAGCCGGGCACGTTGGGTGCGACGTTGCGCGCAGTGGATCCCGGGCATCCCTGTGCCGCAGAAGCTTTGACGGTGTTGACGAAACTCGGCAACTACGTGTGCGTGGACTCACCGGCCGACTTCAGCGCTCACAACAAGGCGGTTACCGACCAGGGGCTGCGCAAGGATTCGGCGAAACTCGCGGTGAAGGACGACCGTCAACCGTTGCGGCCGTCGCAGTATATTTTCGTCGGCAACGTTGACGCCAAGATCGGGGCGCTGCGCGAAGAACTCTCCGCCGAACAAGAGGCCTACGATGTCGCCCGCCAGGCAACGGCTGAGCTCGATGGTGAACGTACCGAAAAGCAACAGCGCCGCGACTCCTACCGGCGAGTGTGTGAGCAGTTCACCCAATGGAGTGCGATCGACACCGAAACCGCGGACGACCGTCTGGATCAACTCACCGAGCAGTACGAGTTGCTGATGGCGGACAACCCCGACGTGGAAGCGTTGCAGCGCAAGGCCGAAGATATCTGGGAACAGGTCCGAACCGCGATCTCGCAGGCGGCGTTGGTGCGCGACAAGATTTCCCGGCATGACGACCGTCGGACTCAGCTCCTCGATCTGATCGACCGGATCACGCCGGATGAGATCCTTCCGCAAGCGCTGAACACCCTGGACGGATTTCGGGAGGAATCGGCGGCGACCCTCGACGTCCTCGCGCCGGAGCCGTACCGGCAGGAGATGCTCAAAGTTGTTGCGAAAGATCGTGATCGAATGCGATCGGACGCGCGGCGGTCTCGAGACGAACTGTCGCGGATCATCGACACCTATGACGAAGAATTCCCCGACGCCATTCCGAACGACAGCGACGACTTCGATGAGCGCGTCCACGACTATGTAGCGGTAAGTCGCCGAATCGACGAGCGCGAACTTCCGGCCGCGTATGAACGGATGAGGCGACTGATTACTGAGCAAGCGCCCGGCGCGATCCTCGGATTGCATATGGCCGCCGATGCCGAGGAACGACGTATCGTCGAGCAGATCGAGCGGGTGAACACCGGTCTGGCCGCGGTTGCGTTCAATCGTGGCACTCGACTACGGCTCGTTCCAGGGCGCAAACACCTTGCGGCCGTGGCGGAATTGACTGAGCGGGCCAAATTGATCTCGGCACGTACGACTGCGGTCAGCTTCGGTGACGAGCAGGCGATTCTCGAGCAGTACGCCGACATCTTGATGTTGCGCGAGCGACTGGCGGGCGCGACTCCAGAGGATCGAGCCTGGACTCGTGACGCCCTCGATGTACGCAATCGGTTCGACTTCTACTGCGAGGAACACGAGGCTACAACCGGCGAGGTGATCCGGACCTATAGCAACGCGGGCGACAATTCCGGTGGTGAGCAGGAAAAGCTGATGGCATTCTGCTTGGCAGGTGCGCTGAGCTTCAACTTGGCGAGCCCACATGGAGAGGACAACCGGCCGATCTTCGCCCAGCTGATGCTCGATGAGGCGTTCTCGAAGTCTGATCCGCAGTTCGCGCAGCAAGCTCTCAGTGCGTTCCGAAAGTTCGGTTTCCAGCTGATCATCGTTGCGACAGTGCAGAATACGAGCACGATTCAGCCCTACATCGACAATGTGATCATGGTGTCGAAGACCGAGGCCGCCGAGGATTCGCGCCCTATCGCGACAGCACTGTCGACCTCGATTCAGGATTTTTCGGATCTACGCCGAACGAGTGGGGCACGGTTGCCGGTGTAGAACCGCTATTCGGATTGAGCCGTGGGCGTCGGTATGTCGCGTGCCTGTCCGCCCGACGCGTCGACGAGCAACTGCATGAGATGCGAGATCCCCGGCGTTCCGATGACCCATCCGGTTATCGCCCACGCGAGGTTGAGATGTGCCATCACGGCTGCGACCGCCGGAACGCCGCTGCGCGGCAGGCCATCGGACGATTCGTACCGGATGCGTCGGAGCGGCTCCGAATGTTCCTCGGCGGCAAGGAGTTCCAACCCGATAGGTCGGCGGGCGACGATCCAGGCGGCCAGGTCGCTGCACGGATCGCATCCTCGTGCGAGGTACACCCGGGCCGCGGTGGCACTGGGCGCCGGCCGCCAATGCGGTATCCAGTTGCGCACCGACCTTCGGTAGACGGACCACTGGTCGCCGAACCTACGGGTCAATGCGTCGTCTTCGACGTAGGCCGCGACTCCTGCTGAGAAAGTTGCCGTCATCACCGCCGCGACGAACATCAACGGAATCTGCAAAACTACTGCCGCGATCACCACCAGGAGCGTCGCACATAGCTGCATCGGATTGGCAACGTAGGCATACGGACCGACGGTCACCACGCGTGATGGCGGATCCCACGGCCAGGGAGTTCCGCCGGCCCGGGTGAATTCAGCAACGGCGGCCAGCGCGGCCAGGGAGATGACTCCGGCGAGTTGGATCGCCACGATGTCGACGGTGCTGCCGAGTTGCGGACGCCACTCCGGAGCGGTAGCGAGAAATCCACTGCGCAAGCGCAATTCGTAGCAGAGCACCGGGACCACGACGAATAGCATTGTTGCGAAGAGTGTTACCTGGAACCCGACGCGAACGGTCAGTCCCCGGCGGTGAAAGGTCAGCGTGGCAAGAATCGAAGCGGGAATCAGGCAGGTGACGACGCCGATCAGCTCACCCCACCACCAGTCACCGCGCAGCTCGACAACCGGGCGCAGTGCCGGCATCGCGTAGACATCCAGCACTATCAGCGCGGTAACCGTGTACGGCAACGGAATCCAGCGAGCCGAGAGCACCGGAATTACCGACCATAGGATGGCCCAAGCCAGCAGCAGGTCGACGGGCACCCCCAGGAGCGCCGCCGGGGCCGAATCAAAACTCCACCATCCGACGGATATTGCCAGCACATTGAGCGCGGTCAGACCGATCAAATTCCAGAGTAGGGCGAGAACGGCGGCCGAACGGCGTCGAATGTCGTTGACGGCCAACCATAATCCGCCCGCGAGGACCACTGGAATCAGTACGAACAGCGGCCGGAGCGCGACGACGTCAGGTGTCATTGAGCGGATGGGTGATACGAATGTCCGGCGACGTTGCCCGTGTCGATTCCGCGTATCAGGTAGTCGGCGGCACGCCAGGTGACGAGGCGTTCGATCGGCCCGAAATACCATGACGGCGAAAGAAGACGGGTGTAGTTGACCTGCCAACGGATTTCGCTGCGGTGATCATCTACTGGTTTCCAGCTGACATCGATCTGATCCCAGCGAAGCCATGTCGCCATCGGGCTGGTGTCGGAGATAGGGATAAAAGTGACCGAATTCGCGGTCCGGGTGGCGATCCGCAAGGTGAGTGCGCTGCGCTGGGTACCCCAATGATGTTGAGCGACAGGGCCACTGCGATGATGCGCGCCGTCGAAATTGATCACGCGCGACATGCCGATGTCGAGCCCGCCGCTGTCGTGTTGCGGGGTCGGAAAGCCGAGCGCCAAGATCCCGGTTCGTGGAACGCTGTCGAACCTCATCGGAAGTGACAGTGCCGCAGCGACTTTCCCGGCCGGCAGCTCGACAATCCGGGTCGCCGAGGACACTGAGTCGGCTCGGGGCGTCAGCGCTGGCGTTGCGCCCTCCAAAACCAGCAGTCCCAACAGGACCGGAATCACGAACGCGGCAGGTCCGGCAGACTTCCCTCGCCGGCGGCGCGCGGTGGCGACCGCTTCGGCGGTTAGGAAGGCGAATAGGTAGAACAGGGGAGCCGCGAGCAGAACGCAGCAGGCTCCCTCACCGAGTACCGGAACGGACAGTAGCAGGAGAATAGTCGTGACTTTCATCGCCGTACCGACCGGCTTCTTTGCCGGCGAGAGGAGCGTCACGACGGCGGCGATCACCACCGGTATCCCGACGTACAGGGCAGCCGATTGCCCCAGGCCGTTGTCTTTCAGGCCGTGATAGAGCAGGAAGCCGGCACCGAAGGCGACGATGAAACCAACCAGCAGCCATTGCTGGCCGGACGGACGATAGTGGTTGGTTTCCGGTTCCTCCGGTAGCGGCGGAGGAACATCGGGTTCTGTCATGACATGTGATCGTAGCGAACTGAGAGCTTGCTACCGCGAACGGTCGACGTCGCGGATGACAGCCGCTCAGTGCGTAGCCTGGGCGTCCTCATCGGGTTCGACGTGGTCGGCGGAAAGCTCGTGGAGCGCGCGGAAAACCCGCTTCGATGACTCGGCCCACGGCATCAGGATGGGAAAGACGTGGAACATTCCGAACTCTTCCATCGGGTATACCTGCACGCCGGCCTTCTCGAGTCGTTCGACGAACTCGCGGATACCGTCGCGAAACATCTCATCGGCACCCCAGCAGACAAAGGTCGGCGGAAACCAGGCCGGGTCCGGGTCCGCGTAGGCTGCCGAAACCCGAGCGTCGTCGGGGGAGACGCCTTGCAGGTACGGGGTCACGGGGACGCTCCAGGGCAATATGTCGTGCGGGGCATTGTCGAGCACCGATGGTTGGTTGAGCGCTAGGTCGACTTCGGGCGAAAACAAGGCGAGCGCGGCTGGCGCGGGGGTTGAACGCGAATGCAGCAGTGAGATCAACGACGTCGCGAGTCCACCGCCGCCCGAGTCGCCGGCAACGACCAGATGTTCGGGGTCAATACCGCGATCGATCAGGCCCTGATACGCATCGGCAGCGTCGATGACGCCGGCCGGGAACGGAAACTCCGGTGCCATCCGATAGTCCGCGATGAACACCTCATACCCGGTGATTCTGACCAGTGATGCCGCGAACGCCGAATACATGATCGGGGATGTGCCGATATACCCGCCGCCGTGCAGGTAGAGCACCGTCGCGTTGATCGTCTCCTTGTCGGCATCGTCGTCGACATGTGCGTCCGAACTCGCCTTGGCGCGACACCAGATGCCCGGAACGCCGCCTACGACGTCGTCGGTGATCTCGACGTCATCGGTGATATTGACGAACGGCGGGATGACGAGACGGCAGATCTCGTCGAGGATTTTCTCCATCGACCGGAACTCGTCGATTGGCAGGCCCATCGAGTAGCCCATTAGCGAGCGGATCACCTGGCGGGTAACCGATTGTCCGACGTTGTCCAGGAGTCCGGCAGGACCGCGCCACGGCTGCCGAAACGGCACTCGTGCGAGACCATTGAGCAGACTCTGGCCGAGTCCGACGACGGTCAGCGCAGTCACCGGTGCGGATGCGGTCTGAACTTCGGGTCGATCGGCCATCACCATGCGGCCCAGGGTAGTGGGTGGGTGACGCGGGTGTGGGCCGGCGATCGTCGCTAATGGGTCCGTGAGGCGAACCAACTGTTCGCGCAAAACGCAAATAGCGGACATTCCGACGTCGAATCTGCCCTATTCGCAACCCTTTTCGCAATCGGTGTCGTGAGTATCACAGCAACCCGGTGGCGCCCCGGGGCGCACGTCACTTAGAGTATCGAAGTAATCAATTAGCTTGTAGCAACTATATTTCTGTAGTCGGGTGTCACCCAGATCGGCGGTACCGCACAGATCGCACCGGATATCCAAGCCGTACGGGTGTCGGGGCTGATAGTGAAAAGTATTAGGTGGCAATAGTTTTGAGAGGCGAACATGTCGACTGACATAGCGGGCGGTGCCCGGGCAAAACGGTCGCGCCAGACATCGTTGACCGAGCTCGGTCCGAACTACAAATGGATCGCCTTGTCCAACACAACGTTGGGCATGCTGATCGCGACGATCAACTCGTCAATCGTGTTGATCGCGCTGCCGGATATCTTCAAGGGGATCAACCTCAATCCACTGGAACCACAGAACACCAGCTACCTGTTGTGGATGATGATGGGTTTTCTCGTTGTCACCGCCGTCCTGGTCGTGAGTTTCGGGCGGCTGGGCGATATGTTCGGCCGGGCCAGGATGTACAACATGGGCTTCGCCGTCTTCACCATTTCGTCGATCTTCCTGGCGATCACGTGGTTCGACGGCGCCGAGGCGGCTATCTGGCTAATCTTCTGGCGAGTCATTCAGGGGATCGGTGGTGCCTTTCTGATGGCCAACTCGTCAGCGATTCTGACTGACGCTTTCCCGGCGAACCAACGAGGTCTCGCCATGGGAATCAATGGTGTCGCCGCGATCGCCGGTTCATTCCTCGGTCTGCTCATCGGCGGAGTGCTGGCGCCGATCCAGTGGCACTACATCTTCCTGGTGTCGGTTCCATTCGGCGTCGTCGGCACCGTCTGGGCCTATCTGAAGCTCCACGACACCGGCGAACGCCGCCGCGCGAAGATGGACTGGTGGGGCAATCTCACGTTTGCCGTCGGGCTGATCGCCATTCTGATCGCTATCACCTATGGCATTCAGCCCTATGGGTCGTCGAATATGGGCTGGAGCAATCCATGGGTGATGGCCGGGCTGATCGGGGGTGTTGCCGTCCTGGTGATTTTTGTGTTCATCGAGACCAAGGTCGACAGCCCGCTCTTCGAATTGTCACTGTTCAAAAGTCGGTCCTTCACATTCGGCAATATCGCGAACCTCATGGCATCGATTGGCCGTGGTGGGCTGCAATTCATCCTGATCATCTGGCTGCAGGGAATTTGGTTGCCGCAGCACGGATACGATTACTCGCGTACACCCCTGTGGGCAGGTATTTACATGGTGCCGATGACGATCGGATTTCTGCTCAGCGCACCGGTTTCCGGCGCGCTGTCCGATCGACTGGGCACCAAGTGGTTCACGACGGTAGGCATGCTGATCACGGCCGGAACATTCGCCGCTCTGATCGCGATCCCGGTCGACTTTAGTTACGTGGTATTCGCAATCATCTTGTTGATCAACGGAATTGGGATGGGGCTATTCGCCTCACCTAACCGCGCCGAAGTCATGAACTCGCTGCCGATAAACTCGCGTGGGTCCGGCGCCGGCATGATGACGACCTTCCAGAACGCGGCGATGGTGTTGTCCATCGGCGTGTTCTTCTCGCTGATGATCGCCGGTCTGAGTTCGACCTTGCCGAGCGCGATGTACGACGGCTTGACCACCAATGGGATGCCCGTCGAGCCGGCGCAGGGAATCGCGCACCTGCCGACCGTTGGCATTTTGTTCGCAGCCTTCCTCGGTTACAACCCGATCCAACAAGTCGGCGGGCAGGCATTGCAGGGATTGCCGCAGAGCAGCGTTGATCATCTGACCGGTCTGGACTTCTTTCCGCATTTGATCAGTGATCCGTTCGCCGACGGTCTCAGTGCGGCGTTCACCTTCGCGCTGATCTGCTGTGTTCTCGGCGCGATCGCATCGCTGTTCACCGGCACGCCCAAGCGCCGACCAGTGGTCGCCGAGACCGTCGGCGCCGAGTTGGCTGCCGTCGCTGCCGACGTTGGTGCCGGCACTCCGGCGTCACTGGTCGGGGAGGAACCCTCCGTCCAGCCCGACGGTGCGCGGATCACGGGATGACCGATCCGCTGGCCTAAAGTTAGTCGCGGTGAAAATCGTTGCCGGAGAGCGCAATGTCGTCGACATCGCTCGCGGCACACATCTGAACTCGTCACTGCCGTGACAGCCGGGCGGAATCGTTACCCGACTCGCGAACTGGCGTGAACTCGCTAAGGTAGTAGTTAATGCGCGATTTCCTATGTAAGTCATGTGGCCAGCGTCTAGCCTTCGAAAACAGTCTGTGCCTGCACTGCGACAGTCCACTGGGAGTGTCCCTTGCCGACCGCACCATCGTCGTTCTCGACGATGATGGGCAAGCGCAGGTGGGCGGACGTAACTTACGCCGCTGCGCGAATTTCGTCGTAGCTCAATGTAATTGGCTTCTCGATGAGTCCAGGTCCGGGGATCTGTGTGAGTCGTGTGCGCTTACGCGGACCCGGCCATCGGACTCTGATACCGACGCCCTGGCGGAGTTCGGTGATGCGGAGACGGCGAAGCGACGGTTGATCTTCGAACTCACCGAATTGGGTCTGCCGATCGTCTCGCGCCAGGAGAACCCCGATTTCGGCCTCGCCTTCGACTTGCTGTCGAGCAGCGTGGAGGCTGTCGTCACCGGGCACGCGAACGGAGTCATCACACTCGACCTCGCTGAAGGCGACGACGTGCATCGAGAGCAGATGCGAGTCGAACTTGCCGAGCCCTATCGGACGGTACTCGGTCATTTCCGGCATGAGATCGGCCATTACTACCAACCCGTGTTGGTCGGAGATTCGGACCAATCGCAGTTCACCGACCTGTTCGGCGATGCCACGCAGGACTATCAAGTCGCGCTCGATCGACACTATTCCCAAGGGGCTCCGCCCAATTGGCAGGACAGCTTCGTATCGTCGTATGCGACCATGCACCCGGCCGAAGACTTCGCGGAGACCTTTTCGCACTACCTGCATATCCGCGACACCCTCGATACCGCCGCGGCTTTCGCGCTCGCTCCGGCCGGTTCAACGCTCGACAGCGATCTGTCCGGCGATGTCGGCTTCGACCAGATCATCGACTGGTGGCTACCCCTCACCTGGTCGCTCAATCAGATCAACAGGTCGATGGGACATCCGGACCTCTATCCGTTCATTCTGGCCGCTCCGGTCATCGCGAAGATTCGCTTTGTGCACGGGTTGGTGACATCCGAGCGCTAGCGTTCTGACGCATATGCGGACAAATTGCATCTGAGTACGCGCATTTGCTGGTGATGGGTCATTATGTACGCGTGGGTGCGATCAAAGTGCGAGATGCCGCCAAACTGCTTGGCGTAAGCGATGACACCGTCCGGCGGTGGATCGTCAGCGGAAAACTGTCTACCACCGGGCTCGAGGGGGCGGCATCGGTCGACGGGGTGGAACTCGCGCGGCTGGCACGCGACCGCGCGGCCGCACCGGCCGATGACGACGGGGTGCTGCGCTCGGCGCGTAATCGATTCACCGGCTTGGTCACCGATGTGACCATCGACGGCGTCATGGCGCAGGTGCGAATGCAGTGCGGTCCATTCGAGGTCACCTCGTTGATGAGTGCTGAAGCCGCGCGCGAGCTGTCTCTGCAGCCCGGATCGGTTGCCACCGCGGTTGTGAAGGCCACAACCGTGATCGTTGAGACGAAACGAGACGATGGATGAAGAAGTTTCTCGCACTGGGTGCAGCGACGGCGGTGTTGTTGTTAGCAGGCTGTTCGACGACCGACGACGCCGATCCAGCAGAATCGACTGGATCGACGACCCTCAACGTCTATGCCGCGGCATCGTTGAAGAAGACGTTCACCGCCATCGCAGCCGATTTCGAGAAGACGCACGCTGGTGTAAAGGTGACCCTGTCATTCGACGGTTCGTCGACCCTGGTCAACCAAATCAAGCAGGGTGCACCCGCCGACGTATTCGCCAGTGCGGATGAGAAGAATATGGGAAAACTCGGTGACAAGGCGAGTGATCCGACGGTCTTCGCGACCAACACGCTGGTCATTGTCACCGCGCCCGGAAACCCCAAGGGAATTCGCACCATTGGCGATCTCAACAACGCCGGTGTCACGACCGTCGTGTGCCAGTCGGCGCAGCCGTGCGGCACCGCGACTGACACCGTTGAGAAGAACACTGGGATAACCATCAAGGCGGCCTCCGAAGAACAGTCGGTGACCGCGGTTCTGACGAAAGTGACGTCGGGGCAGGCGGATGCGGGCCTGGTGTACGTTACCGACGCCAAGGCTGCCGGCGACAAAGTCTCGACCGTCGTCGATCCAGCGTTCGCCGCGGTCGTGAACTCCTATCCGATCTCCGCGGTGCGTGGCGCCGCGAATGAGGGGGTGGCAAAGGAATTCGTCGATGCGGTTCTCAGTCCGGCCGGGCAGAAAGTTCTGCGGGACGCAGGTTTCGGCGCACCTTGATCTCGAAGGTCCTGGGCCAGTTGGGATCCCGTTCGACAACAGGTGTCCCGACCTGGTTGTATCTGCCAGCCATCCTTGGCATCGCGCTCATCGTTCTGCCACCAATCGCTCTCTTGCTGCAGATGCCGTGGGACAGCTTCATCGAACAGGTGTGGTCGGCGTCGTCGCGTCAAGCGCTTCTATTGTCGTTGCGGACGGCCGCCTTCTCTACAATCCTTTGCGTGCTGCTCGGTGTGCCGATGGCCGTCACCTTCGCGCGCCACGACGGTGTCGTTACCCGAGTCCTGCGGGCACTTGTATTGCTGCCCTTGGTATTACCGCCGGTTGTGGGCGGTATCGCGTTGCTCTACACGTTCGGTCGGATGGGGTTGGTTGGCGAGCCGTTGCGCGCGATGGGAATCGATATCGCATTCACCTCAACGGCGGTGGTACTCGCACAAACCTTCGTGGCACTGCCGTTTTTGGTGATCAGCGTCGAAGGCGCGCTGCAGGTGGCAGGGACCAGATACGAGGAGGTCGCAGCGACATTGGGGGCGAGTCCGTCGCGCACACTGCGACGTGTGACGATCCCGCTCGTCGCGCCATCGCTGCTGGCCGGCGTGGTGTTGGCGTTCGCTCGGGCACTCGGCGAGTTTGGTGCCACGATTACCTTCGCGGGCAATGCGCCAGGTATCACGCAAACCGCTCCGCTGGCGATCTATATGGCGGAGATCGACGATCCCCAATCGGCCATCCCGCTGTCGCTGGTACTCGTCGCGGTATCGCTGATCGTCGTCGTCGCCGTCCATACTCGCCGATCAGCCCGGCTGGGGGTGCTGTGACGATTTCGGATATCGCGAATGTGACTGTGCGGATTGAGAATCGCGTACCGCGCTTGTCGATCGACCATGCCTTTGCGGGTGGGCGGACAACAGCAGTCGTCGGACCGAACGGTGCGGGGAAGACAACACTGTTGCGGGTACTGGCCGGACTGCTGCCCGCTGATGTCGAGAAGATCGCGGTCGGCGAAACCATCCTTTCCGGCCAGTCGCTGGTGGTCCCCGCCTACCAGCGGAATATCGCGTTGCTCAGTCAGGACGCACGCTTGTTTCCGCATCTGAGCGTCGCCGACAATGTCGCGTTCGCGCCGCGGGCCCGGCGGGTGCCAACGGCCGGCGTGAAAGATCTTGTCGCACAGTGGCTGCGGGCCTGTGAGGTAGCGGACCTCGCCGAACGGATGCCGTCCGCGCTATCGGGCGGACAGGCTCAGCGCGTAGCGATCGCGCGAGCGTTGGCCGCGCAGCCGCGAATTCTGTTGTTGGACGAACCATTCCGGGCGCTCGATGTCGACGTCGCGGGGCGCCTACGCGCCCTGTTGCGCGACTTGCTGACAGCGGGTGCGCATACGACGATCATGGTGACCCACGACGTCATCGATGTGGTGACACTAGCCGACGAGATGCTAGTGCTGGTGGACGGGGAAGTCGCCGATCGAGGGCCGGTGCGCGATGTTCTGCACCGGCCGGCGAACTCGTTTACCGCAAGCTTGGCCGGGCTGAATTTGGTGTCGGGTGTGTGGGACGGAGTGTCGGTCGTGGGGCCAGAAGTTTCGGTCGCCGGGTTCGTGGCCGAGCCGGTAGGTGTCGAATCGAGGGCGACGGCCGTCTTCGGCCCGGACGCCGTGGTGGTGGCAACGTCGGAGCCGACTGATGCGAGTTTCCGCAACGTCTACCGCACCACCGTCTCGCAGGTGGTTCCGCAGGGGGATCGATTCTTGCTCCGCGGCGAAGTCGCCGATCAGGAGATGAGCGCAGAATTGACGCGGGAAGCATTGGCGCAGTTGCGAATCGGAGTAGGTTCTCGGGTGTGGTTTGCCGTCAAAGCCAGCGCCGTACGCATCTTCTGACGCCGCCTGCTAGCCGCTCGCGTTAAGGGTGCATTGGACGGTCAACAACTTCGGTTGTGCGCCTTGCACATGCGAGATAGCTTGGTTGATCGCCTCTTGCCGTGTCGACGCCCACCCCCAGCCCCAGTAAAGATTCGCCTGCGATTGGGCGACTGCGCCGCAACCGTTGTAGAAGCGGCTCACTACCTCGCAGGTGTTGTCGGCGCATTGGCCGAGTGCCGCGGTGTCAGCTGCGCCCTGACTCCGATTGTTGATTGAGTAGCCAACGCTTCCCGTGTCGCGCGAGATCGCGATCGCGCCGAAATAGGTTGTCGGCGGAGCAACGGTGGTGGTCGTGGTTGTGGTGGTTTCAGTACTCGAGTAGCTCGAATAGTCCGTTGTGGTCGTTGTCGCTGACGTTGATGATCCCGACGCTAACGGTGTGGGGTCGTCGTCATGCCCCCTCGTCAAAAGTACCGCGATTGCGCCAACGATCACTAGTACCACCACGACGATCACCGCTGCGATAGCGATGATGACGCCGGTGGACATTCCAGGGCGCGGCGGCCGCCCACCCGGCCCGCCCGGAAACTGGGGACCGCTCGGGTAGTGGGGTGCTCCCGGATATTGGGGCCCCGTGGGGTAGTGGGGCGCTCCATAGGGATTGGTGCCGAACTGAGGCCCCGGCTGGGGTTGATTGCCCGGAGTTCCCGGCCATTGACCACTCACAATTGCTCCTTTGGTCGCATCGTTAGATTAGTCCAAAGATATTGTCGTGCTGAGTCAGTCGGTAAGCGAGCCGCCGGCAGATCTCCACTGGATCAGTCCGCCGCTCATATTCACCGCATCGAACCCGTTCTCCACCAATAAGTTCGCCGCCCCGGCCGACCGGATACCGCCGGTGCAGAACGCGATGAGGAGCCGATCGTCGGGCAACTCGACGCATCGGGAAGGCAGTACCTCGAGCGGCATATGCACCGCGCCGGGAATGTGGACTCGATTCCATTCGAAGTCGCGGCGAACGTCGACGACGAGGGCTCCGTGCGCTACCAGTTGAAGGGCGTCGGTCGCGCTCACCGCCGGTGGTCGACGGAGGTAGTGGCGAAAACTCATGAGACGGTCAACTCGAGGTAACGGGGAAGTGCCATAACCTTCAGGATAGCTGAAGGTTATGGTGAGCGGTCGAAAAGCCCGGTCACGTGTCGCCGCAACCCTTCGGTCAGCGCCGGATGGGTCGCGGCGAACTGGGCGTCCAGACGGTCGAGTTCGGCCGTCGCCCGGCGGAGCAGGGACGCCCCGGCAGCGGTGAGCCGGAGGGTCGATGCGGACCCGGCTTGTGCCGTCGAGTCGTCCACCAGTCCGGCCGACACCAGGGCCGCCACCGCGGCATGAGCGCTTTGCACCGAGATATGCGATCGGCGTGCGAGCTCGCTGAATGAGATGCCCGGATCGCGGGTGAGGTGGCCGAGCATGCCGTACTTGCGCGAACTCAGGCCAAGTGGTTTGAGTGCGGCGGCGAACGCGGCGTCGTGCTGCCGGGCGATCGCGAGCAAGGCCACCGTTGGGCTGAAAGGCGGCCTGTCGGACATGCTCGCAGACTACCCTCGCAACGGTATCCGCTTGGGGAGGTACCTTGCGGGCGAGAAACAAGGAGAATCCTCGATGACCGCTCCCGCCGACTCGACGAGCGACTTGGCAACCGAGCCACTTCGGTCGCGTCGTAATCACTGGAACAACCAGGTGCGCAGGCATTCTTTTATGAAACCGGACCAGGTCGCCATCAAATACCTCGACCGGGCGACCTCGTGGCGTGACCTTGACGAGCGTTCGCGCGGATTCGCGGCGGCGCTGCACCGGCGCGGTGTCAGATTCGGCGACCGGGTACTGATGGCATTGCTGAACCGGACCGAATATATCGAGGCGGTGTTGGGCGCCAACCTGATTGGCGCGATCCCGGTGCCGGTCAATATTCGGATGAGCCCCGCGGAAGTGTCCTATCTCGTCTCCGACAGCGAATCGACGGTACTGCTGACCGAGAGGCTGCTCGCACCGCTGGCGGACGCGGTGGCGGCATCGACGGGCACGATCGAGACGATCATCGTGGTGGACGGCGGAAGTGAGGACGGTGCCCATCTTGACTACGAGCAGCTGGTCGCAGAGGGCAGTTCGGACCTGCCTGAGACCGACATTCCGGAAGACACCGTTGCGCTGATCATGTACACGTCCGGCACCACCGGAAAACCCAAGGGCGCCATGCTTACTCACACAAATGTGCAAGCTCAGGCAGTAACCACGATCAGCGCGACCGAACACCATCCCGGCGACGTCGCGTCGGTTGTTCCGCCACTGTTTCATATCGCCGGGATCGCGGCCTTCGCCCCGGTGTTCTACCTCGGAGTCACGGCTGTGATCCATCCGCTGGGCGCCTTCGACGCCGACACTATGCTCGATACCCTCGAGCGTGAAGGTACGACGTCGGTGTTCATGGTGCCGGCTCAATGGCAGGCGGTATGCGCGGCCCAGCAACGACGTCCGCGTGAGTTGAGACTGAGAACAATCAGCTGGGGTGCGGCACCGGCATCGGATTCGGTACTGACGGCGATGAATGCGAATTTTCCGGCGGCGTCAAATATGACAGCCTTCGGTCAGACTGAGATGTCGCCGGTGACCTGCATGCTCGATGGGCGCGATGCCGTGCGCAAGATGGGGTCGATCGGAAAGGTCGTGCCGTCGGTGACCGCGCGGATCGTCGACCCGTTGATGAACGACGTGAAGCCCGGTGAGATTGGCGAAATCGTCTATCGCGGACCGAATCTCATGAAGGGCTATTGGCATAAGCCGCAAGAGACCGCTGACGCATTCCGCGGCGGATGGTTCCACTCGGGCGATTTGGTGCGCGAAGACGACGACGGCTTTCTCTTCGTCGTTGACCGCGCGAAGGACATGATCATTTCAGGTGGCGAGAATATCTACAGCGCCGAAGTGGAGAATGTTCTGTTCGGACATCCGGCGATCAGGGAGGCGGCGATAATTGGTCGCGCGGACCACAAATGGGGAGAAGTGCCCGTCGCGATAGTCGTCCTCGACGGCGTCGACACTCTCACTCTGGACGAATTGAAGCCCTACCTCGATGAGAACCTCGCTCGCTTCAAGCAGCCGAAGGAACTCATCATCATCGACGAACTCCCGCGTAACGCGGGCGGCAAGGTGGTAAAGCCGCGGCTGCGCGATGTCTACGGAAGCAAAGACATCGGGTTGGCCGATTAAGATCGCCGCGATGTCAGTGGTGCACGAGTGTCGCGGCGTCGCCGAGACGGACACTGTGCTGATGGCGGCTGGTGGCGAATAGCAGTACCGACAGACCGAGCAAGGTGATTGCCGCACCGGCCCAAATTGGCGAGGTATAACCAAGGCCGACACCGATGGTCAGGCCACCGACCCACGCGCCCAAGGCGTTTCCGACATTGAACGCCGCGATGTTGGCACCCGAAGCGAGGGTCGGCGCGGTCGAGGCGTAGTTCATGATTCGCATTTGAAGGCCGGGGACGGTGGCAAATCCGAAGGCGCCCATAAGTATTAGCGAGATGATGGTCATGACCTGACTACCGGCAGTGATCGCGAAGACGATCAGTACCACCGTCAAAGTCGCGAGGACTGCGATCAGTGTCGTCGACAATGATCGGTCGGCGGCTTTGCCGCCGGCGTAGTTGCCGATGAACAGACCCGCGCCGAAAAGGACAAGGAGCCACGGCACGGTCGCCGATGCGAATCCGGAGACGTCGGTGAGGGTATAAGCGATATAGGTGAAGGCGCCGAACATGCCACCGAAGCCCAGGATCGTGATGATGATGGAGAACCACACCTGCGGCGAACGGAACGCGGTGAACTCGGTCCGCAGACTTGGGGCGGCAGCTGGGTCATCAGTTCTAGTGTCGGGCACCAGGATTGCGATCCCGGCCAGAGCGATCACGCCGATGACTGTGATTGCCCAAAACGTCGAGCGCCAGCCAAGCTGCTGGCCGAGGAAGGTTCCGAACGGAACACCAAGGACGTTGGCGATGGTCAGCCCGGCAAACATCATGGCTATCGCCCCGGCACGTTTTGCTGGGGCGACCATATCCGCCGCTACCACCGCGCCGATGCCGAAGAATGCTCCGTGGCATAGAGCGGCCAGGATACGGCCGGCGAGCAACATTTCGTAGTTCACTGACAAGGCCGATAGCAGATTGCCGCCGATGAACAGAACCATCAGCGCCATCAACACACGTTTGCGGTCAAAGCGAATGACCGCTGCGGTGAGGGCGACTCCGCCGACCGCCACGGACAACGCGTATCCCGAAATCAGATACCCGGCAACGGATTCGGTGACGCCGAAATCGGCGGCTACCTCGGGAAGCAGACCCATGATGACGAACTCGGTGAGTCCGATGCCGAAGCCGCCAAGGGCAAGGGCAAGAAGGCCGACAGGCATTGCAGATCCTTTCGTGGCACGATAGAGCGCGTGTGCATTAGTTGCAGGCGCGGAGTAAATAGTTGCATGCGCTGGCTAGAAGCGCAAGCTGGTAGCATTGCCGCATGAGTATTGCCGACGATGCGGTGGAGATTCGGTCCCAGGGCTGGCGCACGCTCGCGGCCTTGCATGGCTTTTTGGACACTGAGCTTGAACGCGCCCTTCAGCGCGAGCATCGTCTGTCGGTCGTCGAATACACCGTTCTCGATGCGCTCAACCGGCAGGATGGATGGCATATGCGGATGGCGCAGCTGGCCCGCGCTGCGGCGTTGAGTTCAAGTGCCACAACACGATTGGTCAACCGGCTGGAAGAACGGCACCTAGCCCGTCGCTACCTATGCGCTGACGACCGCCGGGGGATTTACACCGAACTGACCGACGAGGGCCGCGAGTTGCTGAAGCAGTCCCGGCCAACCCACGATGCAACGTTGGAAGCCGCTTTGGATTCGGCGTGCAGCACACCCGAATTGGCGCCGCTGGTGCAGGCTTTGCATGAGTTGCCGACGGTCGAGGTCGCGGCGAGGTAGGCAGCCGATAGCCTGGTGGCATGGTTGAATTCGCGTATGTCATCGCAGGTTCGGAAGCAACCGGAGGAGCGGGCCTGCAGGCCGACCTGAAGACTTTCCAGCAACTGGGCGTATACGGCGTCGGAACCATCACCTGCATCGTGTCCTTCGACCCGAAGAATGGCTGGGGACATCGGTTCGTGCCGATCGCGCCGGAGGTGATCGCCGATCAGATCGAGGCGGCGACAGCAGCTCATACTCTCGAAGTTGTGAAAATCGGAATGCTCGGAACGCCCGCGACGATCGACACCGTGGCCGAATCGCTGTCGCGTCAGTCGTGGCGCCACGTCGTCGTCGATCCAGTCCTCATCTGCAAGGGACAGGAGCCCGGCGCGGCGCTCGACACCGACAACGCCTTACGCACCCACATCCTTCCATTGGCGACCGTGTTGACGCCCAACCTGTTCGAAGCGCGAACGTTGTCGGGGATGGATTCGATTGCGAGCGTTGAGGACTTGGCGCAAGCAGCTCGTCGAATAGCGGACTTGGGACCGCGTTACGTCGTGGCCAAGGGGGGAGTGGAACTGCCCGGCGACGACGCCGTTGATTTGGTCTTTGATGGCAGCGACATCACTGTGCTTCGCTCGCCGAAGATCGGCGAGGAACGAGTGTCGGGCGCCGGCTGCACGCTCGCCGCGGCGATTACGGCAGAGTTAGCGAAGGGGAGTGACGTACTCGACGCGGTGTCGCGCGCGAAGGATCTGACGACTGCCGGGATCCTCGGCCGCGTCTCGGCGAACACGCCGTTCGACACTGTCTGGCAGGGCGCCTGAGGCTGCCCACCTCGCCGTGACTGATTGCGCGGCCGTTGAGGTTTCGCTCGATAGGAGTTGTCTTCGCTCGTCAGCATCGACAATGAATTGCGCCCCACCCGCCGTGGCGAGTGGGGCGCAATCGCGAAGGGCGAGTGCCTACTTGGCGGGCACTACCTTGTCGTTCACGGTCACCTCCACCGTGTCGGTCTTGGAGTCCCAGGTGATCTTGCCGTGTTCGAAGGTCGACGTTTTCACGGTGCCTTCTTCGGTTTCATCACTGGTTGCGGTGCCGAGCGGGCCATCCGAGCCGCCCTTACCGTCGTCCGATGGCTTACCCGACTCGTCGCGGTCGACGTTCCACGCGTCGCGGATCTTGCCCCAGGTGATGTAGGCGGGGGTGCCAGCATCGGCGTTCTTCGCGGTGATGACGCCACCGTCGAACTGCTGATAGATGACACCGCTATCACTGGTGCCCGAGGCGTCGTCGCCAGTCTTCGGCTTGCCCAGATCGGCCTTCTGCTTTTCGGTCGCCGCACTGTACTTCGTGGCGATCGAGCCGGACAGTGTGACCTTGGTGCCGTCGGCCGCGGTGAGCTCTACCGACGACTTCTCACCCGATGCGTCCGCGGAGCCCGATGTGGTAGCTGAGTCGGTTGCCGACGCAACGGCGGACGATGCCGCCGATTCTGCCGAGTTGTCGTTGTCATCGCTACAACCCGCGACGACGAGCACTGCGATGGAAGCGGCGGCAGCAGCACCGACCGCCCGTCGAAAGACCTGCTTCATGATTCCCTTTCGGTTTCTGAGAGCAACTAAACGCACATGGTGCAGATCGAACGCGCACCGAGGTTGAGCTAACCAGGAATTGGACGAGAAGATGCGGGATTGGAAACTAGCGATGGCCCGAATCGGGCATACAGTAACGGACGGAACGGTCATTTCAACCTTCCTCAATCTGCTGCCGAGCGGCTAACCAGCGAGAGTGCATTCTGTGGCACAGCTGAGAGGACGGGGTATTCGTTACCAATTCGTTGTACCGGCTAACGATGTGTTGCCGCTCAGTCCACGATGGATCGCAGGCGATCGGCGGCTTCGGAGACGCGCCGACCGGCTCAAGTTTGATCGACCCTCGTGCCCGTTCGCCAGTCGGATTCCGCTTCGATTAGCGGGGAAGTGCCGAGTCGTCGCAGATCCTCGTCGAACGCCTGATGAACATCCTTCGACGCCTTGGTGGAACCCGCCGACACGAATCCGCCGAGTTCCATATCCAACCCGATCGACAGCGGTTTTCGAGACGCGAAATACAGCGCTCGTTTTGCTTCGGCGATGGCCGTTGGCGATCTGCGTGCCAGTCGAGTGGCAGTGTGCTGGGCTGCGGCAAGGACGGCACCCGGTTCGGTCAGGTGGTTCACAATGCCCAGCTCAAGCGCTTCTCGCGCCGAAAATGTAGCACCTTCGAGTATGTATTCGACGGCCTTGCCCAAGCCGATAATGCTGGGCAACCTCTGCGTCCCTCCGCCGCCGGGGATCAGACCGGCGAGAAGTTCGATCTGCCCCATCCGAACGTGTTCGGCATCCTCGGCGTAGCGAAGATCGCATGCTAACGCGATCTCCTGGCCGCCGCCGGTGGTGGGTCCGTTGATCGCGGCGATATAGACAACGCGCGAGCGGTTCATCCGCAGAATCGTTCGTTTCCAGCGCACGCCCCAGGCGATGGTCGAGGTAGTGGCGCCCAGGCTCTCGAGCAGCTTGACCGTTCCAGGCAACCGGGCGATGAAGCCCTGCGCGGTGATCACTGGAGTGAGCAATCGGCCAGGCAGATGCGGAAGTTGGGTAAGTGGCTGGAGTCCGTCCGGATCGGCGTGGGTCAAGAAATTCTTGTCGGTGCCGGTGAGCACCACCGCGCCGACGCTACTGTCCTTATCCACCGCGCGAGTCAGGGCGTCGAGATCGCGCACGAAGTCGATGGTCACGAAGTGATGTGGCGGTTGATTGAACTGTGCGGTGAGAACACGTCCGTCCTGCCGCAGGGTGAGTGTCGTCAGTGGCAATTCTGACGCATTCGGTCGATTGCTCATGCGAGGTTCCTTTTGTTGGCGGTTGGCGACGCCGCGCCCTTTCGGGTGAGTTCAGGCGCCTAGACGTCGAGCTGCTGGGCGGCTGGTCGCAGTAGTCACGCTAGTAGACCGATCGGTATACCGCAAGGGGTGCGGAGGTGCCAGAGGCCAGGACTCGATTGGCGATTTCGCGATCCACCAACGGCACCAAGGTGAGGAAACTATGGTGTACATCACACTGCAACGCGTGACCACGACGATCGGGTCGGCGCGAGAAGGAGGCACCGATGAGACGCTCGATCATTCGAAGCATCGTGACCGGCATCGCGATAGCGGGAGTCACGGCCACCGCGTTCACCTGCGGCAACAGCGCCTCGGCTGCTGGCCGGGGGATAACACTTACCGCAGTAGACAGCGCAAACTGCACGGCGACCTTCACCCTCACCAATTACACGAATTCGTCCTATTTCCAACCGGATTGGTGGTTTGAGCAGGAGGCAAACGACACCTGGATCAACGCGGGTGCGAGCGATACGGGCCTGCCCGTGACAGCGCCCTGGCGATATACCAGCGGTGTGCCGTGGCCGATCGCGAGGTGGGTCGGCAACCCGGCGCTTCATTCGGAACTTGCTGCCGGCGTGACACATTGGGGCAGCGGAGTGCCGTATAACAGCGCGGCCCAGCCAGACGGTTTCGTCAGTACAACCACAGTCAATCTCAAAACGGTCGAGAATCCTGCACCCCCGGCCGCGTCGGCGTCGGGAACCCAAACCATCTACTTCCGCGTGAAGACCGGGCCGCAGACCGCGGACCGGCTACCGAATCCGGTCAAACTTGTCGTCACCGGGTGTAAGTCCAAACCGCACGGAAATGGTTCGCTGGACTGGGGTTCGTCGTCGGGATCGCTCGGCGGTATGTGAACTGTTGTCACAGTTGTCGTCGGCATCGGTTCGCGCCGTCAGTCGTTGGCGGCTAGCACTGCCGCAAGCCCCTCTTGAAGATCGTTGACAAAGAACTCGGGAACCTCGAGCGACGGAAAATGGCCACCAGCATCCGCCGAACGCCATCGCACGATCTGTCGGTACCGCTCTTGCGCCCACGGGCGGGGACATTTCTCGATGTCGCGGGGATACATCGTGATCGCCGACGGGACGTCGACCCGAAGTTCCGGGTCGAGTGAGTCGTGACTCTCGTAGTAGATCCGTGCCGCGGACGCGCCTGTCCGGGTGAGCCAGTACAGCGTCACATCGTCGAGGATGCGGTCGAGGGAGATTGTCTCGAGCGGCCCGTTCTCGGTATCGGTCCACTCGGCGAATTTGTCCAGAATCCACGCGAGAAGCCCAACCGGTGAGTCGACGAGCGAATAGCCAATGGTTTGTGGCCGAGTTGCCTGCTGTTTCGCGTACGCCGCGCGGGTATGCCAAAAGTCGCGGGTTTCCTCGGTCCATTCGCGTTCGATCGGCGTCAGCCCGTCGGTGCTCGCAAATCATCGAGGTCGGCGTCACTTGCATATGCTTCGAATGCCCGCACGTCGTCAGGCTGGCGATAGTGGTTCATGCGTTCACCACCGGGCGTCGGGTCACTGTGCCCTATTCCTCGGGTTTGGTGAAGTAGGTGCGGACGACCGATTCGTCGCCGTCCACCTCTACCAACCCGGCTGCCGTCGCGTCGTCGAGACTGAGGGCGCCGGCGGCCAGGCCGAGGACGAACGCGGGCTCACCACGAACGACGCCGACGAGTTCGCGAGCGTCGCGCGTACCGACATCGAAACCCTCGTTCGTCGCATGCAGTTGTAGTGTCGGCCCGCCGACATCGAGGCCGATTGCCGACTTTGGGCGGGCCTCGACCCGCGCATTGAGCAAGGTCGGGATGGCAATGGTCAGCCACTCAGGGCGGAACGAGTCTTTTTCGGGTCCTCTGATCATGAGTGGTGTGGACCAGCGGATCAGACTCGCTATCGGTTCGCGTAGTTCGGCACCCCAGGGAGTCAACGCGTACTCGACGACGCTGCCCTGGGCTGCCAATCTACGCTCGACTACACCGGACTCCTCGAGGTCACGAAGACGGTCGGCGAGCAAGTTGGTGGCGATGCCGGGGAGGCCGTCGATCAGATCCCGGTAGCGGGCCGGGGCGATGAGAAGCTGGCGAACGATGAGCAGATTCCATCGGTCGCCCACGACTTCCAGGGAGCGGGCGAGGCCGCAGAACTGACCATAGGTGCGCATCGAACCCTCTCTCAAACTACTTGATAAAGACAAGTGTATAGGAGGCCGTCGACTCGCAATGACTTCGAGCAGTTGAGTGGCAACATTGGCCACCGCGAAGGGTAAGCGGCCTGGCGGAGTCGCCGACGTCCGCTGGGGAACGAATTTGATGAACCGTTGGTAAGGTCGCGAAAGTCTGGACTGGATTTCTTAACGATGAAAATATCCGAACAGGACGATGCGGACAGGCTTAAGAAGAGATCAGACTTTCGTAGTCCCAGAAACTCATCGCTGTTTAGGCGCTGCTATCGGCGATACCGTGGCCGCGATGATACGTTTGTTGAACTGCCAGATTGCCGAGGTAAGGATCCCTAAAGGTTATTGTGCGAATACTGAAAGTTCCGTCCGGGGAGCGCGCCAAAGTCGGCGGCGTGGAAATCGCTTCGACGCTGATAGTGCTGGTCACGAGCGTAGCCGCGGCGGCACGCGGCATCTTCGCAACTTGAGCGGATGTTCTTATTGTCTCTCGACTTTCGTTCTCAACCTATGTATTCAAAAGTCACCGAGAAGGTGGGCATTGGTCGCGTGAACAGCCTAACGAGACGTCTTTTACACTAGGGAAGTAGTTCAGTATCACTGAATTGACGGTAAGAATGCCTCACCTATATTCACTTTGAATTCGGGCAACGGTCCCGTGATTCGAAGTAGAGTCAGATAGTTGAATGATCAATGCTAACGCTGGGGGAGGGTTTCCGATGTATTCATCGTCAACTAACTCAGCTCGGCAGTTCGTCAGGAGAAGAATGTCCAAGTTCATGGTCGTCGTACTATCAATTCTCGCCGCGGTATTCGTCGGAGGGGGAGTACTCGCGCCCGCATCGGCGTCGCCGTCAGTCCCGATTCCGCCAAAGCCCAATCGCGATCAAGCGAATGTCGATGCGCGAACCTTCCAGGTGTCGCCGGGTGTATTCGCCTTCAAGTCTCCGTCCGGGAACGTCGCATGCAAGATCGACACCACGGTGCACGGCTCGATCGGGTGCCAGACGGGCGTCAGTGTGAAGCCGGCCGGTGGTCCCGCGTGCTCCAACAAGGCGAATAACAAGTATCTCGTCGCGTTCGAGAACGGCAACGTAATCCACCGCTGCACGTCACAGGGCATCTTCTACGCGTCACGCCAACCCGTTCTGGCGTACGGCAAGACCGTGATGGTGCAGTCAACGTCGTGCACCTCAACCGTGCACGGGATTGCCTGCTACCAGAATCACGGATTCATGATCTCGCGAGATGTGAATATTAGTATTCGGTGATTGTCAGAGACGGTGGCGCGATGAAAGTCGCCTCAGGGCGTCCGGATGGCGCCACCGTCAATGAGATAGTCGGCACCGGTAATGCTGGCTGCGACTGGGGATAGGAGATAGGCGATGAGCGCGGCCACTTCAGTTGGTTCGATCATCCGGCCGGTTGCCAGACCGAGTGATCGCGGAACGTCGGCGAGAAGGGCGTCGTGGGCAGTGTTCGAGGCCGCAGCGAGTTGAGCGCCAACCCCGTCAGGCGCTTCCCAGATTGCCGTGCGGACCGGGCCCGGCGAGATGGTATTGACGCGAATCCCCTTGGGGCCCAATTCAGTTGCCAAACCTTCGCCAAATGCCTTGAGGGCGGCTTTGGCGGTGTCGTAGGCCAAGGTCGGATTGCCGGGGTGCCAAGCGCCGATAGATGAAATATTGACCACCGCGCCACCATTTCGAGCAAGACTTGGGATCGCGGCCCTCGTCGTGGCGACTGCCGCGAAGAAATTCAGGCTGAACATGCGCTGCCAGTAGTCGTCGTCGGTGCCTTCGAAACCTGCTAGTTCCGGCTTGTCGACACCACCGGCGTTGTTGACCAAATAGTCGAGTGGCCCGACTTGGTCCTCGGCCTCAGCAACCAGTCGTCGGGCACTGCCGGTAGCACTGAGATCCGCAGCGATGACACCGATCGCAGACCGCTTCAATTCAGGAGTGATTGTGCGGGCGGTGCCAACAACGCGAACGCCCTCCGCGGCTAGGGTTTGTACTGCGGCCAGACCGATTCCGCGGCTCGCGCCGGTTACCAGGGCTGTCTTTCCGTTGAGGTGTAGATCCACAGTGGCAATTATGCTTGTAGCGGGCAGTTGGCGAGAAGTGTGAGACACAACGGCGCGTTCGACCTGTGGAAAATTTCGACCGCCAAGATTGTGGGTCGACCGGCATGGCGGAGACAATTCGAAACTTGGTCCGGACCACGTCGTGTGCGGGTGTGTGAACGCTACGTCGGGTTGGGTCGCGGACGAGTAGCGCTCTATCGCTTGCCCCTGACCGGCCCAGCGGGGCCACTAACGTGGCGTGGCGTGGCGAGTTCGATTTCGTCTTTGATGACTTGGACGACTATGTCGCCAGTCGCTGCGCCACAGGCTGTGCCAGGTGCTGCCGGTGTGGTGCCCTCGGTGTACGGACCCCCTTGTGGGGATGATGTCGTTGCGGTGGTCGAAGATGGCGTGAGCGTGAAGGTGGTGCCGCGAATTGTCAATTCGCCGGACTTGTAGCGGAATCCGTTGGCGCCCTTCGTGCATTCGATCCCGCCAGTCGAGTCGAGAGCTGTGCAGGCGATGTCGTCGACGAAGAAGTAGTTCGGGATGACAAGTACTTCTTGACTTCTCCTCTAGATCGGGCAATTCGCGACCACTCGTGGCCGTAAGCGCTAACGTTCTGCAGAGGAACATTTGCCGACGTCATGGAGGACGCGGACGTCCAGACCAGCTCGGTCCTGCCGAAGACTGAGGTAGAAGGAAGCGGGTAGTCCTATGAATCGACCGAATGTCAGGGCAACGAAGTTCATTTTGGGACTCTTGGTTATCGTCGGACTCACGGCCGTATCAGTGGTAGCGATTGCACCAGCGAATGCGGCGGCTAATGGATGGGTCACTGCGTGTTTCAGATATGCACCCGCAAATGGGGGAAAGGTGTGGACCGGGGCGCAGACTGCGATGACCTACCGAGGTAACCTCCCTCATTACTCTCGTCCTCAGCGCAGCGCCAACGGCTGCACTATGTGGAGAGTGCCCGGCAACCTGCGGACTGCTGTCAACGCCGCTTACACGCCAGGCCACGGCCATAGGGCTTGGTATGGGCAAACTGCACCGACGTACATCCCTGCCGGTCGGCACTATCACCTCGGTTGGACTTTGGTGTACCCCAAGTACTAGGGCTTGGCAGTGAAGTTGAAGGAACCTGATTGACGCATTTCGTCACAGTGACGTAAAGTAACCCGGCCGACGAAACGTCCTGGAGCAGCTTAACCAGCCGACTCTCGCGAATAGAGATGCACAGCCCCGTCGCGCATGGGCAAGTGCGGCGACCGTGGGCGCTTATGGGAAGTTTGGCTCCGCCAACGAGGTCGGTGGTCTTTGCCGCTCAGAGCCGAAGCGTTGTCAAACCTCGCCAAAACGGCCGTCAGATTCGCCAAATTCGTGAAAACTAGCCAATCTCGGTGACCGTTCACATTGACCATCAATCACGATGTATGTCTACGAGCCGGTTACTGCCGATAACGTACATTATGTTAAGTACACCTGACGCCCTGGATGGGCTGCGACTCGGTGCTTGCTGCTGCCGCTGCCTGCCCTAGTAGCGGACCGGCGTCAGGATTGTCCCGTTCAGTAACGTGACCGTCCCGACGCCCGATATTTGAGGTGGCACAAATCTGTGGAAACTACGACTCCGGAGGTAGTAAGAGATGCGTTCATCGTTAGCTCGACCAATTGCTGTCAGCGCAGCCATCGCGGCGATACTCACCGGTGGCTTGGTAACGGCACCCGATGCATCCGCGAAGGTCTCTGAAGGCCGTTACCGGTCGACGGCAGTGCTGTTCGGCACCACCGCTCGGAGCTACATAGCGGTCGACGGTCAAGTCCTCACCAACTACGGCCCATTCGGGCCGCAGCGGTTCCGGATCGTCGCGACCCGCGCCGGCGGATTCGTTGACGCCTACGGTCTGCGCTACGTCCTGAATCGGCGATCGGCCGGTGGGTACCAAGGTCCGGTCTACCTTGGGCAACTTGTGGTCGGTCATACCGAGCTGCGCCCGACCAACAATTAACCCGACCCCCGACTGTCACTCACTCTTGCCGGAGCCGATGGGACGACCAGTGAGGCCGATGCAGATGGTTGGCCAAGTCAGGTATGCATGCCGTGCCGGCGAACGACTGTCGTATCCAAGTCGCACACCGTAGCAATGCGCTCGAAACTCCTCCACCTTGGACGTTGAGTGGTCCCGGTTGTGATGATCACCGGTGACACCGGCACAGGCAAGAGAGCCCTCTTCGATGCGTATCCGCGCTACTCCGCAGTCGTGTTGGACTTCTTCAGGCTGTGCTGGTTGAAGAAGTACAAGAGACCGCCTGCGGCAAACGCCAATATGCCCCACAAGTAGCTGCCCATGGCCAGGAGTGCGACACCCGCGATCGCGCCCACCACAATGTAGACCCAGTTGATTCCCCGGTTGACTTTTTCAGCTCTTGCCCTGTCCATGGCACACTTCCTCGCGCTTATGTTGTCGGTTGCATGTTATCGAACCAAAGAAAACTATAGCCCGCTATAGACTGGTCCTGTACCGAACGAATGACGCGAGTTCATTGCGCTCGCCGCTGTGGGCGACTGGGCGAATCGGGCGAATAGGAGAAATCCGGCGAATGGGCGAATCGCGCTCCAAGTGACCCGCGAGTCGGACTCCGACAAGCGTAATCGCCAGGCGCACTGCGCTATTCAGCCTGACAGGATCCCAGTCGCCACCGACCCGTCTCGCACTGACCGTGATCGTTGTTGCCAACAGCAACGATCGTGCCATCCTCATGCAAGCCCAGACTGTGGGTCGAACCCGCTGCGACGGCCACGATGTTCCGCCACGCAGAGACGTCACACTGTCCGAAGCTATTGTCGCCGGCGGCCAGCACGTTGCCGGACGCATCGAGACCCAGCGTGTGGTAGCTGCCGGCGGCAACGTCGACAACACCATGCCATTGGCGCACATCGGTGGCGCCACCCGTCCGTTCGTCGCCGACCGCGAGCACTTCCCCATCGTTAGTCACCGCCACCGTATGGAGATAGCCGGCCGCTACCGACCGGATCCCTCGCCAATCCTCGACATTGCACTGGCCGCGACGGTTGATCCCCGTCGCCGTCACGGTGCCGTCCTCGCGGAGGCCTACGGTGTGCCAATCCCCCGCCGCGACGTCCTCGATGTTCCGCCAACTACCCGTGTCGCAGGCCCCGTCGGCGGTTCGCCCGGCAGCAATTACACATCCATCTGCCAACAGCCCCAGAGTTCGCCGCCACCCGGCGGCAATACTGACGACATCGCGCCAGTCGCCGACATCGCACTGGCCATCACCGTTCCAACCAGTCGCAACAACCGTTCCGTCAACACGAAGGCCGACGGTGTGCGACCTCCCTGTATTCACGGCCGAGTGGACATTGCCCGCCGCGACCCCGACGATCCCTCTCCAGTCGCCTACGTCAGCCTCCGGCTCACGTGGAACGCCAGCGGCGACGCATCTTCCATCATTGATGACTCCGACAGAGTGGCGTCGACCAGCCGTTATGACTCTTCGATGTCGCATCTTCAACTCCACAACTCCACCACACCAGATTCCATCAAGACATCATGTTCGAAAATGGTTCGCTCCGTATGCGCCCGACACTACTGGCTTGCCGAGGTGGACGCTCCGATAACATCGGTCATTCGATAAACCTACTCCCGAAACGTTTACAGCAGACGGATAGATATTCGAAACAGTTAGTTGTCATAACCGGCAGTTAAGTGAGACTGAATTTATATCAAATCGTCCGGAGGTATTGCTTGATAGCGAATATTCGAGCTAAGGTGCGAGAGCTACCTCTGCGGACCATCATATCGCCTATTCAAGCACACTCAAAATCCGGGTGCACTAGAGCGCCCTACAGAAAGAGGCCATAAATTGACTCAACGACGATATTTGTATCAAGGTCATTGGCCGCTGCTGTCGCCGCTGCTGAGGCTTTCGGCGCGACACTAACGGGTGGCACAGAACAGGCGTCCGCCTATGTCATCCACGACAACACCTACGACTTATATGATCTATCGAACTTCGTCGGTTGAGTCCCAATATCGTAGATTATCCGTTCAACCCTGTTGGCCTTTACGTCGATCACGTCGGCGAAAAGACGACAATCTCCACCAAATGGGACATTTACTGGGTTAGCTCATGCTGGCTCCTGTTGTGTAGCGCAGTGAATCCCGCCGCCGCCTGCGGCGATCCCGTCGATATTGATCTGAACGATCTCCCTATCCGGGAACAATCGTTGGAGCGTCGCTCGCGCGGCGGCATCGGTGTCCCGAGCTCCGAATTCCGGTCCGATGACAGCCTTATTGCACACGTAGAAGTTGATGTAACCGCCAGCGAAGTCGTCGCTCGCGAACTCGTCTCGCACACTTGACGGACTTTCAAGTACTTCAACGGTGAGGCGTTTGCCGTCGATGTCGGTTGCCGAACGCAGAATGTCGAGGTGCCGCCGAGTCACCGCGTAGTCGAAGGATTCCGGGTCGGTTTCGAGTCCGGCGACGATCACACCTGGTCGGGCAAAGCGAGCATAGAAATCGGTGTGGCCATCGGTGATGTCCTCCCCCGCGATCCCAGGCAACCAAATCACCTTTCGAATGCCCAGCAGGGACCGCAACTCAGCCTCGACGTCGGACCTCGTCCACCCTGGATTGCGATTCTTGTTGAGCACGCAACTCTCGGTGATGACGGCCGTGCCGTTGCCGTCGACTTCAAGCGCACCGCCCTCCAGAACGAGATCCGTCCGAAGCCGCTTAGCCGCTACATGATTCGTGACGAACTGTGCAACCTTGGCGTCGGATCGGTGCCGCTGCTTGTCGCCCCACCCGTTGAAGTTGAAGTCCACGCCGGCCCTCTCAGCGCCGCTGTGAACAAAGACAGGTCCGGTGTCTCGAATCCAGAGGTCGTCGAGCTCGCACGCCACCAGTTCCACAGATGTTTGGCCAACGAGCTTCCGAGCGACCTCCATCTGACCTGCTGGCACCAACATCGACACTGGTTCGAACCGTGCGATCGCGGTAGCGATGGTCGCGAGATTTTGCTGCACCTCTGGCACGAGATCGGCGCCCCAGATCCGTTCATTCGCCGCGAACGCCATCCAGGTCCGACTGTGCCGCTCGCCCTCCTCGGGCATCCGCCATACGCGGTTATCCGGCAGAGTCTCTGGGTTCGATGCGGGGTCGTCGGAGCAACCAGCAACCAGCAAGCCGCCGATCGCGGCGGCCGAGGCCCGAAGAAACGTGCGCCTGTACATGTTGAGATCCTCTGCGAATCGCGGAGCGGGCTGACGATTGGCAGAAGATAGTCGCTCTGCGTCGGCGTCTCTCCCCACACCGGGGGACACCTTGGTCGTCACTAACCTACTGCTGACTAAAATTTCAATCAAGGCTGCGAGCATGGTCGACGGGCGGGCTATCGACAGCCCGCGAACCCGAGAAGCTCACTGCACGTACCCCACACGGACGTAGTCCGTGCGGGGTACGTGGGGTGTGTGTAACCGCTAGCTAATAGCAGCCGAATTTCCTCGATCACCTTATGAGTAGAGACGCAGAGCTCATAAACTGAGTTCCAGAATATTCAACGCCAACTAGAAGACGTAGAGACGCCCGGAACAGCTAAATGCCTGCCCCTTGTCGCTTGTTACTTTGACAGTTACGGCTTTGAGTCCCGGTCCCGTGCGCAGCTGCGGAAAGTCGATGGCATTGACTCCCGTTGGCCCCTGTGTCGATGGGCCGGCGGAACCGGATCTTCCGGTCAGAATATCTCGCCATTTGAGAGTTCCCGTCCAGCCCTTGGCGCCGAGCGGCAGATTTGCGATTACATAGCCAACACCCGGGATGCGCTGATCGATATTCGGGTACTGTCCGGCCTGATTTCCACCGTATACCGCCATGTCGGCGCCGAGAGTACATACGTTTCGGGTCTCACCTAACGATGCGCTCGCAGTTCCGGCCCCCAAAGACATAACCCCCACGCCAATAACAGCAGCTGCTGCGGTGACACCACTCAGAATTGTTCGTGCTTGGTTCACTTTAACTCCATCCTGTGACGTTTTGCAGATACATGTAGAACATCGAATGCGGTCCAAGTTCCGTTACGCGTCCTAATGAATGTGACGACAGACGATACTGAAAACCGAAGCAATATTAGTCATCAATTCCGCCCAGTCCGGCACGACTTCCCTTGCGGCCCAGGCGATTTTATGCCCTCAACCGCATCCCGTTAACGTCGGAAACATGGAACAGAATCTTTGGTCTGCGGAGAGACAATTACAAGCGCTGACGTCCGGCGAGGTGTCTTCTCTTGAACTGACGCGGAGCGCGATCGCTGCCATCGAACTATTCGACGACGAGATCAACGCGATTTGCGTCAGGGACTTCGACCGTGCGATGGCCGCTGCGAAGCACGCCGATCGCGCTCGGTCTCGTGGGGAGGATCGCGCACTGCTGGGTGTCCCGGTGACGGTGAAGGAGTCCTACAACGTGGCGGGAATGCCGACGACGTGGGGTATGCCGGAGTGTCGAGACTTCGTTCCAGCCGACGACGCTGTCCAGGTGACGCGGTTGAAGGAGGCCGGCGCGGTCATACTCGGCAAAACCAACGTGCCGCTCGGGTTGCAAGACATCCAGAGTTTCAACGAGATATACGGCACTACGAACAATCCCTGGGACCGCGCGCGTACCTCCGGCGGATCATCCGGAGGTTCGGCGGCGGCATTGGCGTACGGATTCGGAGCCCTGTCCATCGGCTCCGACATCGCGGGATCGCTGCGTACCCCCGCACACTTCTGCGGAATCTTCAGTCACAAGCCGTCACTCGGACTGGCTCCGATGCGCGGGATGACTCCCCCTGCCACGCCAGGATTGCCGGTTGAGTCAGACTTGGCAGTTGTCGGGCCGATGGCGCGTACTGCGCGTGACCTTTCGCTTCTGCTGGACGTCATGGCCGGACCAGATCCCCTTACGTACGGCGTCGCGCACCAACTTAAGATGCCGATTCCGCGTCACGATCGATTGGATCAATTTCGGATACTGGTTCTCGACGAGCACCCACTGATTCCCACATCGTCAGCGGTGCGGGTGGCTGTCGGGAACGTCGCTGAAACGCTTATCGCTGGCGGTGCCCGCGTCGAACGACACAGTTCGCTGCTGCCAGACCTCACCGACGCTGCGGCCCTCTACATGCAATTGCTGTTCTCGGGTTCGGTGGCACGCTTTCCCGTTGCCACCTATGACGAGTTGCGAGACCGCGCTGCGGAACTGGCCGATGATGACCGCAGTCTTGGGGCGGCTCAACTGCGAGGGATGGCTTTGAGCCACGGCGACTGGCTTGTTGTGAACCAGCGTCGCGAGGCTCATCGCGCTCAGTGGCGTCGACTGTTCGACGACTTCGACGCTGTGCTGTGTCCCGTCACGCCCACCACCGCGTTTGTGCATGATCACCGGCCCGATCTACTCAATCGTCGGATAGACGTCGATGGTGCCGAGTATCCCTATTTCGACCAGCTCGTCTGGGCGGGACTGGCGACGATGCCAGGCCTGCCCGCCACCGTTTTGCCTGCAGGACAATCCGTTTCAGGCCTACCGGTAGGTGTGCAGCTCATTGGGCCGATATTCGAGGACCGATCAACCCTGCGGCTCGCCGAACTGCTCGAAGATGCGTTGGGCGGATTCCGAAACCCGCAGTAATTGCCTCGCGACCCGGACGTTAAGCAAAACGAGACAATCAGATCACATCGAGCACTAGACGAGATGGAAATCACGGTCCTGGGCGGCACCGACTCCACTAGGGTCATTAGCGTTACAAAGTTCTAAAGTCGGGGTGTATTGCCAATGATCAGACGTTCGTTAGTTGTCGCGGTTGCCGTTGTCGTCAGCGGCCTTTCGTCGACTGGTGTCGCCCACGCCGCGCCAGACGCCAATGGTGGCCTCGCCAAGTATCTCGATGCCGGGCTGCCGAATCGCGACGCCTCCCACGGCATGGGCGCACCAAACCGTGCCCTGCCATCGAGTAGCACTCAGACCGGACGATTGGTCAAACAAGCTCGGCAACAAGGTTTTTCGCCGCGGCGCTACGGCGCTTTGCTATACACGTACTGGTTGCAGCGATCAACTGAAGCCGCGCACATCGAACTGAGTCGTTGGAATCCTCGTGCGGGAGTGAGTGCGAACCTGCAAAACCTGGTGCGGTCGTACCGATACTACGAGGATCTCCAAATTGGCCATCGAGAACTCCGGTGGGCCGGCATGGCCGGACAAGTTGGCGCCGACTTTGGTGGCGGTTTGCTCGACCTGGAGCTCGCAGGTCAGATCTATCAGGTAGCCCATCTGCAGCCAGTGGTAGCTGAGGTTGTGCGCCGAGCCAATTCGGCCGGCGGCCCGGCACTACTTAACCGCCTGCCATCCGGGCTTCGGGCGCTGGCGACAGTTGGCAACACCATCTCAGCTGCCGACATCTCGGCCGTCATCGGACAAATTCTGGTGATGCAGAAGAATATTTTCGGCGATCTGATGCCAGTGCACACCGCCTATGTCCAAGGTGGTCTGCCCGCAGTCCATGAACTCGTCAACACCGGGCTCTACCCGGCCGATATCGCTACAGCGTTCGACGACATCGCCTCTGGTGACTCGTCGCGCATCACGGCGGCGAATGGCCGTCTCCTTCGTCGGGAACAGAGCGAAGTGGTTGGACGACAGTGGGACTCGACGCGGCATTACAAGGCACCCATCGGTGAGGCGCTGACCTATGCGTCCACTATCGTCGGGTCGCCTTCCGTCGCCGGAGTGTCGCCGATGCGGGCATATCGTCCGCTCGACATCTCCACCAAAGTAGATGGACGGACCGTCACCCTGACCGCGCCACTGCCGTCCTGGAATTGGTCGGTTTTCCCCGCTCGGTGGTCCTACATCAACAGTGAGCTGTTACCGAAGTACGCGTTTCAGGCTCAGCACCGCTGGAAGCAGCTCGTCAGCTACATGTCCACCCCGTACGAGCAGCAACTTCAGCAACATAGAGTCCTGTTCAACATTGCCCCACTGATCTCGAGTATGGCGAACGAAACGAAAGTGACGGTCAAATGAAAGCTCAAGGCGTCAAACGCTATTCGATCGCAGCCCCACTTGTTGCCGCGGCTGCCGCGGTAACGGCATTAGTGGGAATCGGCCCAGCGTCCGCACGCCCTGCTTTGCCCGATGGCCACTGCGTGATTGACTCTCATAGCCGAGATCGCACCGTCAATTCCTTGCGTTTCCATTGCACCAGTAAGCAAATCGTTGACCTCTACAAGAATGCCTCACTGGGTACTCCGCCGACGGTCGGCAAGCACCGGCTCTACTTGTTGCCGGTCTCCGAGCGCAACGGTCGACTTGGCGACTACCGCGACGCCAAGCAATTTGGCGACCTGCAAAGCAATTTGGGCGATGCGTTGACCTTTGGTGTTGGACCGCAGGGGCAACCGTGGGTGTACAAGAACTACATCACCGGCCTCGATGCGGGCGGTCCGCTGGTCTACGCGCCCAAGTCGTTCGTCGACCACAAACCGGCGTGGTCGGCTGATTTTGTCCGCGACTTCGCCGGACTGCCGGTAAGTACTCACGAATACCGACAGCTGACCCCAACGGTGTGGATTGGGCGGGACTTCTTAGGGCCAGGCTCTGTCACATCACCCCCGCGTCAAGGCAGTGCGATCGCCATCGCTTAATCGGCCGATCGTTGATCTAGTTGTCCGCAGCAGACGCATCAATCTGCTCTCGCAGAATATCCGCGTGCCCGGCATGCCTGGCGAACTCTTGCAGCATCAATAGCAATGTCCAGCGCATACTGACGGTCCCCTCGCGTGGGTTGTCTTTGACGTCGTCCAGTCCGAAGCGCGCGGCAATGGAACGTGATCGTGCGCTGGCCTGCTCGAACTCGGCGATCACGTCTTCCAGCGTCTCGTCGTCGGCGACGAGGAACGTTCCCTCGTCGCGGCGAGAGTAGCCGTCACAATCGGACTCATCGAGCCCGGCCCAGAATCGCTGGAACCAGATTCGCTCGGCTGCCGCTGCGTGTTTGACCAATGAAATAGGCGTGGTGAGCGACACGACGAGTCGTCGGCGCGCAGCGGACTCGGACAGGCCGCGAACGCTATCGACGAGTGCCTGACGATTCGAGTCGAGCATGCTTTCGATAACTTCTCGTTCAGTTCCGTTGGTAATCATGGGGTTTCACTCCAGGTTTCGATACGGGTGTTGGGACAGTGGGCTTCAATGGCAACGCCATTCGCGTGTTCGACCTTTGACGCCACGACTCGTGAGGCCATCTCCCGGTGGACGATTCGCGGCTGTCTTCTGATGCACAGGCACTCGTCTTCGACGTCGGCGAAACACTGGTCGATGAGAGTCGAAAGTGGTCTGCCCGAGCACACGATGCCGGGATTGCTCCGTTCACCGTGATGGGTGCCATCGGTGCGCTGATTGAGCGCGGAGACGACAATCGTCCCACTGCACGTAGGCCCGGTCAACGTCTGGAACAGGCCTCGATCGATTGAACTCAGCGACACCTTGACCTGACCGCTCTCGCAACGCAGTCACTCGCACGCTCGTGTAGGTCGTGTAGGTCGTGTAGGTCGTGTACGGCAGGGCATCCTTGCTGTCACTGTTGATGAAGCGACTCGCCTAAGCTGTCTCCTGATATCCACCTCGACTGAGCGGAGCAGATGCCGACTCTCGCAGAACGCATGGAACACCACCAGGTGCTTCTCTACCTGGCCGCCATCGTCGCAGGCGTGGGTACTGGCCTCGCGGTACCCGACGTCGGACCGACGTTGGAGCACTTCATCAACCCTGCTCTCGGTCTACTGCTCTACGTGACGTTCCTGCAGGTGCCGGCCGCCTCGCTAGTTGCCGCGATCCGTGACGGGCGTTTCATGACAGCAATCGTCGTTGTGAACTTCGTTGTTGTGCCACTGGTGGTGGCGGCGATGTTCACTTTCTTGCCGTCCGACCAAGCCCTACGGGTCGGCGTCCTACTGGTCCTGTTATGTCCATGCGTTGACTACGTGATCGTCTTCAGCGGGCTGGCCGGCGGCGACGCGCGGCGATTGCTGGCCGCGACTCCAATGCTGTTACTCCTCCAAATGCTATTGCTGCCACTGTTCCTGTGGGCGTATATGGGCTCAGATCTCGCGGCCATCATCGACGTCGGACCGTTCCTCAACGCATTTGGCGTGTTGATCGTCATTCCCCTTGCGCTCGCGTGGGCGACCCAGTGGTGGTCGACGAAACACACCTCTGGGCGGCGGTTTTCGGCTGGAATCTCAGTATCGATGGTGCCGCTGATGATGCTCGTCCTTGCGATTGTCACCGCGTCCCAAGTACCAACGATTAGAGGTAGCTGGACATCAGTTGTCGCCGCAATTCCGGTATATGTCACCTTCCTCATCGTGATGGGCGTTGGTGGTGTGGTGGTCGGGCTACTTCTGCAACTGGATACCGCCGGACGTCGAGCGGTGATCTTCTCCGGCGGCACCCGGAACTCGCTGGTGGTGTTGCCACTAGCGCTGGCATTGCCCGCGGGCTTCGAAGTGGCTGCGGCAGTGGTGGTTACCCAAACGCTCATCGAGGTGATCGGCATGGTGATCTACGTGCGAGTGGTTCCGCGGCTGGTGCCGCCGACGAACAAGCGTGACCGAGAACATGAACTGTGAGCAGAGGATTCTATGCGTTTCGGACTACCTGATCTGATCGATGGTTCACTGTCCTCATTGATCGATGAGACTCGCAACTATTACGCCACGAGACCTTCCGGATCCGGACCGCGATCACTCACCGAATTGACCGAGGTGCGTGCCCAACGAGAAGCGCAACTGCCGCCACCCGACCCAGGCGTGTACACACTCGATGTCCGTGCCGACGGCCACTCGGTTTCGGTCCGGGTAATCGAACCGTCCAGTGGTGTGGTGAACGGCATCTTCCTTCACATTCACGGCGGTGGCTTCTACCTGGACTCCGCGGCACGCGACGATGTTCGCAACCGGGAGTTCGCCGACGGGGCAGGCATGGTTGTGGTGAGCGTCGACTACCGTCTCGCACCCGAGGCGCCCTGGCCGGCCGCGCCCGACGATTGCGAAACGGCCGCACGTTGGCTCCTGGATGAGGCTGAAAGACGATTCGGCACAAACCAGTTAGCTATAGGCGGATTCTCGGCGGGTGCCACACTTGCGGTGGTGACGCTACTTCGCCTCCGGGATCGGGGGATCGCACGGCACTTCACCAGTGCGACACTGCAATTCGGCACCTACGATCTCAGTGGTACGACGCCTGCCGGTCGACTCATCGCCGACGAGTACTTTCTGGAGGCCTACATCGGACATGTCGACGACCGAACCCATCCCGACATCTCGCCAGTATTCGCAGATCTCGCCGGCTTACCTTCGACGCTTATCGTCGTCGGCGAAAAAGATGTCCTATTGGAGGACAACCTTGCGTTCGCCACCAGGCTCGCCGCCGCCAACAATGATGTCGACCTGCGCGTCTATCCCCAAGCGCCACATGGCTTCTCAGTTCATCCGACGGCGATGGCCGCTGCGGCGCGAAGAGATATCGCCGACTGGATCGGGCTACCGCGCGCTATGCCCGCCGCAGCGCCAGCACCGGAATGACCCGCGTCGTCTTCTTCTCATAGTCGGCGAATCCCGGATAGCGACGCGCTTGTTCGGCGTATATGCGGTCGCGGTCGTCGCCGGTCGGCTCGCTGACTGTCACGTCATAAGTTTCGGTACCGACTTCAATCTGGGCCGTCCCGGCGGTTGTGAGGTTGTAATACCACGCTGGATTGCTCGGAGCTCCTGCCTTCGAGGCGAAGACGTATATCGTCGCCGCGTCGGAATCGTCGGGCAGGTACATCATGGGTGTCACACTCTGCTTACCCGTCTTGCGTCCGACGTGGTGTACCAACACCATCGGTGCCCCCTCGAAATTCCCTCCGACCTGGCCGTCATTTTCGCGAAACTCGTTGATTATCTGCGTATTCCAGTCGGCTGGTGCGCTCATGTGGCTACTCCTGGCATCGATCCTGATACTCGTCTGATGGCTGCCGGTCCTACGCTACCGTCCGCGAGCGACCTCGTACCTGTTTACTCCCCTGCCCGCGCAGCATCCACACATTCGCCATCTTGCCCCTAGGCGACTGCGACGCGTCGGCGGATCTGGCTCCGGTAGATGACTCCGCCGAAAAGCATCGTCTGGACTATTTCGTCGGCGAGGTAACTATCGACATCGAGCGGTGCCACCTCGGTATGGTCGGCAAAGTATCCACCCAGCCCGGTAGCTACGCGGTTAACGTCAAGGTCGAATTGTTCCCCACCGAGGTCGACAATTGTCGCTCGCGTCTGGCCATCCCAGTATTGGACACTGCTCCAATGGGTGATGCCGCAGCCTTCCACGGCTTCGATTAGTAGGCGATGCGCGTGTTCGGAGTATCGGTTCGTGGCGTCCCGGAGCACACTGCGCGCCTCGCGGTAGGACACTTCGTGCTCACGTGCGTACCTGCGAACGTCTCGCTTCTCGGCGAAGTTCTCGGTCATTGACATCCCAATCACTATGCGGTGCAACATGTCCCGCGTTCGATGTTGCTCAGCCGGAGTGACAGGCAGATCGACGATTCGCAGATCCGGTGGACCTTGCCCTCAATCGTCGCCGTCGGCAACGCGGGTGCCGTATACGACTCGGGTGGCTATGCGAGTAGCACTGTGCATGAGTTTAGCTCACTGGTGGGCGTGCACTGCTAGCAATGCGATGCAGGCCGCTGCCGCTGGTTCTTCGATCGTGCGGAGTGAGGCTCCCTGCTCGAGTGTTGATGCCGCGAGTTCTCGAATCCCGCCCCAGATGATTAATGCGATCTCGCGTGACATCGGCTCGATTCCGGCCGCTCGCATCTGCTCGGTGTCGGTGAGAAAGACCAGAAGCGCGATGAATGACTCAATAGATGCGAGTTGTACAGCCCGTGCCGACTGACCAAGAGCAGGCAGTTCGCGGATCCAGCTCCAGGTCGTCTCCGGGTGCTCCTCACACGCTGCTACGTACGCGCCGACAGCCTGGCGAACTTGAGTTTGCCAGTCCGCGCCTCGGTCCACCCCGTCGTCGATCGCGGTGATCAGCCGGGCATTCGAGTTGCCCAGCAACTCGACGAAGCATTCTTGTTTGTCGTCGAATTCCTGATAGAACGAGCGTCTTGAGGTACGCGCGGTTCGCACGACGTCGGCGACGGTCGTGTCGCGATACCCGCGTTCCATCAAACATTTGCCCATCGCGTCGAGCAGACGCTCACGGACGCCGCCCTCGTCCGGCGTCGCCGAGGTCGCCGAAACTGGCGCGGACACTGCATCGGTCACGCCGTCAACTTTACGACTATCCCCCCTTGGCATTCGCGGTACATCGACGTACCGTGGGGATGGTACGCAGACGTACCAAGTTGTAAAGGTGGTCCATATGAGCGTGTCCAGCGTCGATGTCCCCGCATCGGTTACCGGCGAACCGGCTGGCACACTCCTGCCTCCTGGAACGCGACTGCCAATGATCGTCCAGGGACTTGGATTCCTGGCCGATCGTCGCCGGATGATTCAGTGGCTGTCTCGCCGATACGGTGGTGCCACCCTTCTGCGACTACCCATCTTCGGGAATCTGGTCCTCATTAGCGATCCGGTCCTCGCGAAGCAACTGTGCTCGACCAAGACCGATATCGCGTCCAACATTCAGCCGAATCTTGGCCGCACCCTGGGCGCCGGTTCGATGTTCGCGCTCGAAGGCCAGACCCACCGGCGTCGACGCAAACTTCTCACCCCGCCGCTGCACGGCAAGCGGATCAAAGGTTACGAAGCGATTGTTGCCGAGGAATTCGCCGCCGAGTCCGCGACTTGGCCTGTCGGCGAGTCATTTCCGACCCTTGATCCGATGATGCGGATAACTCTCAACGTCATCTTGCGTGCCGTGTTCGGAGCCGATGGCGCACACCTGGACTCGTTACGTCGGATCATGCCCGCGCTGGTCGAGACCGGATCACGTCGGTCAACGCTGCCTGATCTTCCCAAGTTCGCCGAACGGCTGAATCTCCAACGACGGCTCGCCGGTCACCGCGCCGAGTACGACGCCGTGATCACCTCGTTGATCACTCAGGGACGTGCCGATCCGCACGTGCATGAGCGCGACGACATCCTCTCACTCATGCTGCAAAGTGAATACGACGACGGCTCTACGATGACCGACGCTGAAATCGCAGACGAGTTACTGACACTGCTTGCCGCCGGTCATGAAACCACCGCGACCAGCCTTGCCTGGGCGGTCGAACGACTGAGTCGACATCCTGAGATCCTTGCCGACCTCGCCGCCGAAGCCGCCACCGACGACAACCCTCTGCGCATCGCGACGATCCACGAGGTTCAGCGCAGCCGACCGGTGATCGATATGTTCGGTCGGCATGTAGTCGCTGAACACCTGGATCTTGGCGACTACCGAATTCCGAAGGGCTACAACGTAGTTGTAGCGATTTCGCTTCTTCATGACGACAGCGAGCAATTCGCTGACCCGCAGCGATTTGATCCGCAGCGCTTCGTCGGGGCAAAGCCGGGTCAGGCGTGGCTGCCGTTCGGCGGCGGTACGCGCCGTTGCATCGGTGCGGCATTCGCGCATATGGAGATGGATGTCGTTCTCCGAGAACTATTGCGTCACTTCACCGTTCACACCACCACTGCCCCCGCGGAGCGATGGCACTCACGCGGTGTCGCCTACGCGCCGCGCGACGGCGGAAAGGTCGTAGTGACCCCGCGGTAGGCCTACCTAGCCGCGTAGCCGTTGTCCGTAGACCCGATCGACCGAGAGTTTCAGCAGTACCCGCCGGTCGGCCACCATGACGGCGCGATATTCATCCCAGTCGGGATGTTCGCCCGCCGCCTGACGGTAGTAGTCGACCAAAGCATCCACTTCGGGACCATTCGGGTCCGTGCCTGGACCGATCAAGGTCGCGGCCCCCTCTGCCGTGGCCCAGTTGTAGCCCGACGCGTCGGTCACCTCGAGGGCGGCACGCGGGTCACGCCGCAGGTTCGCCGTCTTAGCCCGTCCCTCGGCGATCGACACCAAGATCACGTCGGCATCGCGGTCATAGAACGGTGTCACCGGCGAGAGTTGAGGGACCCCCGATGCCTTGATTGTGGCCAGCACCCCCAACCGTGCCTCGGCGAGCAGATCTCGTGGATCGAAATTCGAAGAAGTCATGATCTGCACAACTCGACGGTCATAGCGCCCTATTCCCGGGCGACACGCTGGCATACCCGTGACTTCGACGCATGCTGAGTCAAAGTCGTCCAGACCTTGTCGACGATGCGAAACACCAAGTCAGAGGCGCACTATCGCGTATGGACGATTCCGGCGGCACCCAACACGTATTGGGCATTCACCCAAAAACTTCACAACTGTCCAACTACACTCGTCGAAGTTCATAACCTCCCCAGCACGCAAACTTTGATCAGTCATTCGCCGCGAGTCGGCCAGAGAAAGGGGCATCGTGCAACTGTGGACCTATGTCCAGGGGCATGCCGCCAACCTGACATTCTTGACCTACCAACACGCGTCGCTGGCATTTCAGACGGTGGTGGTTGGCACTCTCGTCGCGATCATCGTCGCCGTAGCGGTGTACCGCTTGCCACTATTTTCCGCCTTGACCCTCACTAGTAGTCGGGTCGCGCTAACGATTCCATCGCTCGCATTGCTTGCTTTGCTCATAGTGCCGTTCGGGCTGGGTGTGGTGCCGTCATTCATCATGCTCGCCTTCTTCGCGGCCATGCCGGTGATCGGCAATGCGATCGTCGGATTGCGTTCGGTGCCCGCAGCGACGATTGAATCAGCGCAGGGCATCGGATTGTCGCGGTGGCGAATCCTGTTCTCGGTTGAACTGCCGATCGCCTGGCCGGTGATTCTCACCGGAATCCGAGTGTCGACCCAGATGATCGTTGGAGTGGCGGCCATCGTCGCCTACGTCCTCGGGCCGGGACTCGGATCGCTGATATTCAACGGCCTGTCCCGTCTCGGCGGCGCCAATGCCCTCGAGATGGCACTTACCGGAACCATTCTCATCGTCATCGTCGCGCTGATCTTCGACGGTCTGCTCGTACTGCTCGGTCGCTTCACGATCTCCAAAGGACTCTCATGACCAACTCCGTCAATATCTCCAAGCCATCCGGGGAACGCACGGTCACCGGAGCGTCTATCCGCCTCGATGGCGTCGTCAAGCGGTACCGCGGCCAGGACAAGCCCGCGGTGGAACGCCTCGACCTCGAGATCGATGCCGGCGACATCGTCGCCTTCGTCGGACCGTCAGGGTGCGGAAAGACCACCACGCTCAAGATGATCAACCGACTCATCGAACCGAGTGACGGACGAATCTTCATCGGTGACCGGGACGTCACCGGCGAAGATCCCGACAAGTTGCGACAGTCGATCGGTTACGTCATCCAGTCGGGAGGACTTTTCCCGCATTGGACGGTGGCCAAGAATATCGGGGCCATCCCCCGCGTGCTCGGCTGGGACAAGAAGCGGATCGCCGAGCGGACCGAGTACCTTCTCGACCTGGTCGGTCTCGATCCCAAAGAATTCGCCAACCGACTTCCCAAAGACATGTCCGGTGGACAGCAGCAGCGAGTCGGCGTCGCTCGAGCGCTTGCGGCCGACCCGCCGGTCCTCCTGATGGACGAGCCATTCGGTGCGGTGGATCCGATAACGCGAATTCGCCTGCAGGACAGCCTTATTGCCATCCAGCATGAGCTTGGCAAGACGATCGTGATTGTCACGCACGATTTTGAAGAGGCGACGAAACTCGGCGACAAGGTACTGATCCTGTCCGAGGGCGGACATGTCGAGCAGTACGCGTCTCCAGAGGAAATCCTCGCCAACCCGGCAACCGAATTCGTCGAAGAATTCGTCGGTTCTGGTGCGACACTCGCGCACCTGTCATTGTCGCGGGTACGCGATGTCGAGCACGACACGATTACTACCGCACAGGTCGGCGAAGACTCCGCGGAAGTAGTCAGCCGCGCACGCTCGGCAGGCCACAAATGGATTGTGGTAGTTGACAACCTGGGTCGACCGCGCGCCTGGCCGACTCTAGAGGAAGCTCTGTCCAAACCTCAGATCTCGGACTATATCGACCGACGGCTGCCAGTGGTGGCCCGCTCGTCGACGCTCAACGATGCTCTCGACGCCATGCTCGCGGCCAGTCAGGGTGGTGCCCTGATCTCGGACGGCAGGGGCGCGGTGGTGGGTGCACTTACGATCAAGTCCGTCATGGAAGTCATCCGCGGACAACTCGCCGACGTCCGCGACGATGAAAAAGACTCCTACATCGAGCATTCCGAAGGCACGTCTACCGGAGAACTGCCGGTTATCGTGCTCGCAGACGAGACGGATCAGCCCTGATGAGCAGACTCCGCCGATTGCCGATCGATGTGTGGTTCGAACCACTCATCATTATCGTGCTGGGCATCGGATACGTGATCTGGTACCAGTCAACGACTTTCACCGAAACCGAGCAGGCGTCGCTGGCGTGGGACACACTCCAAACGACCATCTGGTCGCATATTAAGTTGACCCTGGTCGCGACGATCATCGTAGTTATCATCGCGATTCCGTCGGGTATCGCGCTGACTCGCCCGTCCTTGAAATGGCTCAATCCGATTGCGGTGAATATCGCCAACATCGGCCAGGCGGCACCGGCCGTCGGTCTTCTGGTCTTGTTCACCTTCTGGCTCGGCACCGGCTTCAACACCGCGGTCATCGGCCTGGTGGTGTATGCGATTCTGCCGATTCTGCAGAACACCATCGTGGGTTTGAACCAGGTGGATCAACGAGTCATCGAGGCGTCCCGAGGAATCGGGTACTCAGGGACGAGAACTCTTGTGCAGGTGGAACTGCCACTCGCGGTGCCGGTGATTCTCAATGGCGTTCGTACCGCGTTGGTCATCTTGGTCGGAACCGCGACGCTGAGTACCTTCATCGGTGCTACCAGCCTCGGGACGTTGATCACCACCGGCGTCACGCTGTTCCTCCCGAAACTGCTCATCTCCGGCGCGATCCTGGTTGGCCTGCTGGCCTTGACCATCGACTGGCTCGGCCGATTGGTTGAGCTCGCCGCTACCCCGCGAGGTCTCGTATGAAACGTCTAATGACACTCGCTGCCGCGCTTATCGCAGTTCTCGCCGCGACAGCTGGTTGCGGTCTGGTGAGTTCGTCGGGCACGTTCCACAGTGCGCAGCTGCCCGACGGTTCAAAACCGCTCGACGGCGCGAAACTCGTTGTCACGTCGAAGAGTTTCACCGAAGGTGTCCTTCTCGGAAAGATTACCGCGACATACCTTTCCGCGGCCGGCGCGGATGTTTCCGACTTGACCGGTGCGCCCGGCTCGGCATCGTCGCGTCAGGCTCAACTCAATGGAGACGCCGACATCCTCTGGGAGTACACCGGAACCGGATGGGTGAACTACCACAATCAGACCGAGACGATCGCCGACCCGCAGGTGCTGTGGCAGCGGGTTCACGATATCGAGAAGAACGACTACAACCTCGAATGGATGGCACCGGCAAACTTCAACGACACCTATGCGTTCGCGGCGGCGTCGGGAACTGCGAAACGGCTCGGGGTGAAGTCACTTTCGGAGGTGGCGAAACTGCCGGTTGCCGACCGCACCTTCTGCGTTGACGACGAATTCTTCTCGCGCTCAGACGGATTCCTGCCAATGCTGGAGAAATACGGCATTCCCTACGGAAACCCAACCGGTGTGCCCCAATCGAATGTGACCCGGATGGATGCCGGCGTCGTCTATACCTCGACGGCTAAGAGCGCTCCCTGCAACTTCGGCATGGTTTACACCACTGACGGTCGGATCAAGAACCTCGACCTGACTGTCTTGACCGACGATAAGAAATACTTCCTTCCCTACAGCGGCACAGCAGTTGTACGTGGCGAGATCATTGAAAAGTATCCGGTGCTGCGCGAGCTACTTGGCAATATCTCCTCGAAGTTGACCGACGAACTCATGCAGGAACTCAACGGCCGCGTTGACATCAAAGGTGAAGATCCATCCGATGTCGCCTACGAATGGTTGGTCAGTGCGGGGCTGGTGAAGTAGCAAGCAAACACCTGCCTCCGATATATGAAGAATCCCCCGCCGCGGCGGGGGATTCTTCATATTGGGCTTCTGGATATTATGCGGCGTACACCCCGATCCGGGCGGACTCTTCGATACCGGAGTAGTGGCCGGCGTCGCCCTGCAACACTTGACTCGACGTTCCGTTGACGTCTACCGGAACATCTCCGGCAAGGGTAATGCGATGAAGTTCACGCTTCTGGTTGCCGAAGTCAGCGATACCGTAGTGCTGAGTGGCGCGGTTATCCCAGATCGCCACATCGCCGAGACGCCAGTTCCATCGGAAGGTATTCTCCAGCTTGATGATTCGCGCCTGCAGCAGTTGGTAAATATCGTTGAACTCCGAGCTCTTCAGCCCGCGGAATTCCTTGGCGAAATGTCCGAGCAGAAGCGAACGTTCACCGGTCTCCGGATGGACCCGCACGACCGGATGCAAGGTCTGATACTCGGTATTGGTGAACTCCTCGTAGTGCTGCGCTTTGCGAGAGACGTCGACCCCGCCCGACGGCTCTTTGAGCCCAACATAGTCATACAAGTTGCTGTGGGTCGCCCACAGATCTTCGGCCAACGCCCTCAACGGCTTTGGCAATTGCTCGTACGCTGCGACAGTCGAGGCCCATGTGGTCGCACCACCGTAGGCCGGCAATTCGATGGCCCGGAGAATTGATGCCTTCGGGATACGGTCGACAAAGGTGACGTCGGAGTGCCAGCTGTTCGCCGCGCCTTCAATAGTGAGCAACTGACTTCCCCGCGACGTCACGGTCGGGTGCGGTGCGGTCTGCTGGCCGAGCAGACCGGCGAAGGCGTACTGCGCCTCGTCATCGAGGTGATCCTGCTTTTCGAACACCACAACCTTGTTGGCAGCCAACGCGACCCGGATGGCTTCGACTTGTTCGGGAGCCAACTCGCCACCGAGGCGCACACCCTCGATCCGGGCTCCGATATTCTCGCCGAGTTTCGTGACCGTCACGCCGCCGTCGGCGTAAGTCTGCTGAACGCGCGGCTCCAGGTCGGCGCGTCGTTCGATCTGTGCAAGTGTCATCTGACCAATCCTCCTGTGATTTTTCGAATACTTTCGGTTATCTTCACTCCGCTCGTGAGGGCTCACGAGGGATCGGCTCAAGCTGAATCGAACGGTTGGTGTTCAATCAGCTTGATTCTCTGCCGCTTCATTAATGTCGCGGCGGATACCAGCCGGGACCCGGATAGGCCCAGGACGATAGGTGACGGCCCGCAGTGCCGGGCCGAAGCGGAACACCCCGCGACGCGCACGTAGGTCGGCATCGACGGGTCCCCGCGCGTCGACGCCAACGCTCACGCCGGTCCACGGAGCCATTCCAACTAGCTGAAACTGGTCGGGAAGTGTTGCGACAAAAGAGGTTTCACCATCGACCACTGCTTCGAGCGTGAACGACCACCGCACCGATTCGCTGGCCACCGCACGTAACACGATCGACGAAGTGCCGACAGGAATATCTCCTGATACCCGGCTGATGCGCCCGTAGCTGTTGAAGGCGAAGATCGCCCGCCCTCCTTCCACATAGAGCAGGTAGCCGCCCTGCTGATCGCCGTGCGCGACCAGCACGCCTTCGTCTGCAGCGGTCCACTTCGACAGTTCAACCTCGATGTCGAAGTCGCGATAGGCGATCAGCTTCGACGACCGGTACCGCTCCAGCGTCGGGGTTCCCGCGAGCAGCCGAACCGGGTCGGCATAGCGTTCTTCGTCGGGCCGCCGTCGCGTCTGAGCGGCCGGCGAGTCGAACAGCGGGAAGACCGTGTTATGCCACGCGGCTTCATCCCACGCCTGGGATAGTTCGGCGACTATCTCGGGATTCTCCGCTGCAAGATCGTTCGTCTCAGCGGGATCCACGCGAACGTCATAGAGTTCCCAGGCGGGATCGTCGACCTTCTCCGGATCAGTATGCAGAGATAGCAGTTTCCAGCCATCCCGGTAGAACCCCCGGTGGCCACCGAACTCCGCATACTGTTCGGTGTGCGGTGTTTCGGCAGCCCGATCGCGCAGGACGTTAGCGATGCTCACGCCGTCGCGCTCCTTGGCAGGCTTTCCGTATCGCGTTGCAGGCGTGGATATTCCGGCCAGTTCGAGTAGGGTCGGCGTCAGATCGGTCACGTAGGAGAATTGACGGCGCACACCGATGTCGTCGGCGGCGACCGGCAAGCCCTTGGGCCAGGACAGAACAAACGGCACTCGTACTCCCCCGGCGAAAGTCTGTCCCTTGTAGAAACGGAACGGGGTATTCGACGCCTGCCCCCAACCCCGCGGATAGTGCACTCCCAGGGCTGCCGAACCGATCAACGCCTCGTCATGCGGGACGTCGCGCTCCCAGTCTGGCGGCACCGGGCCGTGTACGAATTGGCTGAAGTACGAACGTGTACCGACCGGGCCACCTTCTGCCGTCCCGCCGTTGTCGGAGGTGAAGACGATGATCGTATTGTCCAGTTCACCGAGTTCGGACAATGTTTCGACGACACGTCCCACGCTCTGGTCCACGCTGTCGACCATCGCCGCGTAGACCTCTTGGTAGCGTGCGAAACGGTGTTGCTCCTCGAGGGACAGGTCATCCCACGGCGGTGCGTCATATCCCGGTTCGGTGTTACGCTCCGCGATCGGTGTGCCCTCGTCGAACAGACCCTGCGCGATCTGCTGTTCAAACCTGTTCTGCCGCACCGAATCCCATCCTTCGGTGTAGCGTCCGCGGTACTTGGCCAAGTCGGATTCTTTGACCTGGTGTGGTCCGTGCATCGCGATATGTGCGAAGTAGAGGAAGAAGGGTTTGTCGGCATCCTGGGCGCGCAGTGCCTTGATCTGGCCGATAGCGCGAGTGGTGATGTCGTCGGTGACGTAGTAGTCATCGGGGTACTCCTCGATGTCGACCACAGAATTATCCGCGATCAACTGATTCGGGTAGAAGAAGGAGTTGAGCCCCTCCAGCGATCCGTAGTAGCTGTCAAAGCCGCGCTGCAATGGCCATGAATCGCGATTGCGCCCGGGACCCATATTCGCATCGCGGACCAGGTGCCACTTGCCGACGGCGTAAGTCGCGTAACCGCTTTCGCGCAGGATCTCGGGCAGCGTCAGGACATCGTCGGCCAGTTCCAGCCGCAAACCCGGGAAGCCGGGATCGGAATTGGCGACGCTGCCGTAGCCGGCCCGATGAGGGTTGAGCCCGGTCAGAAGTGCTGCTCGGGCCGGCGAGCACACCGGCGTCGTGTGGTAGTTGCTCAGGCGCACTCCACGCTCGGCGAGTCCGGCAATATTTGGCGTCGCAATCTCGGCGCCGAAGGGCGAGATGTCGGAATAGCCCATGTCGTCGATGAGAATCACGACGATATTCGGCGCTCCCGCCGGCGCGGTCGGTGAGGAGGGCCACCACGGAGTCGACTCCGATGTCGTCCTGCCGATGGTGCCGCCGAAATCCTCGTAGCCGCGGGCGGATTTGGGCAACGCGCCAGCGCGCTCAGTCATGAATGCTCTCGTTTCTCAAATGGCCGTGATTCGCAGTCGATCAGCACCTTCCCGCCAAAGACACTGAGCGTCAACCCTTTTGATTCACGTTGCGAAATATGTTTCCCCAGGTCCGCCCATCGTGAATTCTCATCAACAATCCGGACCCAGCCCGTTCGGTCAATTGAGCCCGCACCACCCACCGAAGGAATCGGACAGTACATGTCGCACCGCGCAGTTCGCCTGCTGATGTTCGCCGTCGTCGGAGTCATGACGATCAGCGGCTGTCAGTCCGCCGTCGCACAGTTGGACGATTCGGCGACGGTGTCACTTGCTCCCGGCCAGAGCGCACCGCGCGGCGGTGATCTGCGTGTCGGCGTGTTGGGCGACCTGTCCCCCAAGACCTTCCTTCAGATCGGTTCCGACGCGTTGAACGGGCATATTGTCTCCAACGTCTATGACACGCTTATTCGTTATGCGCGTGAGGATCTGACGCCCAAGCCCGCGCTCGCTACGGGATGGAAACTCGCACCCGACGGTCGAGCTCTCACGCTTGATCTGCGTGATGGCGTTCAGTTCCACAACGGCCGCACCTTCGTCTCGGCCGACGTCGAACAGTCCCTCAAGGCATACCTGAGTGGTCCGTGGAAGCCCCAGTTCAAGCGCACAGCCGCGGCGATCACGTCATTCGACACCACCGATCCACATCGCGTCGTGCTGCATTTCGCACACCCGCTGAGCAACATCTTTGACTTACTGGATTCAGCCCCGATCATTGATGCCCAGACGTTGCCGCAACTCAAGGCCGGCACCATCTTCAATGGCACCGGGCCTTTCAAATTCGTTTCCTGGCAGCCGAATTCATCGGTGCGATTGGAGCGGAACGACCAGTATTGGGGAGGTGCGGCACCGCTGGATTCGGTGACCTTCGTACAAGCCACCGACCAGCAATCGCTCTACACGAGACTGCGCACGGGACAACTCGACGTTGCCTACGGAATGACCTACCACGACCAGCAATTGGCCACCGGCCGATACGGGTTTCGGTCGGTCACCCTGAAGGGGGCCGAACAGCAACAGTATGTCGGCATCGACCTCGGCAATCCTCAGTTGTCCGATATTCGGCTGCGTCAGGCGGTGGCCTACGCAATTGACCGTCCACGCATCATCGGGGATGTCTTCCGGAACAACGGCTATGTGGTTAACGCACCGTGGCCGAACTGGTCACCGGCCTATCGGGCCGAGGACAACACGCGGTACCGACGTGACGTCACTAAGGCCAAATCCCTCGTCGCCGCGCACGGCCCGGTCAGTCCCATCAGCCTCGACTACTCCACCCGAGGGGTCGACCGGATAATTGCCGAGATCGTGCAGTCGAATCTCAAAGACGTCGGCATACCGGTGATTCTGCGGCCGAATGATCAGACACGACAAGCATCGAAATTGATCGGTGGCGAATTCGGTGGGCTCTGGTTGCTACAACACGCCTTCGCTCAGTTCACGCCCTCGACATTGGCAGTATCGGCTTACCCGTTCAACGCCGCCAAGAACTCTTCGGGTTATGTCAACGCCGACTACGCGGCCGCCGCGACGGCCGCATGGAGCGTGCCGGACGGCGAATCAGATGTCGCACTGTCTGCGTACCGAAAGCTGACCGAGCGGTTCCTTTCCGACCTCTTCCTGGTCGAGATCGGCGTCGTGTTCCAACCCCTGGCGACATCGCCCGCGGTCGGAAATCTTGACTGGGACCGCCGCAACCAATTCCATTTCGCCACAACCTATCTCACCAAGAAGGGGCGCCAGTAACAATGATCGGCTATCTCGTTCGACGTATTCCGACGGCCCTGGTCGTGTTGTTCATAGCGTCTCTTCTCATCTTTTCGATACTTCGCCTGATACCGGGCGGTCCAGAAGCCGCGCTGGCGGGGTCGGATGCCACCCCAGCCGACTTGGCAGCGATCAGGCATGACCTCGGACTCGATCGGCCGTTTTTCGTCCAGTACTTCTCGTGGCTGGGCGCAATGGTGACCTTCGACTTCGGCAAGAGCTATCTGATCGGCGGCGATATCGGCGATCTCGTCAGTTTCGGTGCGGCCAACACACTTGCGTTGGCTATCGCCGGACTCGTCGTGGCAATCGCACTGGCACTGGCGCTTTCCCTGTCGGTGGTGATCTTCGACAATCGCTTCACGAAAATAGCGGCGACCACCGTCAACGCGGTGGCAATCGCGGTCCCGACCTTCGTCATCGGGACCCTGCTCATTCTGGTCTTCGGACTGAAACTCCGCTGGCTGCCAGCCGGTGGCACCCCGCCCAACGGCATCTCGGACAGTCCGCAAATCACCGCACAGTACTTGATACTTCCCGCGCTGACACTCGGGCTGCCGGCCGGTGCGTTACTCGCGCGGTTCCTCACCGAAACATTGCAAACTGAACTACGTCAGCCCTATGCCGTGACCGCGCGGTCGCTCGGAATTCCCCAGCGCACCATCGTATTGCGGCATGTCTTGCGCAACGCCCTACCGCCGACGCTCACCGCTCTGGGTCTCGCGATCGGCGGTCTGCTTGGCGGCGCGATCCTTGTCGAGTCCATCTTCGGTTGGCCCGGACTCGGTCTACTCACCGAGGAAGGCATCTTCAACCGTGACTACCCGGTGGTTCAGGTACTGATCTTGATCTCCGTCACGGTCTTCGTGGTGCTGCAGTTGGCGACCGACGTCCTGCACGCCTGGCTCGATCCCCGAATCCGATTGGCAGGTAAGTGATGTCACCCCTTTCGTCTGAAACGACGGTCCAGAGTTCAGCCACCGCGGGCTCACATCACCTACCCCTGGAAGCTTCAGGTGGCATCGAACCCGGTCTGCTACCCGAGACGAAGCCTGATCTCGAGCGACGTTCGGCGACACCGGTATGGCGCGGACTGATCACCGGGACAGGACTGGCCGGATCAATCTTGGTCGCGACGGTGATCCTCCTTGGCCTTCTCGGGCCACTGCTCACGCAGTACGGTCCGGACCAGCAGATCGATGGGGCATATCTGTTGGGCCCCAGCGCGGATCACTGGTTCGGTACCGACGACGTCAACCGCGACGTCCTCACTCGCGTCCTGTACGGAATTCGGGTGGATCTGTTGATCATTTTCATCGCCGTTCCGATCGGCGCCATCGTCGGCGCACTGATCGGCCTCGCCAGTGTCGCTCATCCGGTGAGTGATGTTGTCGCGCAGCGGACATTCGATGTGATCCTCGCGTTCCCCGCACTGATTCTGGGCATCGCGCTGACCGCGATCCTGTCGCCGGGCGCCGCCACCGTCGGAATCGTGATCGCGATCGCCGAGATACCCGTATTCGGCCGATTGACCCGTACCTCGGTGCTGAAGGTTCGCGAATTGCCATTCGTCGAGGCCGCCCGGGTGAGCGGCGCCACCACCGGGCGCATTCTTCGGCGGCACGTGCTCCCGAATTCCGTTGAGGCGCTGGGTGTTCAGTTCGCGCTCTCGTTATCCCTCGCGGTCTTCATCGAAGGTGCGTTAAGTTTCCTCGGCGTGGGTGTGCGACCGCCGACGCCCAGCCTCGGCGGCATTCTTGCGGCGGGTAACGGCTATCTGGAGACCAACCCGTGGTTTTCGGCCGGCCCGCTCACCGTTATCACCGCACTAGTACTCGGCTTCTATTTGATTTCCCTATCCATTTCCCGGCTCCGGAGGCAGTGACCGATGACATCAGACAAGGACGATTCGGTACCGGCACTCGAGGTGACCGACCTAAAGGTGACTTTCGACTATCCACGCCCGGCAGTCGCCGGCATCAGTCTGCGCGTCGATCGAGGACAGATTCTCGCTCTGGTCGGCGAGTCGGGATCGGGTAAGACGATGACGGCGCGAGCGGCGATCGGTCTGCTGCCCGAGACCGCGCGCGCGACGGGGTCGGTGAAGGTCGACGGCGTCGAAGTACTCAATCGGCCCGAACGTGAATTGACCGCTGTGCGCGGCTCGCGGGTGGCGATGATCTTCCAGGAGCCTCAGACCGCCCTCAACCCGGTGCAAACCGTGGGATGGCAGTTGCGCCAGGCGCTTTCGGCGCATCGCAAGATTTCGCGCGCCGACGCACGGCGGCGTGCCGTCGAGTTGCTGGAATTGGTAGAAATACCGCAGGCACAACTTCGAGTGAACAGCTATCCGCATCAACTATCCGGCGGTCAGAAGCAGCGGGTGGTTATCGCGTTGGCACTCGCGAATGATCCGGCACTGCTTCTCGCCGACGAGCCGACCACCGCCCTCGACGTATCCGTGCAGAGGGAGATTCTTGACCTACTGTCTCGACTACGTCATCGCACCGACGCCGGCATTCTGCTGATCACGCACAATTTGGGTGTCGTGGCCGACGTCGCTGACCGGGTCGTCGTTGTGCAGCTTGGTGAGGTCGTCGAACGCGGCGATGTCTTCGACATCTTTGCTCGGCCGACCGCACCGTACACCAAACAATTGCTGGCCGCGGTGCCTCGCCTACCGGTGGGGACCGACGAAGCGATATCGGCACCCACCGTGTCCATCCCGCTCACCGCGACGCCGGTTGTCGCTGTCGAGGAGCTGACCGTAGTACATCCGGGCCGCTTCGGCAGCCCATCGCACACCGCGCTCGAATCGGTGTCGCTGACCGTCGCTCCTGGCGAAGTTCTTGGCGTCGTTGGTGAATCTGGCTCGGGCAAAACGACTTTGGGGCGGACAATTGCCGGGCTGATTTCGCCGCGAGCCGGCCGAGTGGTCCTTGACGGCACCGATCTGGCCTCGCTGAGCGGCGGGCGGTTGCGAGAAGTGCGGAAGACTCTCGCGTTTGTGCCGCAAGATCCGTCGGCATCGCTCGACCCACGTTTCACGGTCGCCGAATCAGTCCGCGAGCCGTTGGAAATCCACCGTATCGGCAGCCGGGCGGAACAGAATTCACGTGTTGCCGAGTTGCTCGACGCGGTACATCTGCCAACATCATTCGCCACGCGGCTGCCCCATGAGTTGTCCGGTGGGCAGCGTCAGCGCGTCGCATTGGCGCGAGCTCTGTCGACGCGCCCCAAACTGCTCATCGCCGACGAACCGACCAGCGCCCTCGACGTGTCGGTCCAGGCGCGCGTCCTGGAACTTTTCGCCGAGCTGCAACACGAATTCGGTTTCGCCGCACTGTTTATCAGTCACGATCTCGCCGTCGTCGAGCAGGTCGCGGAGAATGTCGCGGTGCTACGGGATGGGCAGCTGGTCGAGACAGGGCCAGCGAGTCAGGTGTTGTCAACACCCACCGAGGCATATACGCGGGCGTTACTCTCCGCAGTCCCCTATCCCGATCCGGTACGTCAACGGGCGGGCCGAACCGTGGCGGCTACCTAGGAAAGTTCGGCTTCCAAGGCCGCGCGATTGACGCGCGTCAGAACCTCATGCAACTGTTCGAGGTCGGCGAGTTCGACACCGAGTGCCGTCACGACGGCCGCCGGGATCCCAAGCGCCTTCTCCCGTAACACTCTTCCGTCGTTGGTCAGCACGATATCGACATTGCGCTCGTCATCGCCGCGACGCTGTCGGGTAATGAGGCCAGCGGCCTCCAGGCGCTTGAGCAGCGGTGAGAGAGTCGCGGAGTCGAGTTGCAGGGCTGCGCCGATATCTTTGACGGCCCTTGGCGACGTTTCCCACATCGCGAGCATCACCAGATATTGCGGGTGAGTAAGTCCCAGCGGCTCAAGTAGTCGCCGATAGATTTTGAGCACTGATCGATTGGCGACCGCGAGAGCGAAGCACACCTGACGCTCCAGCAGGAGCGGATTACCTTCGAGCACAACAGGACCTGTCATGCGCCGCGGTACTTTCGGTGATATTCGGCGTAAAGGTCGGCGTTGCGCTCACGCTCGCCCTTGTTCACCAGATCGGGGTCGAGTCCATGCTGAGCGAGTCTATGGCGGCGGTAAACCCGATTGAGCGCCATCGAGAAGAAGAGGTACGGGAGGATGATTGGAATCGTCATGTTGAGTCGCACCAAGATATCTGCCGGTACAAAGAACATCGGGGCAATGAGGATCAGACATGGCACGGCCCACCGGAGCACCATTCGTGTCGCTGCGCCGGGGCCGATCAGGTCACGGGTCACCCACGCCGTCATCGATTCGGGTAGTCGCGCACCATAGATGTAACGGAGGTATTGCCAGGACCTTGGTCGGACAGTGTTCACGGTCAGCGCCTTCTCATCGATCAACTCTTGTGCATCAACTAATAGCACACGATTGATTATTGGGCTATTAAAAGCCCGAGCTGAGAGGTAGATCATTTCGCGAGCATGCGGTGATAAGCACAAACCCGGCCGATGACCCTCAGTCGAGCGCTATCGCGTTCGACGATCACCGGCCGGGCCTGGGGCTATCTAGTTACGCTCCGAAAGATGCGAGTGCTTCGTTGAATGTGGCACTTGGCCGCATCACGGCGTCGGTCTTCTCGGTATCTGCGTAGTAGTAACCGCCGATGTCAACCGCCGAGCCCTGTACCGAGTTCATCTCGTCGATGATCTTGTCCTCTTGCTCGCCAAGGGTTTTCGCCAGCGGGGCGAACTTGGCGGCGAGGTCGGCGTCGTCGGACTGTGCGGCCAGCTCCTGCGCCCAGTAGTACGCGAGGTAGAACTGACTGCCACGGTTATCCAACTCGCCGGTACTGCGCGACGGACTCTTCCGATTGTCCAGCAACTTCCCAGTCGCGGCGTCGAGTGTCTTGGCCAGAATCTGCGCCTGGTTGTTCTCGACCTTGATGCCAAGGTCTTCCAAACTCACTGCGAGAGCGAGGAATTCGCCAAGTGAATCCCACCGAAGGTGATTCTCTTCGACTAGCTGCTTGACATGCTTGGGCGCCGATCCGCCAGCACCGGTCTCATACAAGCCGCCGCCAGCCATCAGTGGCACGATCGACAGCATCTTCGCGCTGGTACCCAACTCCAGGATCGGGAACAAGTCGGTGAGATAGTCACGCAAGATGTTGCCGGTCGCGGCAATCGTGTCGAGTCCGCGCATCGCACGTTCGAGTGTGTACCGCATCGCCCGAACCTGCGACATGATCTGGATGTCGAGTCCCTCGGTGTCGTGCTCAGGCAGGTACAGACGAACCTTCTTGATCAGCTCGTTTTCATGGGGGCGGTACGGGTCCAGCCAGAACAACACCGGCATTCCCGAGTTGCGAGCGCGAGTGACGGCCAGCTTCACCCAGTCCCGGATCGGTGCGTCTTTGACGGTGCACATCCGCCAGATGTCGCCTTCTTCGACGCTCTGGGTGAGGATGATTTCGCCGGTCTCGTTGTCGACGAAATTCGCTTCGCCAGCTTCGGGGATCTCGAAGGTCTTGTCGTGCGAGCCGTATTCCTCGGCCTTCTGCGCCATCAGGCCGACGTTGGGCACGGTCCCCATCGTCCGAGGATCGAAGGCACCGTTGGTCTTACAGAAGTTGATAATTTCCTGGTAGATCCGCGCAAAGGTGGACTCCGGCATGACCGCCTTGGTGTCCTTCTGCCGGCCGTCAGCGCCGTACATGGTGCCACCCGCGCGAATCATCGCCGGCATCGATGCATCGACGATGACATCCGATGGCGAGTGGAAGTTGGAGATTCCGCGAGCGGAGTCGACCATCGCGAGTTCGGGGCGGTACTCATGACACTTGTGCAGGTCTTCGATGATCTCGTCGTGCTTGGAGGCCGGCAGCGTCTCGATCTTGTCGTAAAGATCAACCATGCCGTGATTGACGTTGACGCCGAGCTGGTCGAACAATTCCTGGTGCTTGGCGAATGCTTCCTTGTAGTAGGTGCGCACCGCGTGACCGAACACAATCGGATGCGAAACCTTCATCATGGTCGCCTTGACGTGCAACGAGAACAGCACACCAGTCTTGTGCGCGTCCTCGATCTGCTCCTCGTAAAATTCGATGAGCGCCTTCTTGGACATGAACATCGAATCAACCACGTCGCCCTTGCCGAGCTTGACGCTGTCCTTGAGGACGACGGTCTTACCCGACTCGGTGACGAGTTCCATCCGCAGGTCACGGGCTTGTTCGAGGGTCACCGACTTTTCGCCGTGATAGAAGTCGCCGTGCCGCATATGGGCGACGTGACTGCGCGAGGCCATCGACCATTCCCCCATGCTGTGCGGGTTCTTGCGCGCGTACTCTTTCACGGCCTTTGGCGCACGTCGGTCTGAGTTACCTTCGCGCAGAACAGGATTTACCGCACTGCCCAGGCAGGTCGAATAACGCTTGGCGATATCGCGCTCTTCGTCGGTCTTCGGGTCCGACGGAAAGTCAGGTAGTGCGAAACCCTTGCTCTGCAACTCCTTGATGGCTGCCTGCAACTGCGGGACCGAGGCCGAGATATTCGGCAGTTTGATGATGTTCGTCGACGGGTCTTGGGTGAGGCGGCCCAGTTCGCCGAGGTTGTCGGGAACCTGCTGGTCCTCGGTGAGGTAGTCGGGGAACGCCGCCAAAATGCGGGCGGCGACCGAGATGTCAGTGGTCTTGACATCAATGCCAGCCGGCCCGGCGAACGCTCGAATGACCGGCAGGAATGCGTGAGTTGCCAGCAGCGGCGCCTCGTCGGTCAGGGTGTAAATGATGGTTTGCTGCTCATTGGTCATGAGTTCTCCCGGCCTCAAGTGTGTGTACTCGGACGTGTCGGTACCGCTTGTCGCGGTGTGACCTAGTATGCGTCGGCGGCAGCGTGGTGCGTCACACCTCCGCCGATTGTGACGTATCACCCGGTGGGGTGCTACGCCTCATCGCCTAGGCGCTGTTCTTCTTCGTTCTACAGTCGGTTGCGTCAAGCGGTCGTCGGCGCGTCCGGCTAGTTGGCAGAATCAGATCCACTGCAACCTTATCCTCTACCCGCACCGAGCGATCGGTCGGATTGGACAGCGAAGAATTCGTGCACAGTGGTTGCGTGGTCTCGATACGCCCGCCTCGGCTAACGCCTCGCCGGCCACTCGACCAACCAAATAGCGGGCGCACGTCTCCCTTGGACACTCGACCAACCAAAAGTGGCGTACGACATCGCGGCTCGAGGCGTAACGTTCGTGGCGCACATCAGCTTCGTCGAACGTCCCCGGCAGAATCGAGAAGTCATGAGCAACAACGTCTATCGCGTCACCGAGATCGTCGGATCATCGCCGACCAGCATCGACGACGCCATCAAAACTGCCATCACACGCGCTAGCAAGACCGTCCGAAATATCGATTGGTTCGAGGTAACCGACACCAGGGGTCATGTCGAGGATGGCGCGATCGCACACTTCCAAGTCACCCTGAAAGTCGGTTTCAAAATCGAGGAGCCATAGTGGTCGCAAAGTGTACGCATACCGACCAGATCCGCGAGGTGTCGCCGAGCAGTATGGACGGCTGCTCGGATTGTATTGCCGCAGGGGGCAATTGGGTCCATTTGCGTATGTGCCTGACCTGCGGGCGGGTCGGCTGCTGCGATTCTTCACCGGGCAAACACGCGTCGGCGCATGCCGCTCGTGAGCAACATCCACTGGTGTCGTCGTTTGAGCCGGGCGAGGACTGGAGTTGGTGTTTCATCGACGACATTGGACTTCGCGTTCCTGATATCCCACATCCCCATCACAGCTAGCAGCCCAGCGGGCCTTCGATATAGGCGATTACAGATAAGTGATCGCGGTAAGTTCCTCGGCGACATCCCAGAGCTGCGCGCCGAGTACCGGGTCATGAACTTCGTTCCTGGCTTCGACCAGTATCGGGTCGCCGGTGAACTGCAAACGCCCCGATGGTCCGTAGATCTCGCCGCTGCGTACAGCCTGATCAGTCGCGGCACGCAGGGTCGGCAATGCGCCCTGCGGCGCTTCTTGAACGAACCATTTGCGCAACCACCGCGTCTTGGGGCTGTGATAACCCCACACCAGAAAACGGTTGTGGCCACGCATCACTCCGGTGCGGGTCGACCCGGGATGGGCGGTCAGCGAGAGGACGTCCCGGCCCGACGCACTTAGCCGGCGACCAAGTTCATCGGCGAACACCATCTGCGCGAATTTCGATCGCGCATAGGCCGAAGCAACACTGAACCGATGATTCATTCCGATGTCATCGAAGTCGATTTGCCCGCGACGATGGGCGATACTCCCGACCGTGACGATGCGCGCGCCGGGAGCGAGGTGATCGATGAGGCAGCCGACTAAGGCGAAGTGACCGAGGAAGTTGGTGCCGAAATCCATCTCGAATCCGTCGGCTGTCTGCAGTCGCGCGGTGGCGATCAATCCGGCGTTGGCGATCAAGAGGTCAATCGGGTCGAAGCATTCGATGATTTCCGCCGCTGCCGTGCGCACCGAATCCAGCGAGCTCACGTCGATCCGTACGATATCAACCGTAGCTTCCGGGACTTGTTCCAGAATCTGGCCGCGCGACTTCTGCGCGGACTCGACGTTGCGACAGGCCAACACCACCCGCGCGCCGAGTATCGCCAGGCCGAGAGCGGTTTCAAAGCCGATGCCGGAGTTGGCTCCGGTAATCACGGCAACCCGGCCGGCCTGGCTCGGAGCGTCGGAGAGCGCCCATTTTGCGTCTGACACCTCGACAGCGTAACCGCTGTTGTCAGGGTGGGGTTGCGGGGAGTGAGACTACCTCCGCCACTGTCGGTGGCCTTTCGCGGGATGTATTCCCCGGCAGGGGTTTTCCGCTTGTCCAGCGCCTCTCGACGCCTATCCACCATGTCCAGTGCCGTACGTGGCACCACGCGTCTTCGACGACCGCTTCTCCACCGCTTTCGCGTCGCAGAAGGTCCGGCCGGACCCTCCGCTACCGTTACCAGCGCGTGAACACCCACAGGTCTTGCGGACCCGCCGATGCCCTGATTCTCATTACTGAGCCAGGGATTAGGACACTTTCGCGTATATCGTCGGGGAAAGGCTTTCGCTTGGAATTCGCACGCCGGAGTTGAACCGACAACCGTTTGTTCCGAAGACAAATGCTCTGCCATTGAGCTAATGCTGAAATAGACTGAAGATGCGCTTTCCCAGGCAGCTCCGATACTTTTGGCATCGGAATACCGCACACCTTCGACCGTTCGATTGTCATCTCTACTTGATCTCTCACGCTTATTCGAAGCAGCCCTGCCCCGTGTCCGCGGTCGTGGAACCCGCCCTCGACTGACCATCTCGGACCGTGAAATCCCTTCCCCTGCCGCCTACCTCCGTCGCTACTACTCAACTCCCGGGCTACGGGCGATGGGTCACCGATCGGCTCTCCCGACGTCGACTTCCGTCAACGCCAGCAGTTCGCTTCGAAGGAGCCTCCACTCGGAAGTGAATGATTCCGGCTCAGATTGCATGGGTTACCCGAATCGCTTCGGGCGACAGTTGTCACCTGCCTTTCGCCGAGTCTCCCCGACTTATGCGCCATGCCGCTTGTCGCTATTCAATTATTGTTTCGGTTCGCATTTCACCGGCGACATACCGGCTTCGGTGAACACAAGAGATAAATCTAGGCGCATGCGCGGGACCACCGCAACACATTTAATTTCGGGCCAGCTAGTGTGCGAGGCGTGAGCCTTTGGCAGTTGATCATCGTCGGCCTGGCCGGCGTCGCCGCCGGTGCTATCAACGCCGTCGTCGGGAGCGGCACTCTGGTCACCTTCCCGACGTTGGTCGCCTTCGGTATGCCCGCGGTCAACGCGACGATGTCGAATGCGGTCGGCCTGGTCGCCGGAGGAGTTTCGGGAACATGGGGGTACCGAAATGAACTTGCCGGTCAGTGGTCGCAGTTGCGATGGCAGATTCCGGCGTCATTCGTCGGCGCGCTGGTGGGGTGCTGGCTACTGCTTCACCTGCCGGAGTCTGTTTTCGAAAGAATCGTGCCAGTCCTGCTAGTGGTCGCACTGACGTTGGTAGTCGCTCAGCCAGGTATTCAACGCTGGGCCGCGAAACGCTCAGGCGTAGATACTGTCGAGGACTTCGACGGTACGCGGCTCACTGTTTCGCGCGTAAGCATCCTCGCAGTTGCGACCTTCGCCGTCGGTGTATACGGCGGCTACTTCACCGCCGCTCAGGGAATATTGTTGATCGCAGCGATGGGCGTTATCGTTCCGGGCGATCTGCAACGGATGAACGCTGCCAAGAACTTGCTCGCACTGATCGTGAATGTCGTTGCAGCCGTGACCTATACGATCGTCGCTTTCGACCGGATCGATTGGGCCGTCGCTGGACTCATAGCTGTCGGCTCACTATTCGGCGGGATGATCGGGGCGCGTTACGGCCGGCGGTTGACTCCGGGAGTTCTCCGAGCGGCCATAGTCGTGGTCGGCCTAATCGGGTTGTGGCGCCTACTCACAACGTAGATCACTAACCCGCGGCCTGACCCGCGGAGTTTGGCGCCGTATGCGGCACCGGGCAGCCGGTCGGGAAGGTACCCATCTCAGCGAGGTCATAACCGCTCGGGTAGCTCTTGATGTTCGGCATGTCGTGGATATGCATCGGCTCGGTCCGCGACGGCAAGACCGAAAGCAGTCGAGCACGTAGCCGCAGGGCATTGACCGAAAGGGTGCGGATGGTCGCCCCCGGATCGCGATAGCCGAACGCATTGAGCAACGGCTCGTCCATCAGTGCCCGACTGAACAATTCGACGCCCCTGCGCGCCGGACGAGGATAGAAGGTGGTCATCAAATGCAAGGTGGAGTCGGCGACGCGCCGCGCGCCATCGTTGTAGGCAAAGTGTGACTGTTCATAGGAGTCCATCAATGTGGCGAAATCGTCGTAGCTCGCCGGCACATCTTTGATCGCCATATGTTTGCCGAGATCCTGGTAGTACCGAACCGATGCCCGGACCTCCGATTCGGTCAGGGCGCGCCACCCGTAGTCGTCGAGCCACCGTTTGGGAACGACGACAAATGTCGAGAGAACATAGAGCATGTCCTCGTTAGAGATGTCGTACATCTTGTGCATCTGATTGATCCGGCGAACTGCCGTCTTGCCGGTGGGACTATCGAAACCATCGACGAGCGGCGCTTCGAGCAATAGCGAGGTGTCGTCGTAACGCTTCTGGGTGAAGTCGCAGAACTGACCGGTCCGGTCGAGCAAGTCTCCGATGCTGGGCACCGCGTAGGTGCGGAACAGTGCGAAACTTAACGCCTGATTCATATCCCACGGAAATTCGTACAGCGTGACGTTGCGGTAGATCTGGGCATAGTCTGTCTCCGGATCGAGCCCGAGACTCGGATTACGTTTAGCGGCTTTGCGTTTCGCGATTATTCGGCCGGGCGCGGCCACCGTGGTCGTCACGGTTCGCGCTAGAGAATTCACTACCATCGGGGCCTCCTGCGTCAACGTGGGCTGTAAGTCGACTTACACGAGTACTATAAGTCGAGTTATACAGTTGTGCAACAGGTCACAGAAGGATGGTTATGTCGCAGTCCACGGCACCCCAGTCCACCACCCCACAGTCCACAACTCCGCAGTTGCGCTATCTGGAGGCCGGGCTACAGATTCTGGCCCGCGACGGCTACCCGGCATTGAAACTCGCCGCGGTATGTGCCGAGACTTCGACGACGACCGGGTCGTTCTACTACGCCTTTCCGAACTGGGCGTCGTACTGCCAACACTTGATCGAATACTGGCGACATAACAAGAGTGAGGTGCTGATCGACACAGTGAAATCGGTTGAGGATCCGAGAGAGCGGATCGACGCCCTGCTCGAAGTCGCGCTTAATCTGCCATACGCGTCCGAAGCGGCGATACGCATCTGGTCTGCCAGTGATTCCGACGTCGCTGCGGTAGTGGCCGAAGCCGACGCCGCACGCGTCGCAGTCATCGCCGACTCGTATACGGCTCTCATTGGCGATGCCGAACGTGGTGAACACCTCGCCCGCCTCGCGATGATGCTGCTTGTCGGCCACGAACTCGGTACGACGTCAACATTCGAGGAATTGTCCTGGAGTTTCCACAGCCTGCTCGACTGGGCTCTCACTCCCATTCGGTAGGTAGAGGTCAAGCTAATCTTGTCCGATGCAGGTCGCGACATGGGCAGCGCTGTTGACGGCTTGCCTGCTCATCAGCTTCACGCCCGGCGCGGGAGCGATCAACACGATGAGCAATTCGCTAAACGTCGGCTTTCGCCGTTCGATCTGGGGCATCCTCGGCCAACAAGCAGCACTACTGATTCAGCTGGCGATCGTTGCCGCGGGGCTCGGGGTGATCATCGCGCGCTCCCCCACCACATTCGACGTCATCCGGTACCTCGGTGCCGCGTATCTGATCTATCTCGGCGTACGTCAAATCCTTCGACGTCCGGACAGTTCAGCTGCCGCCGCGGCAGAGTTGGCCGGTGAGTCCGCGTGGTCGATGTGTCTGCGTGGCGTGTGGGTGAACCTGCTCAATCCGAAGGCCGTCGTATTCCTGTTGGCATTCATTCCAAGCTTCGTCAAAGCCTCCGAACCGCTACTGCCGCAATACCTTACGATCGGGCTGACAATCGTCGTCGTCGATATAGCGGTGATGTGGCTGTTCTTCGCCGTCGTGGCGCGCGGCTTCGGCAACCTGACCCGCACCGAACGCGGACAGCGCAACCTCAACCGGTTTTTCGGCGCGCTGTTCATCGGAGTCGGTGTACTGCTGGCCGTCCTGTGACCCCGCTGGCTATGACTCGCGAGTCAGTCCCGCACACCCTCGGCGTTTACCATCCAGTTGACTCCGAATCGGTCGGTCACCATACCGAACGTATCTCCCCACGGCGCCTGCATGAACGGGGCAGTGACAGTTCCGCCCTGCGCCAAACCATCGAACCAGCCGCCCAATAGCTCGGTCTGGTCACCCGAAAGCGACACCGTGATCGAATCGCCGACGTTGAGCGGCATGGCATTAGGAGTGTCGGCGCCCATCAACACCAGACCGTGTGGTGTAGTGAGCATCGCGTGCATCACCTTGTTTGCCTCGTCGGGGTCAGAGCCGGGCATCTGCTCAAAGGTCGCGACCTCCAAGTCGCCGCCCAACACGCTTTTGTAGAACTCCATCGCTTCGCGGGCATTGTCGCGAAAACTCAGGTACGGGTTGAGTCGCACGGTCATGTCGTCTCCAGATCCTCAGCCGGGGTTGTCGACGTCTATTCTGCGCGCATCGATGCTCCCCTGTCCGCAAGTAGGCTGAGTCGGTGACCTCCCCCGCTCCCGGCCGCATCGCCGTGCCCGACGACCTCGACTCCGTGACGGACGTCGGAGCCGAGTCGGCAGATCAACGACAGTCCGCTGAGCAGGTTTGGCAGGCCGTGCGGCATTGGTATGGCGCGGGCACGCAGCCAGCGATCCAAATCTGCATCCGTCAGGGCGGCGAAGTGATCCTCGATCGCGCGATCGGCCACGGATGGGGCAACGGCCCAGATGAACTGGCAGATGCCGAAAAACGCACTGTCACAACGCAAACACCGTTCTGTGTGTATTCCGCGGCCAAAGCAATTTCGGTGACCGTGCTTCACCTGCTGATCGAGCGGGGGGAATTGGCCCTCGATGCCCGGGTATGCGACTACCTCCCGGAATACACCAGCCACGGCAAACATCGCACCACCATCGATCATGTGCTTACCCATAGCGCAGGTGTACCGATAGCCCTGGGTGTACGCCCAGATCTTCGCCGCTCCGAAGACAGTGACTACACCCGGGAGATGCTCGCCGCGCTACGACCGATATACCGTCCCGGTCTTGTGCATATGTATCACGCGTTGACATGGGGGCCGTTGGTGCGTGAAATCGTCTCTGCCGCAACAGGTCGCAGTATCCGCGATATCCTCGCCGAGGAAATCCTTGACCCACTCGGATTCTCGTGGACCAATTACGGTGTTTCCCCCGATGCGGTTGGCGAGGTGGCACCGAGTCATGTCACCGGACCACCGCCGCCCGCCGCGATCGAAGCAGCTTTCACACGCGTGGTCGGTGGGACAATGGCCAAGACTATTCGGCGGTCCAACAGTTCAGCCTTCCTGACCGGGGTGGTTCCCTCCTCGAATACCGTATCCACCGCTCACGAACTTTCCCGATTCGCTGAATTATTGCGCCGCGGGGGCGAACTCGACGGCGTGCGAGTGCTTTCGGCTGACACCCTTGATGCCGCGAGAGTGCAGCGCAGACGACTTCGTCCAGACATCGCGACCGGTGGGCGGCCCCTGCGGTGGGGAACCGGATACATGCTCGGCTCGACCCGATACGGCCCCTTCGGTCGCGACGCTCCAGACGCGTTTGGACACACCGGTCTGACCGACATCGCGATGTGGGCCGACCCGCAGCGCGAACTCGCGGTAGCAGTAGTCAGCAGCGGCAAGCCCGGATCGCATCCGGAGAGCAAGCGCTACCCGGCGGTGCTCGACGCGATCAATTCCTCATTCCCGTCCGTCCCCGGACTATCTCGGCAATGATGACAACGTGCGGTGAGCGTCAGATACGGACGATCCGCCGTTGCCGAGCCGCCGTCGGCCCAACATAGAGCTGCCACCAGCACATATTCATCTTATCTGGATTAATTCCAGAAAAGGCTTCCGAAACTGTCACTCCCCCGTTATGGTGAGTTCATGGCCGAGTCGATGAATCACACAGAGCGGTTGCGCATCGCCGATCTGCGTGTGACAAAGCCACGGTTGGCTGTCTTGACCGCAGTCGACACCCATCCCCACGCCGACACCGAGACCGTTTTCGATGCCGTGCGAACCGAATTGCCAACGGTGTCACGTCAGGCGGTGTACGACGTGCTACACGCACTCACCGTCGCCGGCCTCATCCGGCGTATCCAGCCTTCCGGTCTGGTTGCCCGATACGAGTCAAGAATCGGCGACAATCACCACCACGCCGTCTGCCGGTCCTGCGGGACCATCGTCGACATCGATTGTGCGGTCGGCGCGGCGCCCTGCCTCGACGCGGCAGACGACAACGGCTTCGCGATCGATGAAGCCGAAGTCATCTACTGGGGACTCTGCCCGGCATGTGCGGGCACCGCCGTCGGTGATTCCATGCAGCTCGACAGCCCGAAGTAACAGCAGCCCAACCAGCAAGACCTATGTGAACGTCAGCCCAAATACCCATTCTCGAAAGGTTTCTCGTGTCCGACGAATCTCGCACCATCGACGAAACTCCCCCCATCGGCGAAGCCCAGACCGAACCGGCGGAAGCCGGCGGTTGCCCGGTAATCCACGGCGGGATCAAGCCCCCTGCTGAAGGCGGCGGCAACCGGGATTGGTGGCCAAACGCGCTCAACCTTAAAGTCCTGCAGGAGAATCCGGATATCTCCAATCCGGAGGGCCCCGACTTCGATTACGCAGAGGAGTTCAAGACGCTCGATCTCTCCGCGGTCAAGACCGACCTCGAGGCGGTATTGACCGACTCGAAGCCGTGGTGGCCGGCGGACTTTGGCAACTACGGCCCGTTCTTCATCCGGATGGCGTGGCACGCTGCGGGCACCTATCGGATCAAAGACGGTCGCGGCGGTGCCGGACACGGTATGCAGCGATTCGCACCGCTCAACTCCTGGCCCGACAACGCGAGCCTCGACAAGGCCCGACGCCTGCTCGGTCCGGTCAAGAAGAAGTATGGTCGCAAGCTGTCCTGGGGCGACCTGATTATCCTCGCCGGCAACGTCGCGCTCGAGTCGATGGGCCTGGACACTTTCGGATTCGGCGGCGGTCGCGTCGACAAGTGGGAGCCCGAGGAAGTGTACTGGGGTGCCGAGCGCGTCTGGCTCGATGACGAGCGCTATAGCGGCGAGCGTGACCTCTCCAACCCGCTTGCGGCGGTTCAGATGGGTTTGATCTATGTGAATCCCGAAGGCCCCAATGGCAATCCGGACCCGCTCAAAGCTGCCGTCGACATTCGAGAGACGTTCGCGCGGATGGCGATGGACGACGAAGAGACCGTCGCATTGATCGCCGGAGGACACACTTTCGGCAAGACGCATGGTGCGGGCGATGCCGACCTCGTCGGCCCCGAGCCGGAGGCAGCTCCGCTTGAGCAGATGGGACTCGGCTGGAAGAGCGGCTATAAGTCCGGCGTCGGCGGCGACGCCATCACGAGCGGTCTGGAAGGCGCCTGGAACAGCACCCCCATTACGTGGGACAACAATTTCTTCTGGACGCTATTCGGCTACGAGTGGGAACTCACCAAGAGTCCGGCCGGCGCCCAGCAGTGGATCCCGAAGGACGGAGCCGGTTCGACGAGCGTCCGCGACGCACACGATCCGGAAAAGTCGCACCCGCCGGTAATGCTGACCACTGACCTGGCGCTGCGCTTCGACCCGATCTACGAGCCAATCTCGCGGCGCTTTCTGGACAACCCACGGCAGTTCGCCGACGCCTTCGCGCGGGCATGGTTCAAACTGACGCACCGCGATATGGGGCCGATTCAGAACTACCTCGGAGCCGAGGTGCCCGAGGAGACCCTGATCTGGCAGGACCCGGTTCCGGCCGTCGATCACGAGCTCATCGGTGAAGCGGATATCGCCAAGTTGAAGAGCGACATCCTCGGTACCGGTTTGACTGTGGCACAACTGGTTACGACGACGTGGGCGGCTGCGTCCTCGTTCCGCGGCAGCGACAAGCGCGGCGGCGCCAACGGCGGTCGCATCCGGCTGCAGCCGCAGGTCGGCTGGGAGGTCAACAACCCCGATCAGCTCGCACAGGTCATCAAGACTCTCGAAGGGGTTGCCGAAGCCTTCAACTCCGCACAGAACGGCAACACCAAAGTGTCCTTCGCCGATGTTCTGGTCCTCGGCGGTGTGGCTGCCATCGAGAAGGCCGCCCGCGACGGTGGAGTCGACGTGACGGTGCCGTTCCGACCGGGCCGAACCGACGCGACTCAGGAATGGACTGACGCTGATTCGTTCGCGGCACTCGAGCCCGACGCCGACGGGTTCCGCAACTATCTCGGCAAGGGGGCGCAGTTGCCCGCCGAATATCTGCTCGTCGACAAAGCTAATCTGCTGACACTGTCGACGCCTCAGACCGCCGTGCTCGTCGGCGGCCTACGGACCCTCGGCGCCAACTACGACGGGTCGCAGCTCGGCGTCCTCACCGACAAGCCAGGTGTGCTGAGCAACGATTTCTTCGTGAACATCACCGACATGGATATCGTGTGGGCCCCGTCGGCAAAGGATGACGGCACCTACGAAGGCACCGATTCGGCTACCGGCGAAGTGCGGTGGACTGGTTCGCGCGTCGACCTGGCATTCGGCGCCAACTCCCAGCTGCGCGCGGTGGCCGAGGTATACGGTGCCGACGATGCGAAAGAGAAGTTCGTCAATGATTTCGTCACCGCATGGACCAAGGTGACCGAAAGCGATCTGTTCTAAGTTCACAATCCGTCCGACCCGATGGTCGTCCCCGTACATACCGGGGGCGGCCATCGGCCGTTATACGCCGATAGTCGTTCTCGTGCCGTTCACCTGTCTAACCCTTTCGGTTTGATCGGACCGCATACTTTGCTGTCAACCCGGTCCCTTCAGCCCAAGGATGATCCATGGTCCGCATTGCCCTGCCCTTGTTCGCGCCGTATGACCGCCATGAGGGTCAATCCAAGCGCGCCCACCTCACCTGTCGCTACAAATGCGGCAGCGCATGCTGGCGAGAGCCCGGAAACACTAGTGACAACGCCTATTTCGGCGACGTCGTGCGAACCGCGGTCTCCCGCCGCGCCGTATTGCGCGGCACGGCCGGAGTCGCGGTCGGCGTCGGAGCGGCGTCACTACTGGCCGCATGCGGCGACGACAGCGCTGGCACCACAACATCGGGACCCGCATCGGTCACCGGATCCGGTGATGGTTCGCAGGGAATGAACTTCACCGTCGTCGAGCCGAATAAACAGGACGCATTGGTCACGTCAGCCGGCTACGAACAGCAGGTCGTAATCCGTTGGGGCGACCCAATTCTGCCCGGCGCGCCGAAATTCGATTTCGAGCGCCAGTCGCCACGGGCACAAGCTCAACAGTTCGGCTACAACAACGACTTCGCCGGACTCATTCCGGTCGAAGATGGTGATGGAAAGGCCGTCGACGGTCACTTCTATTTGGTGTGCAATAACGAGTACACCAACCCCGAACTCATGTTCCACAACTACAACCCCGACAGTCCGACTGATCAGCAAGTCGGCATCTCGATGGCTGCCCACGGCATCAGCATCGTAGAGGTGAAGACAGAATCGGGCAGTGGCAAACTGACCCCGGTCATCGGCGATCGCAATCGTCGAGTCACCGCCGATACTGAGTTCACGCTTGTCGGACCGGCCGCGGGATCTGAATTCGTCAAGACCACCGAAGATCCATCGGGCACCAAACTCCTTGGCACCATTGCCAATTGCTCAGGTGGCCTCACCCCGTGGGGCACCATGCTCTCCGGTGAGGAAAACTACAACAACTACTTTGCCAATGCGTCGAAAGTGACTGACAAGACTGCGGCGGCACACCTCAAGCGCTACAGCTTCGACGATGACGCGGACGAAAACCATTGGGCCCATTACGTTTCCCGCTTTGACCTGGCCAAGGAACCCAACGAGTCGAACCGATTCGGATACGTGGTGGAGGTCAATCCGCACGATCCGAAGTCGACCCCGGTGAAACACTCGGCCCTCGGCAGGGTCAAACACGAATCAGCCAACATCTTCGTCACGAAGGACGGCACCGTCGTCGCGTACACCGGCGACGACGAAAAGTTCGAGTACATCTACAAATTCGTGTCCAGCAAGAAGATCACCACGGGTTCCGCGGCGTCGACGGCCAACGCGAATATGACGATCCTGGATCACGGGACGCTGTACGTCGCACAGTTCAGTGGTGAAACGCCAAAGGAGATCGACGGCACCGGCAAACTCCCGAGCGATGGAAAATTCCACGGATCGGGCACTTGGATTCCACTGCTCGTCGTGGACAACGACGGCAAGGCCGAATCGAAGATCGCGGGAATGTCAGCCGCCGAAGTCGCGGTATTCACCCGGCTCGCCGCCGACCGCGCCGGAGCCACCAAGATGGACCGTCCCGAAGACATCGAGCCGCACCCGGTGACCGGCAAGGTGTACTGCGCGCTGACCAACAACGACAAGCGCGGCACAAAGGGAAAGGCTGGCGTTGACGAGGCCAACCCGCGCAACGAGAACAAGAACGGTCAAGTTCTCGAGATCACCGACAACCACACCGGCACCGACTTCACCTGGGAACTGCTGCTCGTCTGCGGCGACCCCAAGGCTGCCGACACCTACTACGGCGGGTTCGACAAGACTAAGGTCTCGCCCATCTCCTGCCCGGACAATGTCGCCTTCGACCCGCACGGGAACCTCTGGATCTCCACCGACGGCAACGCGCTGAAGAATAACGACGGACTCTTCGCGGTGGCACTCGACGGCGCGAATCGTGGTGAAACCAAACAGTTCCTGACCGTTCCGCGAGGCTCGGAGACATGCGGACCGATCATCACCGAGGATCGCGTCATCGTATGCGTGCAGCATCCCGGTGAAGAAGACGATTACAGCGCCGACCGGCCGTTCTCGCACTGGCCCGACGGCGGCAGCAATCAGCCGCGGCCGAGTGTCGTCGCCGTGTGGAAGCCCGGCGGCAAGATCGGCGTATAACCATGCCAGCCGCAATGGTTTGACTCAGTATTCGTAAAACTCCGGCGACGGGAATCATCGTGACCGGGTGTGCCTTGTCCGGGTATGACCAGTATTGGCGTCGCGCTGTCGACTCCCGGATCCGGCAACGCGGTGGACTATGTCGTTGAGTCAGCACGGACGGCCAAAAGGTCGGGGCTGTCCGGAATCTGGCTTGGACAACGCTTCGACTACGACGCCATCGCGCTTGCCGGCATCGTAGGGCGGGAGGTCGAGGGGATCAGTGTCGGCACTTCCGCCGTTCCGATCTTTGGGCGGCATCCACTGATCGTCGCGGCGCAGGCACAGACAGCGCAGGCAGCGACGCACGGGCGGTTCCACTATGGCATCGCGTTGGGCGCGGCGTCGCTGACCGAGCAGACATTCGACGTCGAATTTCGCCGTCCCGCAAAGCGCTTGGAAGACTTTCTCACGATCACCCGTGACGTGTTCGTCAATGGCGGAGTCGACTACCGAGGCAGCGAGATCACCGCGGTCTCCCCGATTCCGACCGCGTTACCTGGAGCGACCCCCGCACCGCCGCTACTCGTCGCCGCGTTAGGTCCGCGCGCACTCGAGGTATCGGGACGGTTGGCCGACGGGATCCTGCCATTCCTCGCCGGACCGAAAGCACTTGACGGGCATATCATTCCGACTGTTGAGCAAGCGGCGGCAACCGCAGGGCGGCCAGCCCCGCGAGTGGTCGCACTGGTGCCCGCGCTCGTCACCGACGACGCTGGTGCGGGACGTGATGCGCTCGCGGCCGCTACCGAGTTCTATGAACAGATACCGTCGTATCAGCGAGCGATCGAACTAAGCGGCGCGAAGAAGGCAGTGGAGCTTGGACTCGTCGGTTCGGCCGACAAGGTGCTGGCCGGGTTACGGGACTATTTGGCAGCCGGTGCGACCGAAATCGTACTGACGCAGACCGAACTGTTGGGCCCCGATATTCAACGTGCCACCTGGGAAACTGCCGCCGCACTCGGGCGGTAGTACGGCTCACGCTCTGGCAATATCTACTATCGTGGCCGCATTCGACGATGATGAACTCGAGAGGTACTACCGCCGCATCGAGCAACGCACGGCCGAGCGCGACGCCCCACCGGCGGCGAGGCGTTTGCATCGGAGGATCAACGTCGAACACCTGGGCTGCCCGACACCATCGAAGAGCGCGTTCCGCGATCGCACGGAAGCGGCTGCCGCCATCTCTTCGATGTCTTCGGAGACATGGCGCAGCGTCTCGTTGCGCACGTATCGGTGCCAATGCGGCTGGTGGCATCTGACCAGCAGTAGCCGCGGCGACTGACTCCCGCGCCGCCTCTCGAAATACCGGCGACCTGGCGCGACCGCACCGATGACCTATTCCTGCTGACCTCACTCGTACGCATATCCCGGTTGCAGCACGTTGCTCACGACATGTGAGACTCGACACGCAAGAGTCGTGCAGAGCGCGTTTTGTCCGTGTCTGTCCTGGTATTCGACGAGGAGTAATAAGCAGATGATTCAATCGACGATGCAGCAGGGTGAGCTATCGATCGCCCGCCTGGTCGAATACAGCCGACGAGTCTTCCCGGAGGCCAAGATCCGGACATGGACCGGCACGGAACTGTCAGATATATCCTTCGCCGCCGTCGGCGACAAGGCAGCTCAGCTCGCGCACGCGCTTACTAAACTCGGCGTCGAGCGTGGTGATCGGGTCGCCACCTTCATGTGGAACAACAACGAGCATCAGGTGGCCTACGCGGCAGTGCCCGCGATGGGTGCGGTACTACATACCCTCAATCTGCGTCTGTCGCCCGAGCAGGCCGTGTACATCATCAATCACGCCGACGACCGCGTGATCCTGGTCGACGCGTCGCTCGCTCCGATGCTCGCCCAGTATGTTCAAGGCACGCCCCAGGTCGAACACGTCATCGTGACCAACGGTCCTGCTTCGGCGTTCTCGGCTCCCGACGGCATCACGGTCCACCAGTTCGACGAACTGATCGCCGGCGAGGCGACCAGCTACGCGTGGCCAGACGTCGCCGAGAACGACGCAGCCGTGATGTGTTACACCTCGGGTACCACTGGCGACCCGAAGGGCGTTGTCTATTCACATCGCAGCATTTGGCTGCATTCGATGCAGGTGTGTCTTCCCTCGGGTATGGCGCTGTCGAACCGGGACTCAGTTCTCACTATCGTTCCGATGTTTCACGTCATGTCGTGGGGTTTGCCGTTTGCCGCGATGATGTCGGGTATCACATTGATCATGCCCGACCGCTTCTTGCAGCCCGAACCGCTCCTCGCGATCATGGCGGCCGGTCAGCCGACCTTCGCTGCCGCGGTACCGACCATCTGGCAGGGGGTCGCGGCACAGCTCGATGTCGCACCACAAGACATTTCACATCTGCGCGAGGTCGTCGTGGGCGGTGCTGCGGTTCCGCCGTCGATGATCAGAAAGTTCGACACCTATGGCGTCCCCATCGTCCATGCGTGGGGTATGACCGAGACTTCACCACTTGGCTCGGTCGCCCGACCACCGTTCGGTGTTGACAATGAGGACGAAGAATTCGCCTATCGAGTGACGCAGGGACGTTTCCCCGCTTCGGTAGAAGCACGACTGATCGCTGACGATGGTTCCGAACAACCGTGGAATGGCGAGGCGGTTGGCGAGTTGGAGGTGCGCGGACCGTGGATCACCGGCGCGTACTATTCCCCGGACGGTCCGGTCGTCGACGAAGCCAAATTCCATAACGGCTGGTTGCGGACCGGCGACGTCGCGTCGATCAGCCCGGACGGTTTCATGACGATCGTCGACCGAACGAAGGACCTCATCAAGACCGGCGGCGAATGGATCTCCTCGGTCGAGTTGGAAAACACCGTGATGAGTAACCCGGTAGTCGTCGAGGCTGCGGTAGTGGCGGTACCCGACGACAAGTGGGGTGAACGACCGTTTGTCCTCACCGTCGTCAAGAACGACGCTGCGGCGGACGGCGCCGAGCAGCGGGGCTTCCTCGCCGATCTGATCCCCCGCTGGCAGATGCCAGAGCGGTGGGCATTCGTCACTGAGGTCCCCAAGACGTCAGTCGGCAAATTCGACAAGAAGCTGATCCGGGCGCGCTACGCCGACGGCGAATACGACGTCATCGAAAACCACGACTAGACCAACGACGGCAACGGCCCAGATTCGCATAGCGCGAATCTGGGCCGTTGCCGTTCACCCGTTATGACACCGAAGCTGGCGCGGGTCGGGAGCGGGACCAGACGAGATAGCCAGCTCCGACCAATCCAAACCACACCGCGCCCACGATCAGTGCGATACGGCCGCTCTCACTGAAGAACAGCAGCACGAAGACCAGCGCCAGGAAGGCGAGCGCGGCCCAGGTGGTGAACGGCGCGCCGGGTACCCGGTAGTCCGACGCGGGAAGGATCCCGGCGGCGACTCGGCGTCGATACACCATGTGGCACACCAGGATTGTGCCCCACACGACAATGATGCCGACAGTCGAGACCGACGTGATGTAGGTGAATGCGCGCTTCTCATCGACGACGTTGACCAGAACTCCGATAATCATCACGGCAGCGCTGAGCACGATGCCGGTGACCGGCACTTTGCGCGACGACAGCCGATCAAGTTGTTTGGGGGCGTCTCCCTGCTGGGATAACGCACGGAGCATTCGACCGGTGGAGTAGATGCCGGAGTTGCACGACGACAGTGCCGCGGTCAGCAGGATGAAGTTGACCAGTCCGGCGGCGCCGGGGATTCCGATGTACTGGAAGACCGCGACGAAGGGACTCTGTCCCTCCTCGAAATTCCGCCAGCCGCGCACCGACAGAATCACCAGTAGGGCGCCGACGTAGAAGATGCCGATACGGAACGGCACCGAGTTGATCGCTTTGCGCAGGGTGACTCGGGGGTTCTCGGCTTCGCCTGCCGTGACACCGACCAACTCCACCCCAACGTAGGCGAACATGACGATCTGCAGGCTCAGCAGAGCATTGGTGAAGCCGGTGGCGAAGAAGCCGCCGTCGTTCCACAGATTCGTGACCGATGGCCCGACGTCGGGCCCGAGGCCCGCGATCGGCAACAGCACGCCGATTCCGACGATGATCATGCCGAGGATGGCGGTCACTTTGATCGCGGAGAACCAGAATTCGGCCTGCCCGAACAGACGGACGGAAATCAGATTGGCGCCGAACAATACGGCGAGCGCGACCAACGCGGTCACCCACACCGGAATCGATGGCAACCAATAGTTGACGTATTTGCCGGCTACGGTGATCTCGGCCATGCAGGTGGTGGTCCATACCGCCCAATAGGTCCAGCCTTGGGAGAACCCCGCGAAGCGCCCGAGGAACTCGTCGGCGTATTCACTGATACCGCCGGAGATCGGGCGGTAGATCAATAGTTCGCCGAGTGCGCGCATCACGATGAAGATCGCGAGACCGGCGAGCGCGTACGCAAGGATCAGCGCCGGACCTGCCTGCTCGATGGCACCACCGGCCCCGTAGAACAGGCCGGTGCCGATCGCGCCACCGATGGCGATCATCTGCACGGTGCGCGAGTTGAGGCCGCGTTGGTAGCCTTCGTCGCCTTCGGGAATCTCTGTGGGCGCCTGCGTCTTGCTGAGATCTGCCACCCTGACCTCCTTCTCTACGGGTTAATGGACCGTAACTCGGGCTACAACCTATCGGGTCCGCGTGGAGCAGGTCACATCTACCCGCCCAACTCACACGGCGGGCGGCCATTCCGCAACGAAACGGCGCCGACGACCCGAGACGATGGCTCCCGGTGGAGCTATCACTCAGGCGCGTCGGCGCCGCTCAAACGATCAGTCAGCCGCAGCTGCCTCCGTCACCTCCTCCTCCTCCTCCTCCTCCTCCTCCGCTGTCGCAGCCGCCTCCCCAGCCACCACCGGAATCCCCGCCTCCCCAGCTACTTCCAGAATCGCTGCCCCAGCCTCCCCAGCTAGAGGTTGAACCGCCCGAATGGCGACGACTACTGGCGTTTCCGGTGCTGTTGCTTCCGGCGATACCCGCCAGAATTGCCGCGACACCGACGATTACCGCAATAGCCAAAACAACCGTGATCAGAACCCACATCACAATCACCGCCTTCGAACTCTGAAGGTCGGCCCCCTCGGCCGACTTTGGTTCGAGGAGCCTATCTGCAAGATGAGCTTCTACACCGTCAATTTCCTGAGAAATCGGTAACGAATAGATCGGTGGCAAATGGACCGTTTATGCCTGTGTCGCAATCGATTCCGACGCCAGCAAGTCCCGAACCCGCGGTATCACCTGAGTGCCATACAACTCGATGCTCGTCATCAATTGTGAATGCGGCATCGGACCGCTGGCATATTTGAAGTCGAAACGGTTAAGACCAAGTGTCCGAACGGTTTTCGCGATCTTTCGGGCCACCGTCTCGGGTGAACCGACATATTGCGACCCCGATGTCACCTCGGCGAGGAACTGCGATCGGCGCATCGCCGGCCAACCGCGCTCAGCGCCGATCCGATCGTGCATCACCTTGGCGTGCGGCCACGCCTGCTCGAGTGCCAGGTCGTCGGTTTCGGCGATATGCCCAGGTGAATGGGCGCCGAGCGGCATTGGCGCGGTTAATCCGACGTCAGGGCCCAGCTGTTCCTGTGCGCGTTTGTAGAGATCGACATATGGCACGAACCTGGCAGGATCACCGCCGATGATCGCGAGCATCATCGGGATGTTGTAGCGCACCGACCTCACCACCGACTCTGGTGAGCCGCCGACACCGATCCACGCTGTCAGCTGTCCCGAATCAGTCTTGGGATAAACATCTTTGTCCACCAACGGCGCGCGATGCTTCCCCGACCACGTCACCGGACCTTCTTTGCGCAGTGCGGCGAAGAGGTCCAACTTCTCCTCGAAGAGCATTTCGTAATCGTCGAGGTCGAATCCGAAAAGCGGAAACGACTCGGTGAACGATCCGCGGCCGAGAATCACCTCGGCCCGGCCCGACGACGCGGCGTCGAGGGTCGCGAAACGTTCATAGACGCGCACAGCATCGTCGGAACTGAGCACTGTGACGGCGGTGCCGAGTCTGATGCGTTTGGTCTGGCCCGCGATGGCGGCCAATACGACGTCCGGTGCACTGATGGAGAAGTCGTCGCGATGGTGTTCGCCAACGCCGAAGAAGTCGACACCGACTTCGTCAGCGAGGACGGCCTCGCCGATGACGTCGCGGATCACCTGTGGGTAGGTGGTTCGGGCGCCGGTCTCATCGACGGTGACGTCGCCGAAGGTGTCGAGCCCGAGTTCAACCTGTTGGTTCGTGGTCATGCGGTGTCCCCTCTCGTTGGGAATTCATCACCCACAACATAACCGGACCGTGGTCCTATTCCGCCTCAGGCTTCGGCCTGTTCGATCAGAATCGTGGGAACAACCAGCGATCGGTCTCGCATGGTGCATACCCGCGTTCCGGGTTTGTGCCCGGCGTGAATTTCACTGACGTCGAAGCCTTTCTCGCGCAACACTTCTCGGCTTGTTTCGATATCGCCGACACGCCATGCGATGCCCCAGAAGGTGATCGCTTCCTCGACATCCGGCTTCACCACGACCTCCACGATGAGATCCCGATCGCGGAAGAAGAGCTGACTGACTTCGCCTCCCTGCTCAGAGCCCGCGCCTCCCGGGATGACTTGAGCCAGCCGAAAATCAAGCCCGAGAGTTGCGCCGAACAACGCGGTCGCATGATCCCGATTCGCAGCCAGGAAAACCAGATGATCGATGGCCAGTATGCCGGCGAGACTGTCACGCTCAGTCGACGAAGGCGCGGTGGCGGCGATGCCGATGGGAAGACCACGAGCGCGAACGCCCAGCAAGCCGGGATCGAGGGTAAGACCGCGCCGGGTAAGCAGACGAGACGCGGATTCGACATCGTCGACGCCGAAGAGGACGAGATTTTCGGCGCGATCGTCCGCTACAACACGGACTTGAGCATTCGGCAACGACCACGCGTCGGCGTCGGTCGCGCCCAGGAGGTTTCGGTAAGCGTCCAGCGTTTCGTCGGTTCCGGTGAGTATCACTTCGGCGAGTCCCATGCCGTCACTGTAGCGACGGCGTCGGTCGTACCGAGAAATTGAGCAAGAACGGTCATGCGTCCGAACGAGGCGGTGACCGATAATCGATATATGAGCCCACTCGACGCCGCATCGCGACCCGATCCGTGGCGTCGTTTGCTCGACGCCGTGCTCAATGCCGACAATCACTCACTCGAGGAGATGGCCGACGGCGCCGACACCTCGCCGTTTCACTTCACCCGGCAAGTCCGTCGCGGCTCGGGTGAGCCACCGATTGCGTTGCGGCGCAGGATAACTCTCGAACGAGCCGCGTGGCTGATCCAACGCGGGACCTCGGTCACCGACTGCGCCTTCGATTCCGGCTATGAATCGGTCGAGGGATTCTCCCGTGCGTTCGCCCGCGCCTTTGGACATCCTCCGACCGCGATGCCACCTGCCACCGATCGAGGACACTGGCTGCCCGCACCGAACGGATTGCACTTCCACTCCCCGACCGTCCTCTACGTCGACGCCGGAACCGCGAATGAGCACTCAGCGGGTGACGTTGTGGCACTGATGGTTCGCCACGATCTTGACGACACACGGGAACTCCTGAGCGTCTGTGGGTCCGTCAACACCGACGACTACCGGCGGTCGCGTCTCGTCGGTCATCAGGTGTTGCCGTGGCACGGCCCGGAGGAGTCGATCGCGGCGGTCGCGACTCGTCTCGTGCGCACCAAGTTGCCCTGGCTCGCGACCGTCGAAGGCAGCCCGGCTCCCGATCTCGACGGCCCCGACGACGTGGCGTCACTGCGCGGCGAACACGAGCGCATCGCACCGCGTTGGCTCGCATTGATTCGAGAGATCGAGCGCGCGGACGCTTGGACGGACGTTGTCATCGACGCGCTATGCGATCCACCGGAGTCATTCCTGATGTCGCAGATCGTCGCTCACGAACTCACCTTCGCCGCGCACCGTCGACAGCTTATCCGCTGGATGCTCTCCGACGCCGGCATCGAATTATCAACTGCAACAATCGATCCCGACCCTATCATGTGGCATCGCCGTAGCTGGCACGCCGAATCCTGACGATGTTCAACCAGAACTCCCGTCGATCACAACCGCAAGGACGACCATGACTCGCTTCCGCTACTTCACCGCCGCTTCCCTCGACGGCTTCCTCGCCGACGACGACGATAACCTCGACTGGTTGATGACTCAGCCGATAGACGAGGACGGCCCGCTGAACTATTCCGAGTTCATCGCCGGCATCGGCGCCCTGGTGATGGGCGCGACTACTTATCAGTGGGTGGTCGAACACAACGCGACATCGGGTGAGAGCTGGCAATACACCCAACCCACGTGGGTGTTCACTCACCGCCAGCTCGCGCCAGTCGTCGACAATGTGACGATCGCCGCCGGCGCCGCGATCGATTTCCGGCAGACCCTCGCTGAGGCGGCTGACGGCAAAGACGTGTGGATTGTCGGCGGCGGCGATCTCGCCGCCCAGTTCGCCGATGCGGGAATGCTCGACGAGGTGCTGGTGTCGTTCGCTCCGGTTACGTTAGGCGGCGGACGACCACTGTTCACCAGGGCCTATGACTTCGAACTCCGCGAGGTGGATCGTAATGGCGCGTTCGTCGTCGCGCGGTACGACGTGGTTGGCGCGCGCGGACGGAATTAGTCGCCGGGCGCGAGCAGTCCAGGCGGCGGATTGTCGCCGAGGTCGCGCACTTCTTTGGGCAGGATGAATATGCCCTCAGCCTCCGCGCGAACGACGTCGTCGACGACGACCCGTCCGGTGACGAAGGTCTTGACGCCCTCGACCCGGTCAACCGACGCCTGTATACGCACCGGCCCCAGCGGTGTGCCCTTGCGATAGCGGATGCTCAGGGTGCCGGTCATGCCTGGTGCCCCGGCATTGACGGCCGCATCGCCGAGAACCTGGTCGAGCATGGCCGCGATGATGCCGCCGTGCACCAGCGTCGGCGGTCCTTCATATTGCGGGCCGAGGACGACATCGGCGAAGGTGAGATCCTCGTCATGCCTGATGTCGAGCGGCGGTGCAACCGGATTACGCAGTCCCACAACGGCATTGCCCCACGTTCGGCGCTTGCCCTCGGCTGTCCAGCGCACACCGAACGACCCTGTGATGGCGGTGCCACTCAACAGTGCGGTTGCCTCTTTGATGAGTTCGGTGGCCTTGGCCACCTCGGGCGCCGCCACCTCGGTCAACACTGTAGCCGCGACCAATTCGCGTACCCGTTCGGCTAGCGGGCCATATAGCTGTGCGGCCGCTTCGACCTCCGCCGGAGTCAAGTCATCCATCACATGTCCGAACATTCGCGACTCTCCTTATGCTGACCACTTCTAGAACACGTTACAGTTCCGTTGACGGTTGGGTCGCGGAGTACCGTTTCTGACCATGACTGAAACTGCCACCGCCGCACCCAGTACCTCGCTGGACTGGAAAGCCTTCACCGTCGTCATCGCCGACGACATCGCCGAAGTCACTCTCATCGGGCCGGGTAAAGGCAATGCGATGGGGCCTGACTTCTGGTCAGAACTTCCGGTCCTATTCCGTCAGCTCGATGCCGACCCCGCGGTGCGGGCCGTTGTTGTCACTGGCTCCGGGAAACATTTCTCATTCGGTCTCGACCTGCCTGCCATGGCCGGCACGTTGGCGCCGGTCTTGGCCGATGGGGCCAAAGCGGCGCCGCGGACCTCATTCCACGACCACCTGCTGGAGATGCAGTCGGGAATCAATGCTGTCGCGGAATGCCGCAAGCCAGTGATCGCCGCAGTCAGCGGCTGGTGCATCGGCGGCGGCGTCGACCTCATCAGCGCCGCGGATATCCGCTATGCGAGTTCTGATGCCAAATTCAGCATCCGTGAGGTCCGGGTGGCGATTGTCGCCGACATGGGATCACTGGCACGCCTGCCAGCAATCATCGGCGACGGCCATTTCCGCGAATTGGCGCTGACCGGGAAGGACATCGACGCCGCGCGCGCCGAACGCATCCAGCTGGTCAACGACGTCTTCGAGACGCCGGACGCCGCGCTGGCGGCCGCACGTGCCACCGCCCGCGAGATCGCCGACAACGCGCCCCTGGTCGTCCAAGGTGTCAAAAGCGTGCTCGAGCGCACCCGTGCGAATGAAATCGCCGACGCGCTGCGCTATGTCGCGGTGTGGAATGCCGCCTTCCTGCCCAGCACCGACATCACCGAAGCAATGACCGCGGTATTCGAGAAGCGACAGCCCCGCTATCGGGGCGAGTAGCACAGCACCCACATCAGGCCGCGTCGAGAGATCTACCGTCAGTCCTTGCGTGCCAACCGGAACACTGGAATCTTGCGTTCGGTGCGCGTCGTATACAAGGTGAAATTCGGCCAGACCCCTACGAGGGTCTGCCAGCCGGCGTCGTAGTCAGCGCCGGCAAGTTCGGCAACCGCTACCTCGGCGACGAGGCCACGGACACCGACCTCGGCCTTGTCGGTTGCGCGCAAATTGAACACCCAAGCGGGCGTGCGGTGATCGCCGAAATACGATCCGGCCACCAACCAACCACCGTCGACCGGCGCGCATAACAACCGAGTGGAACGGCGTACTCCCGACTTGCGTCCCACCACGAACAACGTGATGTTGGGCAATCCGGCGATGTCGAGTAGGGCAACGCGATTGCGGCTGACTCGTTGAATCGCCTTGTCGCAGCGCACAATCACCGGCAAGAACCGGGGCAACCAGCTGATACTGCCGACCCGGATCGCCAAGGGCGTCAAGAAACTCATGGTCAGCAGTGTACTTTCAGCAGATGGCAGTGCGAATCTCCGTCGACGGCGGACAGTCCGGTACTCGAATCCGGCTGCCCGGCCGAGACGACCTCGACGTCGGGCCCATTCGAACCGATCGGCCAGTCGTCGGGCAGGTTGCCGACTATCTCCACCAAGCGGTGTCCGATGGCGTCCCCGGCGATGCGGAATATGAACTGGCGGTGGGTATTTCAGGACTAACCCCGGCACACGCTCAACCGGCCGAGCTGCTATCGCAGTGCCGCGATATCGGCGTGATGCGGGTAGCGCTGGCCCACGACTCGGTATCGGCATATCTCGGTAGCAACGGATGGGCTTATGGCGCCGTCGTCGCGGTCGGTACCGGGATCGTCGGACTCGGCGTTTCCGCACACGCGATCACCCGTGTCGACGGGTGGGGATACATGTTCGGCGACGCGGGCAGCGCGTATTGGATCGGTCGTGCGGGGATTGACGCCGCCCTGCGCGCCTTTGATAAGCGTGGCCCGACAACGGCTTTGGAGGCCCTGGCCGTCGAACGCTTCGGACCGCTACCTGAGCTGTACGTGTCGCTGCAATCGGATGCCGATCGAGTGTCTAAGGTGGCGGCCTTCGCCGTGCTAGTGGCGCAGGCCGCCGACAACGGCGATGAGCTTGCCACACAGGTCATTTCCCGTGCCGCCGATGAATTGGCACATACCGCGTGCGTTTCGGCGCTGCGCGATCATCTGGAGTGGACCACCCCGCCGCGTATCAGCTGGACCGGAAAGGTGTTGACCGCCAACGATTCACTGCGCGGAAGATTCCTCGAGCAGGTGCGCGCGACAATTCCCGACGCAGATATCGCCGAACCGTTGGGTAAGCCCCTAGACGGTGTCGGGAGATTATTCGACGCACCGGCCGGGCACCCGCTGAGACAGCAGGTGCACCGAGCCGATATCGCGACTTAGTCGTCCGGAGTAAAGGTCGGCGTGGAGGCCGTCAGATCGACGGTGCCGTTGAGGTATTCGCTCGTGTCGTCGGTCTGAGCGCCCTCATAGGTTGAGGTGTAGGCGAATGTCCAACTCACGCTGCCGGAGACCTTGACCTTATTGGCGTCGTCATAGTCGAACCGGAACGTCAGCTCGCTGAGGTCAGTCGGCTTGGTCCAGCGGACACTGCCGGGCACCGCCGAGCGATAGGTGTACTGACCACAGCCCGGCCGGTCGGTGCTCGCCTTGAACTGCTTCGACGTCGCGCAATTGGTGAAGTACGTGTCCAGCGCGGTGTTCACTACCTGCTTACCCTTGGAACTCAGCGTTGTCTCGAGGGAGGGGTAGAAGTAGTCCTCGGGACCGAGCGGAAACTCTTTACGGGTATCCGACACGGTGATATTCGCATTCGACGATCCCCAGACCAGCGGACCGGGAAACGCGTACACCTTGGTGTCATCGGAAACATCAACGCCGAACAACGACAGCCCGGGTGCCTTACTGCTGCTGTTGAGAGTGATGTCCAGAGCACCCTTCGCGACCCGCCAGGCGTCGCCGGACTTGCGCACCTGAATATCCTCGTCGACATTCTTGTCGCCGTGTTTATACGTCGCGTTCACCATCGCGAGACTGCCAACCGAGTTATCCGGCTTACGCACCGTGATTTCAGTGATCGGCGCGATCTCGCGCTGCTTCTTGACGATCTCGTCGGTCAGCAATTTGTCCGACGCCGGTGTCACCGAGACGCTCAGTGCCTTCTTCGCGTCACCGGAAGCTAGCGCGTTGAGATAGGTCTCGACTGCGGCTTCGGGGCTGCCGGATTCGTCATCGCCACCGGCAAAGACGACGATCAATGAGATGACGAGCACGATGACAAGGAGCGCGCCGCCGATGCCAAGACCGATGAAGAGTCCCTTGTTGCTCTTCTTCGGCGGCTGAGCGCCACCTGAACCCCAGGCCGACGCTGCCGGTCCCTGCGGGCCAGGCTGACCGAACTGCTGCGGACCTGACGGTCCGTACCCGGCCGACGGATCCTGCCCGTACCCCTGCTGAGGCTGCTGAGCAGACCACAAATCGCCGGTATTGGTTGGGTACTGCTCGGCACCTGAGTACTGCGCGTCGCTGAATGGTGCGCCGGGTACTTGCTGGCCACCGGATGCGTTGATCTGCGTCTGTGCCCACTGCTGGTCGGGCGGCAGCGGCGGCTGGTTAGGGTCCTGCGGGTTCGTCATTGCTCTGTATCCTGTTCAGGTGCGTTGCCCACTGTTGGCGCAAGCGCCCGGGTCAACGAATCGGCCAATAGTCGAGCGAACGCCGCTGGATCCTCCAGCTCGCCACCTTCGGCTATCAAGGCCATACCGTAAACCAGCTTCGCCGAGTTCACGAGTTCGACACGATCGGCATCTGCGGAATACGCCGTTCGTAGCGCTGCCACCAACGGATGCCCCGGGTTTAGTTCCAATGCCCGCTTCGACCGCGGAATGGGCTGGCCAGAGGCTCGATAGAGCTTCTCCAACTGCGGCGACATACTGAACGCATCACCTACGAGCACTGCGGCAGACTCGGTGAGACGGGCCGAAACTCGCGCTTCAGTGATGTCGTCGGACAACGCCTCCCCAAGCCATGTCAGCAGGTCAGCGAACTCTTCGTTGCGTTTGGCCTGTGCCTCGTCGGCTGCCTTCTTCTCCTCGTCGGTGTCGCCGGCATCAAGATCGACCGCGCCTTTCGCGATCGACTGGAATCGGTGACAGTTGTACTCGCCAACTCCGTCGACCCACATTTCGTCAACCGGATCCGATAGCAATAGGACTTCAAATCCTTTGGCGCGCAACGCTTCCATATGCGGAGAGCTCTCGATCTGGGTGCGCGATTCGCCAGTCATGTAGTAGATGACGTCCTGGCCCGATTTGAAGCGCGTGATGTAGTCGTCGAGTGTGGTGAACCCCTCATCGGCTGTCGTCGACTCGAATGACGCCGCTTTGAGGATCGCGTCCTTGTTATCCGGGTCGTTGACGAGGCCTTCCTTGAACACCCGACCGAACTGGGTCCAAAAGGTCTGGTAGTCCTCGGGTCGGGACGACTGCAGGTCGGTGACCGTCGAAATGACCTTCTTGGTCAGGCGACGACGAATGGCGCGAATCTGGCGATCCTGCTGAAGTATCTCGCGCGAGACGTTGAGAGACAGATCCGCGGCGTCGACGACTCCCTTGACGAAGCGCAGATACTCCGGCAGTAGGTTGTCGTCGTCTTCCATGATGAACACGCGCTTGACGTAGAGATGGATGCCGCCGCTGCGTTCGCGCATGAATAGGTCGAACGGCGCCTGGCTCGGGATAAACAGCAGCGCTTGGTATTCGAAAGTGCCCTCGGCCTTGAGCGTGATGATCTCCAGGGGGCTATCCCACGCATGACTCACGTGGCGATAGAAATCCGCGTACTCCTCGTCGGAGACCTCGTCGCGCGATTTGGCCCACAATGCCTTACGCGAGTTGATGGTTTCGATTTCGGTGATCGTCTCGGGCGATGCGTCGACCTCGGCATCGGTCGAATCATCGTCGGATTCCGGCTTGGGAGCAGGCTTTTCCACCTCGATGCGGATGGGCCAACTGATGAAGTCGCTGTAGCGCTTGACCAGCTCACGTAGTTTGTGTTCGCTGGTGTAGTCGTACAGGTGATTCTCGTCGTCGGCCGGCTTGAGATGGAGCGTGACCGACGTACCCTGCGGAGCGTCGGGCGCTTCGTCAATCGTGTAGGTGCCTCCGCCGGTTGACTGCCACCGCGTGCCGATGGTCTCACCGGCGCGTTTGGTTACCAACGTGACGGTGTCGGCCACCATGAATGTCGAGTAGAAGCCGATACCGAACTGGCCGATCAATTCCTGCGATGCCGCTGCGTCTTTGGCCTGCGCCAGTTTCGCGCGAAGTTCGCCAGTGCCCGAACGGGCCAACGTTCCGATAAGTCCGATGACGTCGTCGCGGCTCATCCCGATGCCGTTGTCGGCGATGGTGAGGGTGCGCAATTCGTCATTGGTGTCGAGCATGATGTGCAGGTCCGACGTGTCGACGTCGAGTTCCTTGTCCTGCAGGGATTCGATGCGAAGTTTGTCCAGCGCGTCAGATGAGTTGGAGATCAACTCTCGCAGGAAACTGTCCTTGTTGGAGTACACCGAATGGACCATCAGGTCCAGAAGTTGTTGTGTCTGGGCCTGAAACTCGTAGGTTTCGGACTGGGAACTCATCGAATGACCCTCCGCGAAATACTTGACTGGCAATTGTGCTGGCGTAATCCCTCCACCGAGTGGGTGGGCCGATACACCTGGCCCACACGCGAAATCGGTTGTGAGCGCGGCATTAGTCTAGCGACCTGCTCGGACACCTTTGCGGGGCGGCTATGGTGGAGCAACCTGAGATCTTGGGCGAACGACAAGGAGCAGTTGGTGACGTTCGACGGGCAACTGCCGCGTATTGTCGGTGTGCACGCACATCCCGACGACGAATCGATCTGGACCGGCGGTATCTTGGCCCGGCACGTCGGACGGGGCGGCATCGCTGACACGATTACCTGCACCTGGGCGACCGGCACGCATCGGCATCGCGAACTGATTACCGCACTGGGCAAGCTCGGCGTCGACCGCCCGCCCGCGATGCTCGGCTACGCCGACGGCGGAGTGCCCGAGTCCGCACCTGATCAACCCCGCTTCGTCGAAGCGCCATTCGATGAAAGCGTCGGCTCGGTGGTGGAACATCTTCGGCGACTACAGCCCGATATCGTCGTTACCTACGACGCCTACGGCGTGTACGGCCATCCAGACCATATCCACGCCCATCGAGTGGCGCTGGCGGCGGTCGAAGCGGCGGCCGACTCACACCTCTTCCCTGGTCGCGGTTCGGCGTGGCAGGTCAAATCGCTGTATTTCGTGACGATCGGCACCGAGCAGATGGACGGCGGGTGGGGCGGGCTCGTCGCCAAGACGACGGACCCGTCGACGCTTCCCGGTACGCCGCCGGACCGAATCGACGTCGTTGCCGACGTCCGCGACTGGCTTGCCGTCAAGTGGGGCGCCATCCAGGCGCATCAGTCGGAATTCAATCGCAGTCGCACTCTCAAGTCGATGGCGGCTCTGGAACCAGCGGCCCTGGCGCAGCTGATGGGCGTTGAGTGTTTCCAGCGCCGAGACTTGGTCTCGGGCGGGTGCGACCTGTTGTAGACGCACGCCGCAGTTGATCGACGTTTCACCGGGTGGTGGCCGGGTCGTCGACAACCGAGATGGCAGTTGTTTCGTCGGTCGGCAGTTCGTCAACCGGGTGGGCCAATCCCCTGCGCTTCGCGTACCAACCGACCGCCCCGACTACCAGCGCGATGGTTGCCAACTGCAGCACCGCCCCGCCGATTAGCGGCGCGCGGGGACCGAAGGTTTCGGCAAGCCAGCCCATTAGCGGTGAGCCGAGCGGGGTGCCACCCATCATGACCATCGTGTACAGCGCCATCACTCGACCTCGCACATGATCAGCGGCGTTGGTCTGCACGAACATATTGGTGGCGGTCATAGTGAGCAGGCCGGCCAGCCCAACCAGCGGCAGGCTCAGTGCGTAGGTGAGATAAGACGGTGTCAGGCCGCTCACGGCGAGGATCAGTCCGAAAATCACGGCGGTGCCGAGCACGAATCTCAACCGAGGGGCAGATTGCCGCCGCGCGGCCAATAGCGCACCGAGTAGCGATCCGATGCCCAATACCGAGCCGAGGATTCCATAGGACTGGGCGCCCAGGTGAAATTCCTGCTGCACCATGACCGCGTTGGTGAGCTGAAAGTTGAGGGCGAAGGTGCCGACAGAGAAGCCGACGCCCAGTGCGATCAGCAGCTCCGGACGATCCGCCACATACCGAAAGCCTTCGCGCAGTTGACCTTTCGCGCGTCGAGCAGGTGCCGACCGGTTCAGCTTCGATGCGTCCAATAGCGCCAGCGCGGCGAGCATGGCGATATAGCTGAGCGCGTTAGTCAGGATCGCCCAACCGCTCCCCCATACCGCGATGATCAGACCGGCCAGCCCGGGACCGATGAGACGGGCAACATTGAAGGAGGTGCTGTTCAGTCCGATGGCGTTGGTCAGATGCTCTCGCCCGGCCACTTCGGTCACGAAAGACTGTCGCGCCGGGACGTCGACGGCCGATCCGATGCCGAAGATCAATGCAATGGCGTAAACGTGCCAGGTGGTCGCTACGCCAGTGACCGCCAGGATGCCGAGCACCAAAGCCGATATAGCCATCCAGGTCTGGGTAATGGCAAGCAGGACACGCTTATCCATCCGATCGGCGAGTAGCCCACCCATCGGCGAGAGGATGAGAGCCGGAAGGAACTGGAGTGCGGTGGTAATGCCCACCGCCACTGCCGAACCGCCTGAAAGCTGAAGCACGAGCCAGTCCTGGGCCACCCGCTGAATCCAGGTGCCGATATTGGAGATGACCGCACCGACGAAATAAGTGCGATAGTTGGGGATAGCAAGTGAGGCGAACATTCTCGACTTCGCCAATTCCACCAGCTGCCACCTCTGCCTCGGTCTGTTCAATTCACTGTTTCGGTCAACGTGCAAAAGCCTCGCCGTTATTCCCGACGCACCTCCGCTGGCGTGCCATGACCCGACCGATGGCATACTCCGACTATCTGCCCGAATCGCAGGAGATGAACCATGACCGGCACCGACAAAGCCACGGCACAAGGTCGATCCGGCCGTCGCGGGCGCGGCAGGCCGCCGGGTCCTCCCGTTGACGCTGATGCGCGGCGTGATGCTCTACTCGACGCGGCCGAAGCCGCGATCACCGCCACCGGCCCCGACGTCGGGCTGGCAGAAATCGCTGCGACCGCGGGCCTGACCCGATCGGCGGTCTACGCGGCCTTCGATGATCGCGATGCGCTGTTAACCGCACTGGCACAACGACATTCGATGATCATTGTTGACCGCATGACGCGAATCCTCGCCGATCCCGCGGACCCGCGCGCGCAGATCCGCGCCAGTATCGACATACTCGCGCAGTGGTTCGAGGATCAGCCTCGAGTCGCCCGGCTCTTGTTCGGGCGGCTCAACGCGGCTCGGGGCGACCAGCCGTCCTTCGTCATTTCTTCACTCGCGTCGATCCTCGCGAACGGATTCGCCAGCCGCGGGCTCGATCCCGCTCCCGCACCCACGTGGGCGCGCGGGGTTATCGGAGCCGTGTCGGCGACCATCGTGTGGTGGTCGGAGGATCACTCCATCGGGCGCGCCGAGGTCGTCGACCATCTCACCTCGCTCGTATGGGGAGGTTTCGCCGGGGCGGGCGACACGCTCCTCACCCCTTGACGCGAGAACAGTTAAAAGACAGACTGTCTTTTATGACCCCGATGCCGACGCCCGAAGAGGCGCAAGCGATCACTGGCGCCCAAAACTGGGCAGCGGTACGAGCCGACTTTCCCGAACGTGTCGACGCGATGGCCGCGGGCCTGCTCGTCGGAGATCTGCTGGCCGATGCGGTCATCGACGAACTGTTCTCACCGGCGGGAATCGGTTGGCAAGCGACCGTCGCAGCACTCGAACAGCCCGGTGCGGCAGCGCCGCCCGCGCTTAGGGCATTTCTCAACGCGACCACGACGATGCCCGCGTGGTTCGAGCCGGAGCTAGCGCGCGCCGGTGCCGACGCCTGGTGGCGATTCGGGTCGTTGCAATCGAGCACGCTGTACCAGTCGCTGATTTACGGATACCAGGCCCGGGGATTCACCAGGCCGCTGGTGGAGACCGGTCGCCTGACCACTGGGACATTCGACCGCGTGCAGGCCACCGCGCGGTGGGTGGCGCTGGCGACGGCCCCCGGTTTCATGGCGGCAGGCGCACCGGGATGGATCGAGACATTGCGCATCCGGCTCGTCCACGCGATGGTCCGCCACCATCTGTTGCACGGCGATTCATGGCAGGTCGAACAGTATGGCGTCCCGATCAACCAAACCTACTGCCAGTTGACCATCACCGCCGGATTCCTCGCCCTGCCGCTGCATATCGCGAAGGACTTCGGGGTCCGATATTCGCGTGCCGACCTGGAGGCCATCACCCACCTGTGGCGCTGGATCGGCTGGTGTATGGGCGTCGAAGAAGCGCTGCTGCCAACGAATTTCACCGATGCCACGCTGACTCACCAGATCAGCAAACGTTTTGAACTTCGACCCGACGCCGAGTCTCGAATACTCGTGAAAGCCCTACTCGACGACGGCTTCCGTACCGATCTCGGCCTTCCGCGCCCGTTGAACTCGGCAGTGGATATGCTCGCTCGCCCGGTACTGCGGCAGGTATTCGCCGCGGTCTCGACCCGCTGGGTCGAGCCTGACGTCGCCAAGGGAATGGGACTGCGAACCAACCCTCTGCACCACCTGGTCGATCTCGCGCGCCCGGTGGTCCGCTCCCGTGAAATGGCTCGTGCGCTCGGACTGTTCGGCTCCGAACGTGTAGTGGCCCAACGTGAACTCCGTTTGGTGACGAACCGGATCGGACTGGACCTGAGCAACCTGTCGAGTGTCGCAAGCCGGTATAGCAATGCTGACAATGGCCACTTGGATACCGTCGCATGAGCCGTAAGTCCCCCGCCGGATTCACGCTGACCCGCCAATTGTCCTGTCCGCCGGAAGTCGCGTGGCAATTGCTCACCGATCCCGACGAGATGAATCGGTGGTCGACCGCGCCAATCCGACTAGCCCAGCCCGGTGTTGGCGAACGGCCTAACACCGTCGGCGCGTTGCGTGTCGTGACCCTTGGTGCCAGGGGCACCAAATTGCGAGAAGTGGTGGAGTACACCGACTTTCCGCATAGATTCCGCTATCGCGTCTACGATGGCGGCCCGTTTCTGCTCGAGCACCACGGTGAACAGAGCATTGATGCGACCCCCAACGGATGCAGGGTGACCTGGACGGTCGAGATGCGTCTGCTCTCATCGCTCGCATCGCACGTGTTGGCAAGGACGGTCAGCCGTCAGGTCGCCGAATCCCTGGACCGATTCACCGAACTGGCCGCGGGATCCCACCAGATATCTGACCACCACAAGTCCCCCAGCACGCAGCCTCGTCGGCCGGGATCGGATGGCGAGTGGGAATCGCTGCGCGCCAACGCAATTGACTCCCTGACCGAGCAACGGTCGATCGCCGATCGGCTGGCCGACACAAATGACCCGAAACAATGGTTCGCCCGCGTCTATCAGTATGTGACCGAGGAGATGATCCGGGCGGCCATCGGGCCCAAACAACTGCCGCTGGATAACCCCGACTGGGTGCTCGCGTTGATCCCGGAATTCCATCGGTACTACACCCGGAATCTCAGCTCATACGAACGTGGCGAGGAAACCGAGTCGGCCTGGCAGAAGGCGTGGTCGACCTGCGAGCGACCGAACCCGGCCAAACCGCATATCCCGGTGATGACCGGATTGCTAGCGGGAGTGGCAGCACATATCGACGCCGACCTCCCGCGGGCACTAGCAGCCGTACACGAGCAATCGTTCGGCGACCGCGACATACGCGAGTTTCGACCCGACTACCTGCGGCTGACGCCGATCTTCAGTAGCGCATCTGATCGGTTACTCGCCGTCTTGCCACGTAACCACAAGCCGTGGTGGACGCCGCTCGCCACCCGCATACACCCGCAAGTGCGGGACACACTATTGGCACGGCAGGGCTACGACGTCGGCCGCCATCGAGTGGCGGCCTTCGCCGAAGCCGTCGAACTTACTTCGCGAGTGCGGCCAGTGCCTGATCCGCATGAGCGTCCATATTGAACTCCGAGGCGAATACGTCGGCGATGGTGCCATCCGCACGGATCGCAAAGGTCGTGCGTTTGGTCGGCATGAGTTTGCCGAGCAGCGCTCCGCGCGCGACATCGTAACTCTTGGCGACCGAACCATCGATGTCGGCGAGTAGCGGATAGTCGAAGGAATGCTTCGCCGTCCACGCTTGCTGCTTTTCAACTTTGTCGCGACTGATGCCTACGCGCTGGACTCCCGCTTGCGCGAAAAGGCTTGCCAAGTCACGGAAATGGCAAGCTTCCGCCGTGCAGCCCGGAGTACCGGCTGCGGGGTAGAAGAACAACACAACTGGACCGTTGGTCAGGAGCGTCGACAGGCGTTGCGGTTGGCCGGTCTGATCGGGCAGTTCAAAGTCGGGGGCATGATCTCCAGGTTGCATGTGTACAACCTAGCGCGCCCCGGTAATCGGGCCGCTATTAAGCGTCGCGGGGCGCGACGTAGACCCGCAGCGGACGCAGGACCGCTTTCGCTCCGTCGTCGGTAACCACCGCGACGCTGATATCGAGTCGATCGGCTTTGGTGCGCTTGGCGGATAGTTGAAGTCGCGCCGGGATATCCGGCGTGACGTATACCGGCGCGACGAACCGAGTGTCGTAGCCGGTCAGCCTCAAGCCGTTTTCACTGGCCCATCTGGTCGCGTGGCCGAGCGCGATACCTGCCGTCAGCATGCCGTGCGCTACCGGCGCCGGCAGTCCGGCGGCTTTGGCCGCTTCTGGATCGGTGTGGATGGCGTTCGAGTCGCCACCGACCACTCCGTAGCGACGCACTCGTTCGGTGTCGACGATCTCTTCAGCGGTCCACACCACGTCGGTCTGCTCACTCATCGGTGGCGGTCCCTTCCTCTTCGAAAGCAATAGTGGTGGTTACCACGGCGATCTGCGGCTCATCGGGCGCGCTGACCGTCGTCGTGGTGGTCACCTGAACGGCACCGGCGCGGCGACGCACACTCGTCACTTCCAGCGTCGTTGAGACAACTTCACCCAGGCGCAGGGCCCGCTTATACGTCGCTGCTTCAGCGGTATGCACCACACCGTGATGTGGCACGGCGCCACTCATCACGAATTCGCGTACGACGCCCATCAGGACGACATTGAAATAGCTCGGCGGAACGATGTCGGTAGGCGCACCGAGTATCGCCGAGAACTCGGCTACGTGTTCGGGATCGACCACGACATCGTCGATCGCGTAGTTCAGACCTTCCACCAATGAATCCACAGTCGACCAGGGTATGCGCCGCAAGGGGCAATCGCCGAATTGGTCAGGTGCACGGCATGCCGCGCCGGCTCGGTCCGCCGTCGCCGGTCAGTGTTCCTCGTGGGCGAGCTCACCCGGCGTCGAGTGAACAGCGACCGGAAGCTGTTCTCCAGCAGTAACTTCCAGTGAAAGGCGATTTTCACCGGGTGGTAGCGGACAGGTTGCGAACGGAGTGTAGGCACACGGCAGATTGGTGGCGCGGTTAAAGTCGAGCGTCACCGACCCGTCAGATCCGACCGACGGCACTGTCAATCCGCGCACCAGCCCGTAGGTGCTCACACCAGCTGTGGCATCGGAGAACAGGATCTGCAGGCTTCCCGGTGTCGAACCGTCGAATGCGATGAGCCGATAGTCGTCGTCGCCACGTCTGAACGACACTTCTCCTATCGCGGCGTAGACATGCTCAAGCCCTTCCACCGCGGCACCGACAGTTGTGCTCACCGGCTCAGGGTACGCGGTGAAGCGTCCGTCGATCACCCAATCCGGCTGCGGCGCGAACGCGGGAGTTCCGCGAAATTCGCTGCGCAACAAGTGGTTCGGGTTACGAGGACGCAACACGAACTTGCCGCCTCGCAGGGCGACTTCAATCGCGATCGCGCCGTACTCGGCGGTCACTCCCCCACGCTCGGGGATGCCACTGAATAAGTATCGGCCCGTGATAACCCGCCCGTCGATGGTCAGTTCCTCATGCTCGGCGAGTTCAACTACGACACCGTCCGGCACGGTTGACCAGAGCCCTGGCGCATCGACGAAGCGTTCGGGCACCGAGCCAAGCCAATTCAACGACGTAACCGCCAGGAAGCCATGGGGTGCGGCCAATGATTGCTCGTGAGCGGTATGCCAGGTCTGCCACTCGGTGGTGAAAGCACTGGAATCGGTGTGTTCGGAAATGTCGTGGCGAGTCGTGGCGGTCATTCGGTACTCCTTCAGCGGGCGACTGGTGAACGTAATACTGGCTAGAACCCGGGGTCGGGATTGATTTCCGATCGCGGAACGGCTGAGTCGGGAACACCCCACTTTTTGAAGATGGCAGCATACTGACCATTGCTGATCAGGCCGTTGATGGCGGACTGAATGGCGGGTGCGAACGCAGACCCTTTCGGCGTCACGATCCCGACCGGCGTCTTGGAGATCTCACCGAGGTAGCGGGTGCCGGTGAGACGTGTCGGAAGCACGGTCAGCGCCAGTGTCGGACCGAAGTAGGCATCGATGGTGCCCTTTTGTAGCCCGGTGAAAATCGGTGCATTGTCGGCGAAGTATTGGACCTCGTACACCGGTTTCCCTTTCGCCGCACATTGCGTCTTACCGTTGTCAAGAATCTTCTGAAAGGTCGTGCCCGATCCGGTGGCGATCTTGAGCCCACACACATCGCTGATCTCACGGACTGACGTCACCGGCGCTTGCGCCGACCCGACGAACGACTGGCCGTCCTTCAAGTACGTGGCGAAGTCGACGACCTTGATCCGGTCCTTGGTGACGCCGAAATTGCTCATACCCAACTGATAGCGACCGCTCTGCACGCCGGGAATGATGGTGGCGAAAGTCCCCTCCTGCACATCCCACGTCAATCCAAGAGCCTTGCCGACGGCGTCGCGAATATCCTTACTAAGCCCTACCTCGTTGCCCTCACTGTTGAGGCCGGCGAGCGGCAATCTGGCCGTGCCTTCCACGGTGTCGATCGCGATGGACACCGTGGAGTTCTTCCGATCAACATCTGGCAGCAGTGCCCGCGCGGCGTCGTTGACCTGTACCACGCTGACGACATCCTGCGTCGGAATTGATACTCCGCTCGCGGCGGAATCGCCGCCTTCGGACGATCCGCACGCCGCGAGTATTACCAGGGCGCCAGCTAGCCCCGCCATTCTCGCGATCGCGCGGCGCGCGTTTGCGGGAGTCCTGTCGGTACCTAACTGAGTCATCACACCATCCGTTATCGTCACAGAGCATTTCCATTCGCCGTCGCGGCGAATTCCGCGGTTGAGCGGGGCAACTGGCCGACTCGAACCGGCGAATCCGATCCGAAGATGTGTGCTGGAGACCCAGCATCGGCAATACGGCCGTCGTCGAGAACGACCACCGTATCGGCGACGTCCCGGGCAAACCCGAGTTCGTGGGTGACCACGATCATGGTGAGACCTGACTCGGCGAGTTCCTTGATCACCGCGAGTACCTCACCGACCAGTTCGGGATCCAGTGCGCTCGTAGGTTCATCGAAGAGCACTAAATCAGGGTCGTTGACCAGTGCGCGAGCGATCGCAACCCGCTGCTGTTGTCCACCGGAAAGTGCACTGGGATAACTCAATTCGCGTCCTGCCAATCCTACTCGTTGGAGAAGCTCGGACGTGCGACGGTAGGCGTTCGCGCGTGAGATACCTCGCGCGAGCTGCCCTTCGGCGATGTTGTCGCGCACGGTCAGATGCGGAAAGAGCTGAAAGTTCTGAAATACCATCGCTGTTCGACGACGCTGCGCGGTGACCTTGCCGGTGCGCAACGCTCGAAGCTTTCGACCGTCGATCCGGTACCCGACGATGTCACCGGCAATGCTGACATAACCCAGATCCGGCTTCTCTAGATGATTGATACAGCGCAGGAGGGTTGACTTCCCCGACCCAGATGGCCCGATGATGACGGCAACCTCGCCACGACGGACTTCGAAGTCGACACCGTGTAGGACCTCGCGCACGCCAAACCTTTTGTGGAGGTTAACAATTCGCACCAGCGGTTCGGTTTGGACCCCACGGTCAGTCTCGACGACCGTCATACCGTCTTCCTCTCAAACGTACGTCCGAACAACGGCAGATTGCCGCGGAAGATGACAGCGAGCGACTGGTGCCCACGCTTCCCACGGGAGTAGCGGCGCTCAACGAAGAACTGCCCGATCGACAGCACCGAGGTGATCACGATGTACCAGATCGACGCGACCAGCAGTAGCGGAATCACTTGAAAGTTGTCGTTGTAGATGAGTTCGGTTGCTCCCAGCAGATCTTGCACCGCGATCACCGAGACGAGTGAAGTTCCCTTGAGCGTTCCGATCAGGAGATTCCCGGCAGCCGGCAGTATCGACGGCATCGCCTGCGGCAGGATGATCCGCCGGAAGGAGCGAATCGGGCCAAGGCCAATCGATTTCGCAGCCTCGGTCTGTCCGTGATCGACGGCGAGGATCCCACCCCGGACCACCTCAGCGCCAAACGCCGCGACGTCGATGGTCAATGCGATATATGCGGCGAGAAACGGAGTGAACAATGTCGCGGTACTCGTCGTCGCAAACTCCGGTCCGAACGGTATGCCAATCGATAGTTGCGGGTAGAGGGCCGCGATTTCGAACCAGAAGAGGATCTGCACAAGCGGCGGTACCGAACGCACGATCCATACGAAACCCCAGCTGATCGAACGCACCAGCGGATTCGACGAAAGGCGGGCCGCGCCGACGAGTATCGCCAACAGACCGCCGGACAGCGAGACCAGCAGGGTCAGCCACAGCGTAATGACCAGGCCGTCCAGGATCTTCCTGTTGACGAAGTAGTTCCCGACAATCTCCCAATGGAATCGCGAGTTGGTCAGCAGGGAGTGGATCAGCATCGCAGCGAGTACGGCAACCACGGCGGCGCCGATCCATCGGCCGGGGCGCCGGAAGCCGACCAACGGCGCGATGGCAAGAGCAGGGTCAACCACGTAACGATCAGCCTTCTGATCAGTCGTCGTCGGAGTAGTTGCCGATCTGACCGACGGCGGCTCGTTCGAATCGACCCGATCACGCACCGACGTGCGCGAGCTGAGCTGGGTCATCGCGCTCCCCGTTTGCGTTGTGTGGCGTGCGCGGGCGCGCACCTGACGTCGGACTCGCCGCAGATGCGGCAAGACACGACGATCACCCGGTCGGGGCGATCTCATTTGGGCGACGCTAACGGTCGGCCACAGCAGCGACCAGAGTTGAAATAGACCTGAAGTTATCGGCCACCACGGGAATACGCCCCGTCGCTCTCTGATCTACGCACGACTTGTCCACATACGCCTCATCTGTGTCGTTGTCCACAACTCGGGCCTGCCGTCCCCCGACTTGTCCGAGGCGACCCGTAGTTTGGTTCGCATGCCATCGGCTTCCGGATACACCGTGAACGACCTCCTGCGGTCGTTCACTGCGGGCGCTGTGGAGCGGGGAACCGAATACGCGCGACAGCGCCGGATCTCCGATCCACAGTGGTCGCCGGATAGTCGACGGCTGGTCGCGCAGTGCCGCGGTTCGGGCGGACACCGCTACCGCACGATTGTCGACTTCGCACTGCAGACGACGCCACCGACGGTAGTCAATTCGCGCTGCACCTGCCCGGTCGGTGGCGACTGCAAACACGCGGTCGCGCTGATCATCGCCGAAGGTGCGAAGGTCATCGGCAGCGACGACGGAGCGATGTGGCGGCAGTACCTGGCCGAGATCGAGACTGACGACGAAATCGTGGACAGCACTGTTTCAGTGCTTCCGCTCGGATTGATGTTCACCAAACGGATCATCCGCGACGCCGTGTCAATCGTGGAGTTCCGTCCGGTCACTCTCGGCTCCCGCGGAAAATGGCTGAAGACCAAAGCCACCTGGCGGTCGCTCTCCACCAGCCAAGCCTCGGGCCAGTACGACCCCGCCCAAGTCAGCGCGTTGCGCGAGATCGTTCGCTCACTCACGGGGACCACCGGATATTTCAACCGCGATACCCTAACGCTGACCAGCGCGCCGCCCGATTTCTGGCGGGCGCTGAGTGATGCGGTCGAAGTGGGCGTTGTGCTCGCGGGCGAGGGATTCGATACCTCGACCGTCGCACTCGCCAACGACTTGTCCATGTCTCTTGAGATCATTCGCGACGACGCCGGCTTTCAACTAGTCCCCGGAGTCATCCTCAACGACCGTACCGTGGACGCATCGCGACTCATGGTCATCGGACGCCCGCGAGCGTCGGGCGCCTTCATCTCGGATGACTCGACATTGTGGATCGGCCCCTTCGGGTCGCCACTGACCGCCACGGAAACTTCACTATTCGCCAATCGGCAGAGCATCTCGATCCCCGAAGACGACACCGCAGAGTTCGCCGAAGCACTTCCCACACTGATTCGCCACCGACAAGTCCACGTCCCCGACGACATCTTTCAACCGCCGGTCGTCCTCGGTCCAACCCCACTGCTGGCAATCACCGCAGATGAGCACGGAGCTAGTCTCTCCTGGCATATCTGGTATGAAATCGACGGCCGCACAACAATATTCGATGCTGGAACCTCCGCGCGAGACTCAAACATCCGCGACGGTGAAACCGAGGCGGCAGGGTGGCTACAGGTCCGCTCACATATTGAGGCCGTCGCATCCGTCTGCGCCACCTGGCGGCACCAGGCCATCGACTTCGTTCATACCCATCCCGGTCTGATGAGGGCGACCGAAGTGTTTTCCACGCTCTCGGCGGTAACTACAGCACCGTCTCTGGAGGCGGCGCTTGCTCTCGCTCCGCCACATATGCTGCGAGCTCCACTGCGAATCGGGACTGCCGAATCCGCTGTGCTGCGCAACGAAATCGTGCCGAAGATCGAAACCGACGATGCGCTGCGAGTCGAGTGGCGCGGCATCGACGTCGACTACCGACTGCCACAGACACCGCCGCAAATCAGCTTCGGAGTCGACGACAAGGGTTCTGCGGAACACGACTGGCTCGACCTGGCCATCACGCTCAACGTCGACGCACATGTGCTCCCGATATCGGAGGTCATCGCGCAATTGGCCGGTGGCGCAACGCATATGGTTCTCGACGACGGAACCTACTTTTCGCTGGACGCGCCGGAACTCCGACGGCTCGGTGATCTGCTGTCCGAGGCTCGCGCGATGGGCGAATTCGATCGCGAGAAGGTGAGTACGCGCACCCTTAACGTCACTCTGTGGGATGAACTGCTCGATCTCGGCGTCGTCGATCAACAGATCCTGACCTGGCAGAGTCGCTTGAAACAGCTCGCTGCCGCGAAACCGCCAGCGCCGGTGGCACCACCCACCGGTCTGGACGTGCAGTTGCGGCACTATCAGCAGCAAGGCCTGGATTGGCTGAGCTTCCTGTGGGACAACCAACTCGGCGGAATCCTGGCCGACGACATGGGCCTGGGAAAGACTATTCAGACTCTCGCACTGATCAGCCGTGCCGTCGCCGCTGATCCTGCTGCTCGTTTTCTCGTCGTCGCACCGACCAGCGTTATCGCCAACTGGGCGGCCGAAGTGCACCGTTTCACCTCCGCGTTGGGCGTATGCGAGGTGGTATCGACGCAGGCCCGAGCCGGCCAGTCACTTGCCGATCAGATCGGCGACGCGAACATCGTAGTCACCTCGTACACCTTGCTCCGGATAGACTTCGACGCTTTCGACTCCGTTGATTGGGCCGGCGCGATTTTTGACGAGGCTCAGTTCATCAAGAACCACAACGGGAAAACGCATAAATCCGCCCGTGCGCTGAGCGCGCCGTTCAAACTCGCCATCACCGGTACCCCGATGGAAAACAACCTGATGGAATTGTGGTCACTACTGTCGGTGAGCGCACCCGGCCTATTCCGCTCGCCCGCCGCGTTCCGTGAGCACTTCGCCAAACCCATCGAAGCTGGCGAAGCACCCGAGCAACTGGAGATACTGCGACGCCGCATCAGACCATTGATGTTGCGCCGCACCAAGACTGAGGTTGTCACGGATCTGCCGCCCAAGCAGGAGCAGGTGCTATCACTCACCCTGGGCGCCAACCATCGAAAACTCTATGACACGCATCTGGCCCGTGAACGACAAAAGTTGCTGGGGCTGCTCGACGACTGGGAGCAGAATCAGTTCATGATTCTGCGGGCGCTCACCCGGTTGCGTCAATTGAGTTTGCACCCCGGACTCGTCGATCCTGATTTGTTAAACGTGTCCGCCGCGAAGGTCGAATATCTCGCCGAGCAGATTCCGGAATTGCTAGCCGAGGGTCACAGTTCATTGATCTTTTCCACTTTTACCGGGTTTTTACGGTTGCTTCGCGAAACCTTCGACGCCGCCGGCATCGCATACGCCTATCTCGACGGATCGATGAGTGCCCAACAACGAAAAACTGCCATCGACGACTTCACCGCAGGCCGGGTCGCTGTCTTCCTGATCAGTCTCAAAGCCGGCGGATTCGGGCTCAACCTCACTCAAGCTGACTATTGCTTCGTATGTGACCCGTGGTGGAATCCGGCCGCCGAAGCACAGGCGGTTGACCGCGCGCATCGCATCGGCCAGCTACGACCGGTCAACGTATATCGCCTGGTCTCGGCCGGGACGATCGAGGAGAAGGTCGTTGAGCTCCAGGACCGCAAACGTGAATTGTTCACTGCCGTCGTCGACGAGGGCAATGCGTTTAGTGCCGGAATCACCGCGGACGATGTGCGGGGGTTGTTAGATTGAGCATTCTGATCGATTTAGGGACCAGATTCATGATCTCACCACGTACCGGTAGCAATTTCGCCGAGCGAAGTCGTATCGTTAGACGTGTGAACTTTCGTTCCGCGTGTGCATTGGTAGCCGCGGTGGTGCTGGCCGCCCTTGCCGTAGCGTTTCCCGCGCCCGCGGCTGCGAGCACTCCCCGCGTCGGCGGCACCTGTTCGAAGAGTGAAGCTTCGTCGGCGCGGCAGACTCCAGACGGAACTCGTGTCGTCTGTGTCTATCTGAATTCGGGCCGGTATCAGTGGCAACGCCTTAGCAACCCCGTACCGGTCAACTGACCCCCTGAAGGGCGCGTGCGTGGGCGGCTGGCTGGTTCGTTCAGTTCTCACCTACCGAGCGAACGGTCGGGGTAGGGTCGATCCGTCACCCCGTCACTGTGAGGAGCTCTCCAGAGTGTTTCCCGGAACCTTCGTTGCCACCACCCCTGACAAGCCAGCGGTCATCCGCCCCGAAACTGGCGAACAGGTCACCTACCGTCAGCTCAATGAGAACTCCCTCAAAGTGGCCAATCACCTGCGCGCCCTGGGGCTGTCGGCTGGCGATGCGATAGCCGTCGTCTCCGACAATGATCTCCGGGTCTTCGACGTCTACTGGGCTGCGGTACGTAGCGGCTTATATGTGACCGTCATCAACAACCACCTGACCGGGACTGAGGTCAACTACATCCTGGCCGATTGCGGCGCGCGTGTGCTCTTCGCCAGCGCCGCAGTCGCAGCCGCGGTCGGCGACACGGCCGAGATCGCCGCGCTCAACGTCGACGGCCACCGAATTGCTTGGGGCGGAGAGCTTTCCGGCTTCGACGGCTATACCGAGATCCTAGCGAACGGTTCAACCGAACCGTTGCCGTCCCAACCGCGCGGGATCGACATGTTGTATTCGTCTGGAACCACCGGCCGTCCGAAGGGGATCAAGATTCCACCGCCGGAGGGGCAAGTCGACGAAGTACTCGATCCGTATACGGCTGTTTTCGCACCGCTGTACGGATTCGACGAGAACACCGTGTATCTCTCCCCCGCGCCGGTGTATCACGCTGCGCCGCTTCGGTATTGCGGCGTCGCCAACTCAGTTGGTGGCACCGTGGTGATGATGGATCACTTCGACCCCGAACAGGCTCTCGCCAACATCCAGAAGTATCAAGTGACCCACAGTCAATGGGTGCCCACGATGTTCATCCGAATGCTCAAGCTACCTAGGGTGATTCGCGATTCCTACGATGTAAGTAGCCTAAAGATCGCGGTTCACGCCGCGGCACCGTGTCCCATCGAGGTCAAGCAGGCGATGATCGAATGGTGGGGTCCGGTCATCCACGAGTACTACGCGTCGACTGAATCGGCCGGCGCAACATTCATCGGCCCGCAGGAGGCGCTCGAGCATCCCGGATCGGTGGGCAAAGCCCTACTCGGCGTTGCACACGTGGTCGGCGAGAACGGTGTGGACCTCCCGGCCGGCGAAGTGGGTGTGATCTACTTCGAACGCGACGACGTACCGTTCCGGTACCACAACGATCCGGCGAAAACCGCTGCGGCACAGCATCCCGAACATGCGAATTGGGCTACCACCGGCGACCTGGGCTACCTCGATGAGGACGGCTATCTATACCTCACCGACCGCAAAGCGTTCATGATCATCTCAGGTGGCGTCAACATATACCCACAGGAAGCGGAGAACGTCTTGGTGAACCATCCGGCCGTCTACGACGTAGCGGTGATCGGCGTGCCTGATCCCGAGATGGGCGAACAGGTGAAGGCATGCGTTCAACTCGCCGATGGGTTCGACGCGTCTGAAGACCTCGCGGCCGAACTCATTGCGTTCACGAAGGAGCGACTTGCCCACTACAAGGCACCGCGCAGCGTGGACTTCCTCGACGACCTCCCTCGCACGCCGACCGGCAAACTCGTGAAAGGTGAACTGCGCAAGCAGTATTGGCCACGCTGATCGCCCGCGTCCGGTTCACTCGGCACGCCCGCGAAACCACACCTGGCCTCGCCCTGCCGTAATGGCCACGTCGACCAATCCTGCTACGTGCAGCCGGTCGGCGAGGCCACCCGGCTCGATCGGCACATAGGTGTCGTACTGGTGCACCAGCCGGAAAGCTGGGTTGTCAGTGCCGTCGCTGCCGGCCAGCCAGCCGCCGGGCCGCAGGGTTCGCGCTGCTTCGGCGAACACTGCGTCCTGCAGTGCGGGAGTGGGTACATGGTGCAGCATGGTGAAGCAGACAATAGAATCAAAACTATTGTCCGCGAAGGGCATTGCCGTTCCATCACCGCTGACCACGGTCATGGACGATTGCCGCGCGCGCAGTCCGCGCGCCAGTCCGGCGTCGATCTCCAATCCAGTCAGGCGATCGCAGCGCTCTTGTAGCGCAGCAACATTCGCACCGTAGCCCGGCCCGATCTCGAGGGTCGAGCCACCGGCCGGAATATCCCGCAGGGCATACGGCACGATGGCCCGCGCACTCATGAACTTCCACAGATTCGAGCGGCAGCAGAGGCGGTGCGCAAGGTTCATCCCGTCAACCTATGTCGGTGTTGACGTGTCCTCAACAGGGTAGATTGCCAAGGTATGTCGCTAAACAGACATACGATTGATGTCGATCTCCCGCGCGGAACTTCGGCGATGGTCGTCGGTGCGGCCCGTTTACCCGCGGGTGTCGAGATACCCGAGCATCGCCATGCGCAGCATCAGATCGTCTGGGCGCCAACGGGCGTGCTGACCGTCGTCGCCGTCTCCCGATCATGGGTTCTCCCGCCAACGCGGGCGCTATTTGTCCCGGCTGGGACACCGCATGTCACTGGCTCACGGGACGGCGCGGACCTACGTGGCGTCTACCTCGAGCCCGACCTCGCTACGACCAGTTTCGTCACACCGACACTGCTGCGTGTGAGCCGACTATTACACGAACTATTCGATCACCTGATCTCGACCGAACTCGGTGACGCGCAGCGCGAACGAGCACAGGCGTTGGTCTTCGACCTGCTCGAGCCGATCGACGTGATACCAGTTGGTGCACCAATGCCCGTCGATGATCGTGCCGTCGCGCTCGCGATGATGTGGCTCACGAACCCCACCGACCAACGCTCACTTGCCGAACTAGCGGCCGAAGCTGGATTCAGTAGCCGCACCGCGGCAAGGCTTTTCGACGCTGAGACCGGAATGACGGCGGGTCAGTGGCGAACTCAGGCACGATTGGCCGCCGCGTTGCCGTTGCTCGCGAGCGGGGTGGCCGTCTCTCGTGTCGCGCCACGCGTCGGCTACGCGACATCGAGTGCGTTCGTCGATGCGTTTCGACGTTATACCGGCGTCTCTCCCGCCCGGTACTTCCGCTGAATCACCGGTACATTCACCTCGCAGCGTCCGTCGTCAGCGACGGTGACCGTACCCGCGACGATTCGCCCTTCAGCCGAGGATCGCCGCAATTCGTCAGTCTTGACCGCCCAGTACGCGGCGAAAGCGACGATCGCGCCAGTTTCGAGGCCGAGCAGCCGGGTGCCCGGACCGATACTCGCGGCGACCGCAGCGGCGCCGACCGGAAAGCCGATCAGACAGAGGCACAGCACCAGGTAGGTGCCGCGATAGACCTTCGCTGTCCGGGGCGACAACAGCGGCAAGGTACGCCACGAATAGACGACGATCGTTGCCGAGACCAGTGCGAAAAAGCCGATGGCCGAACCTATGTGAATCCAATTGACCACATTGTCCTGACCGTGGCCGGGTGCCGCTGTCGGGAAGACAGCCAATCCAATGCCGGCGATACCGGCCCCATTGAGCAGACGGTTCTCCCCCGGTGAGTAGCCGCGATAGGCGATCAGACACACCCCTACCGCGACAACCGCGCCGACTACGAGATTGCGGGCCGGCGTGTGATAGAAGGCACTCAACGAACCTGCAAGCGCGACACGAGAATCCACTGCTGTCCAGAGCAAACAGCCGATCGGAACACTCAACGCACCGGTGGTGATCAGGATCCGAAGGGTGAAGTAGGTCGCGATCATATGCTGCTGCACGGGCAGCGCCGCTCGGTCCCTACGCATGATCGCAGTTTAGTGCGAGTGATTGCCCCCACCGGTCAGTTGGCCAACTCCACAACGGCGTGAATCGGGTCGGTGATCCGCTACGCCAGTTCGATCAGTTCCTGATACTCGTCAGACCAGTGATCCTCGGTGCCGTCGGGCAACAAGATGACCCGCTCCGGTTCGAGGGCTGCCGCAGCGCCGGGGTCGTGGGTAACGAGTACCACAGCTCCGGTGTACGAGCGCAGCGCGTCGAGCACCTGCTCGCGCGACACCGGGTCGAGGTTGTTGGTCGGCTCGTCGAGCAGGAGCACATTCGCTGCCGAGGACACCAGACCCGCCAACGTAAGGCGGGTTTTCTCACCGCCGGACAGGGTGCCGGCAGGTTGTTCGAGTTGTGCACCGGAAAACATGAACGCGCCCAACAGACTTCGCAGATCCTGCTCGCCGGCATCAGGTGCCGCGTGCCGGATGTTCTCCCACACGCTGGCCATGTCGTCGAGGGTGTCATGCTCCTGCGCAAAATACCCGATCTTCAGTCCGTAGCCGGGTTCCAGCGTTCCGGTATCTGGTTTCTCTACTCCCGCAAGGAGTTTGAGCAAGGTGGTCTTACCCGCTCCGTTGAGCCCCAGTATCACCACTCGGCTGCCCTTGTCGATCGCGAGATCAACCCCGGCGAAGATCTCCAACGATCCGTACATCTTGGTGAGATTCGACGCCATCAGTGGCGTCTTGCCGCATGTCGCGGGTTCGGGGAACCGGATCCGCGCGGTGCGATCGGCCACGATATCGTCGTCGAGCTCGTTAAGCATACGATCGGCCCGTTTGAGCATCTGTTGTGCCGCAGTCGCTTTAGTCGCCTTGGCGCCGAGCTTGGCAGCCTGTACCCGCAGCGCGCTCGCCTTCTTCTCTGCGTTGGCGCGCTCACGCTTGCGACGTTGCTCGTCGGTCGCACGGGCATCCAGGTAGCGCTTCCAACCCATGTTGTAGATATCGGCTTCGCCGCGCACCGCGTCGAGGAACCAGACGCGGTTGACGACATCGGCCAGCAATTCGACGTCGTGGCTAATCACCACGAGGCCACCATCGTGGTTCAACAGGAAGCTGCGCAACCAGGTGATGGAATCAGCGTCGAGGTGGTTGGTCGGCTCGTCGAGCAGAAGAGTGGTGTCGGACTTGCCGCTGCCGTCGGATGCGGCGAAAAGTATGCGCGCCAACTCAATTCGGCGTCGCTGACCACCAGACAGGGTCGAGAGTGGTTGTGCCAGCACTCGATCGGGAAGGCCCAGGCTGTTGCAGATCCGCGCCGCGTCAGATTCCGCGACATAACCCCCGAGCGCGGCGAAACGCTCCTCAAGCTGACCGTATTTGCGGATTGCCTTGTCACGAAGTTTGTCATCGGCAGTCTCGGCCATCAACGCCTGCTGCTTTTCCATGTTGCGCAGAATGGAATCTAGACCACGGGCCGACAACACTCGATCTTTGGCCAGCACCGAGAGGTCGCCCTCCTTCGGATCCTGTGGCAGATAACCCAGTTCGCCGTTGCGCAGAATGGTGCCCGCATAGGGCTCGGTCTCCCCTGCCAGGATGCGCAGGGTGGTTGTCTTTCCCGCGCCATTGCGGCCGACGAGACCGATCCGGTCGCCGGGGGCGATACGTAGCGCGGAACCGGGCGCCGACAGCAAGGTGCGGGCGCCCGCGCGCACTTCGAGGTCGGTCGCGGTAATCACGACGTTTCATCCTACCGGTGAACAGGGCGAATGGCCGATTCGTGCTGGCAGGTAGGCTAACGGCCATGCCTGCCGACCGCGATCTGCTCGTCGTCGGCGCCGGCCCCGCCGGGCGAGCATTGAGTTTCCGCGCTGCACAGGCCGGGCTGCGGGTGACACTCGTCGACCCAGATCCGGTTCGTCCGTGGCGAGCGACCTACGGTGCGTGGACTGACGAATTGCCACTATGGCTCACACCCGACTGTGTTGCGGCGAGCACCACCTCGGCAGTCGTGTACACGCCAGGCCGCCGGGTCATCGAGCGTGGTTACAGCGTTCTCGACACCGAAGCCCTTCAGCGCTTCTTGAGTACCGGCGTCACGGCGGTCGCTGCCGCTGCTGCCTCGGTCGGGCAGCACGCAGTCACGTTGACCACCGGCGAAACTCTCAGTGCGACAACCGTTGTCGACGCTCGGGGTACCACCGGCCAGCCGTCGTCGAATACCCCAAGGCAAACCGCCGTCGGCATTCGGCGGCACAGCCGATCACCTGAAATGGTGGTGATGGATTGGCGCCGACCGCCGGGCATGACCGTCGCCGAGACGTTCAGCTATCGGGTCGGGGTCGGTCCAACCGTCGAACTTGTTGAAGAGACCTGTCTGGCGGGCGCGCCACCGATCGAATTCCGGCGCCTCGGTGAGTTGTGCGCGGCTCGGATCGGCACGACGATACCCGATACCACCGGGTCCGATCTCGACGTCGAATTGGTCGACTTCGCTCTGCTCCCCGTGGCTCAGCCCCCGTGGCGGCAGTGGGGTAAGGATCCGTTGCGATTCGGCGCAGCAGGCGGCCTAATGCATCCAGCGACGGGCTATTCGCTGGCCGCGACACTGTCTGCCACGGACTTTGTCGTTGACGCGTTGCGCGTCGGCCGCGATCCGCGGGCTGCGCTGTGGCCGCGCGCCGCACGCCTGGTCTACGAATTGCGGGTGGCCGGGCTGGCTGCGTTGTTGGCGATGAAACCCGCCGAACTTACTCGGTTCTTCGACATCTTCTTTGGGTTGCCACTCTGCTCCCAACACGCGTATCTGTCCTCGCGCACCGACGTCGGCGGAGTCATCCGAGCGATGTGGCTGATATTCGTCGACCTGCGATGGCGCGAACGTCGGCACCTGGTACTGGGTTTCACCGCTGGGGTCGCCACGCGTACATTCGCACGAATGACCCGGTGCAGGCGTGAACCGCAATCGAGCACTACCACCGACTGACCTGCTGATAGCGTCATGCGCGTGTCGAAGGATCCCACCGAACTCCACGATCTGCTGGCGCATTCCGAACCGAAGCGCACCAACCGCACAACGGTGCGTGCGACCGCGTTCGGACGGTTACGCTACGACATTGTCGGCGACGAGCCGATCCGGGACGCCGGACTCACACCGGAAGCGACTGCGGCTGTCGACAAGGCGCGGCATCTGGCCGACGAAGGTCGGCTGGCCGATGCGATCACGCTACTGAACAAGATCGGTGAGACTGCGCCGGGGAATGTGGAAATCGCCCGCACACTCGGCGTCCTCCACGATATCGCCGGCGACACCCGTAACGCCCGCTATTGGTACCGGCAAGCGATCGCGCTCGACGGCGACTTACTCAGCGTCGTCGCACTCGGCTCATTATTCGGTCGGGCGGGTCAGACGGCGGATGCGCTGGCCCTGCACTCCTACGCCTGGGACTATCGCATCGGCACCGCCCCCGACGTCGACAAGCTGATTTGCGAAAGTTATCTCGCCTCGGTTGCGCGCACCTTTGACGCAGTTGGCCTACGGGACGCGGCCGATCTGTCAATCCTGAGTCACGGGACGGAGCCGGTCTTCTTGTACTACATGGCTTTCGGACATCTCCTGGAATCGCATACCGACGATGCGGGTCGGATCGTCAGTGCGGCTCTGGCCGAACTCGCACCTGATGACCGGCTGGCACAACCTTTTCTCGATCTCCGAGCGCGGATCAACGGATTAAGCACCGCGACGACAGGCGCAGGCGCCGAGGCGGGACCAGCGCCAACGACGCGCGAAGTCCATTTAGATGTCTCTGAGCTCAATGCCCTTGTTGCGCATCACCTTCCACCTCGGGGCGAATACGGGGTCGCGACCGTTCGGGCTGACTTCGGTGAATTGCGTTTCGATCTCTACGGACCGAAGGAGGTCTATGGGACATGGCCGGACCATTTCGACGCCATCTACGCGACAACGCAATCGGCCGAACGCGCCTTTTCCTACCAACTCCACGACGATGCAATCGAAATACTCACCGACTTGCTGCGCAGCTCGCCGGATTTCATGCCGGCACTGCGTCTGCTATCTGACTGCTATGTGGCACAAGGCAATTACGCCGAGGCCGAATACTGGATCAAGCAGTACATCGCCTACGCTCAGCGCCTTGAGGGCGTGTACGCGCTGAGTACGGTCCTTCGGCAGCTCGGCCGCCGCGACGATGCGCTGTGGCTCCTCGACTACCTATGGCATAGTCGCATCGAACTCGACTCCGACGTGGGTATTGGAGTGGCGCGTGATCTGTTGTGGATGCTGTCCGCCGAGCCGGAAAATGGCCGACTGATGGTATCGATCGGTGAACGCGCCGCTACCGAATACGGGCGTGACGCGTGGATCGACTTCTATCGCGGGCTGGGCTATCTATTCGTGCGTCGCATCGTCGAGGGGGTTGACACGCTACGAACGCTGCTCACGTACGTCGGCGCGAATGACGAGTTGCGACGTCGGGCAGAGACCTTGATCGCCGAGCATAGTTGAGACTAAAGGCCGCAGATCGTCGGTCGTAATATCCTTAAGGTGATATTCAACAACAGCGAACCCACGCCAGTCGGTGCACGGCCATTTCCAGTATTGATGCAGCCGGTAGCGGTGGCATTCCATCGCAATGAGCAGATTCGCGTGATGGGTGATGAAGCCGCACAACGGATTTGGCGACCAATGCGTATCGCCGTCGGCATCGCGGTGATTCCCAGTGCCGCACTGTGCGCATTGTGGACCTGGAGCGACGGATGGTCAGGTCTCGTATTCTGCTCGCCGCTCCTGCTCATTCTCACTGGCCTGATAGCGCTGACCCAATTCCGTTCATTCGCCTCCCACGCGTTGACTTGCGGACATAGCGGTCCTGATTTTTCCTTCGCCCTCGCGGTCGGCGACGCATTTATCGACGTGGCGATTCATGACGTCGCACTGGTTCGGCTGCCTTACGCTCAGATCAAGGAAGTCCGTTTACTGAGTTCGGTGATCTTGATACGCCGCACCTCCCAGGCACTCCAGCTCCTCCCCCGAACACTAGTTTCACCCGAGCTAATCAATCATTTACGCACTTCTGGAGTTGTCGTACGCGAATAGGATTCGCCGCAGCGTGCGATCTATCGGGAGGCGTACCCGACGGACTGTAGTATTACCAATATGACATTTAACATGGGGGAAGTGGCTCCGGCCGGCCAGCAGCCGTTTCCGGCGCTGACCGCACCGCAAGCGGTTGTTCATGCCACGCTCGCCGAGACGACCGCGATGGCGAAAGAGGCCGCGCGGCGGCACGCGCGCACGCCGCAGTATCTCATCCTGCCACTGCCGGTGGCGCTTCTGTTCTGGCTCGCCGTCGGACGCGAGGATGGAACAAGCGGCCTGGTCACGACGGTGGTCTTCGTCACGCTATTTTCCGGGTTCTGGTTACTTATCGCACCACGGTCGTTGGTTCCAACCTTTGTGACGGTGCTCGCTGGTGACGCCACTCGACCCGGATATGCATTCGCCGCCTCGTTCGATCAGACCTCGATGGATATCGCGACACACGAGATATCAATTGCCCGGGTGCCCTACCACTCGATCAAACATCTGCATGTCTTGAACAGCGTCGTCCTGGTGCGCGGCGATACCCGCGTGGTCTTTCTGTTTCCCCGTGCCCTGCTATCACCGGCAAGTATCGATTATCTTCGCGCCGCGGGCGTGCGCGTACACGCTTAGCCCACGCCGGGTCGTGTCACCGCACTGCGGCCAACTCCAGCGCAGTCGCCGCGTCTTCGGCAACCAGGTCCGCATTCACCGCGGCTCCGGCCATCACGCCAGCGCCCGACGACACCGACACCATCGCACTCAGATCGGCGATATTGCCCGCAGCCCACACCCCGTCGATCGGCGTTTTGCCCATCAACCCGGTCTCGACGAAATATCCCATCGGATGTTCGGTGACTTCACCTCCGAGCCATTCGTAGACCTGCGCCCTTGCCTCGAATTTCGGCCCGACGACGACTGCGTCAAGCGGATACTCGGCGCCGTCGGCCAGAACTACCGCTCGAACCTCGGTGCCCTCTCGATCAAGCCGCGATACCTCACCCTCAACTACCGGAATACCCAGCGCGGCAAGCTGTTTCAGTGACTCAACATCGGGTGTCGCGGTATGCGCGAACACCGTCACGTCGTCGCTGAGCTGGTTGAACAACAGCGCCTGGTGAGTTGCCATCGGCCCGGTCGCGAGAATGCCGATACACTGCCCCCGCACCTCGTATCCGTGGCAATACGGACAATGCAGCACCGTCTTCCCCCAGCATTGCGCGACGCCGTCGACTTCCGGCAGCACATCAACGAGGCCGGTCGCGAGGATCAGACGACGTGCGACGATTTCCCGACCCGACGCCGTCGCGATCGAGAAGCCGTCGGCTGCCCGTGTCGCCTCGCTCACGGCGTCATCGACGAATCTCACACCGTACGCGATGGCCTCGGCCCGGCCGGCGGCGACGAGTTCAACCGGCGAAATGCCTTCGCGGCCAAGCACATTATGCGCATGATCGGAGGGTGCGTTACGCGGCCTGCCCGCGTCGACCACCACGACCGACCGTAATGAGCGGCCTAGTGCGATAGCCGCACCGAGACCGGCGGATCCACCGCCGATCACCACGACGTCGACGTGATCTTTACTCAAGTTGTTGGAAGTCATATTCATTACCCTAGCGGTGTCATGCCCTAAGCGCATATAGTCTTGCGCATGAAGCAAGAATCACCGTTGGTCGACCTCGACGTCGTGGTGCGGCAACGCATTCGAAGTCTGCGACTAGCGCGGGGCTGGTCGCTCGACACTCTCGCCGCGCGTTGTTTCCTCAGCCCGTCCACACTGTCACGCCTGGAAACGGGCCATCGTCGGATGGCACTTGACCAACTAGTACCCATCGCACGCGCACTGGGCACGTCGATCGATCAACTGGTCGAACCCATTGATGACACTGATGTCGTGATCCGGCCTGAGCCGCAGCAATGGCCCGGACGTACGACGTGGATTCTGTCCCGCGACCGAGCGGTCAACGGAGTTACGGTAGCCAAGATGCGAATCGAACCAACGTTGCCCGATTCTGATCGCATGCGGGTACACCCTGGCCACGACTGGTTCACCGTGTTGTCGGGGACGTTGCGGTTACGACTGGGCGATCGCACCATCTTCGTGGAGAGCGGCGATGCCGCAGAATTCTCCACGATGATTCCGCATTGCCTCGCCGCCAACGACGTTACGACCGAAGTGCTGACCATCTTCGATCGTGAAGGCGAACGCGCACACTTACACACGCCCGCCGACGAGAACGACTAGCTCTCGTTGGCCGCCTCTTGATCGGCGACAGCCTTCTCGATATCCAATTCGACGACCTGCCCCACCAGCGATTCGAGGGCCTGCGGCGGCAACGCGCCAGCCTCGTTGAACACCAGGTAACCCTTCTTGAAAACCATCAAGGTGGGAATGGAGCGAATGTTGGCCGCTGCCGCGAGCTGCTGTTGCGCTTCGGTGTCGACCTTGCCGAAAACCAGATCGGGATACTTCTCCGAGACACGCTCGAAGACGGGACCGAACTGCTTGCACGGACCACACCATTCAGCCCAGAAATCAACGAGCACAATGTCGTTGTCCGCGACGGTCTGATCGAAGGCTTCACCGGTCAGTTCAATAGTTGCCATGGTGGGTCCAACGCATAGCGCACCCAATTTGTTTCGTTAGACCGTGAAGCCCAGAGCCCGGAGCTGTTCGCGGCCGTCGTCGGTGATCTTGTCCGGACCCCACGGTGGCAGCCACACCCAGTTGATCTCCATTTCGGTACACAAACCGCTCGAAACCAACGCCGCACGCGTCTGATCCTCGATCACGTCGGTCAGCGGGCAGGCAGCCGATGTCAGTGTCATGTCGATCTTCGCGACCGCGTCATCAGTCACGTCGATGCCGTACACGAGTCCCAGATCCACGACGTTGATACCCAACTCGGGGTCTACGACGTCGCGCATGGCCTCTTCGACATCATCGACCAGCGGCAACGATGTCGCGACCGGCGCGGGCGGCGTCGGGGCGGGCGCGGGCGCGGGCGCTTGCTCCGTCGGCGTCCCGGTCTGTTCCGTATCGGTCTGTTCGGTGACTGTCTGTTCGGTCAATGTCTCTTCACTCATGCCGATTCCTCATTCGCGTCCCGGTCCAGATGTACTGCTTGACTCAGTGCATCCTTGAATGCCATCCATCCCAGCAGTGCGCATTTCACGCGCGCCGGATACTTGCTCACACCGGCGAAGGCTACGCCGTCCCCGATGATCTCGTCATCACCCTCGTCGGCTCCCCGCGAGGTCAACATCGCATTGAACGAGTCAATGGTCGCCAGTGCCTCGCCAATCGGCAGCCCGACGATCTGATCGAACAGCACCGACGTCGACGCCTGCGATATCGAACACCCCTGCCCGTCATAGGAGATGTCAGCGACTGTCGAACTGTCATCGGACAGGGCAACACGCAGGGTCACCTCGTCGCCACAAGTCGGATTGACGTGGTGTACCTCGGTCGCGAACGGGTCACGTAAGCCCCGGCCATGCGGATGTTTGTAGTGATCGAGGATCACTTCCTGGTACATCTGCTCCATTCGCATGGCCTATGCCACCCCGAAGAATTTCTGCGCCTTGGTGATCGCCGCGGCCAGTGCGTCAACCTCTTCGAGCGTGTTGTACGCGGCGAACGAAGCACGCGCCGTCGCGGCCACACCGAACCGCCGGTGCAGCGGCCACGCGCAATGATGCCCCACCCGGATCGCGACGCCTTCGTCGTCGAGAATCTGCCCGAGATCGTGAGCATGAATACCGTCGACGAGGAAAGACACCGCGCCACCGCGGTTCTCGGCGGTCTCCGGCCCGACGATACGTAGACCGTCGATCATGGCGAGTTTCGACAAGGCGCGCTCAGTCAGCGAATGCTCATGTGCGGCAATCGCTTCCATTCCGTATCCGACCAAGTATTCGACCGCGGCACCCAAGCCGACGACCTGCGACGTCATCGGCACACCCGCCTCGAACCGCTGTGGCGGCGCGGCGTAGGTGGAGACCTCCATCGTCACGGTCTCAATCATCGAACCACCGGTGATGAACGGTGGAAGCTGATCGAGCAGTGTGGCCTTCCCATACAGAACGCCGACACCCGACGGTCCGAACATCTTGTGCCCGGAGAACGCCGCGAAGTCGACATCGAGTGCACCGAAATCTACCGCCATATGCGGCACCGACTGGCACGCGTCGAGCACCACGAGCGCACCGACCGAACGCGCACGTCGCACGAGTTCGGCGACATCGGCAACAGCTCCGGTGACATTCGACTGATGCGTGAACGACACGATTTTCACGGTGTCGTCCAACTCGAGCGAATCGAGATCGATACGCCCGTCGTCGGTAACGGAGTACCACTTGAGAGTTGCGCCCGTACGGCGGCAAAGTTCTTGCCACGGAACGAGATTCGCGTGATGTTCCAGCTCGGTGATGACGACGGTGTCGCCCGCGCCGAGCGCTTTGCCGCCAAAGATCGACGCACTACGCTCGTCGCCAAGCGTGTAGGTAACCAGATTCAGCGACTCCGTGGCGTTCTTGGTGAACGCGAGTTCGTTGGCCGTCGCACCGACGAACGCGGCTATCGCCTCACGTGCGTGTTCGTACGCGTCGGTCGCTTCCTCGGCGAGTTGATGCGCGCCCCGGTGCACCGCGGCGTTATGTGTGACAAGGAAGTCCCGCTCGGCATCGAGGACCTGAAGCGGTCGCTGCGATGTCGCGCCGGAGTCCAGGTACACCAGCGGTTTGTCGTCGCGCACTGTCCGCGACAAGATCGGAAAATCCTGCCGCAGACGTGCGACGTCGAGCGTCTGCGTTGTGTCGGTGGCGATGCTCATTGCGTGCCTCCCAGCGGTGGGTGAACTACTTAGCTGCCGCAGCGCTGGTGAAGCGCACGTAGCCGTTCTCTTCGAGCTCATCAGCCAATTCGGGACCTGCCGACTCGACGATCCGGCCGTTGACGAAGACGTGGACGAAATCGGGTTTGATGTAGCGCAGAATCCGGGTGTAGTGCGTGATCAGCAGCACGCCACCGTTCTCGCGGTCTTTATACCGGTTGACGCCCTCGGACACGACGCGCAGCGCGTCCACGTCGAGGCCGGAGTCCGTCTCGTCGAGAATCGCGATCCTGGGCTTGAGCAAGTCGAGCTGCAGGATCTCGTGGCGCTTCTTCTCACCACCGGAGAAACCCTCGTTCACGCTGCGCTCGGAGAACGACGGATCGATCTCCAGATCGGTCATCGCTTCCTTGGTCTCCTTGACCCAATGTCGAAGCTTCGGCGCTTCGCCACGAATCGCGGTCGCTGCGGTCCGCAAGAAGTTGCTCATCGACACGCCGGGAACCTCGACCGGATACTGCATGGCCAAAAACAGTCCGGCGCGAGCACGTTCATCGACCGACATCTCCAGGACGTCTTCGCCGTCCAGGGTGATGGTGCCACCGGTGACTTCGTATTTGGGGTGACCGGCGATGGCGTAGGACAGAGTGGACTTTCCCGAACCATTCGGTCCCATAATCGCGTGTGTCTCACCGGATTTCACGGTCAGATTCACACCCTTGAGGATATGGATCGGCTCGGCGTCGGCGTCGGTCTGCGCGACGTTGACGTGCAGGTCGCGGATTTCGAGTGTGGTCATGTGGTGGTGTCTTTCCTTGGGCTGTTAGGTTCTGGGATCTCGATACGACCTCGGCTAGCGCCTCGGTCTACACGATCAGCGGGTGGTGGACTCGGTAAGCGGGTGGCCCGACGCCTCAGGCGCCGGCCGACTCCAGTTCGGCTTCGATCGCCGCCGACAGGCGTTCACGCAGGTCGGGTACCGAGATCCGCGCGATGATTTCGGCAAAGAATCCGCGGACCACCAACCGTCGGGCCTGATCCTCCGGAATACCGCGGGCCTGCAGATAGAACAACTGCTCGTCATCGAATCGGCCGGTGGCACTCGCATGTCCGGCACCGACGATCTCACCGGTCTCGATCTCCAGATTCGGCACCGAATCGGCGCGCGCGCCGTCGGTCAACACCAGGTTGCGGTTGAGTTCGAAGGTGTCGGTGCCTTCCGCTTCCGGTCGGATCAGCACATCACCAATCCATACGGTGTGCGCTTCGCGAGCCCGATTGCTCGGATCCCCCTGCAGCGCACCCTTATACGTGACATGCGAACGACAGTTGGGCTGGCTGTGGTCGACCAGCAGACGCTGTTCCAGATGCTGACCGGCGTCGGCGAAGTACAGGCCAAGCAGTTCAGCGTCACCGCCGGGACCGTCGTAGTGGACAACTGGAGCCAAGCGAACCAGGTCGCCGCCCAGACTGACCGCGAAGTGACGGATCACCGCGTCGCGGTTGAGCAGCACATGATGGGCCGCGACGTGGACGGTGTCGTCGGCCCAATCGTGAATATTGACGACGGTCAGGTGCGCGGAATCACCGACGATGAACTCGATATTCTCGCCGTAGGTTCCGCTGCCCTTTTGGTCAATGACCACGACTGCCCGCGCGAATGCCTCCAGTCGAATCTGTAGATGACCGAAGGCCACCTCGTCCACACCCGGACCATCGATGGTGACGGTGATCGGATCGGCGACCTCAACCTCACGTCCGACGGTTATCACAGTCGCCGACGTGAATGACGAATACGACTGTGCGGCAACGCGATCGAACGGTGCACCCCCCTCGCCGAGTCGTTTGTCAGAGCGTTCTACGGTCTCGACGGTGACGCCGACGGAGACACCTTCGACGGTCACAGCGGCGTCGGCGGTGCGGACCGCGGAGCCATCGTGCAGTCCACGCAGGCGGCGAAACGGAGTGAACCTCCACGCCTCTTCGCGGGGACTCGGTACCTCGAACGCATTGACGTCGAAGGAGGTAAACATCTCCCCCTTATTCGTCACAACACCGGGATGGCCGGTTTCATTCGGCCCGCTCGCTACGCTCCCGGCGCCGGTGTCATTCGGCCCGCTCGCTGCGCTCCCGGCGCCGGTCTCAACGGCATTCGCTACATTCTCTGCGGCACTCATTTAGCCGACGGACCCTTCCATCTGGAGTTCGATCAGGCGGTTCAACTCGAGGGCGTACTCCATCGGCAATTCCTTCGCGATGGGTTCGACGAAGCCGCGCACGACCATCGCCATCGCCTCGTCCTCAGTCAATCCACGACTCATCAGATAAAAGAGCTGGTCGTCGGAAACCTTGGAAACCGTGGCCTCGTGACCCATGGTGACGTCGTCCTCGCGGATGTCGACGTACGGGTAGGTGTCACTGCGGCTGATCTGATCGACCAGCAACGCATCACACTTCACCGTCGAGCGACTGCCGTGTGCCCCGTGGTTGATCTTGATCAGACCCCGGTACGACGCACGGCCACCGCCACGGGCAACCGACTTGGAGATGATGTTGCTCGAAGTGTTCGGTGCCAGATGGACCATCTTCGATCCGGTGTCCTGATGCTGCCCCGGCCCGGCGAACGCCACCGAGAGCACCTCACCCTTGGCATGTTCACCGGTGAGCCAGACTGCGGGGTACTTCATCGTGACCTTGGAGCCGATATTGCCGTCAACCCATTCCATCGTCGCGCCGGCTTCTGCCTTGGCACGCTTGGTGACCAGGTTGTAGACGTTATTCGACCAGTTCTGGATGGTCGTGTAACGGCAGCGGCCACCTTTCTTGACGATGATCTCGACAACGGCCGAGTGCAAGGAGTCGGTCTTGTAGATCGGCGCGGTACATCCCTCGACGTAGTGCACGTAAGCACCCTCGTCGACGATGATCAGCGTCCGCTCGAACTGGCCCATGTTCTCGGTGTTGATGCGGAAATACGCCTGCAGCGGAATATCGACGTGGACGCCCGGCGGGACATAGATGAACGACCCGCCTGACCACACCGCGGTATTCAGCGCGGAGAATTTGTTGTCACCCGCCGGGATCACCGTGCCGAAATACTCCTGGAAGAGTTCCGGGTGCTCCTTGAGTGCGGTATCGGTGTCGAGGAAGATGACGCCCTGCTGCTCGAGGTCTTCGCGGATCGAGTGGTAGACGACCTCAGATTCGTACTGTGCCGCAACACCGGACACCAGACGCTGCTTCTCCGCTTCGGGGATGCCGAGTCGGTCATAGGTGTTCTTAATGTCAGCGGGCAGGTCATCCCAGGTGGCGGCCTGCTTTTCGCTCGACCGCACGAAATATTTGATGTTGTCGAAGTCGATGCCATCGAGATCGCCGCCCCAGCTCGGCATTGGCTTGCGATCGAAGATCTTCAATGCCTTGAGGCGCTGCTGCAGCATCCACTCCGGCTCGCTCTTCTTGGCCGAGATGTCCTCGACGACGGCGTCGGACAGGCCGCGCTGAGCGCTGGCACCCGCCTCGTCGGAGTCGGCCCAGCCGTAGCCGTAATTGCCCAGCGACGCGATGGTCTCTTCCTGGGTCAATTGCCCTGCATTGGGTGCCGCAGTGGGCACCGTGGGGTCGGTCACCGTCATGGCAATGCCTTTCTTTCTCGGTTTCGACGCGGGGGCTGTCGCGACGACGGACGAACTACTACTTGCTTTCGTGCTCAATCCACGTGATTCAACGGCACATTCGTTGTGCAGGCGCAGTCGCCGTTGGCGATGGTCGCCAACCGCTGTACATGTGTGCCGAGCAACTCGGTAAACACCGCGGTCTCCGCTTCACAGAGCGCCGGGAATTCCGCGGCGACATGAGCCACCGGACAATGGTGTTGACAGATCTGCACGCCGTTGCCGACGTGCCGGGTGTTGGTCGCGTATCCGGCGCCAGTGAGTGCCGAGGCGATCTTCTCGACGGTCGCCGACACGGCATCGGCCGATGCCGCGGGTTCGATATGTTCGGTGATCCGCTCAACACGATCCCGAGCGAACTTCTCGACGGCCGCTTCACCGGCCGCCTCCCGGAGCGCGCGCAATGCCGCGCCGGCCAGATCGTCGTACGCGTGTCGCAATTTGCCACGTCCGGCAGCTGTGAGTTGAAACCATTTCGCTGGTCGGCCTCGACCACGATGTCCGGCCGCGGCGCCATATTCGGCACTGGACGCTTCGACGTCGCCAGCCGAGGTAAGGGCATCGAGGTGCCGACGTACGCCGGCTGCACTAATACCCAGACGTTCGGCGATATCACTGGCCTTGAGCGGCCCGTCCTGCACCAGCAGTTTGATCACCGCATCGCGTGTCTGACCATCGGCTGAGCCGGGCAGCAGGTCATCGCCCGCTGCCTGAGCACGCTCAGTCGAATAGTCGCTCACGCTTTTCACAACACCAGTGTGACGTAAATACTTCCCCACTGCCAAGCAAGGGTCGCCTAAGGTCTGCTCTGACACCCGGTGGGCCGCGCGACGCACCCGTGGGCGACGCGAGTAGATACAGTCATCGTCGTGCCCAATGCCCTACTGGACTACCTCGGATTGACGTCGGCATCGAGTCGCCGTGTGCCGAAACCGGCCCGCGATGCCGATCAGCCGGGCGATTACGGCGTTGCCATGGCCCGTATGCACGACGATGAGCCCGAGGTCGGACCGCTCAACGCGGCCGAGACCCGACGCCTGCACCGCATCAAACTCTTCGGCGCCACTGGCTCGATTCTGCTGTTGATCGGCTCATTGGGTTCGGGCGCCATCCCGGTCCTCCAGAATCCGGTGGCTGGCATGCGGGTGTTGTCGCTGCCGTCGCGGATGTGGAGCACCGCGCTCACACTGTCGATCGGCGGCACGATCATGCTGGTTGTCGCCTGGCTGCTGCTGGGCCGCTTCGCGGTTGGGCGCTTCAGCGTCGAGGTCTATCAAGGTCGTAGCCCGGCCCGACGGATGACCCGCAGGCAGGCCGACCGGACGCTGATGCTGTGGATCGTCCCGATCGCCATCGCGCCGCCGCTGCTGTCGAAGGATATCTACTCGTACCTCGCGCAATCTGCGATCGCTTACCGGGGGATGGATCCGTATGTGGTTAGCCCGATCCGCGGCCTTGGCGTCGACCACATCCTGACTCGCTCGGTGCCGAATCTGTGGCGCGACACTCCCGCGCCGTACGGGCCGTTCTTCCTCTGGATCGGTGAGCAGATCACCCGGGTCACCGGCGATAACATCACCGCCGCTATCTTCCTGCATCGAATACTGGCGCTTGTCGGTGTGGCGCTCATTGTGTGGGCACTCCCCCGCCTGGCCCGACGCTGCGGGGTATCTTCGGTCGCCGCATTGTGGCTCGGCGCGATGAACCCGCTACTGCTCCTTCACCTCGTTGGCGGCATCCACAACGAGGCTCTGATGCTCGGTCTGATGCTGGTCGGATTGGAGTTCTGTTTCCGCGGCATCGACTCGGCCAGGGATCTACTCCGCCGTGACGATGTCGGCTGGACGCGGTTCACGCCGAGCTCAGCCGGTTGGATCTTCATCCTCGGCGTAGCCGTCATCTCGACGTCCGCGATGGTCAAGGCGACGTCGATCCTCGCGTTGGCCTTCGTGGGCGTAGCGCTCGCAAGACGTTGGGGTGCAACTCTTCCGGCGCTGCGCCATGCTCCACGCTCACAATGGTGGGCACGATCCAAACAGTCGGTCTACGCGCTCGCCGCAGCCGCCGCGGCGACCGGCACCGTCCTGATCGTGGTGGTCGTCGGCATCTGCATGGGCACCGGTCTGGGCTTCGGCTGGACCAAGACGCTCAGTACCGGCGACGTCGTGCGGTCGTGGATGTCGATGCCGACACTGCTGTCGGTGACGTCGGGCCGGTTCGGCATCGGATTGGGCCTCGGCGACCAGACACAGGCAATCCTCGACGTCGTGCGGCCCATCGCTCAGGTCATCGCGGGTCTGTTCGTCATCCGATGGATGCTGGCGACGCTCGCGGGGCGACTGCACCCAGTTGGTGCCCTGGGAATCGCGATGGCGACGGTTGTGCTCCTCTCGCCATTTGCCCAGGCGTGGTACCTGCTGTGGGCTGTCGTGCCACTGGCCGCGTGGGCTACCGGACGTTGGTTCCGCCTCGTCGCCATCGCGATCTCCGCGATCATGGCGATCGCAGTCATGCCGACGAGTTCGAATACCAGTGGCGTGGTGCTCGCCCAGGGCGTCCTGGCCGGCGTGATCATGGTTGCCGTGCTCACCGCCCTGTTCTTCGAGGAACTTCCGTGGCAGCGACGCCGTCGTGAGCGACGGGCCGACGCGTCCGCGTGAGGCAGTTAACATCGACGCCGACCGGCGTACGGCGCGGGCGCGCCACGACATAGGCTGATCGTCGTGCCCGTGGACATCGACGACCCGAAACCAGCGGCAGTACGTGTACGCGGGCTACGGAAAAGCTTCGGGGCGCGGACTGCGGTAGACGGCCTGGATCTGGATCTGCCATCGGGCAGCGTTCTAGCCCTCCTCGGACCGAATGGGGCGGGTAAGACCACCACCGTCGAGATCTGCGAAGGCTTTACCCGGCCAGATGGCGGCCACGTCGAAGTCCTCGGACTCGACCCAACCGATCACAACGACCAATTGCGCAGTCGCATCGGCGTGATGTTGCAGGGCGGCGGCGCTTACCCCGGCTCGCGGGCGGGTGAAATGTTGCGGCTCTGCGCGGCATATTCGGCTGACCCGCTCGACGTCGACTGGCTGCTGTCGGAATTGGGCCTGACCGATGTCGCGCGAACCCCCTATCGACGACTATCCGGAGGGCAGCAGCAACGCCTCGCCCTCGCGTGTGCGATCGTCGGACGCCCCGAACTCGTCTTCCTCGACGAGCCGACTGCGGGACTCGATGCCCACGCCCGAATTCTGGTGTGGGAGTTGATTTCCCGGCTCCGCGACGACGGGGTGTCGGTACTGCTGACCACACATCTGATGGACGAGGCCGAGGAATTGGCCGACCAGATCGTCATCATCGACTCCGGGCGGGTCGTCGCTGCGGGGACACCCGAAGAGTTGACGTCGCGCGGCGCCGACGGTGAATTGCGTTTCTCCGCCACCGGCGACGTCGATGTCGAATCCCTCGCGGCCACGCTGCCCGCCGGATATCGGGTGACTGGATCGAGCCCGGGTGCCTATGTCGTCGTCGGAGATGTGACGCCGTCGGTAATCGCGGCGATCACCGCGTGGTGCGCCGAGCACAATGTTCTGATTTCCGAACTGCGAGTCGACACTCGCAGCCTTGAGGACGTCTTCCTCTCGTTGACCGGCCGAGAGGTTCGCTCATGAATCGTTTTGCGCCAGGAGTTTTCGCTCCTCGCCCGCAGGCCGCGTCGCTGCCGAAGATGCTCGCGGCCCAGTCCCGGCTGGAATTCATCTTGCTGCTGCGCAATGGTGAACAGTTACTCCTGACCATGTTCATCCCGATCACGCTGCTGATCGGGCTATGCCTGCTGCCACTCGACACCAGCCTTGGCTCGGACCAAGCGGCGCGCGCCACTACCTTCGTGCCGGCGATCATGACGGTGGCCGTGATGTCGACGGCATTCACCGGGCAGGCCATCGCGGTTGGCTTCGACCGGCGCTATGGGGCGCTCAAACGACTTGGAGCGACGCCAATTCCGCGGTGGGGCATTATCGCGGGCAAGTCGATCGCGGTGACCGCCGTGGTGATCCTGCAGTCTCTCATCGTCGGTCTGATCGGCGTGGTCTTCGGATGGCGGCCGGAACCAGTAGGGCTCGCCCTTGGCGCGATCGTCATCGCCATCGGCACTGCCGCGTTCGCAGCACTCGGGCTGCTCCTGGGCGGCACGCTCAAGGCCGAGGTCGTGCTGGCGCTGGCGAATCTGATCTGGTTCGTGCTGCTGGGTATTGGAAGTCTTGTGGTGCTGTCGTCGTCGATCCCCGACTGGGTTCACTGGGCGGCGCGCTGCTCACCGTCGGGCGCACTCACCGAGGCGTTGGGGCGGGCGGCAGCCGGATCCTTCGACGTCTTCGGCGTCGTTGTTCTATTGCTGTGGGCCGCTGTCGGTGGCCTGTTCGCGGTCCGCTGGTTCAAATTCCAGTAAGCGCTCCCGGCGCTAGTTCGCCTTCGCGGTCGTCAACTCGACGTCGCTGTCGACTTTCCGGGGCCCCATCACCTGATACAGGATCGCCGTCTCGGCGATGACCGAACACGCACCGGCCACGTGCAAAACGACTAGCAGGGCCGGCACGTTGGTGAAGTACTGAACGATGCCGATCAACGACTGCGCACCCGCAACCGCCAAGACAATCTTCACGCGGCGTCGTACGTTCGCGCTGGCATCGCCCCGCCAGACCTGTGCCGCAACGACGAAGAGCACCGCGAAATAGGTGGCAACCAGCAGCCCGTGGATCAACGACAACGCCGGAATACTCGCATGTAGCCGATCGATGGCCTCGGGGTGTGTTCGATCACCCGCGTGCGGACCGGCACCGGTCACCGTCACACCGGCCGCGAGCACCAACGCCATGACCGCACCGGATAACGCCACCAGTCGTCGAGTCGCGGGAGGTGCCTCGGCTCGCACCTCGCCGTCGTCATCCTCGGCGACCTTCACGTAGAGGGTCGCCGCGATCCAGACCATCGCGCACGAGACGAGCATGTGGGCGCCGACGACCCACCAACTCAATCCGGTGAGTACGGTGATGCCGCCAAGCACCCCTTGGAAGAATGTCGATGCCGGCATGATCCAGGCGTAGACGAGCACTTCTCGCCGTCGACGCGCTCGGGTCACCGCGAGAACGATTGCGGCCGAACAGGTTACGACGATCCACACGGCGATCTGCCGGTTGCCGAATTCAATCGCCTGATGCCACCAGGGCACTTCGTCGGACGCCAATGGAACAAGCGAATCGTCGAAACACTTGGGCCAGGTGGGGCAACCTAGACCGGAAGCTGTCACTCGCACGATCGAGCCGGTGACCGCGATCAGCGCTTGGCTGAGCAGGACAGCGAGCGCGATCCGACGTTGCGTCCGAACGGTCGGAAGCGGAAGGTAGTCGACCAACCGCAGGAAGCCGCGGTACACAACGTTCTGACTCACGCTGCTCATACTACGGCCCGTCGTAGTGTCTGTTTCAGGCCCTACAGGGACGCATGATTGCGGGCTTTGGGAAACCGGCGCTGTCGTGCGACCCAGCCTGCCATCTGCCGGTAGTGCGACGGCTTGACGGTCGTCGCCGACACCAATTCACGATCCCACTCGCCAACGCTCAAGCCATCGACGGCGTTGACGACTGCTTCCGCGGTCGCGACGTCGGGAACGACGCGGTCGCCGAGGATGCCGCCCGCCTTGCCGACGAGAGTGATTCGTACTCCTGCGGCGCCGATCGGCGCGATCACCGCGGTGGCTTCTCCGCCTTCTCGCGAAATGAACCGTCGGATCGTCGAGACAATGTCGCCGGGCGCTTCGACTGCGGTCGCTTCGGTCGCGGTCGCTTCGGTCGTCGTATCGTCATCGCTCATAGTGCAAAAGCATACTTCGTCAGCTTGCCCGCTCAATGAGGCCCGACTCCGAAGTGTAAAAATGTTAGCCATGCGGGCAATTCAGGTGATCGCGCACGGTGGACCAGAGGTACTCGAGTACGGCGAGGTGCCCGATCCCCGCCTCAGATCGACGGATCTGCTGGTTGAGACCACGTCAGTCGGCGTGAATTTCATCGACACGTACTTGCGTCGAGGGCACTACTCGTCGCAGCCGCCGTATATCCCCGGCTCCGAGGGCGCCGGGGTGATCAAGGCGGTTGGCACTGACGTGACGCATTTCTCGGTCGGCGATCGAGTGGCCTGGTGCGATGTCCCTGGCAGTTATGCCGAGTTGGTCGCGGTACCGGAAGCCCGGGCGGCTCGCGTACCAGCCGAAGTGTCTGACGAGATTGCCGGAACACTGTTGCTTCAAGCCCTTACCGCCCACTATCTGCTCGACGGCAGCGCATACCCCCAGGCCGGCGACACGATTCTCGTCCACGCCGGGGCAGGTGGCGTCGGGTTGATCCTGACTCAGCTCGCACATGCGAAACATCTACATGTCATCACGACGGTGTCGACCGACGAGAAGGCCGAGGTGTCAAAGGCTGCGGGTGCGACGCATGTACTGCGCTATGCGCCAGACCTTGGCGCGCACGTACGCAAACTCACCGACGGCAAAGGCGTACGAGTTACCTACGACGGCGTCGGGAAGGACACCTTCGACGCGAGCTTGTCGGCAACCGCGGTCCGCGGCACCGTCGTCGTATTCGGAGCGGCGAGCGGCGCGGTCCCACCCTTCGACTTGCAGCGACTCAACACATCCGGTTCTTTGTCGTTGACCCGCCCGACGCTTGCGCATTTCATCGCCGACCCCGACGAATTCCGTTGGCGTGCAGGCGAAGTATTCGATGCCGTGCGCAAGGGTAAGCTCGCGCCGCGCGTCGGGCAGACCTATCCGCTCGCCGAAGCGGCGCAGGCGCATTCCGACTTGGAGTCGCGGGCTACGACGGGGTCGATCGCGCTGATCCCGTAGGGGTATGTGGCCACGAATGAAATCGTGGCGTGCCGAGGGGCACCGGCTTAGAAGTAGCTGCCCACGGTCGGCAGATTCACGACGGCGTCAATGGCAAGTCCGCAGAACAGAATCGCCAGATATTCGTTGGATTGCAGGAACACCTTGAGTGGCGCGACCTCATGGCCACGTTTGGTGTCGCTGTACAGCTTATGGACTCGGTTGAGGAACCACAGTCCGGCCAATAGCGCGACGGTGCCGTAAATCCAGCTCGCTCCCCACACCAGAATCAGGGACGCGACAACGGTCGCCCAGGTGTAGAACACCATCTGGCGAGTCACCTGGATCTCGGTGGCAACCACTGGCAGCATCGGAACCCCGGCCGCTTTGTAGTCCTCCTTGTACCGCATCGCGAGTGCCCAGGTATGCGGCGGAGTCCAGAAGAAGATCACCGCGAACAGCACAAGTGGTTGCCAGCTGATATTGCCGGTCACCGCGGCCCAGCCGACCAATGTCGGCATACAGCCGGCCGCACCGCCCCACACGACATTCTGAGAGGTACGACGTTTGAGAATCAGTGTGTATACGCCGACATAGAAGGCGATCGTCACCATGACGAGCACTGCCGAGAGCAGATTCGCGGCCCACCACAGCACCGCGAATGACGCTGCAGCCAAAACGACGCCGAAGATCAAGGCGCTACGGGTGCTGACCGCATGCCGCGCGAGCGGCCGACGTTGGGTCCGGCGCATTTTCTGATCGATATCGGCGTCGGCGACCATATTGAGCGTGTTCGCGCTGCCCGCGCCAAGCCATCCGCCGACCAATGTCGCCGCGATCAGACCGATATGAACATGTCCGCGGTCGGCCTGAAGCATGACCGGAATCGTTGCCACCAGAAGCAGTTCGATAACCCGCGGCTTGGTGAGTGCGATGTAGGCGAGAATCGTGCTGCGGATACGCGAAGATCGCGAGCCCGCGGCGGCCGGGTCGGCGTCTGCGGGGACCGAGGAATCCCCGCTGGTTACGCGTTCCCCAAGTCTCACTACTTCTCCTCATCCGACGAACTACTACGAAGCATGGTAGACCGTGGCCCGCGAACAACCGTAATCGCGTGGGCGCGCTCACCGGTACTCCGCCACAGTGCGGTCGAGTACTTCCGACTAGGCTTGAACTTACCGCCAGGCTCACAACTCATCAGGAGAGAAGCACCATCGTGGTCGATTCCGCCGAGATCCGCACCCTCACCCAGTCTGCTCATCCGGCTGATTGGACTGATACCGACACACGCGCTGTCGATACGGCCCGTCTGCTCGCCGCCGACGCCGTCCAGAAATGCGGCAGCGGACACCCCGGCACCGCGATGAGCCTCGCTCCGCTGGCCTACACCCTGTTCCAGCGAACCCTGCGGCACGACCCAGCCGACCCGCACTGGGTTGGCCGCGACCGTTTCGTCTTGTCCTGTGGTCACTCCAGCCTCACTCTGTACGTTCAGCTGTACCTCGGCGGATTCGGTCTGGAACTCGACGACCTCAAAGCCCTGCGCACCTGGAACTCACTTACCCCCGGCCATCCCGAATTCCGACATACCAAAGGCGTTGAGATCACGACCGGGCCCCTTGGCCAGGGTCTTGCCTCGTCAGTAGGTATGGCAATGGCCGCCCGCTACGAGCGCGGACTTTTCGACCCCGATGCCGCACCTGGCTCGAGCCCCTTCGACCACTTCATCTATGTCGTCGCCTCCGACGGTGACATCGAAGAAGGCGTTACCTCCGAAGCGTCGTCGCTCGCGGGTACTCAGCAACTCGGCAACTTGATCGTGTTCTACGACGCCAATCAGATCTCCATCGAAGACAACACCGACATCGCGCTCTCCGAGGATGTCGGCAAGCGTTACGAGGCATACGGCTGGCACGTGCAGCATGTCGACGGCGGCGAGAACGTCACCGGAATCGAAGCCGCGATCGAAGCGGCCAAGGCTGTCACTGATCGCCCGTCGATCATTGTGTTGCGCACCATCATTGGATTCCCAGCGCCGAATAAGATGAACACCGGAGCCGCGCACGGCGCGGCCCTCGGCGACGACGAGGTCGCCGCGACCAAACAGATCCTGGGCTTCGACCCACAGCAGACCTTCGAGGTCGCCGACAATGTCATCGCCCATACCCGTGAGCTCATCGAACGCGGCGAGAAGGCGAAAGCGGCCTGGCAGGGCGACTTCGACGCGTGGGCATCGACGAACCCCGAAGGTAAATCCCTATTCGACCGTCTGCAGGCGCACGAGCTGCCCGACGGCTGGGCCGATGTCCTGCCGTCCTGGGAGCCGGACGAAAAGGGCGTCGCGACGCGCGCCGCGTCGGGCAAGGTGCTCGGTGCGCTCGGTCCGGTTCTGCCCGAATTGTGGGGCGGCTCAGCTGATCTCGCCGGATCGAATAACACCACGATCCCGGGTGCGAAATCCTTCGGACCGACGTCCATCAGTACGTCCACCTGGTCGGCCGAGCCCTACGGCCGCACCCTGCACTTCGGCGTTCGCGAGCATGCGATGGGTTCAATCCTGTCCGGGATCGTGCTGCACGGACCAACGCGGGCCTACGGCGGCACCTTCTTGCAGTTCGCCGACTACATGCGCCCCGCGGTCCGGTTGGCGTCGGTGATGGAGATCGACCCGATCTACGTCTGGACCCACGACTCCATCGGCCTGGGCGAGGACGGCCCGACACATCAGCCGGTCGAACACCTGGCCGCACTGCGCGCCATCCCCCACCTCGACGTTGTGCGTCCGGCCGACGCCAACGAGACCGCGTACGCCTGGCAGACACTGCTCGGTCGTCGACGCAACCCGGTCGGGTTAGCACTCACCCGCCAGAACGTACCTGTCTTGGAGGGCACATCCCTCGAGGGTGTCGCGGCCGGCGGTTATGTGCTGTCCGATGCCACAGGCGAGCCCGAGGTCGTGCTGATTGGCACCGGCTCGGAAGTGCAGCTTGCAGTCGAGGCGCAGAAGACGCTGGCGGACAAGGGAATTGCTGCCCGGGTGGTCTCGATGCCGTCAATCGAGTGGTTCGATGAGCAGACCCAGGACTACCGCGACCAGGTGTTGCCGCCAGCTATTCCGCGCGTTGCCGTCGAAGCGGGCATCGCGATGCCGTGGTACCGCATCGTGGCCGGCGGCGAGATCGTGTCACTTGAGCACTACGGCGCATCGGCCGATTACAAAGTTCTCTACAACGAGTTCGGTATTACCGCCGACGCTGTCGTGGCAGCCGCCACGCGCGCACTCGGCAATTAACTCGACATCGCACCTAAACCCACACAGGCACCACCCAAAGCCGAAGGGACCCCCGCAATGACACAGAATGACAAGCTCGCCGCGCTGTCGCAGGCCGGCGTATCGGTCTGGCTAGATGACCTCTCGCGTGACCTCATCGCCACCGGCCGTCTCGAAGAACTGATCAAAACCCGATCGGTTGTCGGAGTCACCACCAACCCGTCGATCTTCCAGGCCGCACTGTCCAACGGCGCGACCTACGCGGGACCGATCAGCGAACTCGCCCTGCGCGGGGCCGACGTCGACGCCGCCATTCGTGCGGTCACCACCGACGACGTCCGCGATGCCTGTGACGTCTTCACTCCGGTATTCGAAGAGACCGACGGCGTCGACGGTCGAGTGTCGATCGAAGTTGATCCGCGGCTGGCGAATGACACCGACGGCACGGTAGAGCAGGCCATCGAATTGTGGAAGCTCGTCGATCGCCCCAATCTGTTCATCAAGATCCCGGCAACCAAAGCCGGCCTGCCCGCTATCACCCGGGTGCTGGCCGAGGGCATCAGCGTGAACGTGACGCTGATCTTCTCCGTCGAGCGCTACATCGAGGTGATCGAGGCGTACCTGAACGGACTCGACGCCGCCTACCAAGCCGGGCAAGATCTCTCGAAGCTGCATTCGGTCGCGTCATTCTTCATCAGCCGTGTCGACACCGAGATCGACAAGCGACTCGATGCCATCGGTACGCCGGCCGCGTTCGAACTCAAGGGCAAGGCCGGCCTGGCCAATGCCCGCTTGGCATATGCCGCCTATCAGAAGGCGTTCGAGGTGGAGACCCGCTTCCCCGATCTCGCCGCGCACGGCGCACGTCCTCAGCGTCCGCTGTGGGCGTCGACCGGCACCAAGAACGCCGACTATCCCGACACTCTCTACGTGAGCGAACTGGTCGCGCCGCATACGGTTAACACCATGCCCGGCAAGACAATGGAGGCCTTCGCCGACCACGGCTGGGTCAACAATCTGTCGATCATTGGCACCGAGGCCGCATCGCGCGCCGAGTTCGACGCCATCGCTGCCGCCGGCGTCGACCCCGCCGACGTATTCACCGTCCTGGAGACCGAGGGTGTCGACAAGTTCGAACAGGCGTGGAACGAGCTGATCGCGGCTACCGACGAGCAGCTGGCCGCGGCCCGCGCCTGACCACATATGCCCGCGACCCGCAGCAGTACCCGAACCAATCCGCTGCGCGACCCACGCGACAAACGGCTCCCGCGTATCGCCGGACCGTGCAGCATGGTGATCTTCGGTGTCACCGGCGACCTCGCACGTCGCAAGTTGATGCCGGCCATCTATGACCTGGCCAACCGCGGTCTCCTGCCGCCCAGTTTCTCGCTGGTCGGATTCGCCCGGCGCGACTGGGCAACCGAGGATTTCAGCCAGATCGTGCACGACGCCGTAAAAGCTCACTCGCGCACGCCTTTTCGCGAGGAAGCCTGGCGCCAGTTGTCCGAAGGTTTTCGCTTCGTCCAGGGCACCTTTGACGACGACGATGCGTTCGACCGCCTCGCCCAGACTCTTGGTGAACTCGACGCTGAGCGCGGCACCGACGGAAACCACGGTTTTTATCTGTCGGTGCCACCAGACGCATTCCCGGTGGTCTGCGGGCAATTGAAACGGTCCGGCCTCGCCGCGCCCGACAACGGCCGCTGGCGCCGAGTGGTGATCGAGAAACCCTTCGGTCACGATCTGGAGTCGGCGCGTCAGCTCAATGCTGTGGTCAACAGTGTTTTCCCGGAGGAGTCGGTGTTCCGCATCGACCACTACCTGGGCAAAGAGACGGTGCAGAATATCCTGGCGCTGCGATTCGCCAACCAGCTCTTCGATCCGCTGTGGTCAGCGCATTACATTGACCATGTCCAGATCACGATGGCCGAGGATATCGGTCTCGGTGGTCGGGCCGGGTACTACGACGGTATCGGCGCCGCGCGCGACGTTATCCAGAATCACCTGCTGCAACTGCTCGCCCTGGTGGCGATGGAGGAGCCGGTGTCGTTCGAGCCGAGCCAATTGCAGGCCGAGAAGATAAAGGTCCTGTCGGCGACGCGCAATATCCTTCCGCTGGAAGAGAATTCGGCTCGCGGCCAGTACGGACCCGGATGGCAGGGCAGCGAGAAGGTGTGCGGCCTGCTCGACGAGGAAGGCTTCTCCGCCAACTCCACGACGGAGACCTTCGCGGCTATCGCTCTTGAGGTCGATACCCGGCGTTGGGCCGGCGTCCCGTTCTACCTTCGCACTGGAAAACGGTTGGGGCGGCGCGTCACAGAGATCGCGTTGGTGTTCAAACGCGCACCGCATCTCCCCTTCGATCAGACAATGACCGACGAGCTGGGCCAGAATGCGTTGGTGATCCGAGTACAGCCAGACGAAGGTGTCACGCTGCGCTTCGGTTCGAAGGTGCCGGGGTCGTCGATGGAAGTGCGCGACGTCAATATGGACTTCTCGTACGGCCAGGCCTTCACCGAGTCCTCACCCGAGGCGTATGAGCGCCTGATCCTCGACGTGTTACTCGGCGAGCCGTCGCTGTTCCCGGTCAATGACGAGGTCGAATTGTCTTGGGAGATACTGGATCCCGTACTCGACGGATGGGCGGCCGGGGGCCGGCCCGAGGAGTATGAGTCTGGGACGTGGGGCCCACACGGTGCCGACGCGATGATGGACCGCACTGGACGAGTTTGGCGGCGGCCATGATCAAGAAACTTCCCGATACCTCAACTACCGAGGTCTCCAAGACGCTGGTCAAGATGCGTGACACTGGCGGTGCGGTGACATTGGGTCGAGTGCTGACGCTGATCGTTAAGACGGAAAAAGGTGATGACCTCGAGGCCGCGATCGCGGCGGCCAATGACGCCAGCCGCGAACATCCCTGTCGCGTGATCGTCGTCGCCGCCGCCGACCGCAAAGGCGCGGCGCGGCTCGACGGCGAGATCCGAGTAGGTGGTGACGCCGGCGCATCAGAGGTCGTCGTACTGAATCTGTTCGGCGAGTTGGCCAATCACGCGCACGCGGTGGTGATCCCGTTCCTGCTACCTGACACGCCAGTAGTCACCTGGTGGCCGGGCACCGCGCCGGCAAATCCGGCGAAAGACCGCCTCGGCAGACTGAGCCAACGTCGAATCCTGGACGGCACCAATCGATTCGACTCGGCCGCAGTGCTGACCAAGCGAATCAAGTCGTACTCCCCCGGTGACACGGATATCGCCTGGGCTCAGATCACGCCGTGGCGCGCGATATTGGCCGCTGTGTTCGACCGGGAAGGGCTCACCGCGAAAAGTGCGCGCGTCAGTGCACCCGGACCTTCGGTTGGACTCGATCTACTCGGTGGGTGGGTCCAGGCAAGTCTCGACGTGCCCGTCGAGCGGGTTACCGGCGAACTGGTGATTTCGGTGGACTGCGAACAGGGGCCGGTGGCGCTGACCTCTGTCGGCAAGGACACGATTGTGACCACTCCCGGCCGGCCGCCAGGTCGGGTCCCGTGGCAGATCCGCACCGTCGGCGAATGTCTCGCCGAGGAATTGCGTCGACTCGACGCAGACGAGATCTACGAACTTGCCCTGCACGGGACTACCCGACTGATCCGAAACCAGAGGTGATCTGACTTGTCGACGCAACTCATCTACCCATCCAAATCTGAATTGGTCGATGCCGCGGCGGACCAGCTCATCGGCGCGATCAGCGATGCGATTACCGCGCGCGGGGTCGCGTTGATTGTGCTGACCGGCGGTAGCAACGGTGTCGCACTGCTTGAAACGTTGCGCGCGCGTAGCGGCGAGATCGACTGGTCGAAGATCGAGTTGTTCTTCGGCGATGATCGATTCGTGCCGGCTGACGACGCCGAACGCAACGTCGGGCAGGCGGCGTACGCATTGCTCAACCACATCGGCATCGACCCATCCCGTGTTCACGCGATGGCGCCGAGCGACGGGCAATTCGGCGACGACATCGACGCTGCGGCAGCCGCGTATGCGGCGGATATCGCGGGCATTACGCCCGGCGAGCCCTCCCCCCGTTTCGATATCCACTTGCTCGGAATGGGTGGCGAAGGCCATATCAATTCATTGTTCCCACATACTCCGGCAACCGCAGAGGACAGTAAAGCTGTTGTAGCGGTTAGTGATTCACCCAAGCCGCCGGCGCGTCGGATTACCCTGACGCTACCGGCCATCAACCGCTCACGACAGGTGTGGTTCCTGGTCGCCGGCGCTGACAAGGCGGACGCGGTCGCCGCGGGTGTCGGTGGTGCCAATCCTGCGGATTGGCCGTGCGCCGGTGCCCACGGGACCGAACAAACCGTGTGGTTCCTTGACGAGGACTCTGCGTCGAAGCTCGGTTAGCTAACTGAACCCGATCAGGTGTGCCGCACCCGAATCGGATTGAGGCTGACCACAACTCGATCCTCCGCTGCTTGGCTGGCCATAGACCCCAACGTCTGGCCGTAGGTAGCGATCAGCCTGCTCATGAAACTGCGCTCGGCGTCGTCGTCGACGATAGCGACGGTGGCGCGGACCTCGAGGGTGTGAAATGGATCGTCCGCCGCGATGGCGAAGAGCGTGGCCGTAGGTCGAGCGAGTAGGTTGTTGTACTTGACTCGGCCTTTCGCGAGTGACGTGCGCAGAACGCCGTCGTCGTCAAGCAGGACCCAGACGGCGGTCGTCTGAATGGTGCCGTCCTCGTTGAGCGTGCTCAACGCGACCGTTGACGAAGTCACGAGGTCATGATGGCTTTCCGGAATGGTTGTGTTGGCCATGTTCTGCTTTCGTCTGGTGCCCGGTAGGCATCGCTGAGGGTGTCGCTAGCAGAACGCCACAGTCGGTAGGACAAATTCCGGCGCGTCGGTCAGTCGTCCGACCCGCTCGCAATCAGGGTCAGATCGAGTGTTTCGAGGCGACGGATGAAAAGGCTCGGCACGTAGCTAGCCTGGTTGATCGTGGCGAACTCAGTCGTCGCATCGAGAAGCGCGGAAACCGCGCACTGCGCCTCCAGGCGCGCGAGGTGGGCACCGATACAGAAGTGAATACCACTACCGAAGCTATTGTGTGCCTTAGCATTCGGTCGATCCAGACTAAGTATGTCCGGTTGATCGAAAACGGTTGTGTCTCGGTTGGCCGATCCCCACAGGAGCATAAGCCGTGCCTGATCGGGCAGGTCAAACCCGGCGAGCTGAACTGGCTCGGTGGTTACCCGGAAATGTCCACGAAAGGGACTCTCCAACCGTAGGGCCTCCTCCACGAGCGCAGACACGCGCGTCGGGTCGGCGCGGACATCGCGCTGCAGATCCGCGTCGAGCCCGAGTATCCGAACCGCATTGCCGATCAGGCTTGTCGTCGATTCGGATCCGGCTGTCACCAACTGGATCAGAAATAGCACGCCCTGGTCTTCGGTGAGTTCATCGCGCGTGACCGCGGCTGCCACTGAGTCGATTATTGAAATACCGCCGCTACATCTGCTAAACCGTGCGATCAACTGGCCGCGCAGGTAGCCAGCGAACTCTACGATCCCGGCGGTGACTTCGCCCATCCGAGCGTCGTGCGTGGTCCCGGCTAGCAATTCGACGGCGTTGTCTGACCACGCCGCCAACCGATCGGAGTCTTCGGGCGGCAGTCCGAGTACTCCCGCGATCACGCGCACCGGAAGATGGGCCGCGACCGATTTCATCCAGTCCCCGCCGCCCGAAGAGACAAGGGCGGCCACTCTCGGCTCGATGAGCGAGTCGATCTCCGCTTTCATCTGGACGACGTTCCGTCGGTCAAAACGTTTGCGCACGAGGCCGCGGTGGGCGGCGTGCACCGGGGCGTCGGCGGTGGCGAGCACATCCGACCCGGCTGATCTCGCGGCGGCAAAACTCACACCAGTATCGCCACGCTGCAGGACACCGACAATGTTGCTGGAGAAGACTTCCGGCATGCCGACGGCGGCACGCACCGCCTGGTGGTCGACCACCAGATAGAGATCCTGTTCGAGCAGGTGATGTACCGGCGACTGCGCGCGCAACTCGGCCAGAACCGGGTACGGGTCATCCAGCGCGGTCGGCGAGAACAGTCGATCAGCCGAGACAACGGGCGGACATCGCAGCGCTGAAGCATTCATCCTGACTTCCTCTATCTCCGGTATAACGTGTTATACCTCGTAATGTAACACGTTCTAGCTCTGACGCTCAAAGCTGCTAGGGTCAAGCATCGTGAGCGATACGGCCACCAACCCCACTGCGACCAACTCCACTGCGACCAACCCCACTGCGGCAGACGCCGCGCGGCGTCGCGCCGATATCGTCGCCGCCGCCCGACGTCTGGCAATAGTCGGCGGATACGAAGGCGTGACGATCCGGTCGGTAGCCAACGAAGCGCGAACCACACCGGTGACCATCTACAGATACTTCGGATCCAAATCCGGCCTGCTCAGCGTATTGATGGTGGAGTGGGCCGACGCTACCGTTGCCCGATTGTCCGCCTCGGCGCAGTCCTCACCCACAATTGACGCGGCGTCAGCGGTCGCTGTCGGTTTCGCCAATATCGTCGAGTGGGCGGCGCTCGATCGAAATCTGCTTTCTGCCGGCTTGCGCGCACTCAATCCGATTACTTCTGCCGACTCCGCTGCCGGTCCCGATTCAGGAGTCAACGGATGGCTGCCGCTGTTCACGAAGCTCATCCAGGGCTGCCTCAACGATCCGGACTGGCGCGACGACCCGCGGGCGCTGACGATGGGCCACGTGCTCATCGCCTGCGTCAGCGATTTGGTGATGACCGGTGACACGCCGCGCGTTGCCGGGAATATCGCGTCGGCTGCGCTTCAGATATTCGGGGACTGAACGGCGAAACTGTCGCTGCAACAACTGGTTTCTGCGCTGACGGTCCTGTCGAGGGGAATACTCCCTCGCCGTCGCCCACACCGCAGACTCCAGCCCGTCGATCCCTACCCGCTGTTGCGCAACGCCGTCGCCAGGCCGTTCATCGTCAGCAGAATTCCTCGACGGACCTCACGTGACTCGTCGCCGTTGCGGTACCGCTTAAGCAACTCCACCTGCAGCAGATTCAGTGGCTCGAGATACGGGAATCGGTTATATACCGACCGCTTGAGAGCAGCGTTGTCTGAGAGCAGGTCATCACTGCCGGTGATTGCCGCGAGCATCCGCAAACTGCGCTCATGCTCTTCGACGATCTTGCCGAAGACCCGTTCACGCAGATCATCATCGGAGACCAATTGCGAATACCGTTGCGCTACACCAAGATCCGACTTGGCCATCACCTGCGCCATATTGGAGAGCACACTCGTGAAGAACGGCCAGGTGCGGTAATACCGCTGCAGTGTCGCCAGCCGTTCAGCATCGTCACCTATCCACGACTCGAACGCCGTTCCGGTGCCATACCAACCGGGCAACATTACCCGCGATTGGCTCCACGACAGTACCCACGGGATCGCACGCAGATCGGAAATTGCCTTCGTCTGTTTGCGCGACGCTGGCCGGCTGCCGATATTCAGCTCGCCGATCTCCGACAGCGGCGTCGACGACGTGAAGTACTCGACGAAACCCGGTGTGCGATGGACCAATTCGCTATAGGCCTCGCGCGCCCCTTCGGCCAGATCGTCGAGAATCGCATATGCGTCAGCGGATTCGTCGCCGAGACCTTCGGTGTCGAGCAACGACGACTCGATGGTGGCTGCCAGTAGCGTCTCCAGATTGCGGTGTGCGGTAACGGGTTCGGCATACTTCGCGGCGATGATTTCGCCCTGTTCGGTGATCCGCAGGGAACCTTGAACCGCTCCGGGCGGTTGGGCGAGGATCGCGTCGTAGCTGGGGCCACCACCACGCCCGACGGTGCCGCCGCGGCCGTGGAACAGTCGCAACCTGATCTGCGCCTTGCGCGCCGCTTCCACCAAATCCAGTTCTGCCCGGTACAGCGCCCAGTTGGCAGCGAGGTACCCACCGTCCTTGTTCGAGTCGGAGTAGCCGAGCATGACCTCTTGCAACCCACCTTGCGCATCGACCAGCGCTCGGTAGATCGGAATATCGAGCACGTTGAGTAGGGTCTGCGCCCCTTGCTGCAAGTCTTCGATGGTCTCGAACAGCGGAACCACGCGCACAGTACTGCGCGGGCTGCCGTCGTTGGGGTCGAAAATCCCGGCTTCCTTCAGCAGGATCAGAGCCTCGAGCATATCGCTCACCGATGTACACATGCTGATGATGTAGTTCGGGATCGCCTCTGCACCAAAGGTTTTGATCGCTTTCGCACCGGCCCGCACGATGTCCACTTCTTTGGCCGCCAGTTCGGACAATGTGGCGTCGGCGCTCAATAGTGGGCGGCGCGCCGAAAGCTCCGTCGACAGGATCGCGACTCGATCGGATTCGTCGAGCGAGGCGTAACCATCGTGGACCCCGGCCCACGCCAGCAATTCGGCCACGACTTCCTCGTGGACATCCGAATTCTGCCGCATATCGAGACCGGACAGGTTAAAACCGAAGGTGCGCACGCCTTCTCGAAGGCGCAGCAGCCTATCGTCAGCGATCGCATCGTCATTGTTGGCCCGCAACGCGCGGTCGATTACGTCAAGGTCCGAGCGCAGTTGCGATGCCTCACTGTAGGCGTCCTCCGACGACGCGGGCGCGTCGTCGGTGGTAAGAAATTCGCTCCCGAACATTGCCTCACCGGTCGCGGCCAGGCGTCCGCGGATTTTCGCGATCGCCGCACGGAACGGTTCGTCGCCGCCACCACCGCCCCCTGGCAGCGTCCATGACGACAAGACGGCGAGATCGTCGGTGACCGTTATCAGTCGCGCCGACATGCTCAATTCCTGTGCGAGCGAGAACAATTCGTCGAGGTGATGTCGGATCGCTGTCTGTGCCGCGCTCGTCGTCGCGAGTGTGACGATATCCGCGGTGACATACGGGTTGCCGTCGCGGTCACCGCCGATCCACGATCCCATACGCACCATCGGAGCGTCGGCGACACCTGAATTCGGATACTGCGCCAGCAAAGCGCGACGCACTTCGGTGTTGATCACCGGCACGACGTCGAAGAACGAGGCGTCGTAGTAACGAAGTCCCGACGCCACTTCATCGCTGATGGTCAGGCGTTCGAGACGTACCAGCGCGGTCTGCCACAGCGTGAGTATCTGCCGGCCGATCGCCTCGATCGCGGTGCGCTCTTCTGCCGGAGTCAACTCGGTGCGCCGACGCAGGCGCATGAGTTCGGTGATCCGGTTCTGCGCCTCGAAGACTGTGCGACGTCGGGTCTCGGTGGGGTGCGCGGTAATCACCGGCACCACCGTGGCGTGCGCGAGCTCCGAGCCGACTTGCTCGTCGGTAAGCCCGGCAGCCGCGAGCTTCGCGTAGGTTGCGGCAAGACTACTGGGCTGCGGATCGTCGTTTCCCCGTTCGTGGATGGCCCGTCGTCGCTCGCGGTGCTGATCCTCGCCCAGATTCGCCAACAGCGCGAACAAACTGAACGCGCGCGCTACCGGGAGTAGTTCAGTTGCCGGGCGGTCGTCGAACATCGCCGCGAGATCATCGCGATCGATCTCGGAACGTCGGATCGCGAAGGCCGCTTTGCGAGCCCCCTCGATGAGGTCGAAGATCGCGGCGCCTGAATGCTCTCGGACGACGTCGCCGAGCATTCCGCCAAGTAATCGAATGTCGTCGCGTAAGGGTTCGGTGAGGGCCCGGCCCGCGTCGTCGACGACGATGTGGTCGACGATCGACGTGGCGGGCCGCCACTGGTGAGATCCGGGTGTGGGAGCAGAAGTTCCGGGATCAGTCATCCCACCATTATCGCGTGCATCGGGAGTATCGGCATCCCGAGACAACCGGGAAAATCGTCTGATAAACCACTCGCCGAGGGCATATTGCCCTCGGCGAGTAACTATTCGGACGATTTTCTCGGCGGCGGGCGGCGCCTCGGCCGGGCCGGGCCGGACCGGGTCAGCTCAGGCGGATGTTCACGCCAACTGCGACGATGAGGATGAACCAGACCAGGCCGACGAAGATGGTCAGCCGATCCAAGTTGCGCTCGACGACACTCGAACCGGACAGACTGGACTGAACGCCACCACCGAAGAGTGACGACAGGCCACCACCCTTACCGCGGTGAAGCAGCACCAGGACCACCAATATCACGCTGGATACGATGATTGCGATGTTCAGGGCGAGGGTCACGGGTTCTCAGATCCTTCAGGTGGGTTCGGTTCACGGGCGTGCGGCCAGGCCGCACAACCTGACACAGTCTACGCGAGCGTGCCGCGATCAGGGCAGCGGCCCGCCAGCGGCGATTGCCGAAAGCGTCGCGAATTCGTCGGGCTTCAGCGAAGCACCGCCGACGAGTGCACCGTCGACGTCGGTCTGACCGACGAGTTCGCCGACATTCTTGGCGCTGACCGAGCCACCGTAGAGAACGCGCACCGACGCCGCGGTCGCATCGTCGGCGATCTCGGCAAGCGCTACACGGATCGCGGCGCACACTTCCTGCGCGTCGGCCGCACTCGCGACTCGACCAGTGCCGATGGCCCACACCGGCTCGTAGGCGATGACCGTCTTGGCGATCTCGTCAGCACTCAGGCCGGCAAGCGAACCCTTGAGTTGCGCGACGTTATAGGCGACATGGTCACCGGCCTCACGGATGTCGAGTCCCTCGCCGATGCAGACGATCGGAGTGAGCTCATGCTTGAGTGCGGCCTTGGTCTTGGCGAGGACAACTTCGTCGGTCTCGTTGTGGTACGTACGACGCTCAGAATGTCCGACGACGGCGAATGTGACACCCAACTTGGCGAGGAAGGCGCCGCTGATCTCACCGGTGTACGCACCGGAATCATGCGCGGATACATCTTGGGCACCGTAAGTGAGCAGCAGCTTGTCGCCGTCGATGACGGTCTGCACGCTGCGGATGTCGGTGAACGGCGGGATGACGGTGACGTCGACCTTGTCGAAGTATTTGGCCGGCAGTGACGCGGCCAACTTCTGAACCAGCGCGATGGCCTCGAGATGATTCAGATTCATCTTCCAGTTGCCGGCGATGAGGGGTTTACGGCTCACGGTTACGCCTCCAGCACTTTCAGTCCGGGCAGTTCCTTGCCCTCGAGGTATTCCAGGGAAGCCCCGCCGCCGGTAGAGATATGCGAGAAATCAGAGTCGGGCAGGCCGAGCACGCGTACGGCAGCTGCTGAGTCGCCGCCGCCGACGACGGTGAACGCACCCCGTCCGGTGGTCGCGGCGATCGCCTCTGCGACACCCTTGGTACCGGCCGCGAACTTCGCGAATTCGAATACGCCCGACGGGCCGTTCCAGAAGATGGTCTCCGCTCCACCGAGCACTGCGGCGAACCGCTTCACCGACTCCGGGCCGATGTCCAGTCCCATCCAGCCCTCTGGAATCGCATCTGCGGCAACAGTTTTCGCCTCGGCATCGGCTGCGAACTTATCCGCGATGACGATGTCGACAGGTAGGTGAATAACGTCGCCGAATCGTTCCAACAGATCTTTGCAGACATCGATCTGATCTTCCTGCAGCAACGACGTGCCCACCGAATGTCCTTGTGCGGCAAGGAAAGTAAATGCCATGCCGCCGCCGATGACCAGGGTGTCAACCTTTGGCGCAAGCGCCTCGATGACGGCAAGTTTGTCGGACACCTTCGAGCCGCCGAGAACCACCGCGTACGGGCGTCGAACGTCGTCGGTCAACTTGGACAGAACGTCGACCTCGGTGGCAACCAGTTCACCGGCATAATGCGGCAGCAATTTGGCGACGTCATAGACCGATGCCTGCTCGCGGTGCACAACGCCGAAACCGTCCGAAACGAACGCGCCATCGTCGCCGACAAGTTCCACGAGCGCTTCCGCGAGTTTCGCCCGCTGCGCCTCGTCCTTGGACGTCTCCCGCGGATCGAAGCGGATATTTTCCAGCAACAGCACGTCGCCGTCAGTCAATCCTTCGGCACGTGCCAGCGCGTCGGAACCGACGACATCACCGGCCAGCTGCACATTGCGACCAAGCTCTTCACTCAGTCGCGCGGCAACCGGCGCCAGCGAGAACTGCGGGTCAGGCTCCCCCTTCGGCCGTCCAAGGTGCGCGGTGATGATCACCTTGGCACCCGCATCGATCAACGCATTAAGCGTCGGCAGCGAAGCGAGGATACGACCGGGGTCGGTGATGGTGCCATTGTCGAGCGGAACATTGAAGTCCGAGCGAACGAGCACGCCCCGACCCGAAACACCTTCGGCGAGAAGGTCTTTCAAAGTTGGTACAGCCATGTTTTGCAGGTTCTCCTAGCGAATCCCGGCCGGGCAGGCCGGTGATGACGGTCTCCGGACGTAATACGTTAGAGCGACTTACCGACCAGGCCGATGAGGTCGACGAGGCGGTTGGAGTAACCCCACTCGTTGTCGTACCAAGACACGACCTTGGCCTGGTCGTCGATGACCTTAGTCAGGCCGGCGTCGAACAGCGAGCTATGCGGGTCGGTGACAATGTCGGAGGAGACGATCGGAGCATCGTAGTACTTCAGAATGCCCTTGAGTGGTCCGTCAGCAGCAGCCTTCAGCGCTGCGTTGATCTCCTCGGCGGTGGCCTGCTTGGCCAACTGCGCGGTGAGGTCGGTAACCGAACCGGTTGGGATCGGCACACGCAATGCGTAACCGTCGAGCTTGCCCTTCAGTTCTGGCAGCACCAGGCCGATTGCCTTGGCAGCACCTGTCGAGGTCGGCACGATGTTGATCGCGGCGGCACGGGCCCGACGCAGATCCTTGTGCGGACCATCCTGCAGGTTCTGATCCTGGGTGTAGGCGTGAATGGTGGTCATCAAGCCCTTGACGATGCCGAACTCGTCGTTGAGGACCTTAGCCAGCGGGCCGAGGCAGTTAGTGGTGCACGAGGCGTTGGAGATGATGTTCTGGCTGCCGTCGTACTTGTCGTCGTTGACGCCCATCACGATGGTGATGTCCTCGTCCGACGCGGGAGCCGAGATGATGACCTTCTTGGCGCCGGCGTCGAGGTGACCCTGAGCCTTTGCGCGCGCGGTGAAGATACCCGTCGACTCGACGACGACGTCGACACCCAGATCGCCCCACGGAATCGCGGCGGGACCTTCCTTGACCTCGAGAGCCTTGATCTTCTGATCGCCGACGACGATGGTGTCTTCGCCCTCCAGCGAGACATCCTGCGGAAGGCGACCGAGGATCGAGTCGAACTTCAGCAGGTGAGCCAACGACGCGTTGTCGGTCAGATCGTTGACCGCGACGATCTCAATATCGGTGGTGCCCAACGCTTTTTGCGCTTCGATTGCGCGGAAGAAGTTGCGGCCGATCCGGCCGAATCCGTTTACGCCAACGCGAACTGTCACTGCATGTTCTCCTTGTGTGGTGCCCGCCGCTGGTGGTGGCGGATTTGACCGACGTAACCATCTGGCCCGCTCCTGCGCATAGACGCCGGTTACGGTTAGCCTCCAGCTTAGTGGTAGGAGTTTTCCGGTACGTGACGGGGCCGTAAGGCCCGATCGCCATTACCGGCGGGCTATTGCGGCAGAGGTTTGGCCCGCTACTCCTCGTCGTCCATCAACTCCGCGGTCACCGCTGACTCGGTATCGGGCAGACCTTCGGTACGGGCCTTTTTGTCGGCCATTGACAACAGTCGGCGGATCCGGCCCGCGACAGCATCTTTCGTCATCGGCGGATCAGCCAGTTGGCCCAACTCTTCCAATGAGGCCTGCCGATGTGTGACGCGCAGATGTCCCGCTGCCACCAAATGGTCGGGCACCTCGTCGCCGAGAATTTCCAATGCCCGCTCCACCCGTGCCGCGGCGGCAACCGCGGCACGCGCCGACCGACGCAGATTCGCGTCATCGAAGTTCGCGAGCCGATTGGCGGTCGCACGCACTTCGCGGCGCATACGACGTTCTTCCCAGACCAGCCGGGTGTCCTGCGCACCCATCCGGGTAAGCAACGCACCGATAGCGTCGCCATCGCGGATGACCACGCGGTCGGCCCCACGAACTTCACGTGCCTTCGCCGAAACACCGAGGCGTCGAGCAGCACCGACGAGCGCCAACGCTGCCTCCGGGCCCGGACAACTAACCTCCAACGCCGACGAACGGCCTGGCTCGGTCAACGAACCGTGAGCGAGAAACGCACCACGCCACGCCGCTTCCGAATCGACGACAGTGCCGCCGACGACGTGAGCCGGCAACCCCCGCACCGGACGACCACGCATGTCGAGCAGACCCGTCTGCCGGGCCAATGCCTCACCATCTTTAGTGACTCGCACGATGTAACGCGCGGTCTTGCGCAGTCCCCCGCTGCGCAGCACGTGAACGTCGGAGTTGTAGCCGTAAAGATCAAGGATCTCCCGACGCAGTCGCCGCGCCACATTACCCATATCGACCTCGGCCTCGATCACGACGCGACCGGCCACGATATGCAACCCACCGGCGAATCGCAGCAAAGCGGACACCTCAGCCTTGCGAGCACTCGTCGTCGTTACCGTCAGACGACTCAGTTCGTCTTTGGCCGCCGCTGTCATCGCCACTGGTGGCATACCTCCTGTTGCTCTTGCTGCTGTAGTCACATGCCCTCCAGTAATTATTGGGCCCGCTCGCTGCGCTCCCGGCGCCCGGGTAATTATTGGGCCCGCTCGCTGCGCTCCCGGCGCCCGGGTAATTATTGGGCCCGCTCGCTGCGCTCCCGGCGCCCGGGTAATTATTGGGCCCGCTCGCTGCGCTCCCGGCGCCCGGGTAATTATTGGGCCCGCTCGCTGCGCTCCCGGCGCCCGGGTAATTATTGGGCCCGCTCGCTGCGCCTGCTCACCGCGGCCGCTCCGCCAGTCCTTCGACCAACCGCGCGACCTTGCGGGGATCATGCACATGCGCGCCGGAAACCGCGAGGTCTCCGATCCGAAGTTGCGCGCCGAACAACGCGGCAGCCCGTTCGACGTGTTCTCTTTCCCGGCCCAATGGCACCGAACTCTCGTCGACGATCACATCGTCGATGCGCAAGGTATCCGCATGCGCATGCAGCACATGCAGGTGCCGCTCCAGGGAAAACCCTGTAGTTTCGCCAAGTTCAGGCTCGAGATTAACAATCAACATGCGGCGTGCTTTCGACCGGGTGAGCGCGTTGACCTGTTCGGGCACAAGAACATGCGGAATCACGCTGGAGAACCACGAACCTGGACCCAAGGTAATGATGTCAGCGTCTGCGATCGCAGTCAGCGCATCGGCACAAGCGGGTGGCTCAGCCGGTAGGAGTCGGACCCGACGTACCTTGCCCGGGGTGGTGGCAACGGCGACCTGCCCTTGGATAACCCGACTCATCCGTGGGTCAGATTCCAATCCCGACACGTCGGCCTCGATCATCAGCGGCACGCGCGCCATCGGCAGAACCCGGCCTTCGGCGCCGAATAGACGAAGCAACTCGTCCAAGGCGGCTATCGGATCGCCCAACACATCCGCGAGTCCGGCGAGCAGCAAATTGCCGACCGGGTGTCCGGCCAATGCCCCATGACCGCTGAACCGATGCTGCAAGGTTTGCGCCCAAGTGGTGACGCGCGAGCTCTGCTCCTCGTCCAGTTCGGCCAGCGCCGCCGGCGCCGAGACCAATGCGGTCAACGCCATCCGAAGATCCCCTGGCGGAATCGCTCCCAACTCGGCGCGAATCCGTCCCGACGATCCGCCGTCGTCGGCAACGGTGACTACCGCAGTCACCTCCGACGACAGATAACGCATCGCGGTCAACGTCGCGTAGAGCCCGTGACCACCGCCCAGCGAGACGATCTTGCGTGAGTCGGCCCCTGTCATTCGCGCCCCAGATCGCGATGACTCACCTGAACGTCGACGTCGTCGATACCGGCCTGCGCCAAGCGATTTCCCAGTTCGGTTGCCATCGCGACACTGCGATGCTTGCCACCGGTACAGCCGACACTGACCGCCATATATCGCTTGCCTTCCCGCAGGTAGCCGTCGACCACCAACGAGATCAGGTCGACATAGAGATCGATGAAGCGGGATGCGCCATCTTGTCCCAGAACATAATCGCGGACCGGCGCATCGAGCCCATTGTCCGCCCGCAATTCCGGAATCCAATACGGATTCGGCAAGAATCTGACATCGGCGACCAGGTCCGAGTCGATCGGCAATCCGTATTTGAACCCGAACGACTTGATCGCGACAGACAGCCCGGTTCGTCCGATCGACGGATAGGTGTCCTCGATAATGCCGCGGAACTTGGCGACCGGCAGTGTCGACGTATCGACCACGAGGTCGGCCCGGAGTTTGACCCCCGCCAGGAAGTCGCGTTCGCGATCAATACCGTCGACGAGCGTTTCCTCGGCTTGCAGCGGATGCCGGCGTCGAACCTGCTCGAATCTGCGCACCAGTACGTCGTCGCTCGCGTCGAGGAAGATCATCGACGTCTGCGCGCCGCTCGAATCGAGCCGGGCCCGCAGATCAACCAGATCGTCGCTGACTTGAGCATCGGTGCCGCGTACCACCATCGCCAGCCGGGATGTCTTCGGTTGCCCGGCGCGGGCCAGGTCGACCATCGTCCCGATCAACCCGACCGGCACATTGTCGGCGACGTACCAACCGGCGTCTTCGAAGATATCCGCGGCGGTCGTCATACCCGCGCCGGACATACCCGCGATGAAGACCACCGACATTTCTTCGGTCATGCGCCCTTTACCTGACTCTCTTCGCTTTCCAATGCTGACTTGACCGCTTGTGCGGTCGCCAGACCGATACCGGGCACTTCGGCGATCGCTTCTACCGACGCTTCCCGCAGTCGCGCGACCGACCCGAAATGTGTCACCAGCGCCGACCGGCGGCTGGCTCCCAGACCACGTACGCCGTCGAGCACCGACGCGGTCATTCGTTTGCTGCGTTTACTGCGATGGAACGTGATGGCGAATCGATGCGCTTCGTCGCGCACCCGCTGCAACAAAAACAGCCCTTCACTACTTCTCGGCAAGATTACCGGCTCATCATCGTCTGGAACCCAGATCTCCTCGAGCCGCTTCGCCATTCCGACGACCGCGACGTCGGTGATACCGAGTTCGTCCAACACCGCGGCGGCCGCACGCACCTGAGGCTCGCCGCCATCGACGACGTAGAGGTTCGGGGGATAAGCGAACCGCCGTGGACGCCCGGTCTTCGGATCGATCGCGGCCTCGGGTGCGAGATCTCCACCATTGGAAAGGTCATCGGCCCCACCCTCGTCGCCGTCGCTGGTGCCGTGCACGTCGGCCCGGTGGCGCAGGAATCGTCGCCGGGTGACTTCGGAGATTGACGCCACATCGTCAGAATGGCCGTCACCCGCGGCCTCACGAATCGAATAATGCCGGTAGTCGGATTTACGCGGCAGCCCGTCCTCGAAGACCACCAGTGATGCCACCACGTCGGTGCCTTGAACGTGGGAGATATCGACGCATTCGATGCGTAGCGGAGCCTGATCGAGCCCCAGCGCCTCTTGAATCTCGGTAAGCGCCGCCGATCGTGTAGTGAGATCACCGGCCCGTTTGAGCTTGTGTTGCGCCAGCGCCTCTCCAGCGTTGCGTTCCACAGTCTCCGCGAGAGCCTTCTTATCGCCTCGCTGCGGCACTCGCAGATCCACCCTGCTGCCACGCAGATCCGACAACCAGCGCGCCATATCGTCGGCTTGCGGCGGCAGTTCAGGTACCAATACTTCACGCGGAATCGCTTGACTGCCAACATGTCCGGCGTCGACTTTCACCGTTGCGTCAAGGTCGACCTGGGCCCCGTAGAACTGGGTGAGGAACTGCCCGACCTCTTCGCTGAGCGAGTTGTCGTCGGGGCGTTCGACGACCCAGCCACGTTGACCGCGCACTCGGCCAGCACGAACGTGGAAGATCTGCACCGAAGTCTCGAGCTGATCGCCCGCGAATGCGATGACATCGGCGTCGGTGCCGTCGCCGAGAACCACGGCCTGTTTCTCGAGCGCTCGTTGCAATGCGGTGACGTCGTCCCGGAGCCGGGCAGCCTTTTCGAAATCCAGTCCTTCCGCGGCCGAATGCATTTCGCGTTCCAGCCTGCGGATGAGCTGGTCGGTCCGCCCAGCTAAGAAGTCGCAGAAATCGTCGACGATGTCGCGGTGTTCTTCCTCGGTAACCCGGCCGACGCACGGAGCGGCGCATTTGTCGATATACCCGAGCAGACACGGACGCCCGATCTGGTTGTGCCGCTTGAAGACTCCGGCCGAACACGTCCTCGCCGGAAAGACCCGGGTTAGCAAGTCAAGCGTTTCGCGGATCGCCCAGGCGTGCGAGTACGGCCCGAAGTAACGTACACCTCGCCGTCGCGGCCCTCGATAGACAAATAGCCGCGGGAACCGTTCGTTCAGGGTGACCGCGAGCATCGGATAGCTCTTGTCGTCGCGATAGCGCACATTGAAGCGCGGGTCGAATTCTTTGATCCAGTTGTATTCGAGTTGCAGCGCCTCGACTTCGGTGCCGACGACAGTCCACTCCACCGACGCGGCGGTAGTCACCATTTGCCGGGTCCGCGGATGCAGGGAGACGATATCGGCGAAATACGACGTCAGTCGAGACCGAAGATTTTTGGCCTTGCCGACGTAGATAACCCGCGAATGCTGATCCCGGAACTTGTACACACCCGGATCAGTCGGAATCGTCCCCGGTGCGGGACGGTACGTCGTCGGGTCTGCCACTCATACGACCCTACGCGAGACTACCGACAGTCCCCGGAGAAGTCGGTCTCCGAGTCCCGGAAACGCTCCATCGCTGCCACGGCACGGTCATGGTCGCGAGCCTGAACCGCGAGAACGGGGATATGTTCATCGGACGGCAGCAGCAACCGGGCACAGAAATTGCCTTCCGGATACACCAGCCCTTCGATGGCATCCCACCGAAAGAACTGCTCCGACAGCACATTCCGCACCCCGATCCCGTTCGGGCCGAGACGCAACCTGGCACGGGTCAACAACAAGATCGCACAAGCCTCGACGACACCGACCAACCCGATACCGATCTGATCGGACAGCCCGACATCAGGCCCGGTGTTCTCAATAGTCAGCAACGCGGCGAAGATCACGTGGACGATCACCACCACCACTGCCACCACAACAGCCACCCTGGGCATCAACCGTGGGGTGTACACGTAGGTCCACTCGGACGTATCGGAGGCCGACTGCCGCTTTGCCATCAGAGGTCGCACGCTCATCGGCGTGCGAGCGAGCGGAGCGTCAGCGCCGATGCCAGCGCCGCCGTCGTCGCCTGCGCGCCTTTATCCTCGGACGAGCCCGGTAGTCCGGCACGTGCCAGCGCCTGCTCTTCGGTCAATGTGGTCAACACGCCATTGCCCACCGGCGTCGACTCATCGAGCGATACCCGCGTCAGCCCAGCGGTAACCGCGTCGCACACATACTCGAAATGCGGTGTCTCGCCGCGGATCACGACACCCAATGCCACGACCGCGTCGTGCGTACGAGCGAGCGCCTGCACGACGACCGGAAGTTCGATCGCACCAGCGACATTGACGACGGTCGGCTCGATCACCCCGTTGGCTTTCGCCGCCCGCACCGCGCCGTCGAGTAACGCCTGGCAGATCGTCTCATGCCATTGGGAGGCGACGATGGCGAGTCTGATCTCGCCCGCATCCGCCAGGTCCAGTACCGGTTCGCCGCTGCCACTCATGCGCCGGCTCCCTGGGTGTCGGTGGTCGCGGCCGCCTGCGCTGCTAGATGGTCGTCGAGTCCTACCAAGTCGTGTCCCATGCGATCCCGCTTGGTCTGGAGATATCGCAGATTCTCCGCGTTGGCGCGCAACGGCATCGGTACGCGGTCGACGATGTGAAGACCGTACCCGTCCAGACCAACCCGCTTGGCTGGATTGTTCGTCAGCAGGCGCATCGACTTCACGCCGAGATCGACCAATATCTGTGCACCGAGGCCGTAGTCCCGCGAGTCGGCCGGCAGACCGAGTTGGAGATTCGCATCGACGGTGTCAGAACCGTTGTCCTGCAACTGGTATGCCTGCAGTTTATGTAAGAGGCCGATCCCCCGGCCTTCGTGACCGCGCATATAGAGCACAATCCCCCGGCCTTCGGCCGCGACCATTTCCATCGCGGCGTCGAGCTGCGGACCGCAGTCGCAGCGCAACGAACCGAAGACATCGCCGGTCAAACACTCGGAGTGAACCCGCACCAGGACGTCATTACCTTGACCGTCCTCGCCCGCGATGTCGCCCATCACCAACGCGACATGCTCGACGTCGTCGTAGATACTGGAGTACCCCACGGCCCGGAAAGTGCCATGACTGGTGGGAATACGCGCGTCGGCGACGCGAACCACGTGCTTCTCATGCCGACGGCGCCACGCGATGAGATCCGCGATCGAGATCAGGGCGAGGTCGTGTTCGTCGGCGAAGATGCGCAGTTCGTCGGTCTGCGCCATCGCGCCCGGATCTTTTTGACTGACGATCTCGCAGATGACGCCGGCCGGGGTCAGGTCGGCGAGCCGAGCCAAGTCGACCGCGGCCTCGGTATGCCCCGGACGACGCAGCACACCACCTTCCTTGGCGCGCAAGGGAACAACGTGCCCCGGTCGAGTGAAATCGTTAGCGGTGGTGTCAGGATCGGCCAAGAGCCTCATCGTGGTGGCGCGGTCGGCGGCCGAGATCCCGGTACCAATGCCTTCCCGTGCATCGACGGTGACGGTATAGGCGGTGCCGTGTTTGTCCTGGTTGGTGGAATACATCGGCGGAAGGCCGAGGCGGTCGCAATCCGGTCCGGCGAGTGGAACGCAGAGATAGCCCGAGGTGTAGCGAACCATGAACGCGACGAGTTCCGGCGTCGCCTTCTCGGCGGCGAAGATCAGGTCGCCCTCGTTCTCGCGGTCCTCGTCGTCGACGACGACGACGGCCTTACCCGCCGCGATATCCGCGATCGCCCTTTCAACGGTATCCAATTGAACTGCGCCAGTTCCGATTTCACTGTTGAGATCAGTCATCGTGTTCACTTACCTTCTGCGCTGATGGTGGTATGTGGACCAGCAAGCCGCTCGACATACTTCGCAATCACGTCGGTCTCCAGGTTGACGATGTCGCCGACGCTGAGCGTACCCAGCGTGGTCTCAGACAGCGTCGTCGGGATCAGCGAGATCTCGAACCAGTCGGTGCCAGCAACATTCGGCCCGCTCGCTTCGCTCCCGGCGCCAGCAACATTCGGCCCGCTCGCTTCGCTCCCGGCGCCAACAACATTCGGCCCGCTCGCTTCGCTCCCGGCGCCAACAACATTCGGCCCGCTCGCTTCGCTCCCGGCGCCAACCGCCGAAACGGTCAGCGACACCCCGTCGACCGTGATCGATCCTTTTTCCACGACGTAGACGCGTAGGGCGTCGGGTAGACCGATCCGTACCACTGTCCAATTCTCTGACGGGGAGATCGACACGATGGTCCCGACGCCGTCGACATGCCCCTGGACGATGTGACCACCGAATCGACCGGTCGCGGGCATCGCCCGCTCGAGATTGACGGTGACGCCTGATTGCGCGTCCGACAGTGAACTGCGGCGCAGCGTCTCAGCCATCACATCGACCGTAAACGCCTCGTCGGCGAGTTCGACAACGGTCAGGCAGACACCATTTACAGCGATCGAATCGCCGAATTTCGCGTCGCTGGTGACCAGCGGTCCACGCACGGTGAATCGTGCGGCTTCGGCAAGATCTTCGCGCGCCACGATCGTGCCGCGCTCTTCGACTATCCCGGTAAACACCCTCATGCTCCTCTGCTGCCGGTCCCGTGGGGAAACGAGGACAGGCACCTCAGGTAGAGGTGTACCGGTTCTCTCGCATCCGGACTATGACCGTCGGCTCCGGAATCACACCGGATCTGCTTGTCCCCACCCAGTTGGGTAGGCGCTCGCGGGCTGTATTGCCGCTGAACATCAGCTACAACAATCACCGCCGGTGGGGAATTTCACCCCGCCCCGAGAACTACGTCTTCGACGCTAGCACGATCATCGCGGGAGGCGGCAGCGGAGTTCCCGCACTGTGGAATGTCGGCGGTGTGACGTGCACTGTCAACCGCAGCCGCGATTGCACCCAGGCTGGCGGAATGTCTCTGCAATCGCCACTTCCCGCACGCTCACTCCCGACAACCGAGAGATTCGCATGCGGGAAGCAGCGCACTCGACAACCAGCCGCAGGCGCTAGTCCAGCCGCTCCACGATCATCGCGTTCGCCTGCCCGCCTGCCTCACACATGGTTTGCAGGCCGTAACGGCCACCGGTCTGCTCGAGAACCGACAGCATCGTGGTGGCAATACGCGCGCCGCTTCCCCCGAGTGGATGCCCAATTGCTGTCGCGCCGCCGTTGATGTTGACCTTCGCCGGATCAGCACCGGTCTCCGCCAACCACGCGAGTACAACGCTGGTGAACGCTTCGTTGACTTCGAAGACGTCAATGTCGGTGATGGACAGACCCGCACGTGACAGGACCTTGTCGGTAACCGGAATGATGCCGGTCAACATGAAGATCGGGTCGTCGCCTGCGACGGCGATCGAGTGAATACGTGCTCGCGGACGCAGCCCGAGGCGCCTAGCCGTCTCCGACGACGTCACCAGTGTCGCGGCAGCGCCATCATTAATCGGCGATGAATTGCCCGCCGTGATGTGCCAGCCGAGATCTGGAAACCGCTTCTGCCATTCCGGTGTCCGAAACGCCGGCGGTAGGCCCGCCAGTACTTCGACGGTGGTGCCGGGTCGGATCGTCTCATCGGTACGCAGATCTGCCAGCGGCGCCACCTCGTCGTCGAATTTTCCGTCCTGCCACGCTTGCGCCGCGCGCCGGTGACTCTCCGCCGCGAAGGCATCTAGTTGCTGGCGCGACAGCCCCCATTTCGCCGCGATGAGTTCGGCACTAATCCCCTGGGGCACAAGTCCTTCCGGGTAGCGCCGAGCAATGCCCGGCCCGAATGGGTCGCGCCCGGCGGTTTGGCTGCCGATCGGCACGGTGCTCATCGACTCGACACCCGATGCGATGACCACGTCGTTGATGCCGCTGATGACGTTCGCAGCAGCGAACGCTATCGCCTGCTGACTGCTGCCACATTGCCTGTCCACGGTGACCGCGGGCACCGACTCGGGCAGCCCGGCGGCCAGCGCCGCCCACCGCGTCGTATCGGCGCTCTGCTCCCCTATCTGTCCCACCGCGCCACCGATGACATCGTCGATCAGGTCCGGCTCGATTCCCGTTCGGGTTACAAGCTCTCTAATCGCATGGGCGTGCAGGTCAACCGGATGTATCCCGGCCAATCCGCCGCCGACCTTCCCCTTACCCACCGGCGTCCGTACGGCGTCGACGATAACTGCATCTCGCATGACTTCCTCCTTGAAGTGCGAAACAGTAGGTTGGAATTCCCAACTAACCCAACCATAGGCCTAGTAAGTTTGATTTGCCAACAGACTCGGGCATACTGGAACTGTGATACCGGTCCCACCCCCGCAGACTCCCCGCCTATGCACCATCGCCGACGCCCTAGAAGTGGTCGGTGATCGATGGAGCCTGCTGATCGTGCGCGAATTGTTCTACGAGCAACGGAGATTCACCGAGATCGCGCGCAATACCGGCGCACCCCGCGACATCTTGTCGACTCGGCTGCGAAAGCTCGAAGAGCATGGACTAATCACCCGAACGCAATATTCGGAGCGACCACCCCGCTTTGAATACGGTCTGACGCAAGCCGGTCGCGCGCTATCGCCAGTACTACTGACGCTCAAGGAATGGGGCCAGCGCTTCCTCAACGACGGTCCCGATCCGGTGGAATTCACGCACACCTGCGGACACACCTTCAAGGCCCAAGTCTGCTGCGCGGCCTGCACCGAGCCATTGCGGGGCGACGCGCTGCGGATCAACAACTGAAACTGTCCCGTGGAGGACGCAGGCGCCATATCGCCATCTGTGTCGTAGACGGGGACAGTTCCAGTAAAGATCAGCGACGCAGAGTGATCAGCAGATCGTCGCCCAGCATGCGCTGCTCGCCGAATGTGAACCGCCGAAGGTCCGAAATGGTTGTGGCCGAACCGATCTCGACAGCTGAACGGCCGGCCCCCAATATTGCCGGAGCCAAATAGAGATCTATCTCGTCGACGACGTCGGCGGCAAGGAACGCTCCGATGACCTGCGGTCCACCCTCGACCAGCACCCAGAGGGCATCCGGCACCGCGGCTAATACGTCGAGCGGATTGTGGGTGCGGAGCCTGCGCGTCGGCGCGGATTCGTCGAGAATCCGAGAACCCGCCGCAATCTCGCTGCTCCCCAACACAATCCGCGTCGGCTGATGCTCACGAAGAACACCGTCGGGGTACCGAGCGGTGAGTGACGGATTGTCGATCCGTACCGTCCCCGTGCCGACGACGATGGCATCGATCTGACCACGCCGCTCATGCGCGAAAGCGCGCGCCTGCTCCCCGGTGATCCACTGGCTGGTCCCGTCGGGGGCGGCAATCCGGCCGTCGACGGTTGCCGCGATCTTGGCGGTGACCAATGGGAGTCCGGTGCGCTGACGATGCAGCCATGCTCGCAGTGGACCAGTCCGGACGAGTTCGACCAGCTCGGGATCGAGGTCGGCGCCGCCCAGCACCCTAACTCCCGCTGCGGCGAGCGTCGTCGCGCCACCCGCTGCGGTCGGATTTGGATCTGCCACACCGTAATAGACGGCGCTCACTCCCGCGTCGAGCAGTGCCTGACTACACGGTCCCGTGCGTCCGGTGTGATTACACGGTTCCAGTGTGACGACTGCGGTACCGCCCTGCGCGCGTTCGCCCGCGGCACGCAATGCCATCACCTCGGCATGTGGACCGCCGGCCCGGGCGGTTCGGCCGATACCGACCACGCCGCCAGCGGCGTCGAGAATGATAGCGCCGACCGGCGGATTCGGTGAGCTGATACCCAATGCGCCAACGGATTCGGCGACGGCCTGTGTCATCGCCGCCGTCAGGCGGTCAATGCCCAGCTCAGTGGACATGGGGCCTGGCCGAGGCGGCCTGCGCGCGCAGGCCGGCAATCGCCTGCGCTGGATCGGCGGCACCATAGACAGCGGAACCAGCGACGAAGCAGTCGACACCGGCCTCGGCAGCCTGCTCGATCGTTTCGGTGTTGATGCCACCGTCGATCTCGACGATCAGGTTGAGCGCTCCGGAATCGACGACCTTTCGAATGGTCCGGACCTTTGTGAGTACCTCGGCGATGAATGACTGTCCGCCGAACCCCGGCTCGACACTCATCACTAATAGCGTGTCGAAGTCGCGCAGAATCTCCAGGTACGGCTCGAGCGGAGTGTTCGGCTTAACGCTCAATCCGGCTTTGGCCCCTGCTGCGCGGATGTCGCGGGCGACGGCGGACGGATCGTCGGCGGCTTCAGCGTGAAAAGTCACATTGTAGGCACCGGCTTCAGCATACGGCGGGGCCCAGATAGCCGGGTCCTCGATCATCAGATGACAGTCGAGGGGAATGTCGGTCGCCTTGAGGAGTGACTCGACGACCGGCAGACCGAGCGTCAGATTCGGGACGAAATGTGCGTCCATCACATCGACATGTAACCAATCCGCACCGTGATCGCCGCTGATTCGTCCTGGTCCGACCGCGGCCGATTCCGCCGCGAGATTCGCGAAGTCGGCGGACAGGATGGACGGCGCGATCATCGGTGCGGCAGACATGCGCCTCAGTCTATTCGAGGTGGCGGTGCACCAATAACCACCTGACATCGGCACGCGTCACCGGCTAACCTCGGTTATTACCCATTAGCCCGTAGAGGAAACTCCAATGCCTGCCGATGACGATGCAAAACGCAAATTCCGAGACGCGTTGGACCGCAAGAACAAGCAGAACCACCACGCTGAAGATCATCTGAGCGGGCGATCGAAGGCGCGCGGACCACACGGATCGGCGAGCCACCAGCAACAATTCCGACGTAAGAGCGGCTAAATCCTGCTCGACGAGCGCCGGCAAGGGGCCTGTGCCCCTGCAGCGCGCCACAACGCAGAAGCCAGCCTAGTTCTTGGTCAATACCGCCAGGAACATCGCGTCGGTGCCATGCAGGTGCGGCCACAACTGCACATGCGGGCCATCGCTCAGACCGGGCATCTGCCGACCGTCGACACTCACCAGTTCTCGCGCATCGAGTTCAGTCGCACCGGTTTCGGCTACCACCGCTGCCACGACCTCGGTGGTCTCGGCCGGATGCGGCGAACAAGTCGAATAGACAACTACACCGCCAGGACGCACAAGGCGCAGCGCTTCGGAGAGCAGTTCACGTTGCAGCACAACGAGTTCATCGACGTCGGCGGGGGTTCGACGCCATCGAGCCTCGGGCCGTCGACGCAGTGATCCCAATCCGCTGCATGGCGCGTCGAGCAGTACCCGGTCGTAGCCGGGTTCCAATCCGCTATCCCGGCCGTCGACGACGTGCACAGTCACTGGCAACTCGGCGGTGACCTTACGAATCAATTCGGCTCGGTGCGATGAGATTTCGACGGCATCAAGCCGCGCTCCGGCAATGTCGGCCAACGCGCCGAGCAACGCTGCTTTCCCGCCAGGCCCAGCACATAGGTCGAGCCACCGCCCGCCGTCGGCACCGGCGACCGACGCGATGTCCGCGGCGCGTGCGACCAGCTGACTTCCCTCATCCTGTACGCCGGCCATGCCCTCGCGGACCGGCTCCAGTTCTCCCGGGTCGCCACCGGGTAGGTAGACGCAATACGGTGACCAACGGCCTTCGTCACCGCCGCTGATCAGGGCCAGCTCCTCCGCCGAGATCAGTCCCGGCCGGGCGACCAGGTGCACCGGTGGCCGAGAATCGTCAGCGGCGAGAGCCGCCTGCAACTGCCCGGCCGAACCGCTCAACGAGTCGAAGAAGACCTGCGCGATCCAGCGCGGGTGGGCGTAGCGGAACGCCATATTCCCGATCAGATCATCAGCCATCGACGGCGCCAGCTCTTCGATCCACAGTTCTTCATCACGTTGAGAAACCTTGCGTAACACCGCATTACCGAAACCGGCGGCTCCCTGTCCAGCCTCGGATCGAATCAGGTCGACCGACGTCGACACCGCTGCATGCGACCCGATGCGCGTCCTGAGCAGTTGGTACGCGCCCAACCGCAGCACATCAAGTACTTGGCCGTCGATCTCGGCGATCTCGCGGCCGGCGGCCGACGCGATGATCGCGTCAAGCAAGCCCTGTGCGCGTGCCGTTCCGTAAGTAAGTTCGGTGGCCAAAGCCGCGTCGCGGCCGGTGATTCGCCGTTCACGTAATAGCCTGGGCAGCAACAGGTTCGCGTATGCGTCACGCTCGCGTACAGCTCGCAGGACGTCACGGGCGGTGGCCCGCACCACGTCAACCTTCTTGTCGCGGACCGCCGTCGTGCCACGACGTTCGGCCCGGCCAGGGCGGGCCGACCGGCCCCGTCCGTAGTCGCTCATACAAGTACCTGCCCATCGGTCAACCGTGCTCCGCGCGCCCAGTCCGCCGCGGCCATCTGCTTCTTCCCGGGCGGGCCAACCCAACTCAGCCGCACCGGATTGGTCGAAGTCCCCACGAATACCGCCTTTTTAGTGACCCGCAGTGTGCCGGCCGGAATCCCCGCTTCCTCGACCACTGGAGCGACCGGTCCAATCTTGATCCGCGCGTCATCGAATTCGGTCCAGGAACCGGGCGCGGGGGTATAAGCGCGAATGCGACGGTCGATGATATGCGCGGGCAGGTCCCAGCGAATGCGCGCCTGCTCGACGGTGATCTTCGGGGCCAGCGAGACCCCCTCGTCCGGTTGCGGAACCGCGGACAACTGTTGCGACGCAAGACCTTCGAGCGTTTGAACGAGCAACTGCGCACCGGTTTGCGCGAGCCGGCCCAGCAGGTCGCCGCTGGTGTCGGTGTCGTTGATCACCTCGGTGACGTGACCGAAAACCGGACCGGTGTCGAGCCCTTCCTCGATGCGGAAAGTGCTTGCGCCAGTTGAGGTATCACCCGCGGCGATGGCCGCCTGGACCGGCGCGGCGCCACGCCACGCGGGCAGCAGCGAGAAGTGTAGGTTGATCCAGCCGTGCGGCGGGAGGTCTAAGAGCGCGCGCGGTACAAGTGCCCCGTAGGCCACCACGGCCACGACTTCGGGCGCCCACCGCTCAAGGACATCGCGCACCCCGTCATCGGTCAGTCGGCGTGGTGTGAAGACCTCGATGCCATGTTCGTCGGCGATCGTCGCGATCGGTGAGCGGGTGACCTTCTTGCCGCGTCCTGATACCGCATCGGGACGCGACAGGACACCGACTACCTCGTGGTTCGGTGAATCGAGTAGAGCTTGCAGACTGGGGACAGCGGGCGCGGGGGTACCGGCAAAGATGACTCGCATGATCATCCGATAGTAGGCGGGTCGATCTGAACGCGGATCGGCCCGGTCTCGTGATGCGCGTTGCGAAGAACCTGGGCGGCCGCTAGTGCCCGCGTAAGTTCTCGACCGTGCCCACGGTCGACGCGCAGCAGCATGCGCATCATCGGTCCGGCGTCCCGTGCGGCATCGGCGGATCCGGCGGGGGCGCGGACGCCCTGCGGCAGTGGCACCGGACCAAGGGCCGTTCCCGACGACGGAAGTTTGACCGAGTCGACGAACGCCGCGACGGTGCGCTCGCCGCCATCGACCGAGGCCATTGTGACTGCGGGCGGAAAACCCAACAACGCGCGCTGCTCGAGTTCGGCGGAAGCGAAACCGGCCGGATCCCACCGAATGACCGCCTGTACGGCAGGAATTGCCGCATCGGCGACGATGATCACACTGCCGCCCGATGACGCCGGGCGTACCAGCGCGGCGATAGCCAGCCAGCGTCGGACGGTGGTTTCCGTCGCGCGCAGGTCCTCGCGGTCGAGATATGCCCACGTATCGAGGATGATCGCAGCGCCGTAGCCATCGGGTGCGGCTGGCTCCGCTCCGGGCGTCGCAACGACGACCCGCGCTCCAGGTTTTACGTCGTCAATAATGTTCGGGCCACCCGACGTCGTGACCGGGATACCGGAAAATGCACGACCAAGTTCCTCGGCGGTGCGTCCGGCGCCGGTGGACAACGCTCGAATGCGAGTACCCCCGCAAGCCACACAGTTGAAATTGCGCTCGGCACGGCCACACCACCGGCACGTCAACGAACCGTTGGCTTCGAGTTGTAACGGGCCGTGGCAGGCGCGGCAGCGAGCATGGGTCCGGCAGCGTTCGCATGCCACCGAAGGGATATAGCCGCGTCGCGGCACGCTGAACAACACCGGACGGTCGTCGTCGAGCGCGCCCCGCGCAGCCTTGAACGCGACCGCCGGAATGCGCGCCGATCGCGCCATCGGATCATGTACGACGCTCGCGTCCTCACCGGACAGGGCCATCACCCGCGGCGCGCGCTCGCGGATCGTCGCGCGGGGTGCAATGAGATCATGTGCCCAGCCCGCATCGACAAGCACCTGAGCCTCCGCCGAACGCGCGAATCCGCCGATGACAAGTGCTGCCTTCTCGCCATGCGAGCGCAACGCGGCCACCTCGCGCGGATGCGGATAAGGCGAGCGAGGTTCGTCCAAACTGTCGTCGCCGTCATCCCACACGACAATCAGTCCCAAATTGCCGACAGGTGCGAAACTCGCACTGCGCGTTCCCAATACGACGTCGGCACGTCCTCGTAGCACCGCCAGCCAGCGGCGGTAACGGGCGGTCGGGCCCAGGCCAGCGGCCAGTGTCACGGCGCGCTCCCCGAGTAACGGCTCACACGCCGCTTCCAGTCTGTCTAAGTCGCGCTGGTCTGGCACCACGACGATCACGCCACGACCCGAGGCGACGGTCGCGGCAGCCAATTCGGCGAGTCGAGCCGGCCAATCCTCGCCGGGCGTCGCCTGCCATACCGCCCGTGGCGCAGCATCCGAGGTCAGTGCGCCACGGAAACCATCGAAACCCGAATAGTGTTGCCAGGCAGCGAGTTCTGGTTCCTGGACAGGCTGCAGTGGCACAATCGATACCGCCTCGGCCTCGGTGCGCGCGTGTCGCGGCGGCACTGCAAGGCGGATGACATCGGACATGGTTCCGGCGTATCGGTCGGCTACTGCCCGGCACAACGACGCCAGCGCGGGCGGAAATACCTGTTCGGGTGATACGACTCGGTCCAGCCAGCCGAGTTTGCCGGGATGTTCACTTACCGAAATACGTTCCAGCACAAAACCATCGATGAGTCGGCCGGCAAAACGAACTCGGACTCGCACGCCAGGCTGCGCGTCAGCGTCCTGCTCGGCGTCGACCAGGTAGTCGAAGGGACGATCCAGATGGGTGAGCCCCAGCATCGGCAGGACGCGCGCAACCGGGTTGACCGCCGCGCGTTCGCGAGCACCCTTCACCATCGCGGTTCACGATCGGTCGTCACAGGCCTACCTTTGCGGACATGGCGGAAATCCACCCGCCTTCCGGGGAAAGCGAGTGGATTTCTGATCGTACCTACGGCGAATACCTCAGACGCCGAGTGCTGCCTTCAGCTTCCCCGCGCGGTCGGTGTTCTCCCACGGCAGGTCGATGTCAGTGCGGCCGAAGTGACCGTATGCGGCAGTCGGTCCGTAGATCGGGCGCAGCAGATCCAGATCGCGGATGATCGCGAGCGGGCGAAGGTCGAAGACCTCACCGATCGCCTTCTGAATCGACGCCGGATCCACGGTCTCGGTGCCGAAGGTCTCGACGAACAGCCCGACCGGCGCGGCCTTGCCGATCGCGTAAGCGACCTGAACCTCGACCCGCGTCGCCAGACCGGCGGCAACGATATTCTTGGCGACCCAGCGCATCGCGTATGCGGCGGACCGGTCAACCTTGGACGGGTCTTTGCCGGAGAACGCGCCACCGCCGTGGCGAGCCATACCGCCATAGGTATCGACGATGATCTTGCGTCCGGTGAGTCCCGCGTCGCCCATTGGGCCGCCCAGGATGAAGCTGCCGCTGGGGTTCACCAGCAGACGGAAGTTGGAAACGTCAAGCGGGTGAGGCAATTCGAGGTCCGCGAGCACGGCTTCGACGACATGCTTGCGCAGGTCTGGTTCGAGCTGCGAATCAAGATCGATTCCTTCGCCGTGCTGAGTGGAAATAACGACGGTGTCCAGGCGTACCGGCTGGTCATCGGCATATTCGATGGTGACCTGCGTCTTGCCGTCTGGCCGCAGGTAGGGCAACGTGCCATCCTTGCGAACCTCGGTCAGGCGGCGCGAGAGCCGGTGTGCGAGCGCGATCGGAACGGGCATCAGTTCGGGTGTCTCGGCAGTCGCGTAACCGAACATGAGTCCCTGGTCGCCGGCACCCTGAGCGTTGAGCTCATCTTCGATGTCGCCGCTGCGCGCCTCATGCGAGTTGTTGACACCGCCCGCGATTTCCGGCGACTGGGCACCGATTGCGACGTTGACACCACAGGAGGCGCCGTCGAAACCCTTGGTTGACGAGTCGTAACCGATTTCCAGAATCTTTTCCCGCACGATGGTGGGGATATCGGCGTAGGCGGTGGTGTTCACTTCGCCTGCGACATGAACTTGGCCGGTCGTGACCAGGGTCTCGACCGCGACGCGAGCCCCCGGATCTTTGGTAAGCAGGGCATCGAGGATCGAGTCGCTGATGGCGTCACAGATCTTATCCGGGTGGCCTTCGGTTACTGATTCGCTGGTGAACAGGCGTGACGAGATGGTCATCGGGTCCTCTCCGGGGAAGAACAGCTCAGTAGTACGGGTACGGGGTGCGCGGCGCGTCTCCCCCATTTATGTCATCCAACCTACACACGTCATCGGTGTGACGCGCGGGCGACCGTGTCAGTCGGTGCGTCCGCCACAATCTGGTACCAAAGTTGCGATTTCGTCAAGGATTTGGCTCGCCATAAGTGTTTTTGACGCGAGCGGCAGCGCCGTTTCAGTCCCAGCCGAACTCAGCAGCCAACCGGTGTTGTCGGCGGTGCCGAATGCTTTACCATCGCCGACCGCATTCACGACCAGGAGGTCAGTTCCCTTGCGGCGCAACTTCTCTCGACCGTGATCAAGCACACCGCCGCGTTCATCGCCGGTCTCGGCGGCGAAGCCGACGATAACTGTCGACGCCGGAATGTCGCCGGCCGCGCGGCTCTGCACCAATCCGCGCAGGATATCGGGATTGGTGTCGAGCTCGATGGGCGCCGGGCCGTCGGCGCCCTTCTTGATCTTGGCGTCGGCAACCGACAGTGGGCGGAAGTCTGCCACCGCGGCGGCCATGATCACCACATCGGCGTCGGCCGCACGTTTGGTCATCTCAGTGGATAACTGATCCGCCGTCTCTATTCGCACGATGTCGACCCCCGCGGGATCGCCGGGTTCGTCGGTGGCGCCAGCGACCAAGGTCACTTGCGCACCTCGTTGCGCCGCGGCTCTCGCCAACGCATACCCCTGTTTACCCGACGATCGGTTTCCCAGGTAGCGGACCGGGTCGAGCGGTTCGCGGGTGCCGCCCGCACTCACCAGAACTCGTATTCCGTGCAAGTCGTATGGGAGAGCATCGGCGCGATCGAGTAGCAATTCGCCGATTAGTGAGATTTCCTGCGGATCAGGCAGCCGACCCGCCCCGCTGTCAGTACCAGTGAGTCGACCCGACGCCGGAGTCATCACCGTTGCGCCGTGACTGCGCAACGTCGCGACATTTGCCTGAGTGGCCGGATGCTCCCACATTTCGGTATGCATCGCGGGCACAAAGAGCACTGGAGCACGAACCGTGAGGAGCGATGCGGTGAGCAGATCATCGGCCCGGCCCGAGGCGGCCCGCGCCATCAGGTCGGCCGTCGCGGGAGCGACGATCACCAGATCAGCCTGTTGCCCGAGGCGGACGTGTGCCACTTCGTCGACATCGTCGAAGACGGTAGTGCTGACCGGGTGGCCAGATAACGCCTCGAAGGTCGCCGCTCCGACGAAGTTCAAAGCCGAATCCGTCGGGATGACGCGGACGTCGGCCCCGGCTTCTTTAAAATGCCGGATCACCGAACACACTTTGTAGGCGGCAATCCCGCCGCCCACTCCGACCAGGACACGCGGCCGGTTACCTTCGCCGCCAGCCTGCGAATTGCTCATCTGAGGTGACTCCCCTGCATGCGGATCCGGCGGAACACGACCTCGGGACTATTCGCCTTCGGTGTGCTCGAGCAGGTCCGCGTGGATCTCGCGCATCGCGATGGACAGCGGCTTCTCCTGCAAACCCGGCTCGACCAGCGGGCCGACGAATTCCAGGATGCCGTCACCAAGCTGGTTGTAGTAGTCGTTGATCTGACGCGCGCGCTTGGCCGCGTAGATAACGAGTGCGTACTTCGACGATGCGCGATCGAGCAGGTCGTCGATCGGCGGGTTGGTGATACCCAGCGGGGTGTCATATGCCGGCGCGTCGGCGATCTCAGTCACGTCAAAGTCGGTCGGGTTGCTCACGGAGCTCCTCAGTTCTTACTGCGTTTGATGAAGGTTTTGGGGCGTCGTGCGGGCGGCCAAATGGTCTCAGCGCGCCTCGTCGGCAGGTCCAACCAGCAAGGATACCAACTCGGCAGCCACCTGGTCGACTTCACGGTTCACCAACACCTGGTCGAAGTTGTCTTTCGACGCCATTTCGACCCGGGCGGTCTCTAGTCGACGGGCCACTTTCTCCGGCGATTCGGTACCCCGGCCGGTAAGCCGTTGCACGAGATCTTCCCAGGTCGGCGGCGATAAGAAGACGGTATACGCCTCGGGCAACTTGGCGACGACGTTGGCCGATCCCTCGAGGTCGACTTCCACCAGTACCGGCTTTCCAGCTTCGAGCGCGTCGAGAACCGGTTGACGCGGTGTGCCCGATCGTTGCAGTCCGCCATGGATCTCAGCCCATTCCAGAAGCTTGTCGTCGGCGATCAGCGCGTCGAAGTCGGCGTCGGACACGAAGTGGTAGTCGCGACCGTCGACTTCGCCCGGTCGCGGCGCGCGGGTGGTGACCGACACGCTGAAAAACAGCTCCGGCAACAACGCACGAACGCGATTGACAACAGTCGACTTGCCGACAGCCGAGGGGCCGACCAAAACGATCAGTCGGCCCCTCGGTGAACTGGCAGTCCGCGGACGGACCGTCGAATTCTGCTCGCTCAAATCAGGCGAGGTCGAACTTTTCCAGCAATGCCTTGCGCTGACGGTCGCCCAGTCCGCGCAGACGGCGGGTAGGAGCGATCTCCAGCTCGGTCATGATCTCGCCGGCCTTGACCTTGCCGACCTTCGGCAGGGCTTCGAGGAGGGCCGAGACCTTCATCTTGCCGAGGATCTCGTCGGTCTCGGCGTCCTTGAGGACCTGCTTGAGGTCGGTGCCGCCACGCTTCAGGCGCTCCTTGAGCTCCGCACGGACACGGCGAGCAGCAGCTGCCTTCTCCAACGCTGCGGCGCGCTGCTCTGGTGTCAACTGGGGAAGTGCCACGGGTTCCTCCGTAAATCGTGTCTTCTGTCTGGGCGGCGCGCACGGTAGTGCTCGCCTGGCCGCGATTGAATGCGGCGCGTGATCGACCGTACCCAACGTGAGCAGGCATTTCGAGGCCCACCCCACTAAAACGACCAGATGAGGGTGTTGTAGCGTACCCGCCGTTTGCCCAGGAGCGCCATCGCGTCGACATGCAACCGGACACGACGTATGCGCAGGTGAGAGTATGAAAAGCAGGCTGCGGTCGGTAGCTGATGCTGCGACTCGTGTGACCAATGGTGTGTACCAAAGCTCTCCGGCAGATTGTTCGGACGAATTGCGTCACATCAGCGTGTCGCGCCGACGGACTCGCCTTCGACGTCGCGGACGGCCCTCGATTCGTCCGCCTTAACGCCAGTATCGTTGCCGATCGCACATGCCGCGGCGCCGAGCGCCAGGCCGACGATCACACCGAGGTCAGGGCGTTCGTGCAAGATCCCCCAGGTCAGTAGGGCGGCTATCGACGGGATCACCCCGAAGAGCAGTGACACCGCCGACGCACCAGCTCGTTTGATCGCTGCCAGGTACAAGCTGGCGGCGATAACCGAGTTGGCGACAATGAGGATTGCGACCGATCCGACGGCGGCGGCGGCATTGGCGATGTGTTGCGGTGTGAGGGCCGCGAAGAGGCCTGCGGGGACCAGCGCAGCGGCGGCACCTATCGCGTTCACTGCCATTGGGTGGCCGTCGGTCAAGAACCGCTGTTGATATACGCCGCCGAATGCGAGTCCGAGCACCGCGATGATGACCCACAGCACCGCCAGGTCGACGTGGCCGACATCGGCCACCCGCCCAGCGAACGCCGCACACACCGCCACGAACGCCGCCATCACGGCGACGATCCGACGTCGGGATAGCCGTTCACGCAGCAACAGACTCGCCAAGGCGGTGGTGATCACCGGGTTCATCGCGATCACCAGAGCGACCAGTACGGGCGAGACGCCGGCGTACATCGCCTCGTAGCAACCGACGAATTGCATTCCCTGCGTTGTCAATCCGATGACGACCGCATGCCAGGCCTGTCGCCCCCGCGGCCAGCCGAACCGGCGAATGCAGACTATCGCGGCGAGTATCAGGCCGCCAAGGAGGAACCGGGCAATCAGGACCAGGCCCGGCGTCGCGTAGCGCACCGACAGCGCGCCGACCGGGTAGCCGAGTGCATAGAAGATCGCGGTGGACGCAGCCAATGTCGGAGAGAGCTTCATGACTTCATCTCACCGCTAATCGTTCACGTCGTCTAATCAAAAATTAGATCGTAATTGATAAGCAAACGTGAACTGACTAGCACGCAGGACACGAGCCACCTAACCTGATGTGGTGGCACGTACCTTCGACATCACTCCCCTGCGCTCACTGGCAGCGGTGGCATCGACCGGCGGTGTCCACCGCGCCGCACAGTCGCTGATGCTGACCCAATCCGCGGTTAGCCAGCATCTACGCAAACTTGAACGGGAAGCGGGCACCCCACTCGTCACCCGCGACGGCCGACGTCTCGCGTTCACTCCCGACGGCGAGGAACTGCTTGCGCACGCCCGCGCGATCCTCAGCGCCCACGATGCCGCCGTTCATCGTTTCGATAAGCATTCAAATACGGTCATGTCGGTCGGCACCGCCCAGAACAGCGCCGGGGTGGTACTGCCCACACTGATGTCGGAGTTGCGACTCTTGTTGCCGGACAACGAGATTCGCTTTCATCTCGATCGCAATGTGACAGTCCGGCAAATGCTCGTCGACGACGACGTCAGCATCGCGGTCACCTCGCGCGTGGCGCCGGAGTTGCGGCCGCGGCCCGACGGATTGCGCTTGCAATGGCTGTGGTCGTCGAATACACAACCGCCCGACGTCGACGAAGAGATTCCACTGACGGTCTTCACGCCCCCGTGTACGCTGCGCCAACCCAGCTTCGACTCGTGGAGCGGTTCTGGACGCACGTGGCGGGTGCATGCCGAGGTCAACGACTTGGCAACAGGCCTCGACGCGGTACGCGCCGGAGCCGGCGCAATGTTGGTGCCGGTGCTCGACCGACTCCCCGACGGATTGCGGCCACTACCGGGAGCCCCGGTCGCCCCGGCGCTGCAACTGGCAGTGGTCTACACCGAACGGACGCCGCAGCGGCTCCGCGACGCAGTACACGACACGCTCATCGACCTCATCGGGGCCGACCGCGTCGAACTTCTGTCCAACGACGCCCTCGCCATGCCCTGACGCTTTCTCCGCCTTCTCGTCGCCCCCCGCCGTCGTGAAAATCGTCCGAATAGCGCTCCGGCTGGGGCAATATGCCCTCGGTGAGCAACTATTCGGACGATTTTCACGGCAGGCGGAGGCTAGGCCAGGGCGGCTTCGACCTCGTCGCGGGTTTGCTCGTAGGCGGCCCGCAGCGCGCCGACGTCGGGTCCCTGCGCCAACAACCCTCGCGAACTGGCTGGTAGCACCCACGACGGATCCGCTCCCGCGAAGACTTCGGGCAGATCGCCCGGTGTCGCGCCCTGTGCGCCGAGTCCCGGCGCCAGGATCGACCCCTGCAGCGCGGACAGATCCAGCCCGTGTGCGCGCGTCGCGCCGACGACCAGCCCGACCGTTCCGCGACCGTCGGCGTTGAGGGCGGCAGCGGCGTCGACGATGCCCTGGGCGACCGTAGTGCCATCCGCGCGCTTTGCCAGCTGAAGATCGGCACCCTCGGGATTCGACGTCCGGGCAAGCACATGTACCGCGCGACCAGTCGCCGCCGCTTGCTCGACGGCGGGCTTCAACGATCCGAAGCCCAGGTACGGTGACACCGTGACGGCGTCGGCGCACAGTGGCGAGGCGTCGTCGAGCCACGCCGTTGTGTAGGCAGCCATCGTCGAGCCGATATCGCCTCGTTTGGCATCGGCCAATACCAAGGCACCGGCTGCCCGACATGCCGCGATCACCGATTCGAGTGCGGCCAGACCGGCCGAACCGAACGCTTCGAAGAACGCGACTTGCGGCTTAATTACCGACGCCGTCGGGCCGAACGCCTCGGCACAGATTTCACCGAATTCGACGACACCCGCCGCCGACACCGGCAAGCCCCACTGCTCCAGCAGTGGCGGATGCGGGTCGATACCAGCGCACAGTCGCCCGCGAGCGCCGACTACCGCGCGATACCGAGCCGCATACCCGGACTCGGTCATCGACTCTGCACCAGCGCGGCGTGGCGACTCTGCAGGGACCGGACGCCGATGTCGCCGTCCAACGCCGCCTCGATACCCTGCACCGCAGCCCCGGCCCCTTGCACCGTGGTGATGCACGGAATGTTGACCGAGACTGCCGCAGAACGGATCTCGTAACCATCTACGCGCGGACCAGACTGACCGAACGGTGTGTTGATCACCATCGCCACCTCACCGGCGCGGATGGTGTCGACAATCGTCTTCTCCCCCTCCGCAAGGTCGACGTCGGAGTGTTTGCGCACCCGAATGCACTGAATCCCGTTGCGCGCCAACATATCCGCGGTTCCCTCAGTGGCCAGGATGGAAAATCCCAAGTCCGCCAAACGCTTAACCGGGAACAACAGCGCGCGCTTATCTTTATTGGCGACCGAGACGAATATCGCACCGTTCAGCGGTAGCGACCCGTAGGCCGCAGTCTGCGACTTCGCGAACGCCCGACCGAAGTCAGCGTCGATACCCATCACCTCGCCGGTCGACTTCATTTCCGGGCTCAGCAACGAGTCGACGCCCGTTCCGTCGTGACGACGGAAGCGGTTGAACGGCAGCACAGCCTCTTTCACCGAAATCGGCGTCTGGACCGGCGCCTCGCCGCCGTCGCCATGCGCGGGCAAGATACCCTGGCCACGCAATTCGGCGATCGACGTGCCCAGCATCACCCGCGCGCACGCCTTTGCCAGCGGCACCGCCGTCGCCTTCGAGACGAACGGGACAGTCCGACTGGCACGTGGATTCGCTTCCAGCACATAGAGAATGTCGTCCTTGAGCGCGTATTGCACATTCAACAGTCCGCGCACGCCGATCCCCTTGGCCAGCGCTTCGGTAGATTTGCGGACTGCCTCGAGATCGGCGCGGCCGAGAGTGACCGGCGGCAGCGCACACGCGGAGTCACCGGAGTGGATACCGGCTTCCTCGATATGTTCCATCACGCCACCGATGTACACGTCGGTGCCGTCGCATAGCGCATCGACGTCGATCTCCACCGCATCTTCAAGGAAGCGGTCGACCAGCACCGGGTGATCGGGTGTCAATTCCGTTGCACGCGAAATGTAATCGCTCAGCGATGCCTCGTCGTACACGATTTCCATGCCACGACCGCCGAGCACATACGACGGCCGGACCAGTACGGGGTAGCCGATCCGGTCGGCGGTGGCCCGTGCCTCATCGAAGGTCGTCGCTGTGCCGAAAGCCGGTGCGGGTAGGCCTGCGGCGGTCAGTACCTTACCGAATTCACCGCGATCCTCGGCGAGGTCGATGGCCTCCGGGCTGGTGCCGACGATCGGCACCCCGGCCTCGGCGAGCCGATGCGCGAGGCCGAGCGGCGTTTGCCCGCCGAGCTGGACGATCACACCGGCCACGGTCCCCGACCTCGACTCCGAGTGGTAAACCTCCAACACGTCTTCGAAGGTCAGCGGCTCGAAATAGAGACGATCGGCGGTGTCGTAATCGGTCGACACGGTCTCCGGGTTGCAGTTGACCATCACCGTCTCGTAGCCGGCCTCGGTCAGCGTCATCGCCGCGTGCACACAGGAGTAATCGAATTCGATCCCCTGCCCGATGCGGTTGGGTCCCGAACCGAGAATCAGAACCTTTGGCCGATCCGGTTGCGGCGCAACCTCACTCGTCGCGGCCGGGTCGAGTTCATAGGTGCTGTAGTGATATGGCGTGCGGGCCTCAAACTCCGCGGCGCAGGTGTCGACGGTCTTGTAGACCGGACGCACGTCGAGTTCCAATCGATGTGCCCGCACTGCGGCCTCATCGGCGAAATCGCTTCGCAGCGCGGCGATTTGGCGGTCGGAGAACCCCGTCGACTTAGCCAGCCGCAGCAACTGTCCGTCGAGGATGTCAGCGTCGCGAATATCGTTGCCGAGTGCACCGATAGCAGCGATCTCGGCCAAGAACCAGGGGTCGATCTTGGTAGCCTCGAACACGTCCTCAATGCTGGCACCGGCGTCGAACGCCAGCATCAGTCCGTACAGCCGACCGTCCTTGGGCACTGACAGCTCGGACAAGAGCGCCGGAAGGTCGACCGTGGCCGGATCGGGACGGTCCGCCTCGGTCCAGAAGCCCGCGGCCTTGGTCTCCAGCGACCGCATCACCTTGCCGAGGGCTTCGGCGAAGCTACGGCCCAAACTCATTGCCTCACCAACCGACTTCATCGTGGTGGTCAGCGTGTCGTCCGCGCCCGGGAACTTCTCGAAAGCGAACCGCGGCGCCTTAACCACGACGTAGTCCAGCGTCGGCTCGAAACAGGCCGGCGTTTCCTTCGTGATGTCGTTGACGATCTCGTCAAGGCTATAGCCGATAGCCAACTTCGCGGCGATCTTCGCGATCGGGAAACCGGTCGCCTTGGATGCCAGCGCCGAGGAACGCGACACACGCGGATTCATCTCGATGACGACGAGCCGTCCATCGGCCGGGTCCTGAGCAAACTGAATATTGCAGCCGCCGGTGTCGACCCCCACCTCACGCAGGATATCGATGGAGAGGTCGCGCATCTTCTGGTATTCGCGGTCGGTGAGCGTCATCGCTGGTGCGACGGTCACCGAGTCGCCAGTGTGCACACCAACCGGGTCGACGTTCTCGATAGAGCAGACCACCACGACGTTGTCGCGGTTATCCCGCATCAACTCGAGTTCGTATTCTTTCCAGCCCAGGATCGACTCTTCGATCAAGACATTCGCGGTCGGCGACGCGGCGAGACCGCCACCGGCGATTCGCTCGAGATCGACGTCGTCGTAGGCCATACCCGAACCGAGGCCACCCATCGTGAACGATGGCCGAACCACCACCGGGTAACCGAGATCCTCAACGGTCGCCCGGACCTCGTCCATCGTGTGACACACAGCCGAGCGGGCCGACTCGCCGCCGACCTTCGCCACGATGTCCTTGAACATCTGCCGGTCCTCGCCGCGTTGAATGGCATCGAAATCGGCGCCGATCAGCTCGATACCGTACTTCTCCAGCGAGCCGCGGTCATGCAGTGCAACAGCGGTATTCAGGGCCGTCTGCCCGCCGAGGGTAGCGAGCACGGCATCGATTGGATGGCCTGCGTCACGCTCGGCCTCGATGACCTTCTCGACGTATTCCGCGGTGATGGGCTCGACATAGGTCGCGTCGGCGAATTCCGGATCGGTCATGATGGTCGCCGGGTTGGAGTTGACCAGGCTGACGCGCAGACCTTCGCTGCGCAAGACGCGGCAGGCCTGGGTTCCGGAGTAGTCGAATTCACAAGCCTGACCGATGACGATCGGGCCGGACCCGATCACCAGGATGTGATTGAGATCGCTGCGGCGTGGCATCAGGCGTTGCCTCCGTTCTTGGAGTGGCGGGCGTCGAGCAAGTCTACGAATCGATCGAATAGATACGCCGCATCGTGTGGACCGGCGGCGGCTTCGGGATGGTATTGCACCGAGAAGGCTTGGCCGTCAACCAGTTCCACGCCTTCGACGACGCCGTCATTGGCGCAGACATGACTTACTCGCCCGCGTCCGAAGTCGGTGTCGAATTCCTCGCCGGCTTCACCTTCGAGCGCGAAGCCGTGGTTTTGCGCCGTAATGGAGATCTTGCCGGTGGCACCGTCGATCACCGGGATATTGATGCCGCGGTGGCCGAATTTCATCTTGTAGGTTCCGCGACCAAGGGCCCGGCCCAGAATCTGGTTACCGAAGCAGATACCGAATAGCGGTAACCCGTCGCCGAGGACGTCTCGGGTCAAATTCACGGCGGCATCGGCGGTCGCCGGATCGCCGGGGCCGTTCGACAGGAACACCCCGTCTACGCCGAGGGCGGTGATGTCGGCGAAAGTCGATGACGACGGTAGGACATGCACCCGCAGGCCGCGCTGCGCGAACATCCGCGGGGTATTGGTCTTGATGCCGAGGTCAATGGCGGCGACGGTGTACTTCGGAGCGTCGTCCGGTTCCACCAGGTAGGTGTCGTCGGTGCTGACTTCACCGGCCAGGTCTGCTCCGGCCATCGCTGGTTGATTGCGCACGCGGGCGAGCAATTCGTCGTGAGTCGCCAAGGCAGATCCGGAGAACACGCCAGCTCGCATCGAGCCATGCTCACGCAAAACCCGCACGACGGTGCGAGTATCGATCCCCGCGATGCCGACTATCCCCTGGCTGTCCAGTTCGTCTTGCAGCGACGTGGTTGCGCGCCAGTTGGATACGCGGCGGGTGGGATTGCGGACGGCGTAGCCGGCGACCCAGATTTTATCTCCGCGTGACTCGTCATCCTCGTCATTCCAACCGGTGTTGCCGATCTGCGGCGCGGTGGCCACGACGATCTGCCGGTGGTAACTCGGATCGGTAAGCGTCTCTTGATACCCGGTCATCGCAGTGCAGAACACCGCTTCACCCAACGTCTCCCCCACGGCACCGAATTCGGTTCCGGTGAAGACCTGTCCATTCTCAAGCACCAACAGTGCTGTACTCATTCTTCCGTTCCCTGCGTTGTGCTTGCGTTGATGTCGGTAGCTGTCGGTTCAGTCGAGCCCTCAGCCGCGCCGTCGGTGCTCGGCCTGTACTGCTCGATCCAGGATTCGTAGATCTCTTTGTCGTCCGCGCGCAATCCGGAGTCGATTTCGGTGCCCGATGGCAGCACCCAACGGATCGCGAGCAGGCCGTCGGCGGTCATCACCTTGCCAGCCAATCCGCGTTCGGTCCGAATCGCGGTCACCGACTCGCGCGGAACCCAAATTTCGGTCGCTCCCCTGCGGCGGAACAGAATTCCCGCTTCGTAGCCGACGAGGTCGGTCGTCGCCCGATCACCGTAGTCACCGACGGCGACGCGATTCTGCCAACTCGGAGCCAGCGTCGAGCCGACATAGAGTCCGCTATGCGGGCCGATAACCGCATCGCCGAGATCGTCTGGAGCAACCGGAAATTGACCGATACTCACCTCTTGACGGCGTCCGCGATTACGCCACCCGCGCAGCACGAGGATGATCAGCAGCAGCCACAATGCCAGTACAGCGATCACGATGACGATGTTGTAGAAGACCTCGTTCATGACCGCTCACCCGTCTCGACTACACCGTCGCGTGCGGTTACCTTGCCGCGCAACAGGGTTGCGGTAACGGTGACCGGCATCGTCATCGTTTCGAATGGGGTATTGGTCGACAAGCTCGCCAATTCGGCACCGTCAACCACCCACTCGCGGTCGGGATCGACGAGCGTCAGATTCGCGGGCTCGTTCACCGCGATCGGACGCCCCTGATCGGCCAGCCGCACAATCTCGGCCGGCCGTTCACTCATGACGCGGGCCACACCGCGCCAATCCAAGAGTCCCGTCTTGACCATCGTTTCGACAATCACACCGAGCGCGGTTTCCAAACCCAACATGCCCGGACGCGCCTGAGAAAACTCGCAACACTTGTCCTGGCTAGCGTGTGGCGCGTGATCGGTTGCGACGCAGTCGATCACGCCGTCGGCGAGAGCTTGCCGCAACGCGATGTTGTCACTTTCCTCACGTAGCGGCGGATTGACCTTATTGATCGGGTCGTACGTTTCCAGCCTCGAGTCATTGAGCAGCAAGTGATGGGGAGTCACCTCGGCGGTGATCGAAATACCCTGTGCACGAGCCCATTTGAGCAACTCGACCGTCCCCGCGGTAGACGCGTGGCAAATATGCACGCGCGTGCCCGCGTCCCGTGCCAGCAGCGCGTCGCGAATCACGATCGACTCTTCAGCGGCACGCGGCCACCCGGCCAGGCCCAATCGCGACGCCGTCGGCCCCTCGTGAGCCACCGCGCCGACAGTCAGTCGCGGCTCCTCGGCGTGCTGCGCGATCAGGACATCGAGTCCCTTTGCGTACTCCAGTGCACGACGCATCAGCAACGGGTCGTCGACACATTTGCCGTCATCGGAGAACATCCGCACACCGGCCGCGCCAGCGTTCATCATGCCCATCTCGGAGAGCTGTGTGCCCCTCAGCCCGACGGTAACGGCACCAACGGGATGCACATCGACCAGCCCGACGTCGCGCCCCGCGCGATACACGTTGTCGGTAACGGTCGAATTGTCCGCAACCGGATCGGTGTTGGCCATCGCGAATACCGCGGTGTAGCCGCCGAGCGCCGCTGCCGCCGAACCGCTGGCGACGGTCTCGGTGTCTTCACGGCCCGGTTCACGCAGGTGGGTATGCAGATCAACGAACCCCGGCAAGATAATCGCGCCGTCACCATCGAGTTGCTCGACATCGTCGGGTGCGTTGAGATCCGTACCGATCTCGGCGATCGCGCCGTCGAGCACGAGAATGTCGACCACATCATCCTGGCCGTAGGGTCGCACCGAAGTGATCAGGATGGACTGACCCTGCTGCGCCGCGCTCACGAAATTCCTCCTCTATGGTTCACAGCTAAATCCCCGTCGCTTCGCTCGCCCCGGCCAGCAGTCGGAACAGCACCGCCATCCGCACATGCACGCCATTGCGCACCTGTTCGAGGACTGCGGCCTGCGGTGAATCGGCAACCGAATAGCCGATCTCCATACCGCGCAACATCGGTCCCGGATGCAATATCACCGCATCGTCGGACAGCGCTGCCATTCGCTTCTCGCTCAATCCGTATCGCACCGCGTATTCGCGCGAGGACGGGAAGAAGCCGCCATTCATCCGTTCGGCCTGTACGCGCAGCATCATTACCGCGTCGGCCGCGGGCAGTTCGGCATCGAGCGAAGTGCTGACAGTCACCGGCCACTGTTCGACGCCGGTCGGCAGCAGCGTCGGCGGCGCAACCAGGGTGACATCGGCGCCGAGTGTCGACAGGAGGAATGCATTGGACCGCGCGACGCGTGAATGCAGCACGTCGCCGACGATTACCACGCGTCGTCCATCGAGCGACCCGAGACGCTGACGAAGAGTCAGCGCGTCGAGCAACGCCTGCGTCGGGTGTTCATGGGTGCCGTCGCCCGCATTAATTACGGCCGGACCGTCGGTCCATGCGGCTATCTGGTGCGCGGCACCGGACGCCGGGTGACGCACGATCAGCGCATCGGCACCGGCCGCATGCAGGGTTTTGACGGTGTCGCGCAGCGATTCGCCCTTGCTCGCCGATGAACTCGACGCACTCACATTGATGACGTCGGCGCTCATCCACTTGCCCGCCACCTCGAACGAAACCCTTGTGCGAGTGGAATTCTCGTAGAAGACCGTCATAACGGTGCGACCACGCAAGGTCGGCAGTTTACGAACCTCGCGACCGGCCAATGCCTGTTCGAAACGCTCGGCGTCATCGAGGAGTTCAGTCGCATCGTCGCGCGACAGATCCGCCGTGGAAAGGAGATGTCGCATCAGCGCTCGCCCTCCCCGGCACGGGTTCCGCTCGGTGAGGTCAACACCACTTCGTCGACGCCGTCATGCTCGACGAAGTGTACGGCCACGTCCTCGTCGCGGGCGGTCGGAATATTCTTGCCGACATAGTCAGCCCGCAGCGGAAGTTCGCGATGGCCGCGGTCGACGAGCACCGCGAGCTGGACGCTTGCCGGCCGACCAAGGTCGCGTAGTGCGTCGAGGGCGGCCCGGACGGTACGCCCGGAGAACAGCACGTCGTCAACGAGGATGACTCGCGCGTGGTCGACACCACCGCGCGGCACCATCGTGCGTTCGAGGGCGCGATGTGGCTTATCCCGCAGGTCATCGCGGTAAAGGGTGATGTCCAGATAGCCGGTTGGGACATCGACTCCGGAGAATTCGGCGATGCGCTCAGCCAGTCGGCGACCGAGGAATGAGCCGCGAGTCGGAATGCCGACTATGACGACCGGCTGTCCGTCAGGTGCGTCAAGCGCGGTCTTCTCGATGATCTGATGGGCCATCCGTGCGATGGTCCGCCCGACATCAGATGCGTCGAGCAGGACTCGGGTCGGCCCGGTGGCCACCCCTTCGCTGCGATTGGACAATCTGACCTCCTTCTCCGCCTCACAGGACGGTCCGTTAAAGGATGTCTACCGGTCGACAACTCTACACGTCGTCGCCTGCCCGTGCGGCTGCCCGCACTTGCGGTGCGAGTTCGGCGATCTTGCCGAGTACACCGTTGACGAATGCCGGCGAGTCGTCGGTCGACAGTTCCTTAGCCAATTCCACCGCTTCGTCAACGATGACGACCGGGTCGACATCGTCGGCGTTGAACAACTCCCACGTTGCCAGCCGCAGGATCGCACGATCGACCGCCGGTAGGCGTTCGAGCGTCCACTCCTTCAGATGCGACGACACAACCGCGTCAATCTGCGGATAGTCGCCGGCAATACCTTCGATCACCGTGGCGGTGTAGTCATGGACGGTGCCGACGCTCTCGTCGTCGCGCACCAACTCCCGGCGTTCGATGATCAGCGTAGACGGCGACACGTTCTTCGCCTCCGCCTCAAATAGCAGATCGACGGCGCGCTTACGTGCCTTATGCCGGGTTCCCGAATGCTTCACGTGTTGCTTCGACCTAGCTGTTGACGCGACCGAGGTAGCTGCCGTCGCGCGAGTCGACCTTCAGCTTGTCACCGGTATTGATGAACAGCGGCACGGCGATCTCGGCGCCGGTTTCCAAGGTGGCCGGCTTGGTGCCGCCGGTGGAACGGTCACCCTGCAGACCTGGATCGGTCTGCGACACGATCAGTTCGATGGTGACCGGGAGTTCGATGAACAGCGGGTTGTCCTCGTTCAACGACACCTGGACGGTCATATTCTCCAGCAGGAAACGCGAACCGTCGCCGACGATCTGCGGCGAGAGCGCCAACTGCTCGAACGTCTGGGAGTCCATGAAGACGAAGTCGGTGCCGTCGTTGTACAGGTAGGTCATGTCACGACGATCAACCGTCGCGGTCTCCACCTTCACACCGGCGTTAAAGGTTTTGTCGACGATCTTGCCCGACAGCACATTCTTGATCTTGGTACGCACGAATGCGGGGCCTTTACCCGGCTTGACATGCTGGAACTCCTGGATCTGCCATAGCTGGTTATCCATCCGCAGCACGAGGCCGTTCTTGAAATCTGAGGTATTCGCCATTGGCGTCGCCTTCCTCTTTGCTCGTCCCGGCGGCCTCCCGTCGGCTGCGGCACCCGAGATCGTCGGGCGGCACATGCCGAAGAAGCCGTCACAGGACGGTAAACGTCTTGTCGGTAGTGGTCAGCAGTAGCGGGTCGCCGTCGGTGACGACAAGTGTGTCCTCAATGCGGACGCCACCTGCGCCGGGCAGATAAACACCAGGCTCCACGGTCACTGCTGCGCCGAAGGGCAGTGTACCGGTCGCGGCGGTTCCGATTCCCGGTGCTTCGTGTATCTGCAGGCCGACGCCGTGTCCGAGGCCGTGCACATAATGCTCGCCATGCCCGTCTGCCGCGATCACATCACGCGCCGCGGCATCGATGCCGCGCAGGTCAGCACCAGGTTTCAGGGCGGCGCGACCAGCGGCCTGAGCAGTGGCGACGAGGTCGTAGATGTCGCGCTGCCAATCCGCCGCGTGATCAAGGACATACGTACGTGTCATATCCGAGTGATAGCCGCCGACGACGGCGCCGAAATCCAGTTTTACGAAGTCACCGGAAGCAAGTACCGCTTCGGTCGGGCGGTGATGCGGGATCGCCGAGTTCACGCCGGTCGCGACAATCGTCTCGAAGGCGATTGCTTCGGCTCCCTGCGCATACATCTCCCACTCCAGAGTGCGGGCCACTTCTCGTTCGGTGCGGCCGGGGGCGATGATCCCCTGCTCGATGATGATTGCGAGGGCGCGATCAGCGACGGCGCATGCCTGCGTCAGGAGGTCGACTTCGTCGGCGTCCTTCACGCTACGAAGCTCTTCGACGACCCCCGACGTCGGGACGAGTTCGACCTTCCCGTCGAATCGTTGAACAAGCCGATTGAAGGACGCGACCGATAGAGCACCGGCTTCGAAGGCGATTCGCCGCAGGCCGTTGTCCACCGCGTGGCTCAGCAGCGCGCCGACCACGTCACGCTCAATCGTCGCGGGCACGTCGGGACTCTGTTGAGAGACTTGCGTCCTATAGCGGCCGTCGGTAGCAATCTGGTCGGCGTCGTCAATCGCATCAAGACGGCACAGTAGTGCGGCATTAGATCCGGTGAAACCGGTCAGGTAGGTGACATTGATCAGGTCGGAGACCAGGAAGGCCTCGGCTTCGAAGGCCGCGCGCAGTCGGTCGCGACGAGCCCGATGACCTGTGGATATCGAAGCAGTCATGAATCACAACGTACTCGGTCGATTCCCCCCGAGCTTTGCGTCGGACCCGAATCTGCGGGTTGTGATTCCGTTCACGATTCCCGTTGATAGGCTGACCGTCATGAATTCGTGGTTGCTCCGTGGTGTCGTCATGTCTGCGGTACATATCGTCGCGCGGGTGCTGCTAGGCGTCCTCATCGTCAATGTTCCGCTGCACGGCACGTTGTGGAAGACGCTCGCCGTCGCCGCGGTGGTGCTCATCGCAATCATCGCCGGCGGCATCGACGGACTCCGTGACGCCCACGCTCACGACGATCCTGACGATTACGACGATCTCACTATCCGCTGGCTCAAGGCCGGACTCCTTGCGGGTTGGGTCGCCGGGTTCGTCTGCTGGCTTTTGGGCAAGTTCGTTTTCGCCGGCATCGGCGAAGCGAGTTTCTGGATCGAGATGACAGCGGGCGCGTTCTTCACCGCTCTGATCATCTTTGTCCCGGCGTTTATCGGCGCGAGCCTCGGCCGCCTGCTCGTACGTCGCCAACAGCGCAAAAATGCGCCTCGATCCGACGATGCCGACGAGTCCAACGCGCAATTCGCCGACGCAGCCGTCGCCCAGTAAATATCCTTCGTCGATGCCCCCGCCGTCGTGGTCGGGGGCATCGTCGTTTCTGGGGTTCTAGCGCTTCTTGCCGATGAAGTCTTGCCTCGACTTGTTTTCGCATGCTAAACCAATAGAACGAGCGTTAGATCGGCCGCGCGCGTTAGCCGCGTCCGACGCACTCTCATCACAGTCTTGAGAAGGGACACCCAGATGCCCGAAGCCGTCATCGTCGACGTCACCCGCCTTGCCTCCGGCAAAGGAAAACCCGGCGGAGCGCTGTCGGGAACCAAGCCCGTCGAACTCCTCGCACATGTCCTGCGCACCCTCGTCGACCGCAACGACCTCGATCCCGCGCTCGTCGATGACGTCATCGGCGGATGCGTTGGCCAGGCCGGCGAGCAGGCACTAAACATCTCGCGCACCGCGCTGCTCTCCGCCGGTTTCCCCGAATCGGTTCCGGCGACCACGGTCGATCGTCAGTGCGGCTCGAGTCAGCAGGCAGCCCACTTCGCCGCGCAGGGCGTTATGGCCGGCGCATACGACATCGTGATCGCCGCGGGTGTCGAGTCGATGAGTCGCGTGCCAATGGGCTTCACTTTGGCAGGCCAGAGTCCCTACGGACCGTCCATAGCGAGTCGCTACCCGGAAGGTCTTGTCGGACAGGGAATTTCAGCCGAACTAGTCGCCGCGAAATGGAAGTTCGATCGCGAAGCACTCGACACCTTCTCCGCCGAATCACATCGACGCGCCGCGACGGCTATCGCCGACGGCTACTTTGACCGCGAGATCACACCGATCGACGTCACCGCCGAGGACGGGGCAACCCGCACCCACCGCGTCGATGAGACGGTGCGGGCATCGACCAAGGCCGATGGCCTCGGCGGCCTCAAATCGTCGTTCTACTCCGAGGGGTATGCGGCCCGATTCCCCGAACTCGGCTGGCATATCACTCCGGGCAATTCGTCGCCGCTGACCGACGGCGCGTCAGCCGCACTGATCATGAGCGACACCATGGCGTCAAAACTCAATCTGACCCCGCGCGCACGGTTCGTTTCGTTCTCGGTCGCGGGCGACGATCCAATCTTCATGCTCACCGCCCCGATCCCGGCGACGCACAAGGTACTGGCCCGCTCGGGACTGTCGATCGACGACATCGATGCCTACGAGGTCAATGAAGCATTCGCGCCGGTTCCGCTGGCCTGGGCACATGAGTTCGGAGCTGATCCAGCCAAACTCAACCCGCGCGGCGGCGCGATCGCACTCGGTCACGCGCTCGGTTCATCGGGCACCCGCCTCCTGTCGACTCTGGTCAACCACCTCGAAGCTACCGGCGGGCGCTACGGATTGCAGACCATGTGTGAGGGCGCGGGTATGGCCAACGCGACAATCATCGAACGTGTCTGACTGGCGCACAACCGATCCGGTGAGTTTGACGCCGATTCTGTCGGCGGCGAAGACGGCGTTTCACGCCCGCGGATTCCACGGCACCTCGACGCGCGATATCGCATCGCGCGCCGGGGTGTCATTGCCGACGCTCTATTACCACCACGACAATAAGGAAGGCATTCTCCTCGCCGTACTGATCAACGCGATGGAATCGGCGTTGGCCAGAGTCAGCGCGGCCATCGAGGATGGCACCGACCCCCGCGAGCAGTTCGCCAACGGCATCGAAGCAGTCATGTTGCATATGACAACCGATCTCGAACTCGCCACCAGCGAGGACGAGATACGCTACGTCTCGGCCGATAACCCGTTGCGCCGCAAGTACATCGACATGCGAACCAGCCTCGAAGGGCAACTTGAAGACGTAGTGCGACGCGGAATCGCCGACGGTGAGTTCCACTTCGACGGCGACGTGAAGAATATGTTGCGCTATCTGCTCGGTGCGTGCCGCTCGACGGTCGACTGGTACCGACCCGACGGCCCACTATCGGCCGCCGATGTCGCGGCATCGTATGTGCATATCTCCCTGCGCGCCGTAGGCGCACACCTCGACCACACGCCAATAACCAGGAGTCCCTAGAAGCTATGAAACGCAACGTCTTCGAACCCGAGCATGAGCAGCTACGCGATACGGTCCGGTCGTTCCTCGAGCGCGAGGTCGCCCCGCACACCACCGAGTGGGAGCGCAACGGACAAGTCGACCGCGAGGTCTACCGCAAAGCGGGAGAAGCCGGTCTGCTCGGCTTCAACGTGCCTGAGGAATTCGGCGGCGGCGGTATCAGCGACGACTTCCGGTTCAACGCCGTGATCGCCGAGGAGCTCGGCCGATTCGGCGGCAGCGCACCGGCTTTCACCCTCCAGAATGATGTCATCGTTCCCTATTTCCTCCATCTGGCCAACGACGAACAACGGGCCCGCTGGATGCCGGGAATGGCGACCGGCGAAACCATTCTGGCCATCGCGATGACCGAGCCCGGCGCGGGCAGCGATCTGGCCGGTATCAAGACTTCGGCCAAACCAGATGGCGACGACTACATCGTCAACGGATCTAAAACGTTCATCTCGGCGGGTATCAACTCCGACCTTGTGGTGGTCGTCGCGCGTACCAATCCCGATCCGTCGGCCGGACACAAGGCGTTCTCCCTCATCGTCGTCGAGCGCGGTATGGCTGGTTTCGAGCGTGGCCGCAAACTCGACAAGATGGGCCAAAAGGCCCAGGACACAGCCGAATTGCACTTCGACAATGTACGCGTACCCAGGGCCAATCTCTTAGGCGAGGAAAACAAGGGCTTCTACCACCTGATGCACAACCTCCCGACCGAGCGCCTGTCGATCGGTATCGCGGCAATCGGTGGAGCGAGGTCGATCTTCGAGGAGACGCTTCAATATGTGAAGGACCGCAAGGCATTCGGACAGCCAATCGGCGCGTTCCAAGCGAATCGATTCACGATGGCCGAGTTGTCCACCGAACTCGACATTGCCGAGCAGTACATCGATCGGTGTTTGCAGGCGGCACTGGATGGCGAACTGTCGGCAGTCGACGCGTCGAAGAACAAGTGGTGGTGCACCGAATTGGCTAAGAAGGTCATCGACCGTTGCCTGCAACTACATGGTGGCTACGGCTATATGAACGAGTACCGCGTGGCCAAGGCGTACACCGACGCCCGCATTCAGACGATTTTCGGCGGCACCACCGAAATCATGAAGGACATCATCGGTCGAGATCTGGGGTTGTAGGTCACGCCCGCAACGCGAACATCGCATCGAGTACCGCACGCAATGCCGGATTGGAGTCGTCACGCCGCCACGCCGCGCGCAGGTCGACGTCGGGGGCTTCGTCGGCGAGCGGAACGAAGGACACGTGTGGTTCGCGCACATTGCGGGCAACCGACGCAAGGGTGAGGTGGCAACCAACCTCGGCACTCACCAGTGCCAACGCGGTCTGCGTGTCGGGCGCGACCTGAATGATGTTGGCTACGAAGCCATTTGCCTGGCTGATTCGACGCAGGCGATCGGGCATGATGGCGCCCTCGTGCAGCGGCAACGACACGAAGCCGTCCTCTGCGAGCTGGGCGATGGAGATGTGCGGCAACGCTGCCAGCCGATGCGTATCGGGCAGTGCGACGACGAGCGAGTCGTTCATCACCACCTCGGTCGTCACCTCTGCGGGCACAATATCCCACCGCCCGAGGGCGACGTCGGTGTCGCCGGTTACCACCCTCTTCATCGCCGGCTGTGCAAAGTTCTGACTCGACAATTCCAGGTGCACGCCCGGATGACCCGAGCGGACCGCGCGTGCGACTTCGGCGACCAACAGATGGGTGGATAGTCCGGCGAATGCGATTCGTACTTCGCCAACCTCGCCGTCGACCGCCGACCGCACTGCCGCCTCGGCACGACGCAAGGCATCCACGACCTCGCGCGCCGGACCGATCAGCGCCGCGCCAGATGCGGTGAGTTGCACTGATCGGGTGTTGCGATCGAATAGCGCGGCTCCGAGTTGGCGTTCGAGTCGTTTAATCGTCCGGCTCAGCGGTGGCTGCGCGATATGTAGTCGGGCAGCCGCGCGACCGAAATGCAATTCTTCGGCGACGGCCAAGAAGGCCCGGATGTCAGCAAGATCCACAACTGCACCTCGACCCTCGCATTAATACCTTCTGAGTATCACAGAACGATCAATTCAATATTGGACTGTTCATAATAGCGACCGGCATAGTATGACCATGGTCACTCACACTCCCGAAGTCGACGACGACGTATTCGCCGAAATCCTCAACCAGATCAACCAATTCGTGCGGACGCGAGTGATCCCCCGCGAAAACGAGATCATGGCCACCGACGCCGTTCCATCCGACCTGCGGACCCAGGCCGCCGAAATGGGACTGTTCGGCTACGCGATTCCGCAGGAATGGGGTGGCCTCGGTTTAGATCTGCGTCAGGACGTGGAAGTCGCGATGGAACTGGGCTACACCTCGCTGAGCGTTCGCTCCATGTTCGGCACCAACAACGGCATCGCCGGACAGGTATTGGTCGGTTTCGGCACCGACGAACAACGCGCGCGGTGGCTGCCCGGCATCGCTTCCGGTGACGTCGTGGCGTCCTTTGCCCTCACCGAACCTGGCGCCGGTTCTGATCCCGCGGGCCTGCGCACCACTGCCCGAGCCGATGGCGATGGCTGGATCATCAACGGCGGCAAGCGGTTTATCACCAATGCCCCCGACGCCAACTTATTGGTGGTCTTCGCACGAATTGAACCGGCACCGCAACCTGGCGCCGGGAGCGAAGCGAGCGGGCCCAGAACAACCGGCGCCGGGAGCGAAGCGAGCGGGCCGAGAGCAACTGGCGCCGGGAGCGAAGCGAGCGGGCCCAGAACAACCGGCGCCGGCATCGCGGTGTTTTTGGTTCCGACTGACACCGACGGTGTCGACGTCGGCCCGAAGGACGTCAAAATGGGCCAAGAGGGATCCCGTACCGCTGACATCACTTTCACCGACGCGAGAGTCGGACCGGACGCGCTCGTCGGCGGCGATGCTGCCGTCGGATATCGGGCGGCGATGACGATCCTGGCGCGCGGGCGTGTGCACATCGCCGCTGTCGCCGTCGGCCAGGCGCAACGAGCGCTCGACGAGTCGGTCGCCTATGCGGCCACCGCCACCCAGGGCGGCACGGCGATTGGCGACTTTCAGCTCGTGCAGGCAATGATCGCCGATATGCAGACCGGCGTGATGGCCGGTCGAGCCCTGGTCCGGGAAGCGGCGACGGCGTGGGTCGACGAAACCGATCGTCGTATCGCCCCGTCGGTCGCGAAACTGTTCTGTACCGAAATGGTCGGTAAGGTCGCCGACCTCGCCGTACAGGTGCATGGCGGCACCGGATACATGCGCGATGTACCGGTCGAGCGAATCTACCGCGACGTACGCCTGTTGCGGCTCTACGAGGGCACCAGCGAGATCCAACGGCTCATCATCGGCGGCGGCCTCGTCCGGGCCGAAAAGAAGAAGGCACTGTGACCCTTCCGCTCGACGGATACACCGTCGTCGCGATCGAGCAGGCGGTTGCGGCGCCGTTGGCCACCCGCAATCTCGCCGACCTCGGTGCCACGGTGATCAAAATCGAACGGGTGGATGGCGGCGATCTGGCCCGCGGCTATGACCATGTGGTTGAAGGCACGGGCGCCCATTTCGTGTGGCTCAATCGCGGCAAGCAATCGCTCGCCGTCGATCTGAAATCAGCTCGCGGACAACAGATCGTCCGGCAATTGGTCGATCGCGCCGACGTTTTTCTCCAGAACCTCGCACCTGGCGCGGCACAACGGTTGGGCTTCGACGCCGACACCCTTCGAGCGGAACACCCGGAGCTGGTGGTGGTGAATCTGTCCGGCTATGGGTCGGGCGGTTCACATTCACAACGCAAGTCATACGACATGCTGATCCAGGCCGAGGCCGGACTGATCTCACTGACCGGCACACCGGATGAGCCGGTGAAGACCGGGATCCCCACGGCCGATATCGCATCCGGGATGTACTGTGCCCAAGCAGTTCTCGCCGCCCTCCTCCGTCGGTCACGCACCGGCGAAGGCGCCGAGATCGAGGTGTCGATGCTCGAGTCGACCGTCGAATGGATGGGTCACTCGATGTACACCCAGCTACACACCGGCGCGCAGCCGCCACGAATGGGTGTGAGCCACAGCGCGATCGCACCCTACGGCTCCTTTCCCACCGCCGACGGCGATATTCTGATCGGCGTCCAGAGCGACAACGGCTGGCAGAGTTTGGTCAACGAGGTTCTCGACGCTCCCGAGTTGGCCTCCGACACAAGGTTCCTCACCAACGTCGGTCGCGTCCAACACCGCTCCGAGTGCGACGCGGCCGTCGCAGCACTAACTGGCAAGCGGTCCACCGCGGACCTCGATACGGCGTTGGCCGCCGCCGGCGTCCCGGCAGCACAGATCAAACAGGTCGACGACATGATCGGTCACGAGCAGCTGCGTGCGCGAGACAGGTGGCGCACCGTACGCACCGAGCACGCGGACGTCCGTGCGCTACTGCCACCAGCGACCTTCGCCGACTATGAAGCACCGATGGGTGCGGTACCCGCACTCGGCGAGCACAGCGTCGACGTACTCACGGCGGCTGGACTCGACGACGCGGAGGTCACCGACCTGGTGGCATCCGGGATCGTCGGCGTACCACCGAAAAGCATTACCACACAGACAATCTAGGAGATCGAAATGTTGCAGAACAAAACCGCCGTTATCACCGGCGGCGCGCAGGGCATCGGCCTCGCGATCGCACAGACCTTCGCCGGGCACGGCGCACGTATCGTGATCGGCGATCTCAACGAGGAACTTGCCACGAAGGCGGCCGCGACCCTCCCTGACGCGGTCGGCGTCGGTTGCGACGTGTCCGACGCCGCCGCGATCGATACACTTCTAGCCGCCGCTGTCGAGAAATACGGTTCGCTAGATGTGATGGTGAACAACGCCGGTATCACCCGAGACGCGACGATGCGCAAAATGACCGAGGAGGATTTCGACGCGGTGATCTCAGTTCACCTGCGCGGCTGTTGGAATGGCACTCGGCAGGCGGCAGGGATTATGCGAGTCAACGGTGGTGGCTCGATCATCAATATGTCGTCGATTTCCGGCAAGGTCGGCATGATCGGCCAGACCAACTATTCGGCCGCAAAGGCCGGTATCGTCGGGCTAACCAAAGCGGCAGCGAAAGAGGTTGCGCACCTTGGTGTTCGGATCAATGCGATTCAACCGGGTCTGATCCGTACCGCGATGACCGAGGCCATGCCGCAGAAAGCTTGGGACTCCAAGATGACCGAGATCCCAATGCAGCGTGCGGGCGAACCGTCTGAAATCGCATCGGTGGCGCTGTTCTACGCATCGGGCCTGTCGTCGTATATGACGGGTACGGTCGCGGAGGTCACCGGTGGGCGGCATTTGTAGAGATCTGTCCCCTGAGCGCCGCCGGCGTCTATATGCCATCTCACTCACCTACGGGACATATCTACGCAAGGCAACCTACAGCAGCACCCCGCCCGACGACGGCCCACCACGCGCGATCGCCGAATACGCCGCCGCGATCAGGCTCGGGTCCGGACCTTCCAGTCGCGCCGGCTTCGCCAGACCATCGAGCACGACAAAACGCAGTACGCCCGAACGATTCTTCTTGTCGCCGGCCATCGTCTCCAGGAGTTCGGGCAGCGCATCCGCGTCATAGCTGACTGGCAACCCCACCAACTCCAGGACACTGCGATGGCGGTCGGCGGTGGCATCATCGAGTCGTCCGGCTAGCCTTGCGAGTTCGGCGGCGAAGACCAGACCGACCGACACGGCCGCACCGTGGCGCCACTTGTACCGCTCACGACGTTCGATCGCGTGGCCGAGCGTGTGCCCATAGTTGAGGATCTCACGCAGCGAGGACTCTTTGAGGTCAGCCGACACGACATCGGCTTTGACCTGAACCGAGCGACGGATCAGTTCGGGTAGCACACTGCCACCGGTATCCAGAGCCGCGGCCGGGTCCGCCTCGATCAGATCGAGTATCACCGGATCGGCGATGAAGCCGGTCTTGATCACCTCGGCGAGTCCGGCCACAACTTCGTTGTGCGGCACTGTTTCGAGCGTCGCGATGTCGATCAATACGGCATCGGGCTCGTGGAATGAGCCGACGAGATTTTTGCCGGCGTCGGTATTGATTCCGGTCTTGCCGCCAACCGCGGCGTCGACCATCGCGAGCAGCGTCGTCGGGATATGGATCACGCCGATTCCGCGCATCCAGGTGGCGGCGACGAATCCGGCCAGGTCGGTCGCCGCGCCGCCACCGAGTGAGATCACCTTGTCGTTGCGTTTGAGGCCGATCCGCCCGAAAACCTCCCAGCAGAAGGCGGCAACAGTCAGGTCTTTACCTGCCTCGGCATCGGGAATCTCGATGCGGTGGGCGTCAAATCCCTTACCCACCAGAAATTCCCGAACAGCTTCGGCAGTCTGCAGCAGCGGGGGCTGATACAAAATAGCGATCGAATCGGCACCGGCCGCCGCCTCCGCGACGTCGTCGAGCAAACCGCGGCCGATCAAGACGTTGTACGGCGCCCCGGCATTGACAGTGATGGATACGGGCTCGGTCATGCCTGCTCTCCTGTAGTTGCGGCATACCCACCAGAATCGGGCAGCGCGTCGATGATGGTCGCGACCAAACGTTCCACGGCGTCGGTCGCGTCGACGGTATGGGTGGCGACCGCGCGGTAAATGTCCCGCCGGGCGTCGAGCAATTCGGCGTACCTCTTCGCCGGATCGGCGGCGGCGAGCAGTGGACGGTCAGTGCCGGCAACCCTGGCGAAACCGTCGTCCGCCGAAATCTCCAGATACACCACGTGATGGCCGACGAGCGCGTCGCGGATAGCCGGAACCGTCACCGATCCGCCACCGAGGGAGACGATTCCACCGGAGTCAGCCAGGACATCGCGGACCGTCTCCAATTCCAGTGTGCGGAACTGCTTTTCACCGTCGTCGGCGAAGATCTCCGCGATCGTGCGACCGGCCCGGTGCTCCAACTCGAGGTCGGTATCGACAAACTCGACACCCAGCGAACGCGAAAGCTCCTGGCCGACAGTCGATTTACCGGATCCCATGAATCCGGTCAATACGACAACCGGCGTCATGCGCGGGGCGGTCGGGTGGCGATGTGCTCGCGGTAGCGCTTCGCATTGTCCGCAGTCTCCCCCGCCGAGTCGCCGCCGAATTTCTCCAGCGCCGCTTGTGCGATAACCAGGGCAACCATTGCTTCGGCTACGACGCCGGCAGCGGGCACCGCGCACACATCCGAACGTTGATGAATAGCCGCAGCAGTCTCGCCGGTCGACATATCGATCGTCGCCAGCGCCCGCGGGACCGTCGAGATAGGTTTCATGGCAATGCGCACGCGCACCGATTCACCATTGGTCATACCGCCTTCGAGCCCGCCGGCACGATTCGTCGACCGCAACACGCCGTCCGGACCGGGCACCATTTCATCGTGGGCTTCACTACCGCGACGACGGGCAGTGGTGAATCCGTCACCGACCTCAACGCCCTTGATCGCCTGGATACCCATCAACGCGCCGGCCAGCCGCGCATCCAATCGCGTCTCGCCGCTCACATGTGAGCCGAGCCCAACCGGCACGCCAGTCGCAACCACTTCGACGACACCGCCGAGCGTGTCGCCGTCCTTCTTCGCCGCCTCGATCTGGGCGATCATGTCAGCTTCGGCGGTGGCGTCGAAGGCCCGGACCGGACTCTCGTCGATAGCCGGCAGGTCGTCGATGGTCGGCGGCAGACCGTCGTACGGTTCGCTCGCGCCGATCGAAATAACATGGGAGACAATCTCGATGCCCAAGACCTGCCGCAAGAAGTTGCGTGCGACGGTACCTGCCGCGACGCGCGCGGCGGTCTCGCGCGCGCTGGCACGTTCAAGCACCGGTCGGGCGTCGTCGAAGCCGTATTTCAGCATGCCGGAATAGTCAGCGTGACCGGGTCGGGGGCGCGTGAGCGGTGCATTACGTGCGCTGCCAGCCAACACGTCCTCGTCGACCGGGTCGGCCGACATGACCTGTTCCCACTTGGGCCACTCGGTGTTACCGATCTCGATGGCAACCGGTCCGCCCTGGGTCAGTCCGTGGCGCAGACCACCGATCACGGTGACCTTATCCGCCTCGAACTTCATCCGGGCGCCACGACCGTAACCGAGGCGACGTCGAGCTAATTGTTCGGCGATATCGGTCGAGGTGACCCGCACCCCGGCGACCATCCCCTCGACCATCGCCATCAGGGCGGGGCCATGCGATTCTCCGGCAGTTATCCAGCGCAACACAGTGCTCAATTCTTCCATGCCGAGCACCGGACAGCCGCAGCCGCCCTGTCACTGACGATTGGTCGACGTCTACGAACGCAGCTCACCGCTTAACCACCAAGCACAATCACGGCCGCGCACGTCATCATCGGACCGTGTGGCAGTCGATGTGGGATACGCGATCTCGTCTGCCAGATGATTACGTTCAACTGCGCCAACACCACCACGGCAAGCCCGGTGACGAGATCACCCGACAGTCCACCGAGCACATAGGCACACTTCACATCGCCAGCGCCGCATTGCCCGGCCACAAAGGCAAGTAGATACGGCATGGCTGTAACAGTCGCCGCCACCACCACTGCCGGGTCACCACACACCAACCCGCCAAGCCCCGACATCAACACCGCGACCAGGGCCGGAACTGTCCATCGATTGGGCAGCTGCGCCGTCCGGGCATCGACTCCGGCGAGCGCGAGCAACCACACTCCGACAGCGATCCCGGCAACCGATTCCCCCACGGCATCGATCATGCCGCGCGATGCAGCGATTTCCCGACACGAACAGGCGCCGGGCCGTTTCTGGGGACCGGTATCGCTGCTGTGGATAGTTAGCGAGATTGACCGAGTACGGCGGCCATCGCTTCGGTAGGCGCGGCTAGTCCGGTGAAAAGTTCCACCTGTCGGTAGGCCTGGTTGAGCAACATCACCAAACCGCCGACCACCGTTCCGCCATGCGAGGTGACCGCCTCGGCCAACGGCGTCGGCCACGGGGCATAGATCACGTCGACGAGGCGTGGGGCCGGCGCCAACGCCGCGGCCAGGGTCGTCGAGGCATCCGCAGGCACCGTCGACACGGTAACCGCAGCGTCAACTACGACGTCGGTCAGTTCTGACGACGCCTCGAACGGCAGGTAGGTCGTCGACATACCCAGTTCATCGGCCACTTCAAAGGTCCGGCGGGCGCGATCACGGTCGCGGGCGACGATGGTCAACTGCCGGGTACCCGCTGCCGCCAGCGCCGCGATGGTTGGCAGGGCCGTTCCGCCCGCACCTATCACCACCGCACGCGGATGCGACGCCAAGTCCGCACCGACCTCAACCAATGCGCCGGACATACCGTCGATATCGGTGCAGTCCGCGTACCAACCGCGTTCGGTACGCACCAGCGTGTTGGCCGATCCGACCAGAGCCGCACGTTCGGATACATCTGTCGCATATCGCAGCGCGGCGAACTTACCCGGCATTGTCACCGACAATCCGACATAGGACTCATCGAGACTATCGACCAGGCCCGGCAGTTCGACGGCATCACATTCGAGCCGCTCGTAGGTCCAGTCGTCCAGACCGAGCGCGGCATATGCGGCCAGATGAAGATCCGGTGAGCGCGAATGTCCGATCGGCTTACCGAGTACCGCTGCCTTCATCGCGGCTAACCACACCCGACCGATAGGAGTTGATTGGCGCATGCTTTCTCACGATTCTTCTTATGCTCGTCGAAATCGTCAGCGAATAGCGTCGTGCCCTTTTTGTCAACGGTGATGAAGTATTTCCATTTTCCGGTGGCTGGGTGTTCGAGGGCTTGCAGGGCTTTCACCCCGACAGTCGCGATCGGCGTCGGCGGCAGACCTTTCTCGCGATAAGTATTCCACTTATTATCGGCACTGTAGGCATCGCCGTGTACGTCGATATTAGTCACTTCCGCCGTGTAGTTGGCGGTCGAATCCATTTCCAACCGCTGTCCGTCGGCGAGTCGATTCAGGATAACTCTGGCCACTTTGGCGAAATCGTCGGCTTTGCTCACTTCACGTTCGACCACCGAAGCTGCGATAAGCGTCTCATACGGGCTTAGTCCCGAATTATTGGACGTGAGCAGTCCCCATCCTTCGTAACGGGCGGCACTGTCGGTAATCAAATCGTGCAGAATATCGACGGCTGATGCGGACGGATCGATGGATTCCCACGTTCCAGGGGCGATGAGCCCTTCGATACGGCGGTGATCGCCATTCAATGCGGTGACCTCGGTTCTCGCCCATTGCGGGATACCCAGTTGCTCGAGTGTCGAATCGGAGGCTGCTTTCGACAGCTGGTCGACGGTCACACCTACTGCCGAGCCGTTAACGGTCGTCGACGTCGCATCGGAGATCAGCTGGAAGACGCCGGGAGTGATCTTGCCGTCGATCCCCTTCTTGGAATCGAGCTGCATCCCCTCCGGGATCAGGACCCGTCCGACCCGGTATGTCATCCCGCCGTCGGCAATCATCGCCACGGCCTTCGACGCTGGGATCTCGGTGCGCATCTTGTAGATTCCTGCGGATAACATCTTGCCGTCGGCGGCACGAGTAAAAGCCTTCACACTGCCAACAACATCTTTATCGGTCAGGATCTGTCCGAAGTCGCGGAGCGTCGAATTGTCCGGAATAGTTACCAACACGTCGCCGGTACCTTCGGCATTCGAATAGTCATTCGCGCCTACCACCCCGAAGAACTTCAGGCCGAAGTATCCGACACCGCCGACCATAACCAGCAGGCAGACAATCACCACCGCGAGCACAGCGGTACGGCGTCGGCCGCGGTCACGATTGTCGCGTCCAGTGGTATCGGGCTCGTCGAATGGATAAGCCGGCTCGTCCGAGCCGAGCAGATCGGTGTCGACGGTGTCATCGACCTGCGAGTAGGCGTGGTGCGTCACCGGCGCCAAATCGATGGGTTCAATGTCGTCTACGACGTTGGCGTCGTCGGCACGCGTTTCACGATGGCTGTCGGCGACATGATCCTCGGCGACGACTTCGTCACCGAGCAGCGGCGGTGTCACCAACTCCTCGGGAGTTGGCTGGTGCCTGCGGATGTTGGGCTCACCCGTCGGCTGCTGACGGGTGGGCTGCACCGACGGCGCTGGCGGCGCCGACTCAATGCGCTGACCCGGCTCAATGCGCTGCGGAAGTACCCGGCCGGTGCCGGCATCAACGACGTCATCAACCCGGGGAACCTGGCCGGTCTGCCAGATGGGCACCGAAGTGTCCCCGTCGAGGCGTCTGCGGCGATGCCGGGTGTTGGGACGTGAGGCCGGATCGAGCTCGGTGAAGTACCGGCGTCGGTCAGCGTCGTCAGCACTGCCGCGATGGCGACTGTGCGGTCGATCCGACTCGCTATCTGAATTCACCGGGCTATCACCGACAAGAAAATTCCCACGCTTTCACAATTGACCATCACAATTTTAGGCTTGTCGATACCGATCGCATTGCCTAACCCGGTCATCGGGCGAAGTCCAACCACCCCTGAAGAATAGCGACTGCCGCCGCTTGATCAATCACCGAGCGTGCTGATTTCGCACTTACTCCAGCAGAACGCAACGCGCGCGATGCACTTGCGGTGGTCATCCGCTCGTCGAAATACTCCAGCGGAACTGGGGATATCCGAGCGGCGATCTGATCGCCGAAGGCTCGCACCGCCTCTGCGGCGAATGATTCCTCGCCCGCAAGGTTTCGCGGCAATCCGACGATGACGCCGATCGCTTCGTACTCATCGATCAGTTGCGCGATCCGATCCAAATCATCGCCGCGGGCCTTGCCTTTCGAGCGCGAAACCGTCTCCACCGGCGTCGCCAGGATCCCATCGGGATCGCATACCGCGATGCCGATTCGAACCGTGCCGACGTCGATGCCGATTCGCCGGCCCCGGATCCAGGTCACCTCGGTTATCCGACCTGCCCGGCCAACTGCGCAACGCGCGCCAGAGCGTCGTCGATACCCGATGCGTCGTTACCCGACCCCTGTGCGAGGTCGGGCTTGCCGCCTCCGCGACCGCCGACCAGTGGCGCGATCTCCTTTACTACATCACCGGCCTTCAGTCCGGTCTTGCGTGCGGCGTCAGTGGTCGCGACCGCGAAGGGCACCTTAACGCTTCCCGTCGCACCGCCGTCGCCGATCACCGAGAACAACGCTACGACGGCCGGCCGGTCCCCGACCTTGGCCCGCAACTCCGTTGCCAACCCGCGAAGTCCATTGCCGTCGAGGCCGTCGGCGACTCGACCCGAGACGACGAGGGTGTCGCCGACGGTGACCGCCGAATCGATCAGGCCCGACGCCGCAGCGCCGGCCGCTTCCGCTTTGAGCTTCTCGAGCTGCTTCTCGGCTTCGCGCAGCTTGGTGACCAACAATTCGACGCGGTCGGGCACCTCGGCCGACGGCACCTTCAGTGACGAGGCCAGACCGGCCATCAACGCGCGTTCTCTGGACAGGTAACGGAACGAATCCATGCCGACATATGCCTCGACACGACGCACTCCCGACCCGACCGACGATTCGCCGACGACGGTCACCGGCCCGATTTGCGCCGACGCCGCCACGTGGGTGCCACCACATAGTTCCATTGAGAATGGCCCGCCGATGTCGACCACGCGCACCACGTCACCGTAGTTCTCGCCGAACAGTGCCATCGCGCCCATCGCCTTGGCCTCGGCCAGTCCGGTCTCGAAGGTTCGCACCGGGTAGTTGGCCTCAACGGCTGAGTTGGCGATCTCCTCGATCTCTGATCGTTGCGAGTCCGAAAGCGGCTTGGCCGAATGGAAGTCGAAGCGTAGATAGCCGGGCCGGTTCAGTGAGCCGGCCTGAGTTGCCGATGGCCCAAGCACTTGCCTCAGCGCGGCGTGCACCATATGAGTGCCGGAATGCCCTTGGGTGGCACCGTGCCGCCAAGAGGTATCGACTGCGGCGATCACCTCGTCACCTTCGACGATCTCGCCTTCATCGACGACAACCTTGTGCAGCCAGACAGACTTGGCGACCTTCTGTACATCCGTGACACGGAGTCGTACACCGGCCCCGGTCGTGATCGACCCGACGTCAGCCAGCTGGCCGCCCGACTCGGCGTACAGCGGTGACCGGTCGAGGATCACGTCCAGTTCCTGCCCGACGCCTGCCTGGGCGATCCGCCGCCCGCCCGACACGAGCCCGAGTACCCGCGCCTCGGAAACGAGTTCGTCGAATCCGGTGAACTCGGTGGGACCACGATCGACGAAGTCGCGGTAGACCGACAGATCCGCGTGACCCGACTTGCGTGCGGTGGCATCGGCCTTGGCGCGCCTGCGTTGCTGTGCCATGAGTTCGGCGAACCCGTCACGGTCGACGGTCAGACCGGCCTCCGACGCCATTTCCAAGGTCAGATCGATAGGGAAACCGAAGGTGTCGTGGAGCGCGAACGCGTCCGAGCCACTGATCTGCGTAAGCGATGCCTTCTTTGTCGCATCCGCCGCGTCGGTGAACAGTTTGGAACCGGCGACGAGGGTCGTGGAAAACGCGGTCTCCTCGCCAACCGCGACCGTGATGATGTGATCACGTTGTTCGGCAACCTGCGGGTATGCGGGCGACATCAGATCAACGCCGACCGAGACGAACTCACGCATCGTGGGCGCGGTGGCCCCCAGCAGGCGAACCGAGCGAACTATCCGCCGTAGGAGACGACGCAGCACATAGCCGCGGCCGTCGTTGGAAGGCAGGACACCGTCGCCGATCAGCATGACCGCGGTACGAGTGTGATCGGCGATGACGCGGAACCGTACGTCGTCCTCGTGGTTCGCTGCGCTCCCGGCGCCGTACGGCTTTCCGGTCAATGCCGAAGCGACGTCGATGATCGGCTTGAGCAGGTCCGTCTCGTAGACGTTGTCGACGCCCTGGAGTATGCAGGCAACGCGTTCGATCCCCATACCGGTATCGATATTCTTCTTGGGCAACGGACCGAGGATCTCGTAGTTGTCCTTCGTGGTCCCCTCGCCGCGCTCATTCTGCATGAACACGAGATTCCAGATCTCGATATATCGATCCTCGTCGGCCTCTGGGCCGCCTTCGACGCCGTAGGCCGGACCGCGATCGTAGAAGATCTCCGAACATGGGCCGCACGGGCCGGGTACGCCCATCGACCAGTAGTTGTCGGCCATCCCTCGGCGCTGGATCCGCTCAGCCGGCACGCCGATCTCGTCACGCCAGATACCGAATGCTTCGTCGTCGTCGAGAAAGACTGTGGGCCAAAGCTTTTGCGGGTCGATCCCGTAGCCGCCATCGTCAACGCTGTCGGTCAGCAAACTCCAGGCGAAGCCAATCGCCTCACGTTTGAAGTAGTCACCGAAGGCGAAGTTGCCCGCCATCTGGAAGAAGGTGTTATGCCGCGTGGTGATGCCGACTTCTTCGATGTCGAGGGTGCGCACGCATTTCTGCACACTTGTCGCTCGGTCATACGGCGGGTTTTGAGCTCCCAGGAAATACGGCTTGAACGGCACCATTCCCGCGTTGACGAACAGCAGGTTGGGATCGTCGAGGATCAGCGATGCGCTGGGCACCTCGGTGTGTCCGGCGCGGATGAAATGATCCAGAAATCGCTTACGGATTTCATGCGTTTGCACTCTGGGGGTCCTTTTAGGGGTTTAACGACAAGTCAAGACCTCTAGCTTACCGCCAGTGATATCCGCACCTTCGGTCGCCGACGGCGTCGGCGCGGCTCACCGGATCGGCGCGTGCCTACCGCCGCCGCCGCACTATCGCGCGCAGTCGCGGCAGCCGGGTGACGAGGTCGCGTTCAAAACCGCGTTCGGTTGGCTCGTAGTAGTCGGCACCGACCAGCTCGTCAGGTGGATACTGTTGCGGCAGAACACCATCAGGATCATTGTGGGGAAATTTGTATCCGATGGCATTGCCGAGCTTCTCGGCTCCCGCATAGTGTCCGTCCCGGAGATGACCGGGTACCGCACCCGACTTTCCGGCCGCGACATCGGCCATCGCCGCTGCAAGCGCGGACGTCACCGCACCTGACTTCGGCGCGGTCGCGAGATGGATCGTCGCCTGGGCAAGTGCCAGTTTGGCCTCGGGCATACCCACCAGCGACACCACCTGCGCCGCCGCGACCGCGGTTTGCAGGGCCGTCGGGTCGGCCATCCCGATGTCCTCGGAGGCGTGGATCATCAGCCGACGCGAGATGAACCGCGGATCCTCCCCCGCGGTGATCATGCGCGCGAGATAGTGCAATGCGGCATCGACGTCGGAGCCCCGGATCGATTTGATGAACGCACTGATGATGTCGTAGTGCTGGTCGCCATCGCGGTCGTAGCGCACTGCCGCTCGATCGATGGCTTGCTCGACGTCGGCGATGCCAACCGTCGGCACCGTGTCAGCATCGGAGGACAGATCGTCGAGATACGGCGCGGTACTCGCTTCCAGCGCGGTCAGTGCCCGACGCGCGTCGCCGCCGGCTACCGCGACCAGATGATCGAGCGCCTCGTCGGATACTGCCACCGCGTCGTTCAGGCCGCGTGGACTCGCGATCGCGCGGGCAAGTACTTCACGAATGTCGTTCTCCGACAACGTCTGTAACCGCAATACCAACGAACGCGAGAGCAGCGGCGCGACCACCGAGAACGACGGGTTCTCCGTCGTCGCCGCTACCAGCAGCACGATTCGGTTTTCTACCGCGTCGAGCAGCGCGTCCTGCTGGGTTTTGGAAAAGCGGTGTACTTCGTCGATGAACAGCACGGTCTGCTGGCCGGCGACGAGTCGCCGACGCGCGACGTCGATCACCGCGCGCACTTCCTTCACCCCGGCCGACAACGCCGACAACGCCTCGAACCGGCCGCCGGTTGCCCGCGAGATAAGCGAGGCCATCGTGGTTTTGCCGGTCCCGGGCGGGCCGTAGAGCAGAACCGACGCCGCTCCCGAGCCGGCGATCAGTCGTCGCAGCGGGGAGCCGTCGGTCAACAGATGTTCTTGCCCGATCAGATCGTCGAGCGCCTGCGGCCGCATTCGCACGGCGAGCGGCGCGGCAGCACCCTCGGGCGGACCGAGCGGAGTTGTCGCAGCGGTCGGGACCGGGTCGAAAAGACTATCCATCGCTGGTCGTCGGCCAGACGGTCAGCTCAACCAGGCGCGCTGCAGTGCGAGCCCAACCGACGAGGCGAACTCGGCCACTTGCGTCGCACCCGAACGCGATGCGGCGTCGGCGAGATCGGTCCAACGCGCGACGATCACTCGCGGGTCATTGCTGTGCAGCGCCCAGTCGTGCGAGAGCACCGCGGCCGGGTCTTCAACCAGACCGTCGTCCGCTAGGGGCGCCGGGTCGGTCTCGAAGGTGCCCTCGGGCAACATCCACACGGTCGACAACCACGACCACAGCAGCCAGGCCGTCAGCAGGCCGGTATTGAGCTCGTCGTCGTTGCGTAGCCGGGGCCAGATGCCTTCGACCTCTGAACGCCAGGCGTCTACCAGTGCGGATTCCAATTCGGCGCGACGACCGAGATTGATCGTCGATAGATGCTGACCGAAAGTGGCGACCGCGTAGGCGATATCCAATGTGGCGTCTCGGAAGCCGCCCCATTCGTAGTCCATGAACTGCACGCCGTCGTCGTTTAGCATGATGTTCTCCGGACCGACGTCGGAGGGACTGAAAGCCCGGTGTTCACCTCCGGCGAACAGTTCACAGCCGGCAGCGAGCATCTGCGCGACCGCCTCGGGCAAGTCTACGTCGAGTAAAGCTGCTGCCGACGCCGCCGAATCCGTCGCGAGGCGGGCCCAACGCTCGCCGACGTCCTCGCTCACGCCGATCTTCCCGTTACCGCGTCGCAACAGCGCGGCGAAATCTTCTTCACCGCCGAGTGTTGCGGCATGCATCCGCCCCAGTGCCTGCCCCCATGCCGAGACCGCCCGCGACGTGGCGACGATGTCATTTCCCGACAGCAGATCCTTCATCGACTGACCACTACCGAGATCCGATAACACCAACAACCTGTGGTCATAGTCGGATGCGATCAACTGCGGGCCGGGCCGGGATTCGTTCGGCAGCGCGGTCACGTACTGATAGGACACCACCTCACGCTGGAAGGAGCGCGGATCTTCGTGTGCGGGTAGCGATTTGATTACCAGCGTGCGATCCATCGACACCGGGTTCTGCGCTACCCGAGCGCGTACCACCGTGGTCCGTCCGCTACCGCCGAGATCCTCGGCGTCGGCCAATGACACCGGTGCCCCCGCGCGAGTAGTAAGCAGCCGTTCGGCCGCGTCAACCGCGCCGGACAGGTGATTGTCAGCAAGAACAGTCATTACCTCCAACCTACCCAACTTCGGGACATAAGGGGTAACGGTCGAGCGATCGGCAGACCGGATACTCGGCGGGCACCGCGTTCAGGACGGCACCGGGACCGGTGCCACGTCAACCGAAACGTTGATCGCACTCTTCTTGGACTCGGTATAGATCACACCACGCAGCGGTGGTACATCGTCGTAGTCGCGACCCCACGCCACGGTCACATGTCGTTCGCCGACGAGCACGTCATTTGTGGGGTCGAAAGCGATCCATCGATCACCCGGCAGCCATACCGCCGCCCACGCATGCGAGGCATCAGCACCGAAGATGCGTTCAGCACCCGGCGGCGGGTCGGTCGCGAGGTACCCGGACACATACCGGGCGGCCAGGCCCTGCGACCGAAGACATGCGATAGCGACACGCGCGAAGTCCTGACACACGCCTTCGCGGCGTTCCATCACGCGCTCGACCTTTGTGCTGATTTCAGTCGACCCCGACTTGTAGGTGAAATCCGCGAAGATCCGGCTGTTCAATTCGACGACGGCTTCGATCAGGGGACGCTGTGGCACAAAGACTTTCGCGGCGTACTCGTGTACCGACGCGGTGATCTCCGGTGGATAGAGGTCGAGCTGATATTCGACGGCTCGAGACCCGCTACGACCCGACGGCCGCGCGAACTCCCACTGCGCGGTAGCCGCCGAGGACGTCAGCAACTGCTGGTCGACCGGATCCACCTCGACCGTCGAAGTACCGGTCACCTCCAGCCGCCGATGCGGGGTCCGCACGTGAAAGTAGTTGTCGGTATTGCCATAGATATCGATCCCCGACGAGAAGTCGTCCGGATCGGGGTCGATCACCACCGCGGTCTCGATGACCCGCTGGCCGGGCAGATCGCGTGGTTGCAGATGGCAACGACCATAGGAACTCGTCACGACGTCGTCATAGTCGTAGCGAGTTCGATGGATCACGCGATAACGTCGCATGTCGGCAGCCGATTCGGTCATGGCCGAACCTCCGATCCCGCTCCCCACAGCGGCTGCATCTCCACCGGATAGGCGAAGCGAGTGCGGCCGAGAATATTGGTGATCTCTCTCACCCCGACGTCGAGCGTAGTTATCAACTCGCTCAGTTCAGCGCGCCTGCCCGCGTCGTCGACCCCGGCCAGATCGACCGGGTCCACCCGACGCAAAGCGCCGATCAAGTCCTCGACGACGCGCTCGGCTGCGGCGGAACGGAGGGCGTCGGGCAGCGTCGTCAGGTTGGTGCGCAGTGTCGCGAGTTGATAGATCATCGATCGTGGATTGGCTTCGTCGAACAGCATCACCGCGACGACGGCGGCGAGTCTGAACACCCCGCGATTGCGTCGGCGGTAGATGATGGCCGATTCGTTTGCGACGAGATAGGTCTCCATCAACCCCTGTTCGGTGTCGGGATCATGTCGTTCGGCCAATACCGCGGCGGTGAGCGTCGCCAATACCTGCGCACGTTCGATCCGGCGGCCGATATCCATGTACTGCCAGCCGGGATCGCGCACCATCGACTCGGCCTGCAGACCCGACAATGCGAGCAGTCCATGCAGGATGTTGTCGTGGGTGCGGCCAAGATCGGCTGCTTCCGGATCGCTCATCGACGACGCCGTGAGTTCGTCCAGGGTGCGCTCGATCGCCCCGAGCACCATCCAGGTACTCGTCGACAACTGGTCGCGCACCGCGCGAGCCACCTGCGACAAATGATCAACGGCAAATGCCACCGATCCAGCCGCATCACGATCCACAGTGAGCGCATGCAGGATCGCGACCGCATCGCTCACCTCGTCGGGGGCCGGTGCCCGCTGCGTCTGTCCGGTTGCTTCCAAGGCTGACCCGCTCGCCGTGATCACCGCGCCGAGGAATAGCGGGATCGATGCGGTACCCGTCATCCAGGGGCGGTACCGGAAGTCTTCATACCGTTCGCGCGCCACTTTGACCATCCGCGTCGTCAGTTCAGCGCGCTCCCCATACCTGCCGAACCAGAACAGATCCGACAGCACGCGCGGCGACGAGGCGAAGACAGTGTCGGATACGAAGACGGTATCGGGATCCTGTGTGGGCGAAACAGTCTCGAGCACCCGACGGCCGGCGCTCTCGTCACCCGACGCCACCGCTTGTTCAGCGGCGACCCAAACATCTTTCGCGGCAATCGAATTCATCGCCCCACCAGCCGGACCGTCGAGGAGGACGTAGCCAAGCCCACCGGGCATTACGGCGTATCCGGCGCCCTGGGCAATGCTGAAGGCACGGATACCGACCGGGGCCGCCCGCAGCATCGACCCACCACCGCGAACGGTAGGTCCCGGTGTCGTCGAGGGAGCAACCGAGAAATCCTCCAGCGTCCGGCCAACCCATTGCCATGCGGTAGCCGCGATCCGGTCCCGCAGCGCAGCGTGCTCAGTGACCGTCAGCCCAGGTCCGTTGAATTCCTCACCGGTCCGGAAATTGGTGATCGTCATCGACCGAAGGCCACCGAGTAGGCCGCTGAGTTCATGTGCGGCACCACCCCACAGCGTTGGCACCGACTCCAACAGCAGTTCCTCGTCGAGCAAGGCCCGGCACAGGGCGGGAAGGTAAACCGCCAGCGCCGGATTCTCCAGCACGCCGCTGCCCAACGCATTCACCACGGTAACGGTGCCGCGGGCAACAGCTTCGACGAGTCCGGTAACTCCCAACCTGGAATCAGCCCGCAGATCAAGGGGGTCTGCGTACTCCGCATCGACGCGACGAAGTATCACGTCCAATCGCTTGAATTTGCCGAGTGACCGCATGTACACGGCACCGTCACGGACCACCAGGTCAGCTGCCTCGACAAGCGGAAAGCCCAGTGCGGCAGCAAGATATGCTTGATCGAAGGCCGTCTCGGACAATGAGCCCGGCGCCAATACAGCGACCGTCGGATCCTCGATCCCCGGCGGCGCGTGTTCGAATAGCGCCAACCGCAACGCCGCGACGAATGCCGTCAGCGGTCGGGGCACGCACGCCTGCACGAGTCGCGGCAGAGCCCGAGCCATCAGTCTACGGTCGGCAACCGCATACCCGATACCCGACGGCGCCTGCACTCGATCGGCGTATACGGCCAGGGTTCCCGTACGAGTTCGGCCAAGATCACATGCGTGCATGAACAGCGCGTGCGGATGGGTGCGCGGCTGCCGCGCCGCGCGCCGTAGATATCCCGGATGCCCGTAGATCAGCTCGGGGGGCAACACGCCGGCCGCTATCATCGTCTGGCCGCCATAGACATCGGCGAGCAGCGCGTCGAGTACCCGGGCCCGCTGTTCGACGCCGCGCTCGATTTCCGACCATTGCTCGCCGTCGACCAGCAGCGGAACGCAGTCCAGCTCCCAACGCCGCCGCAACGTCGTTTCACCTTCGAGGACGTTGTAGGTGATGCCGTCGTCGTCGATGAGGGTGCGGACTCGTTGATCCACTTGCCGCAATCCCGCGTCACCGAGTCGCGCATACCGCTCGACCAGCGGCGCCCACGGTGCCCGGATTCCTCCATCGACATCGATCAACTCGTCGTATCTGGAGGTCGCCCTGCCAACGGCAGGCTGTTCCTCGGCGACTCGCGCGAGGTCGAAAAGACCCTGTCGGTCGGATCGGTATCGATCCAGCACCGGCGAGGAATCCATTCGTGGCATGGTCACCGAAGAACCGTACGTGCCCGCCGCAGATCAAGGATCATCGGTACGCCCAAATCGCTCGCCATCCGTGACTGGTATTCACGCAGCCGTGCGATGTCGATCGGCCCCAATTGATGTCCGGCGGCCTCGAATCGGCCGTTTCGGCGCGACTCGGCTTCCACCGCGTTGATCGGCGGAATGTCATACGCCCGGCCGCCGGGATGCACGACGTGATACGTCGCGCCGCCTACCGACCGACCGCTATGGGTGTCGACGAGATCGAAACGCAGCGGTGAGTCCACCGTGATAGTGGGATGCAGGGCACTCGGCGGCTGCCACGCTCGGAATCGTATTCCGGCGACCGCCTCCCCGGCACGGCCCGTACTGACCAGCGGAACCGGAATTCCATTGCAGGTCAACACGAAACGCTCTCGACCACCGCCGAGGACGCGTACCTGAACGCGCTCGACCGACGAGTCGACGTAGCGCGCGGTACCTCCGGAGGATGATTCCTCGCCGAGGACATTCCACGGCTCGATCGCCCCGCGCAATTCGATCTCGGTGTCTCGGATCGCCACCGTGCCCAGGCGCGGGAATCGAAATTCGGTGAACGGCGCGAGCCAGGCGGTGTCGAAGTCGTAGCCCGCGTCCCGTAGATCTTCGGCGACGTAGCCGATGTCTTCGATCACATAGTGCGGCAACAGATGTCGCCCGTGTAGGTCGGCACCGTGCCGGTGTAACCGCTGACGGTATGGCTTGTCCCAGAACCACGACACCAGACTCCGCACCAACAGAGATTGCACCATCGCCATCTGATGATGCGGAGGCATCTCGAATCCACGGAGCTCAAGCAAACCGAGACGACCGCGCGTGGAGTCTGGACTGTAGAGCTTGTCGATGCAGAATTCGGCGCGGTGAGTATTGCCGGTGATGTCGGTGAGTAGGTGCCGTAGCGCTCGATCGGTGATCCACGGCAGGTGATAGTCGTTGTTGCCGGCGGCGACTTCGGCGCTGACACGGTCGATTTCGGCGAATGCGACTTCCAGTTCGTATAATGCGCTCTCGCGGCCCTCGTCGACGCGCGGCGCCTGCGAGGTGGTGCCGATGAAGCGACCGGAGAACAGATACGACAACGATGGGTGTCGTTGCCAGTAACTCAGCATCGACACCAGCAGATCAGGGCGGCGCAGCATCGGCGAATCACTGGGTCGCGCACCGCCGAGCGTTATGTGATTGCCACCCCCGGTGCCGCCGTGGCTACCGTCGAGGTCGAAGGATTCGGTGCCCAGGCCGACGCGGCGGGCTTGGTCATACAGTGTTGCCAGCAACGCCGACTGCTCCGCGAACGACGACGTCGGCGGAATATTCACCTCGATGACGCCGGGGTCGGGAGTGATCGTCAAGGTCGTCAGCCGCGAGTCCGCCGGTGGGCCATACCCTTCGATGACGACGGGCCTGCTCAGCGCCGAAGCGGTGTGCTCGATGAGATTGACCAATGCGACAAAGTCGTCGGCCTGGTCGGTCGGCGGCAGGAAGATGTATAGGACACCGGCGCGCTCCTCGGCGACCAGAGCGGTGATGTCATTGCTGTTGGAATCGTCTGATCCCTCATCCGGCACCGCCCCGTCGGACTTCGCTGTCTCGTCGGCAACATCAGCCAACGGCTCGATCGCCACGGCGCTCGGGTCAGCGGGGTATCGCGCGGTGTCGGGTTCCCAGAACAGTGAATTCAGCGGAAGCCGCAGGCCCGCAGGAGAATTGCCCGGGCTGAGCACTAACCGCCCGCGTCGGGTAGTCCAGCGCGTACTCCGCCATCCGTCGACTCCGCGACTAATCGGCAGGACATACGCGGTGGGGGTAGTGACCGATGAATCCAGTTCGGCGAGAAGAGCTTTGCGCCGGTCAGCGGTATCAGCGTCGGGCGTGAGATCATTTTCAGTAGCTTCGATCGCCAGCGCCGACCGCTCGGCGGGAGCGCCGGCCGGAAGCGAAACCAACTCGGCTAGCCGCAGCAACGGATCTTCATAGGCACCAAGCACCTGCGTGGCGGGCAACGAGAGCCGTTGTGCCAGTGTCGTGATGAAATCGTGCGCCGCGATGGCGGTAGCCGGATCATCGGGGCCGAGCCCGCCCGGACCTTGCCGTTCGATGGTCGCCTGCGCCTTCGCGCGGGTGGTCCACGGATCGTCGAGGAGGTCTGGGTTGGTCCATAGCGGTTTGCCATCGACACGCCACAGCAAATCAATCTGCCAGCGCGGTAACGGCTCACCCGGATACCACTTACCTTGTCCGCGCTGCACGAGACCGCTCGGCGCGTAGATCTCCTTCAACCGGGTAGTCAGCTGCGATGCGAGTTCACGCTTATGCGGACCGTCGGCGTCGGTGAGCCACTCCGGATCAGTCTGGTTGTACAGCGAGATGAAGGTCGGCTCCCCGCCGACGGTGAGCCGAACGTCATTGGCGCGCATGCGATCGTCCAGCTCGGCCCCAAGCACAGTGATCTTCGACCATTGATCGTCGGTATACGGCAGGGTTACCCGTGGGTCCTCGTGGAATCGAGTGACCTCATTCGAGAAGTCAAGGACCGCATGGCATTTCCCAGTCGATCCGGAAATGGGCGCTGCCGCGCCGGGATACGGCGTAGCAGCCAGCGGAATATGACCTTCACCCGCGAACAGACCCGACGTCGGATCCATTCCAACCCAGCCCGCGCCGGGCAGATACACCTCGGTCCAGGCGTGTAGGTCGGTGAAATCGGCGGCTGGGCCCGACGGACCGTCGATCGCTTTCACGTCGGAGGTCAGCTGCACGAGGTAGCCGGAGACAAAACGAGCGGCGAAGCCCAACTTCCGCAGGATCGACACCAATAGCCACGCCGAATCGCGGCACGACCCGATCGCGGTCTCCAGTGTGTAATTCGGTTCCTGCACACCGGCTTCCATCCGCACCGTGTACCCGACGTCGTCGCGCAGCGCTCCGATCAAGTTCATCAGATAGTCGATGATGCGAACTTTGCCCGGTCCGCTCACGCGGTGCGCGTTGACCCACGCTTGGACCAGCGGATCGGATCGGTCGTCGTCGACCGGGCGAAGGTAGACCTCCAGGTCCCGTCGCAACTCGGCCGGATAGTCGAAGCCGACGTATTCGGCCCACTCTTCGATGAAGAAGTCGAACGGATTGATCGCGGTGAGGTCGGCAACCAGTCCGACCGTGAAACTCAACTCCGACGTCGGCTCCGGAAAGACAAGGCGCCCAAGATAATTGCTGAAGGCGTCCTGCTGCCAATTCAGGAAATGATCATCCGGCGTGACCTTGAGTGAATACGCCTCGATCGGCGTCCGCGAATGTGGAGCGGGCCGCAGCCGAAGCACATGCGGATATACCTTGGTGACCCGATCGAAGTGATACGTCGTTCGATGCTCGAGAGCCACTTTGATGGTCAACGCCCACATCCTCCTGCATCCGCACAAATCCAGAAATGCAATCTCAACACATTCCACGCATTCGCGCTGGATAGAGGAGGTCGGTCAAGCGCAAACCCTGCGGTTCATGCCATCCCCGGCTGTCAGCGGGGAACGATATGAACCGCGGGGTTCGCCGAGGTTATGGCTCTTTCTTGACCTCAGGCTTGAAATCGATCCCCGACTCTTTGCGCTGTGCTGCGGTAATAGCCGCGGGAGCAGCGGTGAGCGGATCGACACCACCACCGGACTTCGGAAATGCGATGACCTCGCGGATCGAATTCTGTCCGGCGAGCAGCGCGGTGATGCGATCCCAACCGAACGCGATTCCGCCGTGCGGCGGTGCGCCGAAGGCAAAGGCGTCCAGGAGGAAGCCGAACTTCTCCTGCGCCTCGTCATGGCCGATGCCCATGATTTCGAAGACGCGCTCCTGGATGTCACGCCGGTGGATACGAATCGAGCCGCCGCCGATCTCGTTGCCGTTGCAGACGATGTCGTAGGCGTAGGCAAGGGCCGCACCGGGATCGGACTCGAGGAGGTCGAGCGATTCGGGCTTGGGCGAGGTGAACGCGTGATGCACCGCAGTCCAGGCGCCGGACCCGACGGCCACGTCGCCGCCAGCCTGGGCGTCTTCGACCGGCTCGAACAATGGGGCATCGACGACCCAGGTGAATGCCCAGTCGTCCTCGTTGATCAGGCCCAGACGCGCTGCGATCTCTCCCCGAGCCGCGCCGAGCAGCGCACGTTGCGCCTTGGCCGGTCCGGCGGCGAAGAATACGCAGTCACCGGGCTTCGCGCCGACGTGCGCGGCCAGCCCGGCCCGCTCCTCGTCGGACAGGTTCTTGGCGACCGGCCCACCGAGCGAACCGTCTTCTTGCACAAGCACATACGCGAGGCCCTTGGCTCCGCGCTGCTTGGCCCACTCCTGCCACGCGTCGAGCTGGCGTCGTGGCTGCGACGCGCCGCCAGTCATAACCACCGCACCGACATACGGTGCCTGGAACACGCGAAACGGCGTGTTGGCGAAGAACTCGGCGCATTCGACTAGTTCGATGTCAAAGCGCAGGTCGGGTTTGTCGCTGCCATAGCGGCGCATGGCGTCGGCATAGGTCATCCGCGGGATGGGGGTGGAGACTTCGACGCCGATCAATTTCCACAGGGCGACCAGAATGTCTTCGGCTAGCGCGATGACATCGTCCTGGTCGACGAAGCTCATCTCGATGTCGAGCTGAGTGAACTCCGGCTGACGGTCGGCGCGGAAGTCTTCGTCGCGGTAGCACCGTGCGATCTGGTAGTAACGTTCCATTCCCGCAACCATCAGCAGTTGTTTGAACAGCTGCGGGCTTTGCGGCAACGCATAGAACGTTCCGGGTTGCAGACGTGCGGGAACCAGGAAGTCGCGGGCGCCCTCCGGCGTCGAACGAGTCAGTGTCGGTGTCTCGATCTCGGTGAATTCGTGCTCTGCCAGCACCGTGCGCGCGGCGGCATTTGCCTTGGAGCGCAACTGCAGCGCCTTATGCGGTCCTTCGCGACGCAGGTCGAGATAGCGGTAGCGCAGACGTGCTTCCTCGCCAGGCGATTCGTCGAGCTGGAACGGCAGCGGCGCCGACTCATTGAGAACTTCCAGGTTCACCGCGTTGATCTCGATAGATCCCGATTCCAGGTTCGGGTTCTCGCTGCCGTCCGGGCGAGGTTCGACGACGCCGGTCACCGCGACGCAGTATTCGGCTCGCAGTCGATGGGCGGCCTCGGCGACCGCCTCGTCGCGGAACACGACCTGAACCAGGCCCGAATTGTCTCGCAGGTCGATGAAGACGACACCGCCGTGGTCCCGGCGATGAGCGACCCAGCCGGCAACGGTCACGGTCTGTGACGCGTTCTCCCGGCGTAACGAACCTGCGAGATGGGTGCGGAGCACTGATTGTCCTTTCCGAACATGATGAAGTTTGCGCTGCTCATCCTATTCGACAGCGATCGACCGCTTCCCACCGCGGCCGACCCACCAGCACTATGCTTACAACCGCCGATCCTTCTCGACAGGAGCACCATGACTTTTCAGGGCAGTGGACCGCTGGATTCCAGCACCGTTTCCGGCGGTGGTGGTGGCGGTGGCGGCGGCACCCGCATCGCGCTGGGCGGTGGCGCCGGCTTGATCATCACGATTGTCGCGTTGTTATTCGGCATCAATCCCGGCGACATCACCGGCGGCAACAACACGGGTATCGGCGATCCCGCTGGCAACAATTCGTCGCAGTCGGCGATCGACCAGCACCTGGCGTCGTGCACCATCGAGAAGGCCAACACCGACGACATTTGTCGTATCAAGGCGACGACGATCAGTGTTGACCGCGTCTGGGCCGAGCAGATGCAGGGCTACACCCCGCCGAAGACGGTGATCTTCAGCAATTCGGTCAATACCGGATGTGGTGCGGCATCGTCGTCGACCGGCCCGTTCTACTGCCCGGCCGATCAGACCGCCTATTTCGATCCGTCGTTCTTCGCGACGCTCAAGCAGATGGGTGGCAGCGACGGTCCACTCGCGCAGGAGTACGTCGTCGCGCACGAGTACGGACATCACGTGCAAAATCTCACCGGCGCTCTGCGCAAGGGGCAACGCTTGGGTTCACAAGGCCCCAAGTCGGGTTCGGTACGCGTCGAACTGCAAGCCGACTGCCTCGCCGGGGTCTGGGCCTATCATGCGGATAAGGGTTCGGACGCGATGCTCGAGCCATTGACAGAAGACCAAATCGCATCGGTTATCCAGACCGCTAAGGCAATCGGCGACGACACCATCCAGGGTGCCAATTCCAATCCAGAGGGCTGGACGCACGGTTCGGCGACGCAGCGTCAACGGTGGTTCACGATCGGTTACAGCCGCGGCGACGCATCCCGCTGCGATACCTTCGCCACCAACGACCTGTAGATGGCACATCAGCGCAGCGCGATCGACGAGATCGCCGACGAGTACCTCGCGACGGCGGCGCGGCTCGATCCGCTGTTCGCCACCGAAGCCGGCATCGCCGGATATGACCATCTGCTCACCGATTTCGGTCCACAGGCCAGCGCCGAACGGGCCGACGCGGCCCGCGCGGCCATCACCGACCTGGCGGCCACCACGGTCATCGACGATGTCGATCGGGTAACGGTAGCCACGATGATTTCCACCCTGCGCCGCCAGATCGATCTATACGATGCCGGGGAATCGATCGGCGATCTCAATGTCATCGCCTCTCCCCTGCAGTCCGTGCGTGATTCATTCGATCTGCTTCCGGTGGACACCATCGAACAGCGCGACTCATTCGTCCAGCGGCTCAGAGCGATTCCCGCTTGCGTCGACAGCATCATTGCCGGCCTCGACCACCGGTTCGCGACTGGCCCGCCGCTAGCCCGACGTCAAATCGGATTGGTTGCCGCACAGACTAATTCAGCAGTCGAAGGCATTGCGGTGGCGGCAGCGCCGATCATCGCGCACGGCGTATTGTCCGATGCCGCGTCGACCGCATTGGCATCAGCGAACATGGCATTCGGCCGACTCGGCGCACGACTGCGTGACGGCATGGAATCCGGCGTCGACGCCGATGCTGTCGGCACCGATCGCTACCTCCTGCATCTGCCAGCATTTCTGGGCGCCGACGTCGATCCCGTACAGGCCTACCAGTTCGGGCTGGACCGCCTGACGCAGATCATCACCGAACAACATGCAGTGGCCGATCAGCTTGGCGCAGAAGGTAATATCGCCGCAGCTATCGCGATCCTCAATACGGACAAGCGGTATCAGATCGATTCGGGCGAAGAATTCGTCTCCTGGATGCAGGGTCTATCCGATCGAGTTGTCGCCGAACTGTCCGGGGTTCATTTCGACCTGCCAGAACGGTTGAGCCGGTTGGAATGTCGCATCGCACCGTCATCGACCGGGGCGATCTACTACACCCAACCATCGTCGGACCTGAGCCGGCCGGGCCGGATGTGGTGGTCGATTCCCGCCGGGCAGAAGGTCTTTCACACCTGGCTGGAGTCGACGACGGTATTCCACGAAGGCGTACCCGGACATCACCTACAACTTGGTTCAGCGGTGATCAACGAGGAACTCAACGACTGGCGCAAACTGGCGTCGTTCACCTCCGGACACGGCGAGGGCTGGGCCCTCTACGCGGAGCGGTTGATGGGCGATCTGGGCTGGCTCGAGGATCCGGGTGATCGGATGGGAATGCTTGATTCCCAACGACTGCGGGCCGCTCGCGTCGTGGTCGACATCGGCGTGCATTGCGCCCTGGCTGCCCCCGAGTCCGTTGGCGGCGGGATCTGGACTGCCGAAAAGGCGTGGGCGTTTCTCACCGATGCGGTGGCGATGGACCGCGACGTACTGCGTTTCGAACTTGATCGCTACCTCGGCTGGCCGGGGCAGGCACCGTCGTATGCGTTGGGGCAGCGCGTCTGGGAGGACACTCGTGACGCCGCTCTGGCGGCGCATCCCGACTGGACCCTGCGCGAATTCCACACGCGCGCATTGCGGCTGGGCGGCGTCACGCTCGATGTATTGCGCAGCGAATTGGGCTAACCAGCCGGTCCCCTGCCCTACGCGTCCCCACGCCATCCGCAAACCCGACCCTCCCGGACATTTCCGACCTGCTTTCGGGGTCGCGTATGTCCGGGCGGGTAGGGTTTGCGAGGCGGGTCGGGTTTGCTACCGGCCCAACAACTCGCGAACTGACGCGACGACACCGTCGAGCGAAACTTGCTGCTGCTCACCGGTTTTCAGGTTCTTCACCTCAACCCGACGATCAGCCAGTTCCCGATCACCGAGCACCAAAGCCAACTGTGCACCTGAACGGTCCGCGGCTTTCATCGCACCCTTGAGGCCACGGTCACCGTATGCCAGGTCGACGCTGATCCCCGCCGCGCGCAGTTTTGCCGCCACATCGACCAACTCGGCCTTGGCGTCGGCGCCCATCGGCACTCCGAAAACCGCACAGCGCGGCGGCGATGCCTGCTCGATGCCCTCGGCTTGCAATGCGAGCACGGTTCGATCCACACCGAGTCCAAACCCGATACCCGACAAGTCCTGTTTGCCACCGATCTGACGCATCAAACCGTCGTAGCGCCCGCCGCCGCCGATCCCGGACTGCGCACCGAGACCGTCGTGAACGAATTCGAATGTCGTCTTGGTGTAGTAGTCGAGTCCGCGCACTAGCCGAGGATTCAGCTCGTAGGCCACCCCGACGTTGTCGAGGAGCTTGCGTACCGTCTCGAAATGCTCACGCGCGGAGTCGCTGAGGTAGTCGATCATCAGCGGCGCGTCGGTGGTCGCTTCCTTGATCTCCGGACGCTTGTCGTCGAGGACCCGCAGCGGGTTGATCTCCGCGCGCTTACGTGTCGCCTCGTCAAGATCGAGGCGGAACAGGAACTGCTGCAACGCTTCTCGATAGCGAGGGCGGGACTCGTCGTCGCCCAGCGACGCGAGCTCCAGTCGGTACCCCGTCAGTCCGAGGCGGCGGTAGCCCTCGTCGGCGATCGCGATGACCTCGGCGTCGAGCGCCGGATCATCAACGCCGATTGCCTCAACACCCACCTGCTGCAACTGACGGTACCGCCCGGCCTGCGGACGCTCATAGCGGAAGAATGGGCCTGAGTAGACGAGTTTGACCGGCAATTGGCCTCGATCGAGTCCGTGCTGGATCACCGCGCGCATCACACCGGCGGTGCCCTCGGGCCGCAGGGTGACCGAGCGATCACCGCGGTCGGCAAAGGTGTACATCTCCTTGGACACGACGTCGGTGGATTCGCCGACACCTCGCGCGAATAGGCCGGTGTCTTCGAAGATCGGCAGTTCGATATGTCCGTAGCCGGCGAGGGTGGCCGCTTCGGTCAATGTATTGCGTACCCGGACAAAATCCGCCGATGCCGGCGGGTAGTAGTCGGGAATTCCCTTCGGCGCCTGAAACTCTGCGCTCACAGTCCGTTACGTCCCTTCCTGGGGGTTTCCGAGAGGTCTTGCAGAAATGGATTGCCGACTCGCTCGGCACCGATCGACGTCTGCGGCCCGTGACCGGGCAGTATGACGACGTCGTCGGGTAGCGGCAACAGTTTGGCCGCGATGGAATCCAGGAGTTGCTGATGGCTGCCACCGGGCAGATCCGTGCGACCGATGGATCCGGCGAATAGGACATCTCCGGAGAAGCACACCCGCGCCGCGGCCGGATCAGCCCCGTCCTCGGATGGCACGTCGAGGCCGAGGAGCACCGAACCCTGGGTGTGGCCGGGTGCCAAATCGACGCTCAATCGCAGGCCCGCGACGTCGATGTCCTCACCGTCGGCGAACTCGATGACCTTTTCCGGTTCGCGGAACACCAGGTCACCAATCAACGGTGCCAACGCGTGCCCCAATCCGATTCCCGGATTCGCCAGCATCGGTCGATCATCGGGATGGATGTAGGCCGGAATCGAATATTTGTCGCAGATGTCGGCAGCGTTCCAGGTGTGATCGAGGTGCCCATGTGTCAACAACACGGCGACCGGTGTGAGGGAGTGTTCGGCCAACACGGCGTCGACCTGCGGCGCGGCATCCTGCCCCGGATCGACAATGATGGCGTCACCGCCGGGAGCGTCGGCGACGAGATAGCAATTGGTCGAGAACATGCCGGCGGCGAATCCGGTGATCAGCACAGCGTCGCTCCATTTCTTATCCCACCCGGGGCTATTCGGTTAGTTCTATTGTCGCAGGCTGCGCGAACGATAATCGACACGCCCCACCGCCGCTGCGGCGCCGATGCCAACCCGCTGTGAGTGGTTCACAGGTTCAACTGGCAGACTGGCTTCTCGACGTAGCACGGTTTTCAACTCATAGCTTTTCAGGAGGGTCCGCCAGCGTGTCCACGAATGACGACGGCCAGGAAGACAAGATCGACCTGGGCAAGCCACAGGATGCGTCCGAGCCCACCTCGGCAGCGCTCTCCAACGAACAACGCAGGCAGGCCGCCAAGGCCAAGCTGGAGCAGCGCCTCGAACATGAGCATCAGCAGAGCCGCAAGCGCAAAATCATCATCGCGTCGGTATCGACCGCAGTTGTCGTAGCCGTCGTCGCGACGGTTACCACCATCGTCGTCAAAAATATCCTCGACGACCGCGAAGCGGCGCGCTGGACGACCTGCGCGTACACCAAGGCCGAGGACCCATTCGCGAATATCCCGACGTCGGTTCCCGCATCGGTGCCCGCCGCGCAGCGCGACGCCTATCAGAAGCAGATCGACGAGGCGCAAAAGCAAGCGGCGCAGGCGCGTCCGCTCGAACGTGTCTCACCACAACCCGACAGCAAGCAGCTGAAGTCGGGGACGGTCGGCTGGAAACTCGACACCAACCAAGGCGTCATCCCGATCAGTCTGGATCGCAGCGGTGCGCCCTGTAATGCCGACGCGTTGATCGCCCTGACTCAGAACAAGGCGACCCTCAAGACCAATCCGAAGGTCAGTTTCAACTCGTTCTTCGACCAGACCTCGTGCCACCGTCTGACGACGTCGAAGACTCTCAATGTCCTGCAGTGCGGCGACCCGACCAAGGTCGGAGCGGGAAGTCCCGGCTGGTCGAGTCCAGACGAGTTGCCGACCGACCTGAAGCCTGGGCCAACGCAGGACCCGTCGGGCACCCAGCAGATCGTGGTCTACCCACGCGGAACCGTGGCCATCGCCAATCGCAACAACGCCCAGATGGGTACCGCCAATACCGGTAGCAGCCAATTCTTCCTGGTCATCAGCGACAGCCAGCTCCCGGCGAACTACTCGGTGGTCGGCAAGGTCGACGAGGCTGGCCTGGCCATTCTGGACAAGGTCGCCAAGGGCGGTGTCACCCCCACATCGGCGGAACAGCCCGAAGACGGCACTCCGAAGGTGCCGGTCGACATCAAGACCGCCACTATCAGCTAGTACCTACCGCGGCGACGCCGTTGAAATTGTCCCCCTGGCGGGAGCAGGCGCTATGGGCGTCTGCCCTCGCCAGGGGACGATTTCAGCAAGGGGCGAACAGGGAAAACCGCCAACGCGACTATGCCGCCGACGTGACTCGATACACGTCGTAGACGCCTTCGACGTTGCGCACCACATTGAGCACGTGCCCCAGGTGTTTCGGGTCGCCCATTTCAAAGGTGAATTTGCTGACCGCGACACGGTCGCGGCTGGTGGTCACCGACGCCGAGAGGATATTGACCCGCTCGTCGGCTAGCACCTTTGTCACATCCGACAGCAGCCGGTGCCGATCAAGTGCCTCCACTTGAATCGCCACCAGGAACACCGAAGACGGCGACGGCGCCCAGGCGACGTCGATCAGCCGCTCCGACTGTCCTTGCAGCGACCCGGCATTCGTGCAATCGGTTCGGTGCACGCTCACTCCGCCACCGCGGGTGATGAAGCCGAGAATCTCGTCACCTGGCACTGGAGTGCAACATTTCGCGAGTTTGATAAGCACATTGTCGACACCTTCGACGACGACACCCGCGTCGCCACCCTGCCGTGGTCGCGACGGCATATTCGACGGTGTGGACCGTTCGGCGATCTCGTCGGCGGCTTCGTCGATGCCGCCAAGCAGCGCCACCAATCGTGACACCACATGTTTGGCCGACACCTGATTTTCGCCGATCGCGGAATAAAGCGCGCTCACATCGACGTAGCGCAACTCATTGGCGACGGTGGCCATCGAATCGGCACTCATCAAGCGCTGCAACGGAAGTCCGCCCCGACGTACTTCTTTCGCGATGGCGTCTTTGCCGGTTTCGAGCGCTTCTTCACGGCGCTCCTTGGCGAACCACTGGCGGATCTTGGCTTTCGCGCGCGGCGACACCACAAAGCCCTGCCAGTCCTTCGAGGGTCCGGCATTGGGTGCCTTGGAGGTGAAGACCTCGACCACTTCCCCATTGTCGAGGGTGCGTTCCAAGGCCACCAGTCGACCGTTGACGCGCGCGCCGATACAACGGTGGCCGACCTCGGTGTGCACCGCGTAGGCGAAGTCCACCGGCGTCGAACCCGCTGGCAGGGTGATCACATCACCCTTGGGCGTGAACACGAATATCTCTTTGACGGCAAGGTCATAACGCAAGGACTCGAGGAATTCGCCTGGGTCGGCGGCCTCTCGCTGCCAGTCGAGCAGCTGACGCATCCACGCCATATCGTCGATCTCGGCGGACTCGGCCCGCTTGGCGCCCTTGCCTTTCGACTTGTAGCCGCTCTCCTTGTAACGCCAGTGCGCCGCGATCCCGAACTCCGCGGTGCGGTGCATATCGCGAGTGCGGATCTGCACCTCCAGTGGTTTGCCCTCCGGGCCGATCACGGTGGTATGCAGAGACTGATAGACGCCGTAGCGCGGCTGCGCGATGTAGTCCTTGAACCGGCCCGCCATCGGCTGCCAGAGCGAGTGCACCACGCCAACCGCGGCGTAACAATCACGAACCTCGTCGCACAGAATGCGCATCCCCACCAGGTCGTGGATATCATCGAACTCACGACCTTTGACGATCATCTTCTGATAGATCGACCAGTAGTGCTTCGGCCGTCCCTCGACGGTCGCGGTGATGCGAGATCCGCTGAGCGCGTTGTTGATATCGGCGCGCACCCGGGCGAGATACGTGTCGCGTGACGGCGCCCGGTCGGCGACCAGACGTACGATCTCCTCGTACCGCTTGGGGTGCAGAATGGCGAACGCCAGGTCTTCGAGTTCCCATTTGACCGTGGCCATACCAAGCCGATGAGCAAGGGGCGCAATAACTTCCAGGGTTTCGCGGGCTTTGCGCGCCTGCTTCTCCGGCGGCAGGAACCGCATCGTGCGCATATTGTGCAGACGGTCGGCGACCTTGATGACCAACACCCGCGGATCACGCGCCATCGCGATGACCATCTTGCGGATCGTCTCAGCCTCGGCGGCAGTGCCCAGCGCGACCTTGTCGAGTTTGGTCACACCGTCGACCAGGTGCGCCACCTCGGGGCCGAAGTCTGATTCGAGTTCGTCGAGTCCGTATCCGGTGTCCTCGACGGTGTCGTGCAGCAATGCGGCGACCAACGTCGTGGTGTCCATGCCGAGGTCGGCGAGAATCGTCGCAACCGCGAGCGGGTGGGTGATGTAGGGGTCACCGGACTTGCGGAACTGACCCTGATGACGCTCGTCGGCGACGTCGTAGGCCTGCTCTAGCAATGCGGTATTGGCCTTCGGGTAGATCTCTCGATGCAGCGTGACGAGCGGTTCGAGCACTGGACGCACGGTCGAGCGGGTGGCCGTCATGCGGCGAGCCAGTCGGGCGCGCACTCGACGCGACGTCGAGGTGGTCGCGGCGATCTGTGCACCCCCAGTGGTCGCGGGCTCGACCGGGAGTGGTGTGGGGCTGTCTGCGGGTGCGGAGGAAACGTCCGATGTGTCAGTCACAATGAACCTCCTCTTTGGTAGCGAACCATCGAGTTTAGTCTCGCACAGTTCAGTCAGTGGTAAGGGTGTGGACTACTGTCGCTTCGCCCAGTTCACGTCCGACCGCGGCCCGCCCGCCAAGGCCAGCCAATTCCATGATCACGGCAATCGACGAGACAGTCGCGCCGGCTGTGCGGAGAAGTTGCGCGGCGGCCACCACTGTCCCGCCGGTGGCCAGTACGTCGTCGACGAGCAGTACCCGACGTCCGTGCAACGCGATCGCCCCAGCTGGAATTTCCAGTGTCGCGGTGCCGTATTCCAGGTCATAGGTCCGTGCGTGGACCGGCGGCGGCAACTTGCCCGCCTTACGGACGGCCAGCACCCCGACCCCGAGTTCACGGGCGACGGCTCCGCCGAGCAGAAAACCACGCGCGTCGATGCCTGCGACCAGGTCGATGTCACCGCAGTCGTGAGTCAATGCGGTGACCACCGCCGCTAGTCCGTCGGGATCGGCCAGCACCGGCGTCAAATCCTTGAAGTCGACACCCGGCTTCGGAAAATCCGGCACCAGCCTGGTATGGATGTCGATGGCAGCGCGCGCCGCCGCCAGCGAATCCACCGTCGCGTCGGTCATCGTTTGCTCACCTTCCAGCGATCCATATTCCATCCGGTTCCGCTGCGCGCCGCACTGGGCACGACGCTGCCGACCGTCGAGGCAAAGCCCTGTTGGCGCGGCGTCGCGAACAACGGAATCGACGCGACGTCACGCCAGGCCACGTTCTCGACGGTGCGAGCGAGCCGCAACCGGTCTTCGGCGTTGACAGTCGCCGCGAGTTGATCGATCGCTGCGCTCGTGGGCGGATCGCGGAAGTCTCCGATATTCAGCGGATCGCCGCCACGCAGTTGATAGCTGGTGCGCGCCGGGTCATTCGCACCGGCCGCCGCGAAACTGACACCGCTGGTCAGCAACAGGGCATCGACAGTCCTGCCCAGATCGCCAACTGTAGTCGTCGGCGATGCGGTGTCGGTGACGGTAATGCCAGCTTGTTTGCATGAGTCGGCAATGGCGGCGACCATCGCCTTGTTCCGGGCGTCGCGTCCGCGGTACGCGAGTCGGACCTTCAGCGGTCGCTGCGCGGCGAGTTGCCTGGCCCGTGGCAGGTCGGCACGCTGGTATCTCTTGCCGAATTCCCCGTTGATCGCCGAACCGAGTGTGTCGGCGGGCGACAGAAATCGCAGATTCCATAGTTGTGCGCCGGAACCGAAGCGACGGGTGAGATCGTCCCGCGGGACGCATGACGCGAACGCCTGCCGCTTGACCGGATCGCTGAATGCGCCGGCGGTACTCAGCACAATCTCGTCGATCCCCAGCGCACGTCGCGGATCGGCGACCTTGGCGTTTGCCGAGCCGAGCTGGTCGGCGGCCGATTTGCCGTCGCGCTCACCGAGGGTGCCGTCGGCGATGTCCACGACGTCGAATCCTGCGGGCAGATTCTCCGGCGCGGCGGTACTCCACACCACGACTCGATCAGTGGTCGCCGGGTCACCCCACCATTTCTCGTTGCGGGTAAGAACCAGTCCGCCCTCGGTTGTGAACGATTCGATCTTGTACGGCCCGGACGAGACCAGTCGTGCCGGATCGACGGAGCCGGGCCGCAAGGCGAAGCCGGAATTCCACGACTTCGCGATTCGCGCCATCACGTCCCGATTATTGGCCCGGATCGGATCGACGACACCGGCCACCCCGGCGTCCCGCGCGACGACGTGGCTGGGCAGCAACGTCCCCGCGCCGAACAGGCCGAGCCAATCTCGATAGTCATGCCCCTTGGCAAAAGTGACCGTCGCGGTACGCGCACCCGCGCTGCAGTCGACTTTGGTGATATCGCGATATCCGGCTGTGGTGGCCGGGGCAAAATCTCCGAAGCGACCACTCTGCGCCGCCCACGATAAGAGCAGGTCGTCGCAGGTAATCGCGTTACCGTCGGAGAAGACCGCCTTCGGGTTGAAGTCGTAGCGGACAGTGAGCGACGGTCCCGGCACGACGGTCGCGGTACCGATGTCGTGGTCGGGAATGACCTGTCCGGAAGCGCCGAGAAAGCTGAATCCCGGCAGCACCCGCGAAAACGCCATCAACACACCGTCGGCGTTGCCGGAAACCGTATTCGGGTTATACGTACTGATCCGGGCGTCAACCAAATAGTTGACAGTCGGCGGGGTGTCGTCGCCACACGCGGTGAGCAGACCGAGCCCGGCGACCATACTCACCGTGGCCGCCGCGGCACGCAGGGTACGACGACGGCGACCTGGTGAATTGCGGCGACCCAGTGAAAAGCTGTGCACAGTCAGTGAGGTTAACGTGCGCGCCGGCGTTTTCCGGCCGGACTCGCGGTGCTGCCCGACTTGCGACCGGTTGACCGCCCGCCTGACACTCCGCCACCTACGGCTACCGGCTCGCCAGCGTCGACGCGCGCTCGCCGGTCGAGCACTCGTTTGGTATGCCGGGCCACGTCCTCGCGACGCTCCTTAAGTGTCACCAGCAGCGGTGCCGCTAGGAAGATCGACGAGTAAGCGCCAACGACGACACCGACCAGCTGGATCAGGGCCAGATCCTTCAAGGTTCCGACGCCGAGCATCCACACCGCGATCACCATTAGCGCGATGATCGGCAACACCGAGATGACCGTGGTGTTGATCGATCGCATCAGCGTCTGATTGACAGCAAGGTTCGCCTGTTCGCCGTACGTGCGCCTGGTGGTCGACAACACCGACCGCGTATTCTCGGCGACCTTGTCGAATACGACGACGGTGTCATACAGCGAGAAGCCCAGGATCGTCAGCAGTCCGATGACGGTCGCCGGCGTGACCTCCCAACCGACAAGCGAGTACACACCAGCGGTGCAGATGATGTCGAAGAACAGTGACACCAGCGCCGCGATGGACATCTCCCGGTCGAATCGCACGGCAATATAGACAGTGACCACGAGGAGGAAGACCGCCAGGGCGATCAACATCTTCTCGGTGATCTCGCTACCCCAGGTAGAACTGACATCCGACACCGAAATGTCGGCGCGCTTGAGTTCCGGACTGAATTTCGCGGCCAGGGCGTCTTCGACCTTGCGGTTCTGATCGAGCGAGAGCGCTTCGGTGCGTACGACAATCGTCTGGCTCGCGCCAGTGCCAGCAGTCTGCACCGACTCCGGCCCTTCACCGAGCGCCTTGGTGAATACGTCGGACACCGACTCGGTGGTCACCGCTGACGACGCCGGCACCGAAATCTGCGTACCGCCCTCGAATTCAATACCGAAGGTGAACTGCCGCGTCGCGATGGACAGGATCGAAATCGCGATGATGACAGCGGTGATGATGTACCACATCTTCCGCTTGCCGACGACCTCGAACGCACCGGTACCGGTGTACAACCGCGACAGGAATGACCGCTCCTCGTCGGCGACGTAGTCGGCATCGGGTGCCGACGTCGCGGGCGAAAGCTCCGCATCGGATGATTCCGATGTCCCGTCCACCGTCGGATTCTCGACCGGCAATGTCTCGGTTCCCGCTTCGCCACCGGATGCCTCGAGCGGCGCACGACGACGACCGGTCTTCTGGATCGGGACCCGCGGCGGCGGATTCTTACCCTTACCACCCGCGCGACCGGACAGACTGTCGTTGGATTCAAAACCCTTGCTGGAGAAGCTCATCGCTGCGCCCCCTCATTCTGCGCCGCAGCATTCTGGGCGGCGGCGTGGCGGGCGACAGCTGTACGACGCGCCTCGCGCCGGGAGCGGGCGACCTCGCTGACCGCGCCCAGACCATTGACACTCGGACGTGACAGGAACTCCGACCGGGTCGCGAGGACCACGAGCGGATGGGTGACCAAGAAGACGATCACGACGTCGAGGATGGTGGTCAATCCGAGAGTGAACGCGAAACCACGGACCTCCCCGACGGCCAGGATGTAAATGACGACCGCGGCGATCAAGCTGACCGCGTTGCCGGTCCACACTGTTCGACGCGCGCTGACCCAGCCGCGCGGTACGGCAGATCTGAATGTGCGGCCGTCACGTATCTCGTCCTTAATGCGTTCGAAGTAGACGACGAACGAGTCGGCGGTCATACCGATACCGATGATGAGACCGGCGATTCCGGCGAGGTCGAGGGTGAACCCGATCCATCGACCGAGCAGCACGATGATGCCGTACACCATCGCACCTGCGAGGATCAGCGACGCGATACTCAGGAAGCCGAGCATGCGGTAGTAAGCCAATGCGTAGATCGCGACCGCGATCAAGCCGACCAGACCGGCGATCAGGCCGGCCTTGAGGGATGCCAATCCCAGTGTCGCGGAAACACTTTCGGAATCAGAAGACTTGAAAGACAGCGGCAGCGAACCATATTTCAGAACATTTGCCAGGTCATCTGCCTCACTCTGGGTGAAGCTGCCCGAGATCTCAGTGCTCGGCGTGGTGATCGCGCCGTTGATCGACGGCGCCGAAACGACTCGCGAGTCCAGGGTGAAGGCGGTCTGTTTTCCGGTGTTCTGCGCGGTGTACTTGGGCCAGAAGTCGCGGGCGGCACCCTTGAATTCGACATTAACCACCCAGCCGCCGGACTGCTGAGACATATTCGACGACGCCGTCTTCACATCTCGACCGTCGATGATCTGCGGTCCGAGCAGGTAGACCTCTTTGCCGTCCGTAGAACACGAAACCAGATACTGATCGGACTTGTCGTTACCCAGGAGCGGATCGCCGGAATCCGGCTTACAGTCGACCTTCGCCATCTGAGCCTGCAATTCGCCCAGCCGGGTCTGATCGGCATTAGCCGGTGCCTGACGCAACTTTTGCTGTTCGTCAATCTGACGTGCCGACTCTTGGCTGGTCGACTCGTCGTTGTTGTCGGGCACGGGCGGCTTGGACTTCTGCGGCGTCGCCGGCACAACCGTAACCACCGGTCGGACGTACAACCGCGCGGTCTGTCCGAGCGTCCGCGCTTGTCTGCCATCGTCACCGGGCACGGTGATGATCAGGTTGTCGCCGTTGATGACGACCTCGGACCCTGCGACACCACGTGCGTTGACACGAGTTTCGATGATCTGTTTTGCCTGATCAAGCTGCTCTTTGGTTGGCTTCTGGCCGTCCTCGGTACGCGCGGTCAAAGTGACTCGCGTACCGCCCTGCAGGTCGATGCCTAGTTTCGGCTCGAATGATCCGCCGCCGGTGAACGCGATCAAGCCATACACCACCGCCAGCAGAACGAAGAAGGCGAGTAGTGGCTGCCACGGTGGAACTTCACGGCCCGGCGCGGACCGTTTTGCCGTTGCCCGGCGGGGGGTAGTCACGGTTGTTCAGATCTCCTCGGTGCGGACAGCATCGCGATGGCGTCCGAAATCTCTGCGGCGGCGCGGTCAGCGACCAGCCGGTGACGCCCCGACGGCGTCACTAGGTCAAAACCGATAGGTCACTTCTCGTCGGCCGGCTTGTCGGTGGCGTCGGACTCGAGTGACGGCACCTCCGGCGTCGAATCGTCGGTGACGTTTTTGGTAAGGCTCGGGCCGGCCGGCGTCTGGTCATCGGCATCGTCGTCATGCAGTGCGCCCGAGTAGGTCGCGTCTTCTTCATCGTTGACCAGCGCACCCGGGTAGGTGGCCGCAGCATCCTCGGTGAGCACGACTTCGCGGATCGCGAGCTTATTCCACCGAGTCACGACGCCGGGAGCGATTTCTACATCAACGCTGTCGTCGTTGGTGTCGATGACGGTGCCGTACAGACCCGAGGTCAGCTGTACGCGAGCACCGGTGGTTGCCGAACTCTGCATCTCCTGGACTTCGGCCATGCGCTTCTTCTGCTTCCGAATGCTGAAGTACATGAAACCGCCGAGCAGCACGAGCAGAATCGGGAATAGGAAGTCCATGGTGTTCTAATCAGTCCTCAAGCAATTGGAGTCAGGGCATACGACAACGCCGTGCGCGACGCACTGCCTACCAGTGTGCCATGACTAGCACCGACGGTGTTGCATCCGCCCTGGCGAGCGGTGCTCAATCGGCGTCGAACAGTGCGGTGGTCTGATCTTCCCGGCTCCGTACGCCCCAACTCGCGTTCAATGCACCCGCCGGCGGCGTCAATCCGAGGTGATGCCAGGCCGCCGCTGTCGCGACCCGGCCGCGCGGTGTGCGCGCCATCATGCCCGCCCGAACGAGAAATGGTTCACATACTTCTTCGACGGTGGCCGGTTCTTCACCGACTGCCACCGCCAGCGTCGATACGCCGACCGGTCCCCCGCCGAATCCACGCACGAGTGAGCCGAGTACCGCGCGGTCGAGGCGGTCGAGGCCGAGTTCGTCGACGTCGTAAACCTGCAATGCGGCCTGTGCGATCGCGACGGTGATGGTGCCGTCGGCGCGGACCTCGGCGAAGTCGCGGACCCGACGCAGCAACCGGTTGGCGATACGTGGCGTTCCACGGGAGCGGCTGGCGATCTCCGACGCCGACGCCGCGTCGATCTCGATACCGAGAATCCGCGCCGACCGGGTAAGCACCTGAACCAACTCGGCGGTCTCGTAGAACTCCATATGCGCGGTGAAACCGAACCGGTCGCGCAGCGGCCCGGTGAGCGAGCCAGACCGGGTTGTAGCTCCCACCAGCGTAAATGGTGCGACGTCGAGCGGAATTGAGGTGGCTCCGGGCCCCTTGCCGACGACGACGTCAACCCGGAAATCCTCCATCGCCAGATAAAGCATCTCCTCGGCGGGCCGGGCGATCCGGTGAATTTCGTCGATGAACAGCACGTCACCTTCGACCAGATTCGAGAGCATCGCGGCCAGGTCACCCGCGCGTTCGAGTGCCGGGCCGGAGGTGACTCGGATGGCCGAACCCATTTCGCTGGCGATAATCATCGCCAGCGACGTCTTGCCAAGTCCGGGCGGACCGGACAACAGGATGTGATCGGGTGTGCCGCCGCGTCCCTTGGCCCCGTGCAGCACCAGCTCCAGCTGTTCGCGGACCTTGGGCTGGCCGATGAAGTCGGACAGTGATCGCGGTCGGAGATTGGCATCCAGATCGCCGTCTGAGCTGACCCGACCGGCGTTCACCGTGCGGTCGGACCAGGCGTCATCTTCAAGTTCAGCGTCCATTACCGACTACTCCCCTTGCCGAGTATCGACAGTCCCGCCCGCAGCGCGTGAGCCGAATCGGCGTCTGGCGTCTCGGCAAGGACCGCAGCCACCGCCTTCTCTGCCGAGGCAAGTGGAAAGCCAAGTCCCACAAGCGCTTCAGTGACCTGCTCGGCCACCGAACCGGTCGGCGCGACAATCGATCCGGATACCCCCGCGGCTGCCACCGCAGTCACCTTGTCCCGCAATTCGACGACCAGCCGCTCCGCTACGCGCTTGCCGATACCCGGCACCGTAGTCAGCGCTTTGACGTCGGATTCCGACAGTGCCCGACGCAAAGCCTCCGGTTCCAGAACCGCAAGGGTGGCCATCGCGAGCCTTGGCCCAACGCCGGTCACCGTCTGCAACAATCCGAACAGGTCACGCGATTCCGGGTCGGTGAACCCGTAGAGGGTCATCGAGTCCTCACGCACAATCATGGCCGTGAGTAACGTCACCTCCGCGCCGCGATGCACCGACGACAACGTCGGGGGCGTCACCAGGACGCGATATCCAACCCCCGCGCAGTCCACGACGACGTGATCGAGCGCGACGTCCATCACCGGACCTCTCACTGCCGCAATCACTTTCGTACCTCCTGGGCAGCAGCGCGCGCCTGCGCGATGCGTTGTTGATGATGGCGTTGCGCCACCTTGGCCCGACGTTCGGCCTCCGCCATGCGTTCCATCATCGGCCCGCGCCAGCAATGGGTAATCGCCAACGCGAGTGCGTCGGCGGCATCGGCCGGCTTGGGCCGCGTCTGCATACCGAGTATTCGGGTGACCATCGACGTCACCTGCGCTTTGTCCGCGCGCCCCGATCCGGTGACCGCGGCCTTTACTTCCGACGGAGTGTGGAACCGCACCGGAATCTCATTCTGTGCGGCCGCGAGTGCGACAACTCCGGCCGCCTGCGCGGTACCCATCGCAGTCGACACCTGATTCTGCGCGAACACCCGCTCAACCGCGACGACGTCGGGACGATGTGTATTGATCCAGTGGACCGCAGCGGTATGCACGGCCAATAACCGATCGGCCAGATCCATATCCGCCGGTGTACGCACCACATCGACGTCGAGTGCGACGACCGACCGACCCGCACCTGACTCGACCAGTGCGATACCGCACCTGGTCAGTCCGGGATCGACACCCATGACCCGCACACCACACCTCCGACACTCCAAAGCGAACAGCTGTTCGAGAGTCTAGCCGGTGGGTATGACAGCCGAGGGGAGCAACACGCATTGTGCTGCTGCCCACCCAACACCCCCGAAGCCAAAGAGAATCCCCTGCCGCGGCAGGAGATTCTCGGTGGATCAGCAGGTCGCGGCTGCGCCGACGCTAGTCCGCGTCGAGTTCGGCCAGCACCTCATCGCTGATATCGACATTGCTGTAGACATTCTGCACATCGTCGGAGTCTTCGAGCGCGTCGATCAGTTTGAACACCTTGCGCGCGCCATCGGCGTCAACGGGCACCTCGACCGATGCCCGGAAGTCGGCTTCGGCGGATTCGTAGTCGATCCCGGCTTCCTGCAACGCGGTGCGCACGGCGACGAGATCGGTCGGCTCGGAGACCACCTCGAAGGTGTCGCCGAGGTCGTTGACTTCTTCGGCGCCGGCATCGAGTACTGCCATCAATACGTCGTCCTCGGACTGGTCACCCTTTTCCAGCGTCACCACTCCCCGACGAGTGAAGAGGTAGGAGACCGAACCGGGATCGGCCATATTGCCGCCGTTGCGAGTCATCGCGGTTCGCACTTCACCGGCCGCGCGGTTGCGGTTGTCGGTGAGGCATTCGATCAGTACCGCAACACCATTGGGGCCATAGCCCTCGTACGTAATGGTCTGCCAGTCGGCACCGCCGGCCTCTTCACCACCGCCGCGCTTGCGGGCGCGTTCGATGTTGTCGTTGGGCACCGACGATTTCTTCGCCTTCTGGATAGCGTCGTACAGCGTGGGATTGCCCGCCGGATCACCGCCGCCGGTCCGCGCGGCGACTTCAATGTTCTTGACCAATTTGGCGAACATCTTGCCGCGCTTGGCATCGATTGCAGCCTTCTTGTGTTTGGTCGTGGCCCACTTGGAATGTCCACTCATCGCGCTATCGCCTTCCCTCGCACGTCTTCAGTACCCGCACGACGCATGGCGGGCCTGACTTTCGGGCGCCTTTCGGCGCGTCAACCTATGTGATCTTACCGACGCACCTTGGCGACGAAGTATTCGTGCACCCGTCGGTCGCCGGTCACCTCCGGATGAAACGATGTCGCGATCACATTCCGCTGCTCGACGGCGACGATTCGGCCCGCCGCACCAGTCCCGCTCGCTCCGCTCCCGGCGACACCCGCACCAGTCCCGCTCGCTCCGCTCCCGGCGACACCATCGGGCACCCGCGCCAGGACAGTCACGTCATCACCGGCTTCTTCAACCCACGGCGCACGGATGAACACCCCGCGCATCTTCGGCGCACCCGGCTTGTCGGTGATTCCAACGAAGTCGATATCCGACTCAAAGGAGGCGACCTGTCTGCCAAAAGCGTTGCGTCGCACGGTGATATCGAGTACGTCGAGATGCCTCGCGTCCGGTCTGGTGTCCAGAATCCGCGAACTGAGCATGATCATCCCCGCACATGAACCATACGCCGGCAATCCGTCGAGCAACTTATCCCGCAAAGGCTCGAACATGCCAAAGACCCCGAGCAACTTGCTCACCGTCGTCGACTCGCCGCCCGGCAGGACAATGCCATCAATCTCGTCGAGTTCACCGGCTCGCCGGACCGCCATTGCATCGGCGCCGCTCGCCTGCAACGCGGCGATATGTTCGCGTACATCACCCTGCAGCGCCAGCACTCCGATCAACGGACGCGAGGATGCGCCCGCTTGTTCACGTTGGGTCACTTGGCGTCCCGGCCGATCTGCTGTTCGAGAGTCTGATTGCGACCGGTGCGGGCCAACCCTTCCTGGGTGACCGCCGCGACCATCCGCCCCGACTGGTCGAAGATCCGCCCCTGCGTCAACGCACGGCCCGACCCCGCCGACGGCGAGGTCTGGTCGTAAAGCAGCCATTCGTCGGCCCGGAACGGTCGCATGAACCACATGGCGTGGTCAAGTGAGGCACCCTGCGGATGAATGCCGGGATGAACGACATTGGCCGACCCGAGCAGGGTCATGTCGGACATATACGCGAGAGTGCAGACGTGGAATACCTGATCGTCGGGCAGCCGATGTCGATACCGAAACCACACTCGTTGTTGTGCCGCAAAGTAATCCGACGTCGAGAGTTGATCGCGTGGCACCACCCGGATATCGAAATTCTCCCATTCGCGCAGCACCGACGCCAAGTGTTCGGGTGCCTCTTCGACTCGACTGACCAGCCCGTCCGGATCGGGGGCCGGGGGCATCCGGTCCTGATGTTCGATGCCCTCGTCGCCGAGTACGTGGAACGAGGCCGACATCGTGAAGATCGCCTCGCCGTGCTGTACGCCGGTCACCCGACGCGTGACGAAGGATCTACCGTCGCGAATCCGATCGACGAGAAATACCGCGGGGACATCGGGATCCCCCGGCCGCAGGAAGTAGCCATGCAGCGAATGAACGTGGAACTCATCGGAAACCGTGCGCGTCGCCGAAATCAAAGCCTGCCCGGCAACCTGCCCACCGAAAGTGCGACGCAGGTGTGAGGGGAAGGATGGGCCGCGATAGATATCGGCCTCAATCGCCTCGACCTGCAGAATTTCTTCAATGGTTGCCACCGGATCAGTATCGCTTACGCGCTCGCCGCGGGCGCAACCAACTCCCACGCCCCCGGGTGCGGACTACAGTTCGTCGAGCGAGATCAAGCCATCCTGCACGGCACGGGCGACCAGCGATGCCTTGGTCGGCGCCGGGCGACCGATCTCCGCGTACTTCGCTCGAATCCGGGTCAGGTGAGTGTTGACCGTGCCGAGTGAGATGAACAGTTCCTGACCGACCGCCGGCTTGGAGTCGACAAGCAACCAAGTGCGCAACACCTCGGCCTCCCGCGGCGTCAGAACCGGCCGGGGCAGATCGGTACGCACGTGCGAACCGGCGCGCTCTGCATTGTCGGCAGCGTCATTGATCTCGATTGAATCATGTTCTAACACAGGAACTTTCACCTCACGCAGTAGCGGCCGACGACGTTGCCCGGCGGTTGCCGGCCACACCGGCGACTGTTGTCCCGGTAACTGCATACGGCGAGCGGCCAAGCGCGCCAACGCTTCCTCGCGACGTCTAACCGACTCGGCACTACGACGAGCGCTCTGTTCGATGGCGGCGCTGGTGTACCCCTGCGAGATCATGGCTGCGGTCATTTCTCTCATCCTCACTACCGTGTTGTGCCCCAACGCCTTTGACGTGGCGAGCAGTTGATTGCTGGTGTTGGTGAGAACGTTATGAGAAATCGCCACGACCGTCGATGGGGAGAACTACCCATGACATATATGCAGGTCAGATAGGGTAAATATGGCAGAGAGACGCTACGCGCCCTTGGCGTTGCGGTCCGCTTCCTCGTCGATCAGCGGCAGATCATCGCGAGTGACCACACGGGATGCGATCGCGTATTCCACGAGTTTCGTCCGACGGTTGCTGGCGAGTTTGCCCCCGCCGCCACGCATACCCGACACACCGAGTTGATCGAGTTTGTCGCAGACGTTGTCGAGTTTGCGATTGAATTTGGTCAATGACCACCCCAGCCGCGCGGCAGCTTGGGCCGACGATGGGATCGCGCTGGATCCCGTGCCGTCACGACGGAGGATCTGTTCAGCCAGCACAACGATCAGAACCTTTTGCGACTCCGTCAGTTTCGGCACTCCGACGGTTGTCTGGCCAAGTTTGATGTATGGCTGCGTCACCTCGTCGACGCCGGGTGTACCGGCGAACACATCGAGTTCGTAGGTCGTCGGGCCGGCGGTGAACACGACTGTCGTCTTACCGAATACGAGCGGCATCCGCGCGCCGGGACCGACAACCCCGGAAAACCCCACATCGCCAGCAGAGATACTCGCCGACAGGTGTGAGCCCAGGTTCGACAACCACCACATTCCGCCCTCGTAGTGCAGCACGAGGAAGCGACGATGCAAATACGGGTTGTTGTCTACCGATAGGTCGGCCTCGCGACCGATGAAGAACCGGTTCTCGGGTAGCAGCGGGAAACGCTCGCCGCAGTACTCAACATAGGTACCGGTTCCATCAGAACTCATCTGGCTGCGCCACCACGCGGGTCATCGCTCTCGACGTGTTCGGCGGCTACCGACTCGTCAACGGCATCGGCTTCCCCGCCCTCTGTGTCCGAGTCGGCGCCGGAGTCGTTTTCGGCTTCATCGCTATCCGCTTCAACGTTATCCGCTTCAACGTTATCCGCTTCAACGTTATCCGCTTCAACGTCGTCACTCGAATCGTCAACCGCTTCGGTGGCTTCTTCCTCCAGCGCGTCGGTGTCGACGTCAGCTGGTTCGGACTCCTGAGTGTCGACGTTGCCCGATTCCACCACACTTGAGTCGACATCACTCGGTTCAGCCTCGTCGGCTGCGGATACCGACACCACGATCACGGTCACATTGTCATGAGCACCCAATGCCAGGGCCGCGTCAACGAGCGTGTCGACGGCCTCGGCCGGTGTCGCGGCAGAGTTCAGCAGTTCGGTGAGCTCTTCGTCAGGTAGTTCCCCGGTCAATCCATCCGAACAGATCAACAGTTTGTCGCCGGGTTCGGTCTGGAAAGCGAAGAAATCGGCTTGCGGTTCGGACATCCCCGCACCAAGCGCACGAGTGATCACATTGCGGCGCGGGTCGACACGTGCCTGATCAGGTGTCATGAATCCGGCGTCAACGAATTCCTGAACCTGCGAATGATCGATGGTGACCTGTTCGAGAAGCCCACCACGCGAGCAGTAGGTCCGCGAGTCACCGATGTTGAACACCAGCCAGTGCGGCTCCTCCGAGTAGGTCACCAGTACGGCACCGGTCGCAGTGGTACCCGCACGGCGGCTACTTTCCGAGTCGATATCACTGATGGCCTGCTGTGCCTGACGTAGCAGACCTTCGAGTTCGTCGCGGGTCCCGTCTTGGTCACCGAATTGCGGCGTGGCCGAGAGAGTGAGTAGCGCTGCCTCGCTGGCCAGTTCTCCGCTCTCATGTCCGCCCATACCATCGGCGAGGAGGAATCGTCCCGGCAGAACCAGCGCGGCATCCTCATTCGCCTCACGGACGCGTCCGACGTTGCATGCCGCGGACCAGTCGAGCCGCAGCCCGCCGACGACATCAGATCCGGTTGCGGTGTCGTCCCGCACGATATGTGCCGCTGTCATGATCAGCAGATCCTACTCATGCGACAACTGCGCCAGACGATTACCACCGTGAATTATCACGAATGAATTACCAGCCGCGCTCTGAAAGGCGGTGCGGTTGCGGAATGTCGTCGACGTTAATGCCAACCATCGCCTCACCAAGTCCACGAGAAACCTTGGCCAAGACATCGGGATCATCGTAGAAAGTGGTGGCCTGAACGATCGCCGCCGCGCGCTGTTCGGGATTGCCCGACTTGAAGATTCCGGAACCGACGAAGACGCCTTCGGCACCGAGCTGCATCATCATCGCGGCGTCAGCCGGCGTAGCGATACCGCCCGCGGTGAACAGTGTGACCGGAAGTTTCCCGGCCTTGGCCACCTCGACGACGAGATCATAGGGAGCCTGCAATTCCTTTGCGGCGACGTATAACTCGTCTTCCGGGAGAGACGTCAGCCGGCGGATCTCGTCACGGATCTTGCGCATATGCGTTGTAGCGTTCGACACATCGCCGGTACCGGCTTCGCCCTTCGAGCGGATCATTGCCGCGCCTTCGGTGATGCGCCGCAGGGCCTCACCCAGATTCGTTGCGCCACAGACGAATGGCACGGTGAATCGCCACTTATCGATGTGGTTGGCATAGTCGGCCGGGGTAAGCACCTCGGACTCGTCGATGTAATCGACGCCGAGACTCTGCAGGATCTGAGCTTCGACGAAATGGCCGATTCGCGCCTTGGCCATCACCGGGATCGACACGGTATTAATAATCCCGTCGACCATATCCGGGTCGCTCATCCGCGAGACGCCGCCTTGCGCCCGAATGTCGGCTGGCACGCGCTCGAGTGCCATTACCGCGACAGCGCCGGCATCCTCGGCGATCTTCGCCTGTTCCGGAGTGACAACGTCCATGATGACGCCGCCCTTGAGCATTTCAGCCATGCCCCGCTTGACCCGAGCCGTTCCCGCGCCGCCGGTGCCGCCGTCGGCGCCGAGAATGGTCGGGGTGTCCGGTCCGGGCTGCGCCCCTGACTGGATATCGCTCACTGTGGTAACTCCTGGAGTAGTGGACTTCGACTTGTGGGGTACCCACCCGGTGACAGAGTGGCCCCATCAAGTTTAGGCCAGCGTTGTGCGTCGTTCATAAGCGGACACCGCTCGTCAGGGCGTTACGCGCTCGATGATCTCAAAATAGCGCGGGATAGGTGCTCGACCGGCCAGTCGCAGCCAACGAACCAAACGTCGTTGTGCCAGGCTACGGGTATCCCGTACGGCGTCGTTGTAGAAGCGACGAGCCATCATCACCCGTGTCTCGGCGTCGGCCAACTCCGTGGCGAGTGCCACCGGTCGAGCACCGACTTCGATCCGTCCCAAAATCGACGACAGGTGATTCTCCGCAGTCTCTCGCGCGTCCTCGTCCGCAGCCTCGGCGCGGTCCGCGGCAATCACGAGGTCACGTCCCATCGCTGCCCGGTCGGCATCACTTCCGTCCCGCAGCGCCGCCCCGATGGTGCGCGCTACGACGGCGCGACGGTCCAGCGACGACAACAGGGACTGCCGGGCGAGGTCAACTCGGACATTAAGTCGGTCGAGGCGATGCGCGGTGCGGTAAGCCCAGCCGAGAGCCAACACCACGACGACCCCGGCGACGATCAGCGCGGTGATGGTGAATATCGAGGCCACTAGTCGACTACCTGGACTGGTCCCGCTCCAAGCGTCACCGTCTCATACACGCGCATGATCTGATCGGCGACCTGCGACCAGTCATAGCGCCACGCGTGGGAGAAGGCGGATTCCACCAGTTCGGCGCGCGCGGCGTCGTCGGAAAGCAGTTCGATGAGCGTCGCGCCCAGCGCTTCCCCGGATCCAGTGGTGACCAGTTTCCCGGCCCGTCCGCCATCGAGGACGCGCGCGAAGGCGTTCAGATCACTGGCGACCACCGCGGCCCGGGCGGCCATCGCCTCAACCAGCACAATGCCGAAACTCTCGCCACCGAGATTGGGAGCGCAGTACACATCGGTCGAGGCCAGTGCGCGGGCTTTGGTCTCGTCGTCAACTTGGCCGAGGAACACCAAATGGCTGGCCAGATCGCCGGCCCGCCGTGTCAATGCGCGTTCGTTGCCGCCACCGACAATGAGAACCCGAAGGTCGGGAAACTTATCGACGACGGCCGGCAGTGCCCGCATCAGGATGTCGATACCTTTGCGCGGCTCGTCGTAGCGTCCGAGGAACAGCACCGTACGGCCGGGTCGTGGATAACCCTCCAGTGGTTTCGCATCGGCGAACATCGGCACGTTTATTCCGTTCGGAATCTCCACGGCGTCCGAGCCCAGCGACTCCATCTGCCAGCGTCTAGCGAGTTCACTCACCGCGATCTTGCCCGAGATGCGCTCATGGTACGGCCGTAGAACACTCTGAAAAGTACTGAGCCACAACGACTTCGTGGTAGCCGTATGAAATGTTGTCACGATTGGTCCATCGGCGACCATCAACGACAACATCGAAATCGACGGTGAATTGGGCTCGTGCACATGCATCACGTCGAAGTGGTTCTCGGCGATCCACCGTCGCAGACGGCGATATCCGGTCGGACTGAAATTCACCCGCGATACCGATCCGTTGTACGGGATCGCCAGGGCTGGCCCGGCCGAGACCACGTAGTCGGGCAATACGGTATCGGCACCCGCCGGCGCGAGAACGCTAACCTCGTGACCGCGTTCGATGAACACCTGCGCCAACTCCACGACATGCGCTTGTACGCCGCCGGGAATGTCGAAGGAATACGGACAGACCATGCCGATTCTCACGACGACGCCCCGCCTGCGTTGCCCCCGCGACCCGGATTCGCGAGGCGTTCACGGCGTTCCTGCGACCAATCAGCTTCCCAAAACGGTTGCAGCATATGCCAATCGGCGGGATGGGCCGCGATATTCGTGGCAAACGCATCGGCCAGCCGCTGGGTGGTCGCGGCAACTCCATCGGAGGTGTCCAATGCGGCGCCGACGGTGAGCCTCGACGTCGCCCCTTCGGTGAACCAGTGATGTACCGGCATCAGCGCGGCACCGGTGTCGATGGCGAGTTTCGCGGCTCCCGCCGGCATTCGCGTCGGCTCCCCGAACATGGTGACCGGCACACCTTTGCGGGTGAGGTCCCGTTCCCCCATCAGGCAGATAATCTTGCCGTCGCGCAACCGATCAGCCAATTGCGCGAACGGCGGCTGTTCACCGCCGGTCAGCGGGAAGATCTCGAAGCCCAGGCTTTCCCGGTACTCGACGAACCGCCGGAACAGTGATTCCGGTTTGAGCCGTTCGGCGACTGTGGCGAAAGTGCCGAAAAGCTGGACCAACCACACGCCGGCCATGTCGTAGTTGCCGCTGTGCGGCAACGCGAAGATCAAACCTTTGCCCTTGTCGAGTTCGGCGGAGAATCCCGCGACCTCCTCGTCGGCGATGTGGACGTTGGCGGCGGCGGTCGCGAAATCCATTGACGGCAGCCGAAAAGCCTCGTACCAATATCTGGCGTATGAGGCCATTGAGGCCGCCATCAGATCGTCGGGGACCTCATCTGCCGGAACGCCGAGAACGCGGGACAGGTTGCGCCGCAACTGATCCGGTCCGCCATCTCGGGTACCGAAGAACTCCCCCACGTTGCCGAATGCCTTGCGCGCCAGGCTATCCGGCGCGTAGCGGATAGCAGCCCAGCCCGCGCGGTAGCCGGCATCGGTGAGGGTTTCCCGTACCGGCCCGAGTCCGGGGATCCGAGCCATCAGTTAGTACCGTCGCCGACGGAGTCGCCTGGCGTATCAGACTTCTCCGCATCTGCCGGTGCGGCAAGTGGGATCAGGTCGCGCGCGCCGGGTGAGCGCGCGATCGACAGCATCCGCTGACCCACCGTAATCACACTGAGCACCGCGAGTAGCCACATGGCGACGTGAATGGCCCACCACAAACCCATCCCGGTCACGCCAGCGCCGACCAGCACAATGATCAGACGGTCGGGGCGTTCAATCAGCCCGCCGTCACCGTTGAGTCCGCTGGCCTCGGCTCGGGCCTTCGCATAGGAGATCACCTGTGAGGTCACCAGGCAGATCAACGTGGCGACAAACAGCCATTGATGCGGTTCGGTCACAATGCACCACCACCCGAGTCCCGCGAAGATCGCACCATCGGCGATGCGGTCGCAGGTTGCGTCCAGGACAGCGCCGAAGCGGGTACCTCCGCCCCGGGCACGGGCCATCGCACCGTCGAGCATGTCGAACATCACGAAGAACCAGATGACCATCGTGCCCCAGAACAGATGACCGGTGGGGAAAAGGGTCACCGCCGCGGCAATGGAGGCAACGGTGCCGATGAGCGTCATCGCGTCCGGGGTCAATCCGGTACGCAGCAATGCCCGGCCCATCGGCAGTGTCACCTTCGACACCGAGGCTCGCCCGAGAATACTCAGCACGAAGTCTGATCCTGCCATGCCTGCGCGAGCAGTGCGCGGGTGTCGCGGAGCAGCTGCGGCATGACTTTGGTCTCGCCGATCACCGTGATGAAATTGGCGTCGCCCGCCCAGCGCGGCACCACATGCTGGTGCAAGTGCTCGGACAGCGAGCCACCAGCCGAGCGCCCCAAATTGAGCCCGACATTAAACGCGTCCGGATTGGAGACCTTCTTGACCACCGCGATGATCCGCTGGGTGAACGCCATCAATTCCGACGATTCCTCGGCGGTGAGCGCCTCCAAATCGGCTACCTGCCGATAGGGCACGATCATCGTGTGGCCCGGGTTGTACGGGTACAAATTGAGAACGGCGTACACCGACTCGCCACGCGCCACGATCAGCCCGTCCTCGTCGTTCATGGCGGGAATGTCGAGGAACGGGTGGCCGGTGGTGCTGGCCGGTGTCGGCTCGGAGGTGATGTAGGTCAGCCGATGGGGTGACCACAACCGTTGCAGGTGATCGGGTTTGCCTGTGCCGCTATCGCGAAGCGCGTTGTACGCGTCGGGGATGTCAGGCATTCTCAACCTCGGGGGCGAGCAGGTCCGCCGACGGCGATTCGTTTCGGCGCGATGCCACCCAGGCGGCGATCTTCTCGACGGCGTCGGCGATCGGCACGCCGTTAATCTGAGTGCCGTCGCGGAACCGGAAGCTGACGGCGCCGGCTTCGACGTCGCGTTCGCCGGCAAGCAGCATGAACGGCACCTTGCCGGTGGTGTGTGTGCGGATCTTCTTCTGCATCCGGTCGTCGGAATAGTCGACTTCCGCGCGAATACCCTTGTCCTTCAACTGATCAACCGCCCGTTGCAGGTGGTCCGAAAAGGCCTCAGCGACCGGGATGCCCACCACTTGGACCGGTGAGAGCCACGCCGGGAAGGCGCCGGCATAGTGCTCGGTGAGCACGCCGAAGAAGCGCTCGATCGACCCGAACAGAGCTCGGTGAATCATCACCGGTCGTTGTTTGGTGCCATCGGAGCCGGTGTATTCGAGGTTGAACCGTTCGGGCAGGTTGAAGTCGAGCTGGATGGTCGACATCTGCCAGGTTCGCCCAAGCGCGTCCTTGGCCTGCACAGAGATCTTCGGCCCGTAGAACGCCGCGCCGCCCGGATCGGGGACCAATTCCAACCCCGAAGCTGAGGCAACCTTCGACAGCGTCTCGGTGGCCTCCTCCCAAATCTCGTCGGAGCCGACGAACTTCTCCGGATCCTTCGTCGAGAGTTCCAGATAGAAGTCGTCGAGGCCGTAGTCGGAAAGGAGGTCTAGTACGAACTGCAGGGTCTTGGTGAGTTCGTCGTGCATCTGCTCTTTGGTGCAGTAGATATGCGCGTCGTCCTGCGTCATACCGCGCACGCGGGTCAACCCGTGCACCACGCCGGACTTCTCGTATCGATAGACCGAACCGAACTCGAAAAGCCTAAGCGGCAGTTCACGATACGACCGTCCGCGGGAGCGGAAGATCAAATTGTGCATCGGGCAGTTCATCGGCTTGACGTAGTAGTCCTGGCCGGGTTTGCGGACCGTGCCGTCCTCGTTGTACTCGGCGTCGAGGTGCATAGCGGGGAACATGCCGTCGCGGTACCAGTCGAGGTGACCAGAGACCTCGAACAGGTGGCCCTTGGTGATATGCGGAGTATTGACGAACTCATACCCGGCGGCGACGTGCCGTTGCCGCGAATACTCTTCCAGCTCTTTACGAATCAGGCCGCCTTTCGGGTGAAAGACCGGCAGACCCGACCCCAGTTCGTCGGGGAAGGAGAAGAGGTCGAGTTCCAGACCGAGTTTGCGGTGGTCTCGACGCTCTGCCTCGGCGAGGAGGGCAAGATGGGCCTCGAGGGCCTCGGCCGACTCCCACGCGGTGCCGTAGACGCGCTGAAGATCGGCGTTGTTCTGATCGCCGCGCCAATACGCCGCCGACGACCGGGTCAGTTTGACGGCCGGGATGTATTTCGTGGTCGGCACATGCGGGCCGCGGCACAGGTCGCCCCAGATACGTTCTCCGGTGCGGGGATTGAGGTTGTCGTACGCGGTGAGTTCTCCCCCACCGACTTCCATCACCTCCGGATCGTCGCCCGCACCCTTGTCGTCGACCAATTCAAGCTTGTACGGCTCATTCGCCAACTCGGCCTTCGCCTCGTCGAGTGAGTCGTACACACGACGGGAAAATCGCTGACCCGACTTGATGATCTGCTTCATCTTCTTCTCGAGTTTGGCCAGATCTTCTGGGGTAAACGGATCGGTGACGTCGAAGTCATAGTAGAAGCCATCGCGAATGGGCGGACCGATGCCGAGTTTGGCCTCAGGGAAGATGTCTTGCACAGCCTGAGCAAGCACATGTGCGGCGGAATGCCGGATCACACTGCGGCCGTCTTCGGTATCCGCGGTCACTGCCTCGACGTCGGTGTCGAGGTCGGGCGCCCACGATAGGTCCCGCAGTTTTCCCTCTGGGTCACGCACCACGACAACGGCCTGTGGGCCCTTGTTCGGGAAGTCCAGTTCGCGCAGCGCGGTGCCCGCGGTAGTCCCGGCTGGCACACGGATCGTGGCTGCGCTGGTGACTATCTGGTGGTCGGGCACTGGTGACACTCCTTAGAGGAACGGGCCACGTTTCACACGCGGCAGAACACGCATCGCCGACGACGATGCCTGCACAGTATGGTATCTGCGCACGCCGGGCGGACTCGCGGCGCATTGTGAGTTCAGTCGAAGATCGGGCTGTCCAGCCACGCGGCGTCGATGCCGAACCAACCGCCGACCATCGACCACATCCCGAATAGCCACAGGGTGACAACCACGATCGCACAGGTGGCCAGCCCGAAAAGGCCCTGCACCCAGAGGGGTTGACGCTTCATCCAGTCCAGCCAGGCGTCGTACTTTCCGCGCGCGAAATGCAGCAGGCGATGCGCCCAGGCGAATTCCGATGCCAGGATGGCCAATCCGAGGAAGACAATCAGCCAGCCGGGTCCGGGATACGGGATGGTGACAAACCCGACGACCAGCACCGCAGCACCAACGACGCCGACGCAGATGCGATAGGCCAGATTCAGCTTGGGATTGGAGTGCACGACATAGCGAAATTTGCGAGCTCGAATTCGGATTGAAGTCCACGCAGACATGGAGCCAGGTTAGCTACGGCGTCGGAACAGTCTCCGCGACGGCTGCTTCGTCGTCTCGCGTTGCCGGTCCGCTCGTCCGGACGCAGACCAACGTCAACACCACGGTGGCGCCCAACACCAAGAGGTAACAGCCGGAATAGAGCAAGGCGGGCGGGATATTCCACCAATTCGACGACGAGTAGCGCGGCATCATGAACAAGCCAAGCGCGATCGCATGGTCCGAGGTGAGGTGGCGCCCGGAATCGAACCAGTTGTACACATAAGTGAAACTGAGGCCGACCAGGCCGATCGGCAGCGCCAGGAACAGCCACCAACGACGTTGGCGCGCAAGCCATCTGCGATAGACGACGTCGAGCGCTATTACGAGCAGCGGAACAAACCACACCCAGTGATGCCCCCACGCGAACGGCGAGACGGCACACGATGTCATACCGACGATAGTCACGGCGAGGAGTTCACGGCCGGTGCGGTACGCCCTCACCGCAGCCCAAAGTGCCACTACCGCAACGGCCAACGCCGCACTGATCCAGAGCCAACGTGGCGCGTCGAAGGCAGACGGGCCGACGTCTTGGTGAACCAGGTAGCGCCGGATATCGAAATAGGCCGTCAGTTGGGACAGAAACCCGTGCACAGATTGGTTTGCCGGTGAGTCGACCCGGCCGACACGTTGTGCACCGCTGACATCCTGCGTCCAGTAGGACCACGCGTCGTGCGGGATGACTGCGAAACCGATGGCGACGGTCGCGGCCAGTGTCGTGGCAGCGGTTATACAAGCTCGCCACTGCCTTGTCGCGGCGAGATAGATCAAGAAGAAGCCCGGCGTTAGCTTCAGTCCGGCGGCGAGCCCAGTCCCGAAACCGCGCCAACGCCCCGAATCGCCGGATCGTCGGCGCACGAGGTCGGCGACGACCAACAGGACCAGGAAGACGTTGATCTGCCCGAGCCAAATGGTCGTGCGGACCGGTTCAAGCGCGGTGACTGCGATTGCGAGAAAGGCTGCGGCCCAATACATTCTGGCATCGACCCGGTAGCCGAGACTGCGAAAAGACAGCACGATAACCGCAACTAGGGCGAAATACGTCGCGATCCACCAGGTCAACGCCGCATTGGCCATACTCATTGTCGCAAGCGGAATAAAGGCGATCGCCGCTATCGGCGGATACGTGAAGTCGAGATGCCACAGCACCGGTCCGCCGTAGAGCGAGACACCGTAGATTACGGTGCGCCCACCCGCTCGGTAGACCTTCAGATCGGTGTAGTTCTGGAACAGCCCGTAGAACTGATTGTTCATCTCGATGGCGGTGACCTGCCAGATAGCGACGAGTCCGGCAACGGCAGCAAATCCGGCAACGACCTGCCAACTCAGCGAGATTTGCGCTCGGTCGACCGAGCCCTCAACCCGCGATCTGGCGTGGGACACGGTGTGAGAATACGCCGCAGCCTGCCGAAAACGTCCCCGCCACGACGGCAGACGGCGATATAGCGTTTGGTCCGCTACGGGGACAGTTCAGCGGTCACCGAGACACTTCCCCTTTCGCAATGCCTTCGCGCACGGCGGTAGCCAACTCGACGATCGCGGTACGAGCATCGTCGAACGGATGCCGGAGGAACTCGTGAATCATCCCGTCATATCGCCGCACCGTTACCGGCACGCCGGCTTGTCTGAGTCGATTCCCGTACTGCTCACCCTCATCACGCAGGGCGTCATACTCAGCGGTGATGATGTACGTCGCTGGTAGACCCCGCAGATCGGGTTCGAGTAGAGGCGACACGCGGGGATCAAGCCGCTGTTCACGACTGTCCAGGTAATGGTCCATAAACCAGGTCTGCGCTTCTCGAGTGATGTTGCCGTAGTTACCCGCCAACCGGGTAATGGATTCGTTCTCGCGTCGAAAGTCAAGATCGGGGTAGATGAGAGCCTGGAAGGCTACGCGCGGTCCGCCAGCGTCGCGCGCGTTGAGCGCCACGGTTGCGGCTAGGTTGCCACCAGCACTGTCGCCGACCACCGCCAGACGGTCAGCGTCGACGCCGAGTTCGTCGGAATGATCGGCGATCCACTCGGTCGCGGCCAATCCGGCATTCACCTGAGCTGGGTACTTATGCTCTGGCGCGAGTGGATAGTCAACGGAGATCACTACCATCTCAGCGGCGTTGGCGAGGGAGCGAACCAAAGCGTCGTGCGACTCGATGTCGCCAAGGACATAACCGCCACCGTGAAAGAACACTGCGACCGGTGAGGCCGCATTCCGTGTGAGCGTCGGGCGGTAGATCCGAATGCGGAGTTCGCCGACTGTAGTCGTAACCAATCGGTCGGTAACCTCCGCCACCGATTCCACCTCGCGAATCGAGGCAGCGGTGAGTCTGTGGGCACCTTCGCGTGCCTGTTGCGGCGAGACAGTGTGCAGTCCAGCAAGATTGACGGCGCTGAGTCGGGTCAGGTGGGCCTCGACCTGGGGATGGAGCGGCATGGTGAGTCCTTGTTGTTTCGATGAATGGCTTGCACAATCGAGGATGCGACTTGAACCACGCTTCAAGTCAAGGAGGTCACATGAGTCAGGATCTGGACATCGGAGAAGTAGCCGCGCGCACCGGCACGAGCGCATCTGCCTTGCGGTTCTACGAGCGGCGCGGGCTCATCGCCTCGCGGGGTCGCAACGGCTTACGTCGAACGTTCGCGCCCGAGACTATCGATCGGCTGCTATTGATTCGATGTGCGCAAGATGCTGGTTTCACTCTCGCGCAGATCGGGCGCTTCCTGGTCGCGACGCCGGACGACGACGCACTGCGCGAGCGGATGGGCCAGCGAGCACTCGAACTCGACGATGACATTGCGCGGATGATGCGTATGCGCGACAGCCTGCGCCATGCTGCTACGTGTACTCACGTACCTCTGGTGGAATGTCCCGACTTCAAGGACCGACTGCTGCCGACGGATGCGGTTGAGAGCTGATTTCGAATCAATGATCGGCGAAAGCTGTGTTGGGTGGTCCCAGCTGGGTTCGAACCAGCGACCTCTCGCGTGTGAAGCGAGCGCTCTTCCACTGAGCTATGGGACCGGGCGGGAAATCCCGTGCACGAGGGAAGACACTAGCATGATGCCCCCTCGCATATCCAAATCGTTTTGCGCAGCTTCCCGCATCCGGTGCGATGCGGGGACCGTTGACGAATGACAGCGATGTAGTGCACGATGAAATGTATCTGACCAGCGGATTTGGTGAACAGCGATTGCATCCGATAATGTTTCTCCTCGCACCGCGAACGACGCCGAGTACGGGGGTCGACGCAGTGTGGGAATGCGGATGTAGCGCAGTTGGTAGCGCATCACCTTGCCAAGGTGAGGGTCGCGGGTTCGAATCCCGTCATCCGCTCGGAGTAGATTCGCAAGGATCTGCAGCGAGTTCCACTCGCAACTGGTGGTGTGGCCGAGTGGTGAGGCAACGGCCTGCAAAGCCGTGTACACGGGTTCGATTCCCGTCGCCACCTCCACCACCACCGAATTTCATAGTCTCGCGCGATTAGCTCAGCGGGAGAGCGCTTCCCTGACACGGAAGAGGTCACAGGTTCAATCCCTGTATCGCGCACCAGAGTTTACGCAGGTCAGGCCCCCCTTTCGAGGGGGCCTTTCGCGTTTGCGTGCAGAATACGTGCGGAATTCGATCAGCCCGGTAGGTACCCACACCACCGAAGGGCAAGACCATGACCATCAGCACTGCCATCGCTCCCGTCACCAGCGAAGTTGAGATCGTTCAGTTTGATCGCCACGACCGAAACGGCACCCCAGAGGGCGTTCACCTGTCGCTCACCCGACACTCCGACGGAAGCATGGAACTGTTTATGTTGGCCGAGATCCTCATCGAAGCCTCCGGCGCGGAGAGTGATCCCGCTGAGCTCCGTCAGCTCTCCGCAGCGTTTAACGAGGTAGCTGATCGCCGTCGAGGAGGTTCGACGAGTTGTCGGCGTCCTGTCTGCGCTGGAGTCCTCGAATGCCACGGCCATCGCTGGGGAGAGCAAGTACGTGACGGCCACCAACGACGGCGCATTCGCCTCACAGTTCTTCACGGTCTGAGAGGTCGCACTAATCGGTCGGTGCCATCCAGATACCGTCCGCCGAGCAATACGGAACTATCAGGATGGGAACCCCGGACTGAGGGCTCGACGCCGGGCGGGTTCAGGCCCCTTTGGCCCTTACCTTGTTGAATCAGCAGATGTTGACGCGTGGATAGCTAGCTAGCGTCGTTTAGAGGACTTCGTCGATCACGGCGTCAACTAGCCGGCGAACTGACACCTGAAAGTGGTCGTTTTTGGATTGCATGTCAAGCGTCGGCCCCGCTGAATGTCGGGTCGTTGGCCGAGTCGCCACAACAGCAGCGTCTCGGTGTTAGCGACTGACATTGAGTTCAGATCACGATCATCGACGGCCCGTCCAATCTCACCGCCAGTCTCGTCGCGGATGATCGTGATCGAGCGCGGCTTGTAGGTCTTACCGTCCATCTCGGTGATCGGCGAGGTGGTGACAATGTCATCACCTGCAATCGCCGCCTGTCGGTCTCGAATCAACGTCCGCCGCGATACTCCGGTAGCTGATTCGACGGCCGGTCACTCAACCCTGACACCCGCAGCGACGCAACGACTTCCGAACGCTCCCCGCGAGGCAGGCGCAGCCGCGACGTCCCGAACTCGCGGGTGCAGTAGTCGTCCCAGGACGTGTATCCCAGTGCCGCCCAAGCGCGTTCGGTGTACGCCTGTTCGATGAGATGCCAGCCCGCCTCAACCCCGACCTTGGTCTTGTCGGTGAGCGCGCGCGCATCGGTAGCATTCAGGTTCTGCTGCACACATATGGGGTCGGTTCTCAAACCTGCAGATTGTCTGCTTTACCCTTTTCCACCTACTTCCAACTGCCACAATTCGGACTTGCCATTGCTAACGCCACATCACTGTGCTTCCATGCATAGACAATTCAAGTTGTCGCATGCATGCGGTGTGAGCATTGGGGATCAGGAATGTCTCGTCGACTAGGGGTTGGTCTCACTGCCACCGTCGCGGCACTGGTAGTCGCGTCAGGGGTAGCCAGCATCACACTGGCGGCTCCGTCGTCGTTTGCCAATCAGACAGTGTCTAAGCGCACCGATGACGGCTGGCTCGTTACAGCCTCGAAACTGAACGAGAAAGTCCGTTCAGTGCCGCCGTTGGATCAAAGCCCGTGGACGCGTGAAGGGTATTTGTCGTTGAAGGGCACCGCCGATATTCGCGGCACTGGCAAGGTCGCGGTCAACTCCGGGGCACTCTCAGTCGGGTTCGCTGTTGCCTGCAACACCGACGTCACCTCCGGCGTCACCCTCGGCGTCACCGGTGGCCCGACAGCGCAGATGTCAATCAGTTACCCACCCGCAGTGATCTTGGGTGCGCAGGTGATGCCGAACATCTCCACCACCCTGCGCCCAGGCACCATTTCTGATGTGTCGTTCGGTTCGAAAAAGTTGGCTGCTGCGCACGCTGGGGTGGAACTCGACGGCGTCCATTTGAAGGTCTCGGGATGCCTCGGGCCGGTCGCCGTGCGCGCGTATGTGTCAGTCGCGATCTCAACACCATTGAACGACAACACCATCCACGTCTACGGCACACCCCACTACCTGTGATCAGGTCGTGCCGCGCCATCGCCAACAACGAACGCCCACACCGGAGAGACCACCATCATGACCACTAGTTCTGCACAAACCGAACCCATCTCGGCACTCGACAACACCTCCCGCGAACATCTAGCCACCCCGCCCCCGGCGCCGGCCGATAAGGCTGACGGCATACCAGTACTCAAAGTAGTGCTGTTCGTTGCCGGTACCGCACTTTTGATCGTCGCCGCAGCGAACCTCAATCACATGGGTGACTGGACCACCCGGTGGGGACAGATTCCAGTGTTCCTCGTGTTCTTCCTCATCATGTCCCTGGCCGGACGCTGGTTCTGGACCGGCGCAGATGCCATCGTTTCAGCGATCGTCGGGAACAAACGATGACCCACACCCAGCGGACTTTCTGGACACGTAAAACCACAGCAACCGTTTTCGCCGGCGCGATACTAGGAATCGGCGGTGGGCTAGGCATCGCAACCACGGCCGCCACACACTCCCCCGCGACGGCGGACGCATTATGTGATCAGATGCGTGCCCAATACGGCTCCAACTGGCCCTGCATCAGCGTCCCCACCTACACACCACCACCGACCCAAAACACTCCACCACCCACTGCTACCGGAAACAATGGCAGCAGTGGCGGAGTCAACATCGGAGCCAACCCCGGCACCGGACCCGGCGAAGGCAACGGCACACCCATCGTTCCCGTACCAGGCCAACAACGATCGGGGACCGGTACGCCCACCATCCGCACCCCGGCAGGCACCCCGACGGCCCCGACACAACAACCGCCGGCAACGCGTCAAGCAACACCACCGGCGCCTAGGCCTCAACCAACAAAGACCGCACCCACCCCGGTCAGCAATCCTGTTCAGCGCGAAGAAGCACTCTCACCGGTGCCCACACCGATCAAACCAGAAATCCCCATTAGCATCTGGCTGCTCACTGGAGCCACCGCAGTAGCAGTCGCCAACCCGAGGGTCCGGCAATCTCTAACGCCACGAAGTCAGACCACAAGTAGTGGCACTGGCCTTCTCGGGAACCTACTCAACTTCGGTCGCCACGACGCTGACTTGCCGGTTCCACAAGGTATCCCACGCCCCTTCCCTCCGATACCGCAGGAACCACGGGTTGTTCCTGCCAACAATCCATCGATCCCAGATCGCATCTACACCGCGGAAGATGCCGCGAAAGCGTATTTCGCTCTTTACAAGAGACCATTCTCGCGCAAACTTTATGACCATTTCCTCGGTAACACCGGCACCGACTATGTATACACAGAGCAGGAGGCACTGCAGGTCGCTAAGGCCACAGACGGGACAACACAGGCACAACTAGCCACCGCCGCACAGCAGGCCGCGAACAACGCGAAGAACGATCCCAGCCTCTACGGCAAGCCGCAGTACATCAACTCATCCTGGCAAGACGTGTACCAAACCGAAGATGGCGACATAACGACCGCACTCGGCCACTACTGGACTTCGGTAACTACGACGGTCGTGGTAACAAAGACCGCCAACCCCGATGTTGTCCACTACGAAATGAAATACCAGGTACACTTCTGGGACTACTATGATTTCGATATGGACTACCACAACTGGCTCGCACAGCTCAAGGACGGCGACATGGTTACATGGCTCAAGATGAATGTTGATATTGAAATGCAATGGCTACGTAAGGCAGGCTTCGCCAAGTACTTCCAGAATTACGGCAGTACGCCTCCAATGAGCAAATCCGGCGGATGGTCAGACTCGGTTTGATCTCAAATAGATGAGTTTACAAAGCGAAATCATACTCTGGCTATGCGGGATCACGATGCTAGCACTTCCGTTCTGCGCAATTCCAGCCATTAGAAACAGGAAGAGGAGCTCGCTAGATAAATTCATCCTTGTTCTCGCAATTGCAACTGCAGAGGTAATCATCGGCGGTCTTGCATTCTGGTTCCTTGTATTCTCAATTCCCCCCTATCCGTAATCGACTACGAACGCGCCTTCGATCGGACGCTTTCAGCGTAACGCAGACAACGCCCCCTGCGTCATTCGCAGGGCGCGTTGTTGTGCACGCCTCTTCATTCACCCACACGCACGCGCGAGATCGGGAAAATACAGTCGCCGCGGCTTCACGACTTATTCATTCGTCCGTGAACCCCAATAAGTTGCTTAGTCCAATTGGCGCTTCATCTGAAGTAGCCGCAAGAAGATTCCAACCACTCCAAACCAACGATTCGACAGATGACCGAGCGTTACCATGTAAACTGGCAGAGCCAGTGTCATATTCCCCCGAAGTACTTTGCCTTCGATGCGAGCTGCAGCGTTATGACTCTTACCAAACTTCCAAGACTGGAGGTTAGTCGACTAATAAGGTCGTTTGTTGCCACGTCTTCATTCGCTGCTCCGGGCTTGTTCGACTGGCCGTCTACGAATCCACCGGCAAAGACCTGTATTCGCCAGCCCCGAATGCTGATGGAAGCATGGGTAAGGACTCCAGTACCAACGGAATGCTCCGCTCGAAAGAGCTGTCCAACCCCAACACTCAGATATGGACGGGCGCACCCAGAAACGTCGACCCAGGTTCCCTGGGTGCTCAACCCGGAGATCTGCTGTTCTATGGCAAATCGGCATCCCCAACCGCACCGAACACCCACCATGTCGCGATCTACGTCGGCAACGGGGTCATCATCGAAGCGCCCCAGTCAGGCGAAGTCATCTCCATGAACCTATGGACCCCACACGACGACCTCGTCGGAATCCGGAGAGTCTCATGAACCCCCCATCACGCCTGCTCACCGCAACACTGGCCCTGACATGCACAATCGGACTGCTCGGCACCGCCGGCTGCGCCAACGCAGACCCCGACCGCCCACCTACATCGGGCGGCAATCCATCAACAACGACTCCAAGTACGTCGGACACCAGCAAAGACAACGCATTCTCCAACTGGAATCCCTGCGCCATTAGCCAGAAGGCGATCGCCGCGGTCGGCCTCTCGGGAGTCCAACCAAAACGCGCAAACTATGCGCAGCTGTGCACCTGGGACGGCCACGCACGCTCCGCGATAGTCAGAGCAATCGGTGCCCCGCCCCATGAAGCCCTGCAGCAGGGGTACTCGTCTGGGCCGAGCACAGAAGTCACAGTCGGAGGTCGCCGCTGCCTGTTGGCCACCAACGACGAGCGCGGCCAAATAGTCGCATGGTGGATTTTGATCCCGACCCGCCAGCACAACACGGTTGTCGCAGCCATCAATTTCCCATCGTCGCAGTCATCGAAAAACGTTAACGGCCTTGTACTGGCGAAAAGTTTCGCGACCCTCGTCATTCCATCAATCCCCGAATAGCTTCGCCCCTCGTTGCATCGGACTACCTACTTATCGTCGCAACAAACCTATTGATGGCGGTGTACTATCATTTATCACATATCCATATTGCCGAATTGGCGATATGGCAGCCGGGCTCTGGCGTACGCCGGTCCTGATGTCAGCCGAGTCAGCCCGAGGAGACCACTATGTCAGACCGATCCGGTGATCCCCTGTATCTCGCGTACGTCGAGTTGACCACCAATAGATTCGCCGAAACGGCTGAGGCGGCTGGGTTGGGCGCCCGCGGCACGATCCTCGAGATCTATACCAATCCGAACAACGGAGAAGACACGTCTATGAGATCTACTTCTCGCGCCCGAGCGATGGCGCGGATACGGAGAGCGTAGTCGCCGAACTCTCAGATTTCCGGGCCTTGAGGCCGATCCCCGGAACACGCGAGCCGAGCCAGTTTCGGCGAGATCAATGAGGATCCGGCAGAACCACAAGCCCGCATATCTACAGAAACGGGCAGGCGTGGAATGCTCGGATTTCGCCAACTTCCTCAGAATGGACGCCGCCGCATTGGCCAGGCACGGAGCACGTTCCAACGATCATTGGCGCGAAGATCGCCTACTCCTGGACTGGATTGACGACACTCTCGCAGGCGTCGAGAGCGGAAGCGTTCAGGTCACCACGCGATTGATCGACGAATGGAAGGAACGCAGGCGAATCGTGTTCCATTTGCCGCGTTGGCTTAATCAACGTGATATTCGTCGCGGAAGGTGACTCTCCAACCAATCGACCACTCCCTCACCACGGCAGCCGAATCCATGGGCTGCTCGGCTCGGTCAGCAACGAATCAATCAGCGGCAGAGTCTGTTCCAACGATTTCTCCGCCGCACCCGGACGGCCATCGCAACTCCACAACGCGCGCCCCAGCACGAAGGAATTGCCGAACTCACGCCAGTCGCCAAATGTGTTGCGAGCTCGCGCAGCACTCTCTACAACCAGTGGCAGCACCTCCTCGGGAGTGATCCAGTCGGCGGCGACGGTGCGGCGTGCCAGCATCGCCAACCGAACCACATCCCACGCGTAGGTGGAAGGCGGAAGCGGCGAGAGCATCTGCGGAAGCGACAGTGCCGCAATCGCTTCGCCAGCCAATGCCGACCCACCGAACCCGTGCTCGGAGCGCAGCGCACGCAGCAACTCATGCTGATGCTCCTGCGGGGCACCGACGGCGGGCAACACGACCGAGATCAGCTGATCGAACTCTGGCGCGTGCATCCCGTCGAGCAGGGCGGCCATCGTCTTCATGGCATCGTCGTGGCCCCGGATACCCCAGCTTCGCTTCAGTCCTGACCGATTAGCGATACGAAAGGCCGCGTTGTAGTCGAGGTCGTCGCAGTGATCAGCGGTGATGCCGTCACGAGTTTCCATCGCCAGATACACCGCTCCCGCAGCGAACGCCCGCACCTGCTCGGTCGTGTACTTCGGAGTTTCCAACCACCTATAGACGATCGACATGGCCATGAACCTAGCCGACGACGCCGCACCACTCCGCACCGCTGTGGCCCAATTAGGCCCGATCGGCACCGATCGTCGCTGGCTCCGGAACATACGGAGTGAAGAACTGATTGGCGGGTGCGCCTTCCAGCGTCATCACCAGCGCCGGCACCGACATGCCGTCGATCTGCTCGCGAATGATGTCAGCATGTCCGGCATGGCGCGCGTACTCCTCGACGAGGTGGTTGAGAAAGTAACGCAGGCGGATCGGCCGAGCGTCGTAGATACCGCTCCAGGGCGCGGGAGGTGCGAGCGTTTCGGCATTCGGGTTACTGGCCAAGACCAGATCACGCAACCGCGCACGCGTGGCGTCGAAGTCGCTGAGTAAGGCATCGACGGACTCATCACCGCCGACCACAAAACCAGCGAGGTACTCGGCGATGCCGTCCGCCGACATCTCCGGGGTCGCGTCTGCACCGCCCAGCCGATCGACCGCGTCGCGCATCCCGTGGAGCGTATGTTTAATCAGACCGCCGACGGAAAGTTCGCTGCGGCAAGGTGTTTCGCGCAGTTGGTCAGCGGTCAGTCCAAATGCCGCCGCACGAATAGCGTCGAGTTGCTGGTCGATGTAGTTAGCGATGCCGGTTGCCTCGTCGTCGCGCTGGGGCAGATACATGTCGATTCTCCTTGGCTGAAGGTTGGTGTGCTTCCACAGACGAGTGTTCAACACCTTCCGGACAGTTTCTGTCCGCTATTCAACAGACATCCATTCGCTACCGTGTCCTGGTGACTGTGAATACGAATATGTCTGTCTCCTTGGCCACCGATACGGACCTCGCCGAGTCGATCGCAGAGGTCGCCGCCATCACCTTCCCGCTCGCCTGCCCCCCGGATTCACACCCCGATTCGATAGCCGAATTCATCGCGAATCAGTTGGCCCCAACGAACTTTCACACCTACATCGCCCACGATGACGCCGAAGTCCTTATCGCAGAACAAGACTCACAGATCATCGGCTATAGCCTGGTATTGCATCGGGAGCCGCCAGACTCCGACGTCGCCGCAGTCGTGACCGCTCGCCCGGTCTCAGAGGTCAGCAAGATGTATGTCCTGCCCGACCATCACGGCGCAGGGGCCTCCCACGAGTTGATGAGACACGCCATCGAGTCGGCGCGTGCGCGCAAAAGTGCCATCATCTGGCTGGGAGTGAACCAGGAAAACCACCGGGCACAACGCTTTTACGCAAAGATGGGTTTTGACGTCGCCGGAACCAAGACCTTCGACCTCGGCGGCACCATCGAGCACGACTATGTGATGACGCGCCTGCTCGCGTGAACGACGGCGCTATACGCCAGCCTCAGCGAAACGCGACAACGCCAGCAATCGCGACGTCGCGCGCAGGTATTTCTTCTTGTATCCGCCGTTGAGCATTTCCTCGGTGAAGATCTGGTCGAGTTTGGCGCCAGACACCATCACCGGCACACCCGCGTCGTACAGACGGTCAGCGAGCACGACGATGCGCAATGCCACCGACTGGTCGTTAACCGGATGCACGTCGCTCATGCATACCAACGTGACGCCGCTGACGAGCGCCTTGTATTTCGACGGATGCAGCGTCGCCAGATGCGAGCAGAGTGCGTCGAAGGCATCCAGGGTTGACCCATCGGTCGACTCGGCCAGTGCGATCAATTCGGCGTCGGTATGCGGGTCCGGCGCCGGCGGCAGGTCGCGGTGCCGGTAGTCGGGTCCGTCGACGCGGATGGTCTCGAAGATTCCGGACAGTTTGCGAATCTCGCGCAAGAAGTCCTGGGCGGCGAACCGTCCCTCGCCCAACTGTCCCGGCAACGTGTTCGACGTCGCGACGATGGACACACCCTTCTCAGTCAACTCGGCGAGCAACCGGGACACCAGCATAGTGTCGCCCGGATCGTCGAGTTCAAACTCATCAATGCAGATCACGCTGTGATCGGCAAGGCGCTCGACGGCGTTGATGAAACCCAACGCGCCGACCACCTGGGTGATCTCGACGAAAGTCGCGAAGGCCTTGGGACCCGGCATTGAGTGGTAGATCGACGCCAGCAGGTGCGTCTTACCGACGCCGAATCCGCCGTCGAGGTACAGACCAATGCCATGTGGCGCTGGCTTCCGGCCGAAAAGCCCGCGTTTACCGGTACGCGCTTTGGTCGCCCGTTCGACGAAACTACGCGCGGCAGAGACCGCTGCGGCCTGCGACGGCTCATTCGGATCGGGAATATAGCTGTCGAAGCTCACGTCGTCGAATGTCGGCGGCGGCACCATCTCGGCGATGAGCGCTTCCGGCGCGACGACTGGGTTTCGATCGCACAACTTCGACGTCATCAACGCACCTGATCGGCGGGAACGACGCGAGCGGGCCCGCAGTTTCTGGCCACACAACTATTCATGCAGGCAAGGGTAACCAGCCCAGGCACAATGGCATGGTGTTCCTATTACATAAAGCGACCCAGGTCACAACTCCCCCGGTGCCCGAATCGGATTCTGAGCTGAACAACTGGTTGGAGCAGGCGTACTCCTATCCAGCCGTCGACACGCCATATCTGCGCGTCAATTTCGTAGCATCGGTTGACGGCTCGGCAACGTTCGACGGGCGTTCGGGAGGACTGGCCAACGAAGGCGACAAACTCATCTTCGGAGTGCTTCGCAAACTCGCCGACGCGATCATCGTCGGCGCTCGCACTGCGGTCACCGAAAACTACCGCGCACCCGAGAGCGGGGTACTGATCCTGGTGTCATCATCCCTGTCGATTCCGTTGGACTACGAGGCTTTGTCGTCGCCACGCGTCTTGATCGTCACGTCGAAGACTGCCGACGCCGATCGTCGCGCCGAACTCGTCGATGCCGGCGCGACGATCATCGACGGCGGCGAGACTGCTGTCGACATGCCCGCGTTGGTCGACTTTTGCCGCGAGCGCGGACACACAAAGCTCCTATGCGAAGGCGGGCCGTCACTATTCGGCACGCTGCTCGCCGACGATTTGGTCGACGAATTGTGTCTCACCACGTCACCGACCCTCGCCGGCGGAGTCGGGAATCGAATTGCCCACGGCCCCAACCCAATCGACCTTCGCCCCGTCGCGCTGCAGCAACTACTCGGCGACGACGACGGATATCTCTACGCGCGCTGGACGCGGCGGGCCTGATCAACGGTGCCGTCCGCTCCGACTACCCTCGCCGATATGCGACCTCGCCTGATCCTGGGTGCCTGCCTCACCGCGGCGGCCATCCTCCTCGCCGGCTGCGCCACCGGCCCCGACACCGGCCCCGCGATAGTCACCGGCGGGAATGGCGGTGACAACCCGGCGCCGTCCACGTCGAAGGCACCGCCGGTTCCGGTACTGCAGGCTCCACGCACCGATCTCAGCTGGACCGACTGCGCCGCATCCGTGCTCGACCGCTTCAAGGTCGCGGCGCCCGCCACGGGCACCACCATCGAATGCGCGTCATTCACCTCACCGATCGACCCCACCCAAGACTCCGAGCTGCTCACCATCGACGCGGTGCGCGTTCGTACAGCATCGACGCCGAAGACTGCGCCGCCATTGGTGCTGACTACCGGAACCGACCTACCCGCGCAGCGGGCCCTGTTGATGCTCGCCAGCGGTGACGGAAAGTCGCTGCTCACGCGCAACCCGGTCGTCGCGGTGGAGATGCGCGGAACCGACTCTCGTTCAGCCATCGACTGTATGACGACTATCGACGCATCAACAATCGTCAACAATGGGATCGCCGGCTATCCCGGCCCGTTGCGTGCACCAGGCAATGCGACAACGCAACAGCGCATCGACCGGCTGGCCAAGTCCGCGTCGTCGGCCGCCGACACCTGTACCGACACCCTCTCGCCCAATCAATTGAGTTTCAGTTCCCAACTGGCCTCGACTGACCTCAATGCATTGCGCGCCAAATGGGGTGTCGAGAGGCTCGCGATCCTCGGACTGGGCAGCGGCGCCGACGTCGCGTTGTCCTTCGCGGCTCAGTATCCCGACCGCGTCGGCCGGCTCATCCTCGACACACCGACATCGGTCGGCGCGAATACCCGCGATCGGGCCGCGACGTCGGCCACCGGAGTGCAGCGCGCGCTGACGACGTTCGCTCAGCAGTGCTCTCAACTCGCGCAATGCGGGTTGGGAACCAACAATCCCCAAGCAACTATCGCCTCAGTGCTGAACAAGGCCGGGCGCGGACAGATACCCGACATCTCCGACACGAACGTCCTGACCGCGATCACGACTGCCCTGGGCACCGCCCTGACCGATGCTGACCGCGCCGCGCTGGCCACCGCGATCGGCGCGGCCGACCGGGGTGACACCAAAGCGCTCACCGCGTTGGTCAGCGCCACGACGCGCTTGCGCTCGACCCAACCGCAGCTACTGAGCACCTGCAACAACTCGTCGGGATCGGTCGGCCTCGACCAAATTCCGGGCCTGATAACTACCTGGACGAAGCAGAATCCGCTGACTGGCACCGACGCCGGGTTGTCGCTGGTGCGATGCAACGGTTGGGGCACCACACCAGCTCCCAAAGCTCCGACCACCTACGCGATCGCGCCGTTGGTCCTTGCCGGCACCAACGATCCGATCAATGGCAGTGACGCGACGGCACTAAGTTCTGGGTTCGCCAAATCTGGGACCACTCCTGTCTCGGTAAGCTGGGATGGTTTGGGCTACTCAGTCGCCGCGCATAGCTCCTGCGCGGCCGACACGGTGAGCGACTATCTGAAGCCGGAACCGCTCGTCGGCCCCGCCGAGCGCGCATGTCCGAGCTGACACGCGCACGCGGTATTTTTCTCCGCAAACGACGACGTAGTAGGGTTCGCGAGTGGCCATAGCCAACCGTGTCTTATATCCGCAGATGAATGTGCAACGGATCATCCCGATGATCCTGTGGCCGATCAGCATCATGATGGTCCTGCAACGCGCGATCATCCTGGGCGTGAACGGCGATCGAACCGACGATTTCACGCCGGTCTATCAGGCTGCTCTGCGATTCCTCAACCATCAGTCGGTGTACGGCGAGGCGTACAACACCGTCGAACCGCACTACCTGTACCCGCCGTCGGGAACCCTGTTGATGGCGCCGCTGGCGGTCATCGATCCCGAACGCTCTCGCTGGTTGTTCATCACATTCAGCGTTATCGCATTGATCTTGTCCGCCTACCTGCTGACGAAACTCTTCGGATTCGGTTGGCGGTCATGGGTTTTCCCGACCGTGCTGTTCTTCTTCTTCAGCACCGAGACAGTTGCTCACACCCTGATCTTTACGAATTTCAATTCATTCGTGCTGGTCGGCATGTTGGCCTTCATGATCTTGATGCTGCGCAATCAGCAGTGGTGGGCGGGGGTGCCCATCGGGTTGGCTCTGGCGGTGAAGCCGGTGCTACTTCCGCTCCTGTTGCTGCCGCTACTGAATCGTCAGTGGCGAATTCTGGTGACCGCGATTGGCATCCCGCTGGTGCTGACGGTCCTGGCCTGGCCGGTCAGCGTCGACCCGATGGACTTCGTCAAACGCACCTACCCGTATCTACAAGAGGCACGTGACTACTACAACTCGTCGATCGCGGGCAACGGACTCCACTACGGCGTAGACAGTTGGCTGATCCTGATCCTGCGCGCCGCATTCGCCGTGATGGCTGTCTTCAGTCTGTGGTTCCTCTACCGCTACTACCGCGAGGCCAACCCACTTCTCTGGCTCACCACCTCCTCGGGCATCTTGCTGTGCAGTTCTTTCCTCGTCGGACCACTTGGCCAGGGTTACTACTCGATGCTGCTCTTCCCGCTGCTGATGTCGGTGTTCATTCCTGGGTCTCCGATGCGCAACTGGCCGGCGTGGCTGGGCGTCTACGGGTGTTTCAGCTTCGACACCTTCTTCTCCACCCGGTGGGAACCGTTCGGACGGCTGCTGGAGTACAACAAGGTGACCTGGGGTTGGTCCCTATTGATGATCGCGGTGTTCTGCTCGTTGCTCTTCCGCTACCTCGATCTGCGCAGGGCGGGCGAAGCCGGACCGTTCCTCACTGAACTCGCCAAGTCCGACGCTCCTTCGGTGCAACCAGACGTCGAACCTGGCAGTACCGCGGCACCGGTGGCTACGCTGAAGAAATGACCTCTGATTCACAGCCCGCACCCGTCGATGACCTGAGCAATCTGACCGACGAACAATGGCGGGAACGCCTGACGCCGGCCGAGTTCAAAGTCTTACGCAAAGCCGGCACCGAAGCGCCCTTCGTCGGCGAGTACACCGACACCAAGACCACCGGGATCTATCGCTGCCGCGCGTGCAATACCGAGCTATTCCGCAGTGATGAGAAATTCGACTCCCATTGCGGCTGGCCGTCGTTCTTTTCCCCGCTCGCCGGTGACCGAATCATTGAGCGCGCCGACAATTCACTCGGCGCGCATCGCGTTGAAGTCTTGTGCGCCAATTGCGGCAGTCACCTCGGTCACGTGTTCTCCGGCGAAGGCTACGACACCCCAACCGACCTGCGGTACTGCATCAATTCAATAAGTCTGACGCTGGAGTCAAGCGAGTAGAACAACCGGCCGCCGGCGACTTCACATCATGCGTTACTGCCCGATGTAGTCGTACGCCCGTTGCCAGTCACGTCGGTATGCGCTCGCATCGAGCTGTCCGTGCCGATATTGGTCGCTCGATTCGATGAGTCGTTGGGCGACCAGTAATGCTGCGGTGCCGCCCGCGAAGTAGCGGGTATTGGGTGGGGCCAGCGTCAGAACTTCGGCTACCCGTGTTCGGATTCCGCGCACCCGGACGGCCATTGCGATCGTCAGGACGAGCGGAATCGCGATCGAGACAACGACCGCGAGTGGTGTCGCTAGATGACCGGCGACAACGAAGAACAGGACAATGCCACAGATGATTCCGACGATCGGCCATGCACGCCACGCCCGCAACCAGCCGCGATCATTGCGGCTGCACTCTGGTGGAAATACCACCATGTGGACGCGGTGCAGCCCGTAGCACTCGTCGGACTCGGTATAGGAACCCCATTGATAGCTGGCCATGAATCAATCATGTTGCCGCACAGCTGATCATCACGCGTTCTATACGAAAATTATGCGGTGCGAAGATCAACTCCTACGCGGTCTTGACAACCCTGGACGACCTACGGCGTCAACGTCAACGTCGTCAATGTTCCGGTCGCATCGGCGGCTCCATCGCCTGCTGACGACGCATCGATCGACCCGATTTCGCCGCGCCTGCCGATTGGTTCGACGTCGGTGCGCACAAGTTCTGCCAGTGTCACCTGATCGGTGATCAATGCGGGGAAACGTTCACCGTCATCTGTACGTCCGATAACCCATCCCCGGGTCGGAGTGCCGTCACGATCGAATTCGACAGTGTAGGTCTCCACCACACCGGCGCCCTGGTCCGGCTCGATGATCGGCGGATGCTCTTGAGGGTTGGCCGGCGCCGCTCCCCCGCTGAACGGCTCGGCCGGTCGCTGCGAATCCAGTACCACCGCATGGTGTTTGGTGAGCATGCCACCATTGGCGTACACCAGACCCAAGCCGCGCTCCTTCCGAAGACGTTCGGTGACCGCGACCAATCCGTGCGTCGAGTAATTGTTTCCCGGCCCGCCGAATGCGGATAAGCCGCCGGTCGAAGTCAGTCTGGCGTCGAGCGGATGGCTGAGCACCTTGGCGGCGAATTTCACAACCACGGGGAAACAACTGTAGATGTCGAGGACGCCAACCTCCGACGCGGATACACCGGCGCGATCAAGCGCCGCCCGCAGAGCCGACTCCAGCGCGACTGAGGAATGGAAGTCGCTGCGCGACAGTAAATCCACCGGCTCGGCGGCACCAGCGGCGGATCGCACATAGATCCACTTCGACTCGTCGATGCCGGCCTCGCGAGCGACGGCGACGTTGGTCACGACGACCGCCGCGGCCTGGTCAACACCGATCTGGGCATTCATCCGCACCGGATACGGCTGACAGATCATCCGATTTGCCGGTGTGACAGTGCCGATCTCTCCGGCGGTCCGAATATGCGGGTCCCACGCCGCCGCCTGGCGCGCCGCAACGGTGGTGAAGTCCGCGAATAGTTGCGCCGATTCTTCTTGGGCAGCAGCGAAGTTCAAGCCTCGTTGCGCACGAAATGCGTTCTCGTACAGTGGATAGCAGCGAGTGGGCAAACCCAGGTGATACCGCATCATGACATCCGATGCGATTTCCGAAACGTCAACGCGTGTCAACGCGCCGGGCGTCCAGTCGGGCACCTGACCGGTACCCAAAACCGCCCGCAACGAGGCGACGGCCTCGGCTCCACCCACGATCGCGACACTGCTGGTGCCGGCTGAGATCGCTGCCGCGACGTCGTCGAGGATCTGGCCGGGCTGATTTCCACCCATTGGTCCGGAAATGAATTGTGTTGGCCGCGCGCCGATCTCGCCGCCGACGATGGCCGGGAGATTGTCGTACCCCCAGGAGGCGACATCGGTGGTGCCGATGGTGTCAGCCTGCGTCACGATCGAGGGAGCGCCGGAGTCGGCGGCCGCCCGGCCGATCGCGTCGACGAATAGGTCGAGCGGCGACCGCGCCGCTTGCGGGTCGCGGTCACGATTTGCGCGGAGTTGCCCGACGCCGACGATCACGGGCGTGCGGTTATCTGCTGTTGACATACATCCCTTTGGTCAGGCCGGCGCGTTCAGTAGCGGCCGTGTCGAAGAAGTCGCGATCAGGGTAATGCGGTGACCAATTCGGCTGGATCGACCCGCGGCCCGGTGAAGAACGGGGTTTCCTCGCGTACATGCATCCGCGCCTCGGTAGCGCGCAGATCACGCATCAGATCAACGATGCGAATAAGTTCGGGTGCCTCGAACGCGAGTATCCACTCGTAGTCGCCCAGAGCGAAAGATGGCACCGTGTTGGCACGCACGTCTTTGTATCCACGCGCTTGTTTTCCGTGGTCGGCGAGCATCTTGCGGCGCTCTTCGTCGGGCAGCAGGTACCACTCGTAGGAGCGGACGAATGGGTACACGCAGATGTATTTGCCGGGATCCTCACCGGCAAGGAAGGCCGGGATATGGCTCTTGTTGAACTCGGCGGGCCGATGGACGGCAACATTGCTCCATACCGGGTTACTGGCCCGGCCGAGTGCGGTTTCCCGACGAAAGCGCTGGTAGGCAGCCTGTAGGTCTTCGACGTCCGGTGCGTGCCACCAGATCATGAAATCGGCGTCGGCACGCAACCCCGAGACGTCGTACATCCCTCGAACCACGATCCCGCGGTCCTCCACCGATTTGACGAACTCGCCTAGTTCGTTGGCAGCCTCGGTGCGATCGGCTGGTAAGTCTCCCGGACGCACCGCGAACACCGAGAACATCAGGTAGCGCACGGTCGAGTTGAGTTCGTCATAGTCCAAGCGGGTCATGAATCCATCGTGCCACTGCACTGCACCGCGTTGACCGCCAGGCCCACACCGCACCGGGCTAGAGTTCGGTTCGTTGGGTCTTCGCCGCCATTTCCGTCAACGTCGCGCGGTGGATCTTTCCGGTGACAGTCCGCGGCAAGTCATCGACGAACCTGACATCGCGTGGCACTTTGAACCGGGCAAGATGTTCTCGCACAAAAGTTTTCACCGCAGCTTCGGTTAATTGCCCGTCCCCCACGACGAACGCCGCGAGCCGCTGACCGAATTCATCGTCCGGCACACCCAACACCGCGGCCTCGCTGATCTGCTCATGCGCGTACAGCAGGTCCTCCACTTCGCCCGGAAACACATTCTCCCCACCGGAGACAATCATGTCGTCGTCGCGACCGTCGATGAACAGGCGACCACCCTCGTCCCAATGTCCGACGTCGCCGGTGCTCATCAACCCGTCGACGATGCGTTTGGACCCGCCACCGGAATAGCCGCCGAACGCGATCGAGTTGCCAACATAGATGGTTCCTCTACGATTGGGCCCGTCGACCGGCCGTGCGTCATCCTCGTACAGACGCACGGTGATTCCCACCGGAGACCGTCCCACTGTTCCCGGTGCCGCCAGCCAATCAGCGGGCGTCGCGATAGTCGCGGTGCCGGTTTCGGTGCAGCCGTAGAAGTTGTAGATCACCGGCCCGAAGTGTCTGATCACCTTGTCCCCCAACGACGATGGCAATGCCGCGCCCGCGGAGAAGACAATCCGCAGGCTATCGGTGGAATACGCGGCAAGAACTTCCGCACCCAATTCGACGATACGACGCAGCATCGTCGGCACGACGACCATGGTCGTCACGTTGCGCTCGCCCACTTGTGCAAGGGCTCGCCGGGCGTCGAATTTTCCGTGCAGGATGTTGGTGCATCCCAAGTTGAGCGACAGAATGAACTGCGACAGCGCGGTTCCGTGAAACAGCGGGGCGCACAACAAGACCACATCACCGTGGCGCATCGGCACCTTGTCGAAGAACTGCGCTGCGGCCAACGGAGACTCCACCTTACGTGGCACCCCCTTTGGCGTTCCGGTTGTTCCGCCGGTGAGAATTACGAATCCGCCCTGACGTGCCGGCGGCGGCAGCGGTGAACTGACCAGATTCGGCGGCACATCAGTGCCGAGCCTGCGGACCCGTGCGGGCACTCGCGCGGCAATGGGTGCGAACTCGTCGTCGACCACTAAAGCGTCCACCGACTCCCGGTCCACGACGTCGGCCAGTTGCGCAGCGGCGAAACCGGTGTTGAGAAAGACCACTCGACTACCGATCTTCGCTGCTGCGACGATGGCGCTCACGAGTCCGCGATGGTCACGGCATAAGACCGCGATCGTCGATTCCTCCCCCAGACCGTCGGCCAGCCAGTGGCGGGCCAGACTATCGGTCTCCTCCTCTAGTTCCGAGTAGGTCACCGAACCCTTCGCGTCAATGACGGCGACATTGTCGCCATACCGGCGCGCGGACAGCCGGACGGCCCCGGCGATCGGGCCGAGGGTTCTGATCGTATGCGAGGTCCGCAGTAGCCGGTCAGGGCGGCGCAGATCAATCAGACCTGAATTATGCAGCACGGCAATCTGTTTGACGCTGACGATCGCGGATTTCGGTGTCGCGCGCAGCGCTGCCAGGAATGTCATCAATACCTCGAAATTATCGGCCGGGAAAGCCCGGCGGCAGTGGTGAGGGATAGTCGAACTTGAACTTGGGTCCGGGGCCGACGCCCCGCAGGATTGCCGATAGCCATGCCACAGCAGGCGGCCAGCCGGCAACCGCGTTCGCGCCATGTTCGGGGACAGGCATCGTGTAGTAGCGCAGATCGGCTCCGCGCCGCCAATAGTCGTTGACCACCGGCAGAATCGTCTCGGTCGGAATCAGCTCGTCCCACACGCCGTTCCACCACAGCAGCGGAAAGTCCGGAACCTGCTTTCCCGGGCTGTTGAGGCGGAGGATCCGTTGCACGGCAGGGTCATTGATCCCCTTCGATCCAGGCGCGTAGTACTCGTTGATCGGGCGATACATTCCGGTCAATGCCGCAGAGTAGACACAGCGGCCCGCCAGATCGGCAAGAATCCGCTGGCCCGCGACGTTGAGCAACCGCTTGGGGTCGATCTCGCGTGGGTATGCTTTCGCCAGACTCGCCATACCGAGCCACATCGTGAAACTGTTGGCGCCGGTGACTCCGGGGCGTCGCACCCCCGCATATTTGGATAGGGCGACGAAGTCGGTTGGCGCACCACCGAACGCCGCAGCATTGATCTTGACGTCGGGTGCGTACGATTTACGTAACTCGGCGGCCTGGATACTTCCCAGAGCGCCACCGGAGAAGCCGTAGAGGCCAATCGCCGACTTGGACAGGTTCAGCGATGTGTCATTCTTCATCGCCCGGAGACTGTCCAGCACCATATGGCCCTCATCACGGGTCAGCCAGGTGTTGTTCTTACCGTCGAAATCGGGGATGTTGAACGCGAAGCCCTGCGCGACCCAATACTGCAGCAACGCAATCTCTTTGAACGTTCCCGTCTGCAAGGTATGAGATGGATTACACGACGAATCAGCTGCGTCAATGGCCTCCTGAAAGGAGATCACCGGGCGCGGACTGCCGACCCACGGTATGCCAGGAACAATGACGGTTGTCGCCGTGGCGATCGCGTTCCCGTGGACGTCGGTCGACCGAAACAACAACTGTTTGCTGAAGACCGGCACCGGGATGCCGAGGAGCCTGGTCTGCACCACGCGGCTGCGAATGATCTGGCCTGGTTTCAACTCGGCAAGATCGGTCGGATCGTCGTACCAGCGATCAGCGGCTGGAGTCTTGATCGGCAATGCTCGATAGATGTCCCGCTCTTTGGGAAGCTCGGGTAGTTGGTTCTGGTTCGGCGGGAAGGTGCGCGGAAAGGGTGCTGCGAGCGCCGTAGATGCGCCGAGTCCGATGAGCAACGTCGCGATTGTCAGAATCAACAAAAGTCGCTGCGACACAACGGGTTTGCGTGTACTCATGCGCCCGGAAACCCTTTCGGCAGCGGAGCGGGATAGTCGAGCATGAACGTCGGCCCTGGGTCGATGCCGCGCAGGACCGCACTGATCCACGTCTGTGCGGGCAGCCATCCGACGCCGGCATTGACCACGTGTTCGGGCAGCGGGATCGTCACGAACCGAAGGTTGGCACCCGCTGCCCGGTATTTGCGGACCGTGGGTAGCACCACCGTGGTCGGCGGGATCAGCTCGTCCCATATCCCGTGGAACCAAAGGATCGGCGAGTCGGCGATATGCTTGTCAAGGCTGTTGTCGCGCAGCACCTTCATGACATCGGGTTGTGACTCCAACGACATGCCCGGTCGGAAGTAGTCGCTGATCGGACGCCACATTCCGGTCATCGCGGCCGTGTACACGCAGCGGCTCGAAAGGTCGGCTACCAACTTCTGACCAGCCGGGGTAAGCAGCCTTCTCGCGTTGAAGGCGTCAGGGTATTCGCGCGCCAATGCCGCGAATCCGAGCCACATGGTGAAGTTACTGATCCCGGTCACGCCAGGCTGATCGACAGTGGCGTACTTGGCTTGTGCCACAAGGTCACCTGGCGTTCCGCCAATCGCGGTGCCGAGCAGCTTGATGTCGGGAGCGTAGCTCTTGCGCAGTGACGCCGCACGAATCGATCCTGAACCGCCGCCCGAGTAGCCGTAGAGTGCGATCCCGGATTTGCGCAGGCCAAGGGTGCGGTCATTCTTCACCGCACGGAGGCTGTCGAGGACCATCTTGCCTTCGTCCCAGGTGTTGAAGGTGTTGAACTTGCCGTCGAAATCAGGCACATTGACCGCGAAACCCTGCGCGAGCCAATAGATCGCAAGAGTCGCTTCCTTGAATGTGCCCAGTTGCAGCGTGTGTGACGGGTTGCAGGACGAGTTCGTCGAGTCGATAGCTTCCTGAAAGGACACCACCGGACGGGCACTGCCCTGCCAGGGGATTCCGGGCACAATCACCGTCGTAGCCGTGACAATGGGATCGCCGTGGACGTTCTCCGACCGGTAAAGCAATTGTTTGGTGTAAACGGGGAACGGAATACCGGCGACACGGGTCTGCACCTGCCGAGTTCGTACGATCTGACCAGGTTTGAAGGCTGCGATGTTCGCCGGATCGCGATACCACGGGTCAGCCGCTGGCGTCTTAATCGGAAGCAGCTTGTAGATATCGGGTTCGCGCGGGAGCTGCGGAAGCTGATTCTGATTTGGCGGGAACGACTTCGGGAACGGCGTCGCCGTTGCCACCGCGCCGGAAGCCGCGAGCGCGGTGACGACAATCAAAATTACGACCACAATGTGGCCTAGCTCTCTCCGAATCACGGGAGTGAGTACAGCACACTCTCATGTTCTTAACAAGAGATCTTGTTTCAAAATGGCCCGTATACTCTTCTCTGTGACTGCCAAAGCTTCATCGCAGCCCCAGACCGCGGGCCGCCGCATCCGAGGACTCGACGCAACTGAGCGGGCCGGGCAACGGCGCCAGTTGATCCTTGACGCAGCGCTTGAGCTGTTCGCACGCGACGGATACGCTGGCACCTCCATCGAGACGTTGTGCCAGACCGCATTCGTCGGCAATAAGGCCTTCTACGAACATTTCAGCACCAAGGAAGCCTGCTACCTAGAACTGTTGCAGCGCAACACAAATGACGCCGTACGGGCCGTCACCGAGACACTTGGCCGGCTGTCAGCCGATGAGACCGACGGCACGCGGGAAGTAATCGCGACACTCGTCGCGGCACTCCTCGACGATCCCCGCGTAGCGATAGTCACTTTCGGCCAGGCCGCTGGAATCTCCCCGACCATCGACCGTCAGCGACGAGCCAACCGACGTGAGTCGGCCCAGCTCGTCCAGTCGGTCTGGCAGCACTTCGGCCACGCAGGAGACCAGTCGCGTCAGCATATGCTGGCGGTCGCCGTCATCGGCGGATTATTCGATCTGATCAGCGACGCGCTCGACCGCAACAACAATTCGATGCCCGCAGCCGAGATCGAACAGTTGATCATTGACATGACCGACTTCGCCCTCGTCACCAGCGCTGGGCTGCGCGCTTAGAACGCCACTTCGCTGACTACGGCATCCACTGCCTTGCGCGCCTGCGCGATACACGCCGGCACGCCGACCCCCTGGTAGCTGGCGCCGGCGAATCCGAGACCAGCCGGACGAGCGTCAAACACTCGCTTCATCGACGCCAGATGCCCCGGAGCGTATACCGGCAGACCAGACGGCCAACGTTGTACTACCGCGTCGAGCGGCGAAGTATCGACAGTCACGCCCGCGGCGTCGCAGATGCGCGCGAGATCCGCTGCCGCCCAGCCGATCAGAGTGTGATCGTCGCCGGCGATCGGCTGCCGAAAGCGACCGAATGACGCGCGCACCCAGGTCGCGTCGGAGCTCTCGTAATGGGGCCACTTTCGTGAGCTGAACGTGAATGCCTTGGCGTGCAACGATTCTCCGGTAGCCACCAACACGCCGGAGTTCTCCGGAAGCACACTATCCGGTGGCAGAGCAAGCGCTACCACCGCTGAGCCCGCCATCGCGACATTGCCCAATTCCGCCGCGACGGCGGGAACCGTATCGGCCAGCAGTGAGGCGGCATCGGGTGCCGGCAGCGCGACGATCACCGCGTCATAGCCGACGTCGGCTACCTGCCAGTCGCCCGGTCCGCCCATCAGAGCGGGTTCAATGCCTGAATGCCATTGCGCGCCAGCGGCTTCGAGCAGTCGATCCACCACCACCCGATAACCACCGCGCACCGCACCGAAGACCGGTGCCGTATTGGTCGCCGCCGGTAGTAGACCGGCGACGGCATCGGTCAAGTTGGGCGTTCCGGCATCGAGCCGAGCTGCGAGCGCCGGAATCGCCTCGCGCACACCGATATCGGCAGACAAACTGGAGTACACCCCGCCGAGCATCGGGTCGACACTACGCGCGGTGACCGCCGGGCCGAACCTGTCGTCAACCAGGTCGCCGACCGACATATCGGTTCCCGGCGGCCAGTCCATCGGCCGCTGTCGCTCAGCGTCGATATGAAGGCGATCAGCATCGTCGACCAGATTGCCGACGGCGGCGACATTCGCGGGGATCCCCATCAAGGCGGGCGACGGCAATGCATGCAGGCCATCGTTAGCCCAGACCGCCGGGCGCCGACCCGTCGGAGATACGACTTGATCGGCCAGGCCCAATTCGGCGACCAGCGCCAGAGCTTCGGGACGGCGAACGACGAATGCCTCCGCCCCGACGTCTACCTGCCGCCCAGCCACCGAGGCCGACCGCAAAATCCCGCCGGGACGCTCGCTGCGCTCGAAGATGTCGACCACGGCATCGGCGCCCAGCGCCTGTCGCGCGAAATAGGCGGCGGCCAGCCCCGAGAGCCCACCGCCGATAATCGCGAGACGTGCGGTCACAATTGGTGAACCAATTCGACCGTCCGGGTCAGCACGTCGGGGTCGGTCGGCGGAAGCACCCCGTGCCCGAGGTTGAATATGTGGCCGATGGCGCCCGCGTCGATGGCTTTCTCGCCGTCACGGATGATGCGGCGAACTTCGGCCTCGACGACGTCTGGCCCGGCGAACAACAACGTCGGATCGAGGTTGCCCTGTACCGCTTTACCCGGACCGACACGACGGGCCGCCTCGTCGAGCGGCACCCGCCAGTCGACCCCGATTACGTCGGCGCCCACGTTGGCCATCGGTGCGAGCAATTCGCCGGTTCCGACGCCGAAGTGGATCCGGGGCACGTTGTACTCGGCGACCTCGGCAAGCACCCGCGCGCTGTGCGGCGCGACGTAGGTCTGGTAGTCGGCCACCGACAGTGTGCCGGCCCACGAATCGAACAGTTGTATCGCGTGGACCCCGGCGTCGAGTTGGACGCGAAGGAATTCGATCGTGATGTCAGCGAGTTGAGCCATCAGCTGGTGCCACAACTCGCTGCGCCCGTGCATCATGGCCTTGGTGTTCTCGTAGGTACGACTCGGACCGCCTTCGATCAAATACGAGGCCAGCGTGAACGGTGCACCTGCGAACCCGATCAGGGCCTGCGCATCGGTCAATTCGTCGAGGATCAGCCCGACGGCTTGGGAGACCGAGCCAACCGCGGCGGCGTCGAGTCGTGGCAGCGCCGCGACGTCGTCCGCGCTGCGCACCGGGTGTGCGACGACCGGGCCGGTGCCCGCGACGATGTCGAGGTCGATGCCGGCTGCCTTCAGCGGCACGACGATATCGGAGAACAATATGGCGGCATCGACGTCGTGGCGCCGGACCGGTTGCATCGTGATTTCGCAGACGAGCGCGGCGTCGAAGCAGGATTCGAGCATCCCGCGGTCGGCACGGATCGCCCGGTATTCGGGCAGCGAGCGTCCGGCCTGGCGCATGAACCACACTGGACGGCGACGCGGCGATCCCCCGGTTGCCGCGGCGATCAAGGGTTTCGATGACGTATTAGCTGGAGCCACGACCATTACTGTGCCACGACCGTCGCGAAACCCCATATTTCGCCGAGGCAACTGGTACAACGGCGCGCCTCCACCGCCGAGCGCGGCGCGAGTCCTATTTTTGGCAGGTGACCACTTCTGGTGCGCCTCGCGGCGCTGCGACCGAGCCCACGGAGTTTCGCGCGGCCGTCGAATCGCTGCACGCGGCTCGAGTGCGCCCGGAAATCGAAGTCGGTGCGATCCGTCCGCCACAACGACTGGCTCCGTATAGCTACGCCGTCGGGGCCGAGGTGCGCCAGCTAGCCGAGGACGCTGATCTCGACTCTGTCCCGACAGATTCGCAGGGCAGCGCCTTCGGCCGCCTGATCCTGCTATACGACCCCGATGGTCAAGAAGCATGGAACGGCAGCATCCGGTTGGTCGCCTACATTCAGGCCGAAGTCGAAGCGGCACTCGCCATGGATCCGCTGCTTCCGGAAGTAGCGTGGAGTTGGTTGACCGACGCACTCGACGTCGGCGAAGACTCCGACTCAACTGAGGTCACCGCCCTCGGCGGCACGGTCACCTCAACCACATCGGTACGCTTCGGCGACATCGCCGGCCCTCCGCGCGCCCACCAACTAGAGCTGCGCGCGTCCTGGACCGCGACGCGTGCCGACATCGCATCGCATCTGGAGGCGTTCAGCGAAGCGCTCTCCTCGGCTGCCGGCCTGCCGCCGTTGGGAATCACCGAACTCAAGTCGTTCTAACCGATGGCGACCTCAGAACTCGACAATGCTGACGGGGACACCGCCGACGGAAATTCGGTCGATGCCGAGGCACCTGCGCCAACCCCGTTACCCGAACCTCGCGACGGAGTGCCGCCGGTGCTACTGCAGCCCGGCGACTTCGCCGATGCCGCAACCAAATTGGCTGCCGGCAGCGGTCCGATCGCGGTGGATACCGAGCGGGCATCGGGATACAAGTATTCGGCGCGTGCCTATCTAATTCAGTTGCGACGCACGGGATCTGGCAGCTTTCTTATCGATCCGATCGAGCATCCCGAGGCATTGGGACCGATTATCGACGCCCTCGATGGTCCGGAGTGGATTCTGCATGCCGCCGATCAGGACCTGCCCTGTCTTCGCGAACTCGACTTCCACTGCGCCACCTTGTACGACACCGAATTGGCCGGACGGCTACTGGGACTGCCGCGGGTGAATCTCGCCGCCATGATTGCTCACTTCCTCGGGCTGGGGCTGGCGAAGGGACATGGCGCGGCGGATTGGTCGCGACGACCACTACCCGCCGATTGGCTTAATTACGCCGCGCTCGACGTCGAGGTGCTGGTCGAGTTGCGCGATGCTATCGCCGACGAGTTGGCGGCGACCGGCAAATCTGAGTGGGCCGCACAGGAATTCGCGTACATTCTCAGTCGACCGCCATCGCCACCACGTACCGACAGATGGCGTCGGACGTCGAATATTCACTCCATCAAGACTCAACGTGGCCTCGCGGTTGTGCGTGAATTATGGTCGGCCCGTGAGGAAATGGCGGCACGCCGGGATATCGCGCCGGGGCGGATCCTACCCGATTCGGCAATCGTCACCGCCGCGACCGCAAATCCGAAGTCGATGTCGGAGCTGACCGGACTCCCGGTTTTCGGGGGGCCACGACAAAAGCGGCAAGCCAGCCTCTGGTGGTCGGCGATCAATCGGGCCCGGGAACTACCCGATGCCGAACTGCCGCCGAAGAAGACAGCGCAGGTCGGATTGCCCGCGGTGAATCGTTGGGATCAGCGCAATCCGCCGGCTGCCGCGCGCGCCGCGGTGATACGCCCCGCTATCAAGGATCTGGCTCAGGAACACAACCTGCCCGTCGAGAATCTTCTTGCCCCCGAACTTGTTCGGCAGATCTGCTGGACCGGCGTCGCCGGAGATATCACGACCGATGCCGTCGATGCGGCATTGACGATCGGTGACGCCCGCCCGTGGCAGCGTGAGTTGACCGCCGAAACCATCGCAGTGAAACTTCGGGAGACCGCGGGCTGATCAACGACTTCGGTCCCCCGCACGATGCGAGGGACCGAATGTCATTGGGGGCCTTCAGTTCTAGCCCGTCTTGCCTTCCAAAGCGGCCAAAACGCCGGCGACCGCGAAGTACTTGTTGGTGCCGAGATCTCGAATTGTCTTGATATTCAAGGATTCTTTCAGCGCCTCGTCGTGCTTCTCGGTGAGACCCGCGAGTGCCGACGGGGGTGCGTCAAGGATCTCTGACAGATCCTTGTCTTCATAGGCCTTATCGAGCGCCTTGGCCAGATTTACCGATACAGCCATGATTCTCCTTCGCTGAAATGACGTTCCCCACCCACGGGCAGCGTACTGGCCGGCATGCGCAAACGCCGCCGATTGAAGCACGGTGAGTCGAAGTATTCAACGACTATTCACGGCGTTCTTCGCGGATCGGGCGAACGTCGATTGGGATCTCCTCGGCGGAGCAGGGACGCTCAGTCACTGAGAATGTCCCTCGGTAACCGAATAGCTTGCCGAACCGCCGGTTTCGGACAGCGACATCGATGTGAAACTTCTGATCCGCTTCCTCCCACCACTCGCTAACCTCCGCGACTCCCGAGAACAACATCGGAAAGCGAAATCCGATCACTCCCTCGTAGAAGCGTTGGTCACCGCTGTTCAGCGTTATTCCACCCCGGTCGTCAACCGTGATGTCCAGATCTACGGCCAGATGTTGGTGGGTGCCGAGGTAATCCACGACGCGGCCGCGTTGGGCACTCATGATCATCGTTGCGTCGAAGGCACGTATCCGTCGCCGCATCCTGAAGCGTCTGGCGAAGGTCACGGTTTCGCGGCCGAAAGAGTCGACGTACGCATAATTTTCGATGGTGAACGGGATATCGGTGCCACGGCCGGGAAACAGCACGCGCCGCGTCGAACCGAGTAACAGGAACGGCAACGTCCACAACGGTCCCCGCCACACTTGCGCCATTGTGCCGTGGCCGATATGGGCCACACCGTCCACCGAAGAAAAGCCGAAGCGCCACTGCATCTTTGGATGGAGTCGCTCGAATTCATCGCCGAGTGCGTCCCGGAAGATCGACGTCATGGCAGGTCGCCGACGTCGGGTTGCCGGTCTGGCATATCGCGCAGCGGCGTTCGCCCCGAAGGGCGACCCTCGTGAGTTGCCAACGCGACGAGTGCTAGTCCTGCCGAAGCGATATTGAGGGTCGCTGGGTTGAACGCGCGAGCGAACAGTTTCCGCTCAGTACCGAAGGCTCCGGCGGCCAGCAGCGGCATCGACGCGGCAGTGATCACGAACGGCCACTTGCGGTCTGACCAGCCAGCGACCGCTCCGCCGAACGCCAGCTCACCTACTCCGATCACGCGGACCACAGCCGCCGCCGCGCGGTTCGAGTACCCCCGCCGCAACCAGAAGATCCGCTCGTCCTCGTCGGCGAAGATCAGCTTGGGAATCAGTCCCTGATACATCCAGATGGCCGCCAATGAACCGGTCGCAGTCGCGTGGGCTAGCGCGGTATTGCGTGATGTCGCTGGCGGTATACCTTCTTCCAGCCAGAGACGAAGACGATCGAAACTCCAGGCGGTACCCCAGCCGAACAACGGCCGGAACGCAACCTTGTCGAGCCATTCACCTATCGGTCCCCATCGCGGGCGATAGTCGTAGCGGGTGAGGAATCGTATCCCGCCGTCGGTCGGGACATATCGCCAGTAGCCTGCTCCGGACTTAATTATTGATCGAGGGTCGTCGGCCCAGAACTTCAATCCGGACCAACGGGTGCCATCTGGGCGATCGCGATCGCCCAGAGTTTCGCCGGTGCCCGCGACCGTGAATCCAGGTATTACGGTTGTCGCATAACGGAATTGCTGGGGCTCTCCGTCGACCTTCGCCAAATATTCGATCTCGCCGAAGCGCAGATCCCAGCGACTATGCCGCTTCGGATCCTGCGTGGCATCCCACAGTGCGTCCATTGAGGTGCGGATCAGCGACTCCACGTAGATCGGCTTACGACGACGCATTCGCGATTTGAGGCCGGAGTTCACAATCGCCAGTAAACACCGTCAGGCTCGGGCGAGACATCGGCCGGACAGCTGACAGACACTCGGTCAACAACGAGTTGCCGCCTAGCGGCCGGCAGGCTCATCGATACTCACCTGCGCGGCGGGCGACATACTCGACACCGTCGCGGTGATCGCACGCGAAAGATCCTGCGCGGTCAACCCGAGGTCGGCCAGAATCTCGCCGCGCGAGGCGTGCTCAATGAAGCGCTTGTCGACCCCGCGGCGCACCACTGGGATATGAACACCACTGCTTGACAGCAAGTCACTGATTGCCGAGCCCACACCACCGTCAACCAAGCCATCTTCAACGGTGACGACTAACCGATGATTGCGTGCGAGATCGGCAAGCGACTCCGGTACCGGCAGAACCCACCGAGGGTCCACAACGGTCGCCTCAATCCCCTGCTGCGCCAACCGTTCGGCCGTGTCAACAGCCAATCCGCAGAACGCTCCGACGCCGACGATCAACACATCACCGGATAGCGCGCCACCGACGGCGCGCGCCTGATGCAACACATCTACTCCGTCGTCGAGTCGCCGTGTCGCCCGAATATCCTCCGGCACAGCGCCTTTGGAGAATCGCAACGCGGTCGGACCATCGTCGGCGGCGAGCGCTTCGTCCAATTCCTCGCGCAAGCGCACCGCGTCACGGGGCGCGGCCACCCGCATCCCCGGAACGATCGACATCAGCGACAGGTCCCACATCCCGTGGTGACTCGGCCCGTCGGGGCCGGTGACACCGGACCGATCCAACACTATGGTTACCGGCAACTTCAGCAGCGCGACATCCATCAGCATCTGGTCGAATGCCCGATTGAGGAATGTCGAATAGATCGCCACCACTGGATGCATACCACCGAGCGCTAAGCCGGCCGCCGACGTCATCGCGTGCTGTTCGGCGATGCCCACATCAAAGAGTCGATCCGGGAAACGCTCGCCGAATGGTGCCAGTCCCGTCGGTCCGGCCATCGCCGCGGTGATCGCGACGACGTCGTCGCGCCGACCACCCGCTTCGACCAGCGCACTGGAGAAGACTGAAGTCCAGTCCTGTGCCGCAACCGATTTCGATCGACCGGTCGCGGGATCGATCACCCCGATGCCGTGCATCTGGTCAGCTTCGTGATTCTCGGCGTGCGCATACCCCATCCCCTTGCGGGTCACCACGTGCACGATCACCGGCCGGCCGAACGACTTCGCCGAACGCAGCGCCGCCTCGAGAGCCTCCTCGTCGTGGCCGTCGACCGGGCCGACGTACTTCAGGCCGAGGTCGGTGAACATCGCCTGCGGCGCGAGAAGATCCTTCAATCCACTCTTCATCCCGTGCAGCACCGCGTAGGTCGGCGGACCGACGATCGGCACCTGTTTGAGCGCCCGACGACTATCGTCGAGGAACTTCTCGTAGCCAGGCTGCAGTCGCAGACCAGACAGATGCTGGGCGAGCCCGCCGATGGTCGGCGCATACGACCGACCGTTGTCGTTGACGATGATGACCACGGGTCGCCGCGCGCCCGCGATATTGTTCAATGCTTCCCAGCACATTCCGCCGGTAAGGGCACCATCGCCCACGACGGCGACCACCGTCCGATCCTCGTCGCGCAGTTCGAAGGCCTTGGAGAGGCCATCGGCATACGACAGTGCCGCCGAGGCGTGAGAGGACTCGACCCAGTCGTGCGGACTCTCGGCGCGTTCCTGGTATCCGGTCAGCCCACCGCGCTGGCGCAGTTGATCGAAACCGTCCCGGCGCCCAGTGACGATCTTGTGCACATAACACTGATGACCGGTGTCAAAGACCACTGGATCATGAGGTGAATCGAATACGCGATGAATGGCGAGAGTCAGTTCTACAACGCCGAGATTGGGTCCCAAGTGACCGCCGCTGGCGGCCACCTTGTCGATAAGGAATTCCCTGATCTCGCGTGCCAGTTCGGTCATCTGCTGCTGGTCCAGTCCAGCCAGATCGGCCGGTGAGCTGACCGTGTCCAGCACACTCATTGCCTATCCTCCTCATCGGTCCCCGCCCGGCTACCCATCCCAGGTCGGCGGTCCCACTCGTCGCTACGACGCAGTCTTGGCGGCGTCGCCTTAGTTTGTGGTTAGTCTACGGACTTACCCTTCCCGGTCTGGTGCATCTGTCGCTCGAGGCCCGGGAAGGTGATCAACCAGACACTGGCACCAGCGCGGCGATCGCCTCGACGTGATGCGTCCGCGGAAAGGCATCGAAGCCGCGAATCTCTACCGCTCGGTACCCACGGTCGGCGAACAGTCCCACATCCCGTGCGAACGCGGCGACATCGCACCCGATGTGGACGATGACACTCGGATCGGCGGCCGCCACCGCTTCGATCACATCACGTCCGGCGCCGCTGCGCGGAGGGTCAAGCACGACGACATCCGGCGCTGGCAAAGTCCCCGCCACGGCCAATGTCGCGCCGCGGTGAACGCTGGCCCGCGAGTCACCCAACGTGGCCGACGCGGCCTGCAATGCGGCAGCATCGGTATCAACCACGTGCGCCTGTCCCAACTCGACACCGCTCGACGCAGCGGCATCGAGCAGGCCAGCGGTGAACACGCCGACACCGCCGTACAGATCCCACACCGTCGCACCGTCGGCCAACCCGTGATGCGCTCGGACCAGCTCAACAACAGTGTCTGAGTAGACCTGCGGAGCCCTACGATGTGCCTGCCAGAATCCGGTCGACGATATCTCCCACTCGCGCGAACCGACCGAGAACAACGCCGTCGACGATCCCGCGATCAAGTGTGTACTTCGACGCTGCGCCCTGGCCCGATGTCGCTGCGCTTGCGCGCGGCCGGGCGTCCGACGTTGCGCCGACGGTGGCGAATCCTCGGCCAGCTCGACGACGTGTACCTGCTCGCGGCCATCGCGTACGACGACGACTTCGCTGCCTGGCTGATACCGGTAGTCGTGCACGGTCGAATGCATCTCGCGATGCAGCGCGATACACGGCTCGGTGACAATCTGAGCGTCGTGGTGCCGATGGAAACCCGGGTGCCCCTGGCCGTCGACGCTCAACCGCGCGCGGACCCGCCACTGCGAACCGTCGTCGGGGTCGATCAACGGTCGCACCCGCACGTCGACGTCGGGCAATCGGCCCACCCGAGCCAGCGTGTCACCCAGTACTTGTGCCTTCAACTCCCGGACGTGCTCGAGGGTCGCAAACGACAGGTCACAGCAACCCGCACCGGCCGCTGCCGCCGGACATGCCGGGTCGATGCGATGGCGACTCGCTTCGAGAATTTCGACTACTTCCGCGTGACAGAACGCGGCCTTGCGGTCGTCGACGACGACGGCGCGCACACGCTCGCCAGGCAATCCGCCCCGGACGAAGACGACACGGCCGTCCACTCGCCCGACCCCCGCACCACCATGGGCCAATCGATCCAACGCAAGTTCCACTTCTCGTCCCGACCATGCGCCGCGCGACGCATCCGCAGTGCTCACCGGTGATCGGAGATGTCGCCGAGCGCACGGCGCACATCGCCCGGCGCGGTGTACACGGCGTCGTGGTTTTTACGGCGATCCGATGATGTCAACTGCCATGGAACCGACGTCACCATCACTCCGGGCTCAAAGAGCAATCGCCCCTTGAGGCGTAGCGCCGACTGGTTGTGCAGAATCTGCTCCCACCAGTGCCCGACCACGTACTCCGGAATGAATACGGTGATGACGTCGCGCGGCGACTCCCGACGAACGCGCCGGACATAGTCGATAACCGGCCGCGTGATCTCTCGATAGGGCGACGCGATCACCTTGAGCGGCACGGTGATATCGCTGGCCTCCCACTGCGACACCAACTTTCGGGTATCGCGGTCATCGACATTGACGGTGATCGCTTCCAAGGTGTCCGGTCGCGTCGCGCGTGCGTATCGAATGGCCCGCTTGGTTGCCAGATGAAGCGTGGACACCAGCACGATGGAATGTGTGCGGCTGGGCAACACCTCGTCGTCTTCCGCCGAATCCAATTCGACCTGCACCGTCGCGTAGTGGTGATGGATCAGCTTCATGATGGCGAACAAGATCACCATCGCGACTATCGCGATCCACGCCCCCGCCGCGAATTTGGTGATCAGCACAATCACCAGCACCGTCGCGGTCATCACCAAACCGATCGCGTTGATGATCCGGGATCGGTACATCCGCTTACGCGCCCGTGGATCGGTTTCGGTCCGCAGGTGTCGCGTCCAATGCCGGACCATGCCGGTCTGACTAAGGGTGAAGGAAACGAATACCCCGACGATGTACAGCTGGATCAGCGCAGTGACCTCCGCACCGAACGCCACGACAAAGATGATCGCGGCGACTGCCAGAAATACGATGCCGTTGGAGAATGCCAGCCGATCGCCGCGCGTATGCATCTGGCGAGGCAGGTATCGGTCCTGCGCCAGAACCGAACCCAAGACGGGGAATCCGTTGAAGGCGGTATTGGCCGCGAGCATCAGGATCAGCGCGGTAGCAACGGCAACTACATAGAACGCAGGCGAGAATCCGCCGAAGATGGCATGGGCCAACTGCGCGATCATCGACTTCTGCTGATACCCGTCAGGCGCTCCGATCAAATCCTTCGCCGGATCGGCGACGTATTTGACGCCGGCTTCCTGCGCCATCAGGACCAGTCCCAGTAGTAGGACGATGGAGAAGCTGCCAAGCAACAGCAGCGTCGTCGCCGCGTTACGCGACTTGGGTTTACGGAAGGCTGGCACGCCGTTGCTGATGGCTTCCACTCCGGTGAGCGCGGCACAGCCCGACGAGAATGATCTCGCGAGCAGGAAGACGAATGCCAATCCGACGAGGTGACTGTCTTCGGCACGCAACTCAAAGCCCGCGCTCTCCGCGCGGATCGGTTCCCCGAACACGATATCGATGGCACCCCAGACCAGCATTGCCGCCACACTCACGATGAACAGGTAGGTGGGGATGGCGAGCAGGGCACCGGATTCCTTGATACCGCGCAGGTTCACTGCCGCGATCAGTGCGATCGCGAGCACCGAGAAGAACACCTTGTTGTCATGCACCAGCGATGACGCCGAGCCAATATTCTCCATCGCTGACGAGATCGAGACGGCGACCGTCAGGACATAGTCGACCAGTAGCGCGCTGCCGACAGTGAGACCGGCGTTGGGGCCAAGGTTGACCGTCGCCACCTCATAGTCACCGCCGCCCGATGGATAGGCGTGAACGTTCTGGCGATAACTCGCGACGACGACAACCATGACGAGCGCGACGGCGACCGCGACCCACGGCGCGTAGACGAAGGCGGACAGTCCGGCGACCGACAGCACCAAGAAGATTTCCTGCGGAGCATAAGCAACCGACGACATCGCATCGGACGCGAAGACCGGCAGCGCGATGCGCTTGGGCAGCAACGTATGACCGAGTTTGTCACTGCGGAACGGACGTCCGAGCAGCAGCCGTTTGGTCGCTACCGACACCGTGGAGAGTGTGGACACTCAGCAAACACTAGGGCCTGGGCTGCCGCACCGCCATCGCCACCCCGATCGATAGCCGACATTGGTCAGCATCAATCACCCAGATCCGGCACGCCGGACGTCGTCGCAGACATCCCGACTGCCGGCGGCATCGATCGGGTACGGTCATGGCGTGCAGGTAGTCATCATGGGGTGCGGCCGCGTCGGTTCGTCGCTGGCCATGGCAATGCAAAAGCGTGGACATTCGGTGGCGATAATCGACCGGGACGAAGTCTCATTCGCCCGGCTAAGCCCCCATTTCACTGGAACCAAGGTGCGTGGCGTCGGCTTTGACCGCGACGTCCTCGTGCGCGCGGGGATCGAGTCGGCAGACGCGTTCGCCGCGGTGTCCTCTGGTGACAATTCCAATATCATCTCCGCACGGGTCGCCCGCGAAACCTTCGGCGTCGAACGCGTCGTCGCTCGCATCTACGATGCCCGGCGCGCGGAAGTCTATGAGCGCCTTGGCATTTCGACTGTCGCGACGGTTCCGTGGACCACCGAGCGCTTTGTATCCGAACTCGGCGAAACGTCGACGACCGCCGAGTGGCGAGATCCGTCCGGTGCGCTCGTCATCATCCGACTCGATATCCACGAGTCCTGGATCGGCACCACGGTCGGCAAATTCCAGGAGTTGACCGGAGCTCGCGTCTCATTCCTCGAGCGGGTCGGTCGGACCATCCTGCCCGATGTCAAGACCGTCCTGCAGCAGGACGACCTCATCTTCGCCGCCGTGTTGACCGACAATGTGGCCAACGCACGCGCCCTCGCCGCTGCCCCGCGGGAGATCGCCGAATGACAACCGGTCCAACGCCCAGCGACCGAATGACGAAAGAACGGGTGGGAAGTCGATGAAAGTCGCCATCGCCGGAGCAGGAGCCGTTGGGCGTTCGATCGCCCGCGAATTGCTAGTCAACTCTCACGAAATCACCTTGATCGAACGCGATCGCGACCATATCGACGAGAAATCCGTCGAAGGCGCGCGGTGGCTGCTCGGCGACGCATGTGAGTTGACCAATCTGGAACAGGCCGACCTGCAGAGTTACGACGTCATGATTGCCGCGACGGGCGACGACAAAGCCAATCTGGTAATCAGTTTGCTCGCCAAAACCGAATTCGCGGTCAATCGTGTCGTCGCGCGCGTCAACGATCCGCGCAACGAATGGCTCTTCGGTGAGGAGTGGGGCGTCGACGTCGCCGTATCGACACCGCGGATCCTCGCATCGCTCGTCGAAGAGGCGGTCTCAGTCGGAGATCTGGTGCGGCTCATGACATTCCGTCAGGGCCAGGCGAATCTCGTCGAACTGACCCTGCCCGACAACACCCCGTTGGCCGGCCGTCCGGTCGGGAAGTTGAAACTGCCCCGCGACGCCGCGTTGGTCACCATCCTGCGTGGTGGACGGGTCATCGTGCCACAGAGCGATGACCCCATCGAAGGTGGCGATGAACTTGTCTTCATCGCACCTGTCGAAGCTGAGGCTGAACTGCATACCGCGATGGAACTGGGCTAGCGTCAAAGCCAGCTAGCGTCAAACCCTCTAGGGGCCCGCCTTAACGTCGGGCCCAGACTCGGCGTTGGGCTCCGATTCGGAATTCGACTCAACGTCGACGAGTTCACGTTCGTCTCGTTCGGCGCGGCGGACCAAAAGTACGGTGCCCAGTACTGCGGCAGCGGTGAGCGGCCAGCCCATGCCGATCCGCGCGACCGCCAGCCAACCGGTGTGACTGCTGTCGTAGAGCGAGGACTGCACCAGATAGCGCGCACCGAAGACCAAGGCCCACAACGCGGTTGCAATGTCGTAAGCCACTAGGGTCGGGCGATGTTTACGCCAGCTGTGACCGTTCCCGTTGATGGCATTCCAGGCGACACCGACCAGCGGCCAGCGAACCAGGATCGATAGGACGAAGATTCCCGCGTATACGAGCGTGACCCAGATGCCGAATAGGAAGTAGCCTTTCGCGCTGCCGGTCCGATGCGCGATATACGCGCAGATCGCCACACCGAAAAGACCGGAAATCGCGGGACTCAACTGCTCTCGGCGGACCAACCGGATGACGAAAATCACCATCGCGCATGCCAGCGCCGCGATGATCGCACCGGTCAGATTGAAGATCATGTTGGCGGGAACGAATACGACGATCGGCAACGTGGAGTAGATCAGGCCGGAGACACCGCCCATCTGCTCGAGCAGGGTGGCCGTCTCTCGCGCGGGCTCGGCGTCGTCGACCGGGCGTACGGAATCGTCGACGAACTGAACCCGGTCGGTCTCGTGTTCGGTGGCGCCCGGTTCGTTACTCGTCGGCACCGTCGAGCTCGTAGTACGGGTTGTAGATGACCTTTTCACCGTCTTGCTGCGCCAACCGCCCCCGGACAGTCAACTTACGGCCGGGCTCGATCCCCGGAATTCTGTTGCGCCCCAACCACTTCAGCAATACTGTGTCGGTGCCGTCGAAGAATTCGGCCTTGACGCCGGTATGCGCGGCCTTCGAGCAGGTCTGTACCGAACGCAACTCGCCGTGAATATTCACCTCTTCGCCGCGCGAACACTCCGACGCGCATTGCGCACCGCGCGCACGCGACTGAGAGGCGATCTCTTCAGCGTCCGCGGTGTCGAGATCCTCGACCAGTTTCCGCGTCAAACGCTTCAGATAACCAGTTGCAGCCATCCCACCCTCCCGGGGCGATCAGTTCGTTGTTCGTTGAGTACGCGATGGGCTTACCGGCACTCCTAACGGCCACTGTAGACCTCGCCGCGCGACCGCTCCACCGGGCGGGGCATCATCTGATGACATGGCTGCCTCCCCGCCCGTCGGAGCCCTGGTCGCAATGCCCGGCACCGGCTCCGACGCTGACTATGTCGAACGCGCCTTCGGGCGCGCCGCGGCGATGCTCGGCATCGAATTGATCGCCCTGGAACCCACCGCGAATCTCGTCACCGGCTATTTCGATGCACTCGACGTCGCTGCCAACACTCACCGCAGAATCCTGGTCGGTGGTGTGTCCATCGGCGCGAGTATTGCGACGTCATGGGCGCTGCGCAATGCCCCGACCTGCGCCGGAGTCTTGGCCGCACTACCACCGTGGACCGGCTCGCCAGGCGATAGCGTCGCCGCGGCGTCGGCGTCGGCGACAGCTGCCGCGCTGCGCCGGGACGGACTGGAGGTCACCATTGACACGATGACCGCCGGTAGCCCCAGCTGGTTGGCCGACGAGTTGAACCGTTCCTGGCGACGGCTCTACCCCGATCTGATCAATCAACTCGACGCCGCAGCATCATTCGTCGGCCCTACGCAAGCCGAACTGGCCGACCTCGACCTGCCGCTTGCGATCACCGTCGCCACCGACGATCTCATTCATCCGATCGACGTCGGTCGCAACTGGGCATTGGCCGCACCGCGCGCGACCGTTCACGAGCTGACATTGACCGCGTGGGGCACCGATGCGTCATTACTTGGCGTCAGTTGCGCGCACGGATGGCTGGAACTGACGACCTAAGGTTTCCGCTGGCGCAGTTGCTGCAGGGCCGAACCGGATGTCGGTGGCGCTGTCGCGTCGTCGGGAGCGTCGACGGCATCAACAGCCTGTTCGTCGACGACATAGGACGGCACGTCGCCCTGGGGCGACAGGTCATCCACGTCGACGCCGGGCGGCAGGTTATCGGGAGCAAATGCCCCGCCGCTGGCCATTTCTTGCTGTGCTGAGGCGACCTGGTCCGCCAGGATCTGCGGCAATACCACCGGCAGCGGTTCGCGCGGCGGGAACGGGTCCGAGCCACGTCGCACGACCGTCTCGGCTAACACAGCACGAGATAGCTGGGCCAGGTGTTCGTCGTGTTCGGCCGGACCACTCGCTATACATCGCAACATCCACCGCGGGCCATCGACGCCGAGGAAGCGGTGGACTTCGCCGGGCACCTCGGCAACGATTTCGCGGCCCCAATGACCATCCTCGACCCGAGTCGCCGCACCTTCCGCGCGAATCGACTCAGCGAGTTCGCGAACAACCTCACGCCACTGTCCCGGCGATTTCGGCGCCGCGTAAGCGGCGACGGTAATGCGGCCGATCGGCGTGATGAGGTAGACGGCCTCTGGCTGATGGTCGATCGTCATTTCGACGCTGACCTGCCCCCCTTCGACCACTGGGACCAGCACCGAACCCAAGTCGAGGTGCGACTGGGCAAGATCTTCGTCACTGTTGGTCAGCGACTCGATGTCATAGGGCCCCGCGGCATCGCCAAGCGAATGAGTCTGCGGCTGATCAGCCGTCCTGCCGGTTGCTGCCATCTGTGCTGTTGCCTCCTTGTTCTAGGCGCCTGGAGAAACGGCGCCCTCATGCAGGCGCGCGTGCCCTCCGCTGGAGCCATAGCCGCCCGCACCGCGACTGGTCTCGTCAAGTTCGTCTGTCTCGACGAGGTCCGGTAGTTCCACGCGCTGGACGATCAATTGTGCGATACGGTCGCCGCGCGCGATGACGATGGACTCGTCGGGGTCGAGATTAATCAAGCAAACCTTAATTTCGCCTCGATAACCCGCGTCTACGGTTCCCGGCGTGTTGACAATGGACAAACCCGCTCGCGCCGCCAGCCCGGACCGCGGGTGGATGAGACCGACCGTGCCGACCGGCAGCGCGATCGCGATACCCGTACCCACCAATTGCCGTCGGCCAGGGGCCAATTCGAGATCCGTGGTCGAAAACAAATCGACACCGGCATCGCCGGGATGCGCGCGCACCGGCAACGGAAGATCACGATCAAGCCGTTTGACGCGAAGGGGCTGAGCAGTCAACTGCGGTGAAATTTCGCTAGACACACCCGCAGACTACGCTGGGTCGAGTGTCATCCCCGCGAACGCCGTCCGACGCGGCCACCAACCCGTCGCCGGCCAACGTCTATTCCGAACGTCTCTACGTGCCCGCATGGTGGTGGCTCGCCGGAGCCGTCGTCACCGGCGTCCTCGGCTATGAGATTTCGTTGGCCGCACACGGCTCGTTGTGGAGTATCGCCGGGTACGTCATCGTGGCGCTACTTATCGCCTGGCTGTTGTGGTCGATGGGACGGATACGAATCCGCGTCACCGCTGACGGTGAATTGATCGCCGACAAGGCGACACTTCCTCGCTCGGTCATCGATCGTGCGGCATCGGTTCCGCCGTCCGCCAAAAGTGCGGCACTCGGGCGCCAGTTGGACCCCGCCGCATATCTCATGCACCGCGCGTGGGTGAAGTCGATGGTGTTGCTCGTGCTCGACGACCCCGACGATCCAACGCCCTACTGGCTGGTGTCCACCCGACATCCCGAACAGGTTCTGGCCGCTCTGGATCTGGTTGATGCCCGACATCGGCCAGCACCGAAGCAGACCGAACAGGACTGACCCCTTCGCAACACCCAATGTCGCACGCCACAGTGGATCTGGCATTCTTGGCCACAAAGTTCGCCCCGTCGCGTAGTCAGCGACAGTCAAGGAGTCCAACATGACCGTCATCAGCCGTCAGGTAGTCGCTAGCGCACCGCGTGAACTCGCGTTCGCGCACGTCAACAACTACAAGTCAGTCCCGACATGGATGTTCGGCGTCACCAAGTTCACTCCGCTGACCGATCAGACCGAGGGACTCGATTCGACCTTTGACGCGGTGATGAAAATCGGGCCGAAATCGCTGCATAGCACCTTGAAGACCACCGAGTGGGTGGAGAACGAATTGATAAAGCTGGAATCTGTCGACGGTATCAGCGCGGCAACCACGTGGCGCTTCGCCGACGCCGAGGGCGGCGGCACCGCCGTCGACGTCGAATTCACCTACAACTTACCCGGCGGGCTGGCCGGTCGCGCCCTGGCTGCGATTGTTGAACCCGTTGTGGGACAAGCGATCCGATCCACCGAGACCACCCTGACCAAGCAGGTCGAGAGCGCAGCCGCAGCGACGGAAGACTAGCGCGGCAATAACCGGCGGCGAGCCGCCAGTCTGCCGCCTCCCCCTATCGACCGCGCCGATCAGGCGCAGTCGACGCAGATCATCTCGCTGCCGTTCTCATGATCGAGGCGGCTGCGGTGGTATACGAGAAAACAACTCGTACAAGTGAATTCGTCGGCCTGCTTCGGCACGACCCGAACCGACAATTCTTCCCCGGATAGATCGGCACCGGGCAGTTCGAAGGACTCCGCGGTGTCAGCCTCATCGACGTCGACCGACGCCGACTGCGCTTCACTGCGGCGGGCCTTCAATTCCTCCAGCGAATCCTCACCGATCTCCTCGGATTCGGTGCGACGCGGAGCGTCGTAGTCAGTAGCCATTTTCCCGCCTTAATTCATTGTCATCACGCAGCCTGTCGCCGCGTGTTCAACGCCACATTCCAACTCGTGGCCGGGTGCCGTTGTGCCTGACCGATGAACGAGATGTTTTGTACACCGGTCGGTGTTACAACGCCACTGCCCCTGCATTTGTTGCCGCCAATCCGGGCCATTGCGGTGATGTTTATCACAGAATGGAAGTCTTGCTGGGCCGTTTCTCCTGGACCGGGCGCGCCACAATATAGCCCACTGTGGACAGTCGGTCAACATTGCCGACGGTGTGTGCCGTGTCAGGTTTCCACCCACCCGACACGGGCGGGACTGACGGCCGCACCGACACTGGACCCTTTAGAGTGGTCGAGGATATCGACCAACCCCCCGCCGGCCAGCTAGTGACGCCCGGTGGCAGAACGCGAACGAAGGTGGCATAGCGCGTGGTGAGCAACATTACGCACGGTCGGGCAACCGACCGGCGTGGACGACCCTTCCGCCGCCGCGCTGTGCTACCCGCGCTGATTCTGGTCATCGCTCTCGCACTGGTCGGTGTAGTCGTCTGGTCGGTAGCACTGGGCAGCAACGACGACGAGTCAGTCGCGGTCGACTGCAATCAGCCAACGGTTGCCACGCCGAGTACATCCGGTCCGGCACCGGCCACCACCGCGGCAGCTCCGGCATCGACGGCCGCGCCCAAACTCACCGCGGCTTCCCGCGACGACATGCTGACGGTCGCGCCGGCCGCGCTCACCACTTTTTCGGTGCGGGTGCTCAACGCGTCGACCGCTCGCGGCGCGGCCCGGACAGTCTCCGACGATCTGATCGCCCAGGGATTCACTCCGACCCCGGATTCGGCGTTCGGCGACGACCCGCTCTATCCCAACCAGGACCTCAACTGCGTAGCGCAGATTCGGTTCGGTCCGGCCGGCAAAGCCAGCGCGGCGGCGGTATGGCTGGCGATTCCGTGCGCCCAGCTCGTCGACGACGGCCGCGCCGGAACCAGCATCGACGTCGCCCTCGGTGAACAATACAAAGCTCGCGAGCAGAGCCAGGACGCGCAAGCCGCGCTCGAGGCATTGCGCTCGGCCGATCCCAAGGATCCCAAAACCGGCGTCGACCCGTCACTCGTCAAGGCCGTTCACTCGGCCAGCTGCTGACCTATCGGTCAGGCAGGTCGACGAGCGCGCCGACCTCGTCAAGAACCCGCATCATCGCTTGCGCCACACCGGGACTCAGCGCGATCGTCGGGTGACCGTCACTCGCCCGCGAGTTGGCTGGCGGCAGGGTCACCACCGCGCCTGCCTCTGCGGCGATCAGGCCGCCCGCGGCCCAGTCCCACGGACTCAGTCCGTGTTCGATATGCGCGTCGACTGCGCCGCTCGCCACCATGCACAGATCAAGCGCTGCCGCGCCGACGCGCCGGATATCTCGGATCCGGGGCAGTAACGCCGCGATGATCTGGGCCTGATCGGCGCGACGGTTCTGGTCATAGGCGAACCCGGTGGCTACGAGCGCCAGCGACGCGTCATCGATGCCGCTGACCCGCAATCTCTCCCGGATACCGCCGCTATGCCGATACGCTCCGCCACCCGAGGCCGCCGAATAGGTGATCTCTCGTGCGACGTCGACGACCGCGCCGGCCACCGAGACTCCGTTGATCTGCGCGGCAACCGAAACCGCATAGGCCGGAATCCCGTACATGAAGTTGACCGTGCCGTCGATGGGATCGACAACCCAGCGCACTCCGCTGGGTATCTCGCGCGACCCACCGCCCTCCTCGCCGAGCATCTCTTCACCCGGCCGATGTTGTGTCAGCAGGTCTGCGATTAGCGTTTCGGTTTCGGTGTCGGCAAGCGTCACCGGGTCGGTCGGTGTCGACTTCGTCGACACCGCAGCCGATCCACTGGCCGCGTCAGACGACTCGTAAACCGTTGCGGTGCCGAATAATTCGGGTCGTCGGCGGCGGACATGCGCGGCGGCCGCCTGAGCAAGCTCAATGGCGACGAGTGCGAGATCGTCTGCGTCGGTGCTGAGCTGTCTGGAATCGGTCACGCATCCAGTGTGTCATCGCGATAGGGCCGCTTGTCATCCCGAGCTGTGCTCACCGTTCCGGTTTTACCGTTAGCCTGATCACAGTGAGTGTGCGGTTCCGTGAACGAAAGGCCTCGACAAGCCATGACAGACAACACAACTGAGCCCCGACGCAGTTTCGGAATCGACGTCGGCGGATCCGGCATTAAGGGCGGGATCGTAGATCTCGACACCGGCGAGTTGATCGGCGAGCGTTTCAAAGTGTTGACCCCCCGGCCGGCGACCCCCGAGGCGGTCGCGCAGGGAGTTGCCGACGTCGTGGCCCATTTCGACTGGCCCGGGCAGGTTGGGATCACATTGCCCGCGGTGGTTTCCGGGGGCGTCGCGCGTACCGCGGCCAATATCGACCACGGCTGGATCGGTACCGACGTCTACGAACTCTTCGGCCGTCACCTGGGCGACCGAGCACTGTCGGTCCTCAATGACGCCGATGCCGCCGGTATGGCGGAGTCCCGCTACGGTCACGCGTCCAACGAGGTCGACGGCGTGGTCATCTTCCTGACGCTCGGCACCGGCATCGGCTCGGCAATCCTCTATCACGGCCAGCTGCTGCCCAACACCGAACTCGGTCATCTCGAAGTCCGCGGCAAAGAGGCCGAACATCGTGCGTCGTCGAAGGTGAAGGAAGACAACGGCTGGTCATATGACAAGTGGGCCGAAAAACTGTCTGAGGTATTGCGAACCTACGAGGCGTTGTTCTCCCCCGCGCTGTTCATCGCCGGCGGCGGTATCAGCCGCAAGTCACACAAATGGATTCCGTTGCTAACCAACGACACCCCGGTGGTTCCGGCAACTTTGTTGAACACCGCCGGGATCGTCGGCGCGGCGATGGCGGTCGATGCCGGACTACGCGTGTGAATCGCGCGTCGGCGGGCTCCTAAGACAGCCGAGTTGAGCCCCGCGACACGGCACGAGCAGGGCTTTTCTTCACCTTTTCTCAGGTGTCGTTACAATGTTCGTCAGCGGTGCGTTTCGCACCAATAGCCCACCCGCACCGCGCGGTCCACCGACCCCCGGCGCGACTCCCCATCTGCTCGTCCGAAAGGTTGTACGTGGCTGCCTCCAAGACCCAATCGGCGGAAACCGACACCGCCGACTCGGCTGCCACCGAGTCATCGACCGGTGACAATTCCACCGCCCGCAAGGCACCTGCCAAGCGTGCTCCCCGTAAGGCAGCCGCCAAAAAGGCGCCTGCCCGCAAAGCGGCCGCAAAAAAGGCACCCGCCCGCAAGGCCGGAGCTAAGAAGGCCGCCAGCACGGCCGCCGACGGCGACGTCAATGGCTCCGATAGCGTCGACCCGACCGAACTCGACGAACCGTCGATTGATGACATGGACGGTCCGGATACCGACTTGACCGATGTCGACCTTTCCGAAGATCTTGCCGACGACGCCGAGGAGTCCACGCCGGCCAAGCCTGCCAAGGGCGCGAACAAGGCAAAAGATAAAGACAAGGAAGCCGAATCCGACGAGCCGACGGCCGCCGACAAGGCATCCGGTGACTTCGTCTGGGACGAGGAAGAGTCCGAGGCGCTGCGCCAGGCCCGCAAAGACGCCGAGCTGACTGCCTCAGCAGACTCGGTGCGCGCGTACCTGAAGCAGATCGGCAAGGTCGCACTGCTCAACGCCGAGGAAGAGGTGCAACTCGCCAAGCGGATCGAAGCTGGCCTGTTCGCGGCCGAACGCCTACGGCGGATAATGGAGGCTGGCGAGAAGTTGCCGCCGGCACAACGTCGCCTCTACAGCGAAGTCGCCCGTGACGGTAATCGCGCCAAGAATCACCTTCTGGAGGCCAACCTGCGGTTGGTGGTGTCGCTGGCCAAGCGTTACACCGGTCGCGGGATGGCATTCCTCGACCTCATCCAAGAAGGCAATCTTGGCCTGATCCGCGCCGTCGAGAAATTCGACTACACCAAGGGTTACAAGTTCTCCACCTATGCCACCTGGTGGATCCGTCAGGCCATCACCCGCGCCATGGCTGATCAGGCCCGCACCATCCGTATCCCGGTGCACATGGTCGAGGTGATCAACAAACTCGGCCGCATCCAGCGCGAACTGCTGCAGGACCTCGGTCGCGAGCCGACGCCGGAAGAGTTGGCCAAGGAAATGGACATCACGCCGGAAAAAGTGCTGGAAATCCAGCAGTACGCGCGTGAGCCGATTTCCCTCGACCAGACCATCGGCGATGAGGGCGACAGCCAGCTCGGTGACTTCATCGAAGATTCCGAAGCCGTCGTCGCAGTCGACGCCGTCTCGTTCACCTTGCTGCAGGATCAGCTGCAGTCGGTGCTCGAAACGTTGTCCGAGCGTGAGGCCGGGGTCGTTCGGCTCCGCTTCGGTCTCACCGATGGCCAGCCGCGCACACTTGACGAGATCGGACAGGTCTACGGGGTTACCCGCGAACGTATCCGTCAGATCGAGTCCAAGACGATGAGCAAGTTGCGCCACCCATCACGCTCGCAGGTTCTGCGCGACTACCTGGACTGATAGTCCGATCGCACTACAACAACTCCGGTCGCCCGGTTGAGGCGACCGGAGTTGTTATTGTTATGCCTCATGCTCGGCATTCTGCGCCCGTGTACGAGGCATCTCGACGACGATCTACGCGATCAATGGCGCGCACACCTATGCGGACTCTGCCTGTCTTTACGCGACCATCATGGGCAGGCATACCGCGCGATCACCAACACTGACGCCGTCATGCTGTCGATTCTTGTTGCCGCACAACATGATTCATCGACCAGCATGCGGACGGCCGGCCCCTGCCCACTGCGGGCGATGCGCCGCGCCGACGTCATCGACGCATCCGATCTAGGCATCCGACTCGGTACGACGGCCTCGTTGACGCTCGCAAGCGCGAGGGCCGCCGACGTCGTGGCCGAACGGGAACACGGCTTGGCTCGACAAAGCCGAGTGCAGTCGTGGACCGCGGGCCGCGCCGCGACGTTACTACGACGCCGTGCCCTGGCGGACGGCGGCGTGGCACCTCTGGTCGACGTCGACGCGCTCCTCGCCGATCCGGCGGCGTCGGCACAGGCCGAACTCACCGGTCAGTCGCTCACAGCGATCATCGCGCCAACAGCACGCTCGACGTCGGCGGTATTCGCGGCGAGCGCAGAGCTGGCGGGTATCGAGGCCAACCGAGCGCCGTTGGCCGACATCGGAGCTGACTTCGGCGCCTTCGCCCATCTGATCGACGCGGTCACCGATCGCGCCGAAGATGTACGTCGCGGTGACTTCAACCCATTGGAAAAGACCGGCACCACGACCCAACAGGTACGCGCGGACTGTCTTCGGCTCTATCGGGCGGTCGTGCGCCGATTCGACGATCTCGCACTGCATGACGACCGGCTGTTACGCATCACACTGCTTGGCGGCATGCATCATGCATTGCACCGCGTTTTCGATACAGCGACGGTCTCCGCGTCCGACACCCCGACGCCGGACGGTTTCGACGGTCTCGTCCTTGGCCATCCGACCGATCTGCCAACCCCGAACGAGAAGCAGAAGGAGCGATGGCGCGACCGTTGCTTCGATGAATCATGCGACTGCGGCTGCGACAGTTGCTGCGACTGCTGCGGGGACGACGGTTGCTGCAGCAGCTGTAACTGCTGTGACAGCTGCGACTGTGGGTGTGACTGCTGACCTTGTATCCGCAGGCCCTGTCGAAGGCGAACAGTAAACATCGCGTGTGACATGACACACCCGGGGCCCGGGAACAAAACATGAACGCGAATCGTCTGACAGAGTAAGAGAGTCACGTCAACCCAGATGTGGCACTCACGTTGGGACTGACACGCTTGGCGGTGTGTTAGCCCGGGACGGAGGAATCATGTCATCTGTTGTCACTACCACCGATGTGTTCACGCCCCTCACTGCCGCAGACCGCTGCGATCGTTGCAGCGCCGCAGCAAAGGTACGGGCCAGCCTTCCGTCCGGCGGCGAGTTGCTCTTCTGCCGTCATCACTTCACCGAGCATGAAGCACGGCTCGTAGAACTGGGCGCGACCGTCGACCAGTCGGCTGCCGAACTCGTCTAGTCACTGCCCAACGAAACCAACTTCAGGCAACAGCGCCCGGAAATTCCGGGCGCTGTTGCCATTTCACCGCCACTCGCGCAGCGCCTTGATCCGTTCAGTTAGCTGATCGGCGGTAGCCATGGCGGTCGGCGGTCCGCCCAGGCGTGAGCGAAGCTCGTTGTGCACCTTGCCGTGTGGCTTTCCGGTGCGGTGGTGATGCAATGCGACGAGCGAGTTCAATTCGCGGCGCAGCTCGCCGAGATTCGCACCAGTTGAGGTGGCCTTCGGCGCGGCACCATCGGGATGACCGCCCATCGAGGCGGCTACCTTGCGGTTATTGAGTTGCTCTTCCTGCCTGCGCGCGAGCAATTCGCGGACCTGACTGGCATCGAGCAGACCGGGCAGGCCGAGATAGTCGGATTCCTCATCGCTGCCGGCCATCGTCGCCGTCCCGAAGGACGCACCGTCGTAAATGACCTGGTCGAGCTCGGCATCGGCATGTAGTGACTGAAACGCCGCCTCTTCTTCTCCCGGCTCGTCTTTACGTTTGTTGGCGTCGACCAGCAAGGCGTCGTCGAGACCGTCCGACTCACGATGCGGTTTGCCAAGGACGTGATCGCGCTGCGCCTCCATCTCACTGGCCAGACCGAGCAATACCGGAACCGACGGCAGGAATACGCTGGCCGTCTCACCAGCACGTCGTGACCGCACGAAGCGGCCGATGGCCTGAGCGAAATACAGCGGCGTCGACGCGCTGGTCGCGTACACGCCGACGGCGAGCCGCGGCACGTCGACACCTTCGGACACCATGCGAACCGCGACCATCCACTCGGCGTCGGAGGTGGCGAACTGCTCGATGCGATCGGAAGAGCCGGGATCATCGGACAACACCAACGTCACCGACTGACCGCTGATCTCGGTCAGCAATTCGGCATAGTCGCGAGCCGTCGACTGGTCGGTCGCGATGACGAGTCCGCCAGCATCGGTGATACCCGACGCGCGCTTCTGGAGCAATCGCCGATGCGCCGCGCCCAACACCGCCGGAATCCAGTCGCCGTGTGGGTCAAGTGCTGTACGCCATGCCCGTGCGGTGTGTTCGGCCGACAACGGCTCACCGAGTCGGGCGGTGAATTCCTCGCCAGCGCTAGTCCGCCAGCTCGCCTGTCCGGAATAGGCCATGAAGACGACCGGCCGCACGACGCCGTCGCGCAGCGCGTCCGCATAGCCGTAACTATGGTCGGATTTGGATCGTTTGACGCCGCCTGGCTCATCTTCGTAGGTGACGAACGGAATCTGCGAATCGTCGGACCGGAAAGGTGTTCCGGTCAACGCGAGCCGACGTTCCGCGTCGGAGAAGGCTTCGCGGATCGCGTCACCCCACGATTTCGCATCACCGCCGTGATGGATCTCGTCGAGGATTACCAACGTCTTACGGTTCTCGGTGCGGACCCGATGTTTGAAGGGATGCGACGCGACTTGTGCATATGTCAGCACGACGCCGTCGAAATCCGAACTGGTCTGCCCAACCGAGTTGCTGAAATTGGGGTCCAACGCAATGCCGACTCGCGCGGCGGCCGACGCCCACTGGTGCTTGAGATGCTCGGTGGGACACACAACGGTAATCGTGTCCACCGTGCGATCGCCCAAAAGTTCGGCGGCTATCCGCAGTCCGAACGTCGTCTTACCTGCGCCCGGTGTCGCAACGGCCAAGAAGTCCCGCGGTTTAGTCGACAGGTATTTGGTCAACGCCCGACGCTGCCACGCTCGCAACGACGGAGCAGCTGGTTTTTCGCTCACGAAAGAGTTCCGCTCCTGCCCTAGAATCGAGCACTATTCTAACCGGCTTGTACGACACGGCGAACCTGAGCACGCGCGCGTCGCCGCGATCGTGGATGCTAGATGGATCACTACACGCACGCGCAATCCGGCTCCACTGCCCGACGACCCGCCACCCGGGCGCCGGCGTCGAGGCGATCCCGCGCCGGGATCGTCCGATTTACCCAAAGCCGATTCGCCGGATATCGACCGTTCAGACTCCACGCCGACTGACCCGATCGTCCGTGAACCGGTATTCCGCAATCTCCCGAAACTGGTCTGGCGCACCACAGTCGGCGCCTTCGACGACGGGATAATCGGCTGGGCCGCGCAGGCCGCGTTCTGGCAGGCACTGTCACTACCTCCCCTGCTACTCGGTCTGCTCGGCAGTATCGGCTACGTCAGCGGATGGTTCGGGCCGGACACGGTCGCGGTCATCCACGAACGGATCATCGCCTTCGCCAACCGCACGTTCTCCGAGAGCGTCGTCAACGATCTGATCGGTCCGACGGTCAACGATGTCCTCGGCCGTGGTCGGGTCGGTGTGGTGTCACTCGCATTCGTATTGTCACTTTGGGCAGGATCGGCGGCGGTGTCCTGTTTCGTGGCGTCCATCGTTCATGCGCACAATCAGCACGAAGTCCGAAACCCGGTGTGGCAGAGGTTCTTTGCTCTGTTTCTTTACATCGGCTTCCTATTCGCCGCGGTCTTCGTATTACCGCTCGTCGCCGTCGGTCCGACATACCTGCAACGGATCGTGCCTAGTTCGTGGGGCTCGTTCGTCTCTACCCTCATCGACGTCGGATACTTTCCACTCGTAGCTGCTTTGCTGGTCGCGATGCTGACCACGCTCTACCATCTCGCTCTGCCCACTCCACTCCCGTGGCATCGCCTCATCGCCGGCGCGGTGCTCGCCGCGATCGTGTTCTGGATCGCCAGCTACATCCTGCGGCTGTATCTGACCGCGGTTACCCGGTCGGGCTACACCTACGGTGCATTGGCGACGCCGATCGCGTTCCTGCTGTTCTGTTTCTTCCTCGGCTTCGCAGTGGTGCTGGGTGCCGAGTTCAACGCCGCCATCCAGACCATCTGGCCGGCCAAACCGGCGGCGAGTGTGCATGTCAAAGAATGGGTCCACAACACCACCGCCGAAATCACCGGAGGAATCCGGCACCTGCCGAGCGGTGGGTCCCGCCTGGGACTCAGGCGAGACGGCGTGAGCGCGCGCTCACCCGAAAGACGGGAAAAGAACGCGCGACCAGCGCCGCCCGGTGCCTGACCAGCAGACGAGTGGCGGGCGCTACTCGCCCTTTTTCATCCGCGCGTAGATCTTCTTGCATTTAGGACAGACCGGCGACCCCGGTTTGGCCGACCGAGTGACCGGAAAGACTTCACCGCAGAGCGCTACGACGTGGGTACCCATCACCGCACTCTCGGCGATCTTGTTCTTCTTCACGTAATGGAAGACCTTGGGGCGATCTGAGTCGTCAGAGTCAGTGGCGTCGGTGTCGGGCAAATCATCGACGTCGACATCGGGGCGTTCGATTGTCTGTGTTCCCATAGCTCCATTCTGCCCGACCGGTCCGCCACGATCGACCTCGAACCGTACTGACAACCCCGGCCGTGCATTCGCTACCCGAAAGTGGGACAGTGGAGCTATGGGCCACTCAGGTATCGGACATCGGGATGCCCCCGAGACGTTTCTGATCACCGGGGCCGCGACCGGACTCGATGACCAGCACCGCGCACGAGTGCGTAAATACCTCGCAATCATGGCTTTTCGGGTCCCCGCGCTGGTCGGTGCGGGTATCGCCTACAGCATCACGCAGAACGGCTGGATCGCCCTCGCAATAGTTGCAGTGTCCATACCGCTGCCGTGGGTTGCGGTCTTGATCGCCAACGATCGCCCGCCCCGTAAACGCGGTGAGGTCGCACACTATCTGCACGCCGATCATTCGAGCACCGACTCGCGGGCACTGAGCAGTTCGGCCTTCGACGCGGGGGCACCGGGACCTACGATTGACGCCGACGTCGATTTCAGTTTCGATTTCGAGAAACACCCTCCGGCCAGCGACGATAAATCCTGACAATACGCCGGGAACTTTCGGCGCCACCTCCTCGTTGAGCCACTAAGAACGCACACGATGGAGGAGGCCGCATGTCTCGCACGTCAGTTAGCCCAACCCCGACCGCCACCAAGCGACCGGCGATGACCGAACAAGATCTCGATGCGCAATCTCCCTCCGCTGATCTGGTACGCGTGTACCTCAACGGCATTGGCCGTACCGCCCTGCTGAACGCCGAGCAAGAAGTCGAACTCGCCAAGCAGATCGAAACCGGCCTCTACGCGAAACATGTTCTCGCCACCCGCAAACGTCTGTCCGCGGTCAAAAAGCGCGACCTCGCTCAGATCATCCGCGAAGGCGAAGCTGCTCGGGCCCATCTGTTGGAGGCCAATCTACGTCTGGTCGTCTCGCTGGCCAAGCGATACACCGGCCGCGGCATGCCACTGCTCGATCTGATCCAAGAAGGCAATCTCGGCCTGATCCGTGCGATGGAGAAGTTCGACTACGCCAAGGGATTCAAGTTCTCCACCTACGCCACATGGTGGATCCGTCAGGCAATCACCCGCGGCATGGCAGATCAGTCCCGCACCATTCGCCTGCCCGTGCATCTCGTCGAGCAGGTCAACAAACTGGCGCGTATCAAGCGGGAGCTTCACCAGCAGTTGGGCCGCGAGGCTACCGACGACGAACTTGCCGCGGAGTCCGGTATCCCGGCTGAGAAGATCGCCGATCTCCTCGACCACAGTCGCGACCCGGTAAGTCTCGACATGCCGGTGGGCACCGACGAGGAAGCACCATTGGGAGACTTCATCGAAGACGCCGAGGCCACCTCCGCGGAGAACGCGGTAATCGCCGGTCTCCTTCATTCGGATGTGCGCACCGTTCTCGGCACCCTCGACGAACGCGAACAGCAGGTCATTCGGATGCGTTTCGGACTCGATGACGGTCAGCCGCGCACCCTCGACCAGATCGGCCGACTCTTCGGCTTGTCCCGCGAGCGTGTTCGCCAGATCGAGCGGGAGGTCATGGTGAAACTTCGCCAAGGCGATCGCGCCGAACGACTGCGTGCCTACGCGAGCTAGTTCGCGACAGACATTCAACGAGCCGACGCACTACGAGAGTTTCTCGTAGTGCGTCGGCTCGCTTTGTCCGTACTCGACCCGAACTCCGGCTCGGCAAAAGGCCAGCCGAACTACCGTTTCACGGTGTCGAAAGCAGTCTTGAGAGTCGCGCCCGCGGTTTCCGCCGTAACGGAGGTGCCGGTCAAACTGACTGTAAGCAAGCCACCTTTGACCGATACCGCGGCCCACGCCGAATGACCGTCGAATGCGGCGCCAGAATTGGGCAACCCTGCGACGGGTGTTGCGGTCGTGTCTTTTACCGCCAGCTGCATGTATCGCGCTACGGAATCCGTCGTCGACACATAGGCAACAAAACCATTGGTTGGCTCGGTCGACGACCCGATTTGGCATCGACCGGCGTCAGCTTGGCTGACAACTATCGCCGTACCGACAGCACCGCTTAGTGCCTTCGCATCGAGTGCCCCGCACAACTCACCCGCGGGAACGATCGATGGTGTGTCAGCTGCCGGTGTAGACGCGGTATTCGAATCGCTGTCCGAACTTGAACACGCGACCATTCCGGAACCCACCCCTGCAACCAACACTGCCGCCACGAATCCTCGTCGAAATTTCATGTCCGCCCCTCTGAATTGTCCAAATGTCGTCGCGCCGGAGAGTATCAGTGCCGATATCGGGTCTGAAGCTGTGGGCAATGAGAAGCACGCCGCTACGCCAGTCGTCGCGGCCCAGCGTCGACCGCGCTCGGCACCGGCCCGATCCGGATTGTCGCCGACAAGACGGCGGCACCATCGGGCGTTGCCAGAATCGGGTCGCAGATTACCTCGCGAACCTCTGGAATGTCGTCCACGAAAGTGGAAATGCGTTGCAGCAGTTCAGCTAACGCGTCTTGGTCGACCGTCGGGCCACCACGATAACCAGTGAGCAGCGGAGCAGAACGCGGCGTCGTGACAAGTTCTGCGGCGTCGACGTCAGACAGCGGAACGGCGCGATAGCCGATATCACCGAGCAGTTCGAAAGTTGCACCGGACAATCCGAACGAGATGACTGGACCGAATGCCGGATTGTCCGATGCCCGAATCACCGTTCCAACGCCCTTGGGCGCCATCTTCTGCACGTGCAACGCCGTGTCGCCGGTGAGTTCGGTCAGCTCGGCGAATGCGGTCACCACCGTTGTCGCATCGGGGAGGTCGAGTCGCGCACCCTCCCGATCCATCCGGCCACGCCACTGTTTCGACGTCGCCTTGACCGCAACCGGGAATCCGAGTTCCCGCGCAGCGGCCGACGCCTCGTGCATCGAACCGACCACCCGAAACGGCACCACACGCACACCGTAATGCGCGAGTATCGCAGCTGATTCGACGTCGCTGAGGGCGATGGTCTCCCCTGACGCAGGCAGCCGCGACAGAATCGCAGTGCGTGCGGCTTCGGGATCGATGCCGTCGGGTCGGATGATCTCGCCTTCGGGCCGCTCGCGCCACCGCGCGTACTGCCATGACCTGGCCAGTGCTCGGGCTGCGCGCTCTGGGCTCGAATACGACGGGATCGAACCACGAACCGGAGTTCCGTGCGGACCGAAAACCGACAGCATCGGCAAAATGCCCTCGACGCCGAGGAAGGTCGACACGATCGGCTTGCCGCTACCCGATCCTGCGGCGACGAGGGCGCGTGCGTGTTCCTCGCCGTGCACTTCCACCGGCGGAACGAAGACCACGATCACCGAGTCGATCCCGTCGTCGGCGACCGCCTCACTCACTGCGCTCTGGAATGAGCCGGGAGCCGCAGCCGGGCCGAGATCGATGACATCGACCACGTCGAGACCGGAGTGACGTGCCACGTCGGCGGCCAGCGCACCTAGCGCACTCGAGTTGCCGATCACCCTGGTGCGCGGCCCCCTTGGTAAGGGTTGATACGCGAAAAGAGTTGCGCTGTCGAATAATTCAGAGATCGTCTCAACCTGGATGACACCCGCTTGCTCGAGCACCATTTGTGCGACTTTGTCGTCGAAGGATGCCTGCGACGCGCGCTCGGCGCGCATCTGACTCATCGCCCCGCTCCCCGTCTTCACCGCGACGATCGGTTTGCTCCGCGAGACCCGCCGCGCGATCCGGGAGAACTTTCGCGGGTTGCCGAAACTCTCCAGGTACAGCAGCACCACGTCGGTCGCTTCATCGGTGTCCCAGTACTGGAGCAAGTCATTGCCGGACACATCGGCCCGGTTTCCGGCCGAGACGAATGTTGACAAGCCGAGTTGCCGCCGGGCGGCGGTGTCGAGGATCGCGATGCCCAACGCGCCGGATTGACAGAAGAAGCCAACCCGACCGGTCGCCGGAATACGGGGCGCCAGAGTCGCATTGAGCGCGACTCCGGGATCATTGTTGGCGACACCGAGGGCATTGGGGCCCACCAGCCGCATACCGTGCTCGCGAACCTGCGCGACCATTCGGCGCTCGTTCTCCAGCCCTTCGTCACCACTCTCGGCGAAACCGCCGGATACGACGACGAGGGTCCGCACCCCCTTGGCGAGACAGTCGTCGAGAACGCTGTCAACCAAAGCAGCGGGCACGGCGACTACGGCAAGATCAACCGGGTCGGGAATATCGCGCACCGTCGGATAGGCGCGGATTCCGCGCACCGATTTCGGACGTTCCTCAGTTGCGCCGCTGGACCGTCGAGGACCAGCAGTCCTTGCGGCGGTGGGCTTTTCACCCACACGGAGGTCAAGCGCGCCAGTATCGGGGCCGTGTCCCGGTCCGTTGACCGGATAGATCGGACCGGTGAATCCACCCGAAGCGATATTGGCGAGGAGCGTGTTACCAACCTTGCCCGGATCGGTCGACGCACCGATGACCGCCACCGATCGCGGCCGCAGCAGGTTGGCAACGCTGCGTGCCTCCGAGGCGCGTTCACGCGCGTTCCGCACCGATCGCTGTGCCTCGGTCGGGTCGATCAGGAATTCCACGTGCACAGTCGATCCGTCGAAGCTCCGGGTCAGTTGATAGCCGGCGTCGCGGAACACAACGACCATATTCGGATTCTCGCTGAGCACCTCGGCCTCGAACCGGGTGATGCCGTTCTCCGCCGCGGCACCGGCGAGGTGTTCGAGCAGGATCGGCCCGAGACCGCGACCCTGATGTTCGTCGGCCACCACGAACGCCACCTCCGCCGACCCCGGCTTCCCCGTCTCGCCAAGTCCTTCGTAGATGCCAACGGCGATGATCTCGCCGCCAAGTTCGGCGACGAGTGCGACGCGCTGCTGATGGTCGACGGTGGTCGTGCGGGCGATCTCGCGCGGAGAAAGAGTCGGTGTCGGCCCGAAATACCGCAGGTACCGAGTTCGTTCGGAGAGTTTGCTGTGGAATTCGACGACGCGATCCGCGTCGTCCGGCACGATGGGCCGCAGATGAACCACGCCGCCATCGGACGCCAGGACGTCGGCGATCCAGTGTCGGGGATATGACCACGCCTGCCGAATCGCCGGAGTCACGTCGTCGGCCTCGCCCGCCGGGACCTGCGCGGTGGGTTCGGCTGCACTGTCAGTCACGCGGATCCTCCGGATCAAGTCCGTGCAGTGGAAAGACCGCACGTCGGGTGGCCAGAATCGAGCGGTCGGTCTGCGCTTGGGACTTCTCGGTGATGCCGTCGGGCGGCGGCTGGCCGGTGTCACCATCCCATGACTGGTATTTCACATCACCGCCATCTGACATCGTCGTTTCCGGCGGCCGTGAATAGTCCGAGTGCACGTCGTCGGCGATGGTTCGCGCGCCAGCCAACCACTCGTCGCCGATAACAGTCGCCGGCTCGATGCTGCGTCCCAGAGTGGCGGCAATCAGATGGGTCCAGATCCGCGGCACCACGTTGATCACGCCATATCCCCCACCGCCAACAGTGAGCCATCGACCGTCGCAGTAACGGTCGGCCAGATCGCGCATCGCGTAGATCGCGGCACGCTGTCCGTCGACGGTGAGCGACAGGTCGGTCAACGGGTCGGCGCGATGACTGTCCGCGCCACATTGACTAATCAGGATCTGCGGCTTGAACGCTTCCAGCACTGACGGCACCACACTGTGAAATGACCTGAGCCACAACCGATCTGACACACCGGGCATCAGTGGCAAGTTCACCGAGGTACCCGCGGCGGCTCCGTCGCCCACCTCACTCGACCAACCGGTTCCCGGCCACAAAGTTGCCGGATGCTGATGCAACGACACTGTCATCACCCGAGGGTCGTCGATGAATTCCAACTGCACGCCGTCGCCGTGGTGAGCGTCGATGTCAACGTAGGCGATCCGGTCGAATCCGTTGGCCAACAACCATTTGATGGCGACCGCACAGTCGTTGTACACACAAAAACCCGCGGCACGTGCGGGCATCGCGTGATGCATACCGCCGCCGATGTTGACCGCGCGACGCACCGATCCATTCGCGATGGCGCGTGCTGCGGCCAGGGTGCCGCCGACCAGCAGTCGCGATGCTTCGTGCATCCCGTCGAATATTGGATTGTCGGCGTCACCAAGGCCGAACAGCCGCTCAAGAAGTGGTCCCGACAATGCCGCCGTCCCCGACCCGACAGCACGCACCGCGTCGATGTAGTCGGCGGTATGCACTACCGTCAATGCTTCATCGTCAATGTCGGTCGGCGGGATCGGATCGACGCCCTCGAATACCCCGAGACTTTGCGCCAAGGAGACCGTCAAGGCCAGGCGCACCGGATTCATCGGGTGTGTGTAGGCCCACTTGTAGGACAGGTAGCCCTCGCTCCAGATCACCGCGGCATCGCTCGCGCCCGGCCCGCTGTCGTCGTCACTCACGCCTGGATATACCACGCTGATCAGGCTAGGGCATTGTCACGAGATAGGTTGCCGTGCGTCGGATTCTGTTGGTGCACTTTCGAATTCTCATCTTGGGACGTTGGTAACGCCGCCGAACGACCATCGGCTCTGTGCGACACCGCGATAACCTCACCACGGACTGCGCCGCGCTAGTAGTACTCTGGTAGCTCAGGAGCGTGCAGTGCTGCCACGAAAGGGAACTGGGGCGACGTGAACGACTTGGTCGATACCACCGAAATGTATTTGCGCACAATCTATGACCTCGAAGAAGAGGGCATCGTTCCGTTGCGCGCGCGGATCGCCGAACGTCTCGAACAGAGCGGCCCCACCGTGTCGCAGACGGTCGCGCGGATGGAACGTGACGGACTGCTGCATGTCGCAGGTGACCGTCAACTCGAGCTGACTGACAAAGGCCGCGAACTGGCCATCGCCGTCATGCGCAAACACCGTCTCGCCGAGCGTCTGCTCGTCGATGTCATCGGCCTCCCGTGGGACGAGGTGCACGACGAGGCATGCCGCTGGGAACATGTCATGAGCGAAAGCGTCGAACGCCGACTCGTCAATGTGCTGGAAAATCCCACCACTTCCCCCTACGGCAACCCGATTCCCGGCTTGGAACTACTCGGTGTTGAAAGTGTCGCAGTCGTCGACTCGGCCTGCCGAGTATCGGACCTCCCTCAGGGCGATGCCGTCGCTGTCGTGATTCGGCGGCTTTCCGAACACGCACAATCGGACCAGGAACTGATCGCCAGTCTGCGCGAGGCAGGCGTGGTGCCAAATGCGCGTGTCACAATCAGCGGTTCTCCCCGTTCCTACACGATCAACACGCCGGGCCACGAGGGGCTGGTGCTCTCGACCGAGATGGCGCATTCGATCTTCGTCGAGAAGGTCTAGCGGCGTAATTAGCCCGCGACCGGCAACGTCGGCCCGGGCATTGTGACGCCAAGTGCCTCGGCAATCCGGTACGAGTCCCCGATGAGTTCCCGTAGCAGGGCCGGGCGTAGTCCGGCCCGCAACGCGCGGTCGAGCAAGATCGCGAACGACCACTCATGGTCGGCGCCGAGAGCGACGTCGAGAGCTATCCCGGCGAAGGCACCCTCGCCCGCGATGTAGTGCAAATGGGCGAGCATAGTTGCCGCACTCGCGCGGCCGCGACCGCGCAAGACCTGGGTCAGTTCTCGCCACATCTGTTCGGCTTGCGCACGAAGATCGGTGATAGCGAAAACCAATAGCGCGTCACGAACGTGTACGTCGGTGATCGCGCGATGCCAGGTTGCCATTGCGGCACAAGGTATTTGAACCTTCCCCACGCGTGGCGCCGGTCCGTTCGCCAACGCGGCGACGGCATCGTAGGCAAAGGCGAGCAAGTCAGCCTGCTCCTCCCGAGTCGCGCGGGACAGCGATATCAAGCCGTCGGCGGAACAGTCCGGGTCATCGCAGTGGGTTTTCTCGACGAGCAATTGAGTCATCTCGGCCCGCTTGCGCAGAACCGGGCGGCCGCGCCGGAACGCTCGGTCCAATGCGGTCGGCGATGATGACGGATCTGCCAGCGCGCCGACACGCGGCGGCGGCGCGAGGAACGGTGTCGGCGGCCCGGTCAGTACCGTATGCCACCTGCTGCCGGCCGCATACTCGCTGGTCGCGTAGGCGGCCGCGAGTCCGCCGACTGCCGCGAAGGGGGCCGCGATCTGCTCCACGACGGCGGCGATCTCCGGCGAGTCGGGCGAATAGCGATCATCGATGACGACCGCGATCACCGCCGCCGTGTCGTACTGGCGGCAGATCGCTGCCAAATTGTCCACGATGCCGATGAACTCCGGCCGGGCCACGCCGGCGGCGTCCAGTAGCAGGTCATGTCGCATCGTCGAGTCGATCGTGCCGTCGTCGTCGAATGCGACGAGAACCAGCGACCGCTCCGGCATGAATCCGATCAGTCCGCCAATGGCGTCGAGTAGCACATTGGCCGCAAGTGCCCGATTGGTGTCAAATATCGTCATCGCCCAATAATGAGCTGCGAAACCGTTTGCGCAAGAGTCGTTTTCACGACGACGGCGTGTCGTCCACAGCTAGCGTCGTCATCCACAAATTTGCCTGGAGCGATGCGTGAGAAACGTCAGGCGAATGACGCCGAAACCGCCTTGACGAATAGTGCGTCAAGGTCCGGCGTCGACACCGACGCCACCTGCGTCGGCTCAGCATTCGCCGCGTCTGTCGTCGCGACACCGCGGTAGACCACATAGACCCGTACGCCATCGCGTTGAGCCACATAGGTCTTCGACGCGACCCCGACCGCGGACTCACCTTGGCCGCCAGTCGCACTGCCGCCGGTGGTCTGCGTCCGCGCGATCCCGAGGGTCGAGACACCGGGGATCGATGGCTCTGCGAGGTCGATGATCGTCTGCCGCACCGTCGACGACGCTCCCGCCGCATTGGTGCGCACATAGGACTTACACTGTCCGACTTGGTTTTCGAGGTCGGATAGCGGTGTGCTCACGCGCGTCGTCACTACAGTGAGAGTGCCGGGCAGCACCGACGATGCGGACAACTGGGCAACCATCGCCGCGCTGTCGGCGGGATTGGACGACAGCGGCGTCGGAGCGCAACTGTCCGGTTCGACCCTGCCGCCCTGAACATCGCCCACCACATCGGAGACAAGAGCGGCACGAGCTGGGCCGACGACAGTCGTCGGAGTCAGGCCCGCCGGAAAGTCAGCCGCGTCGACCATTCGAGCGCTGATATCTGGATGCGAGGCACCGTCAACGCTGCACGCTGTTCCCAGTGTGACGACCATCGCCAGCGCAGCCACCAATGGCCAGGCCATACGTCCACGTTCAGCGATCACAGCAAACAAGTCTGCCAGCAATCGTCGCTCAGTCCGGGAATCAGCCACACCTTCGGTGCGTTGGAGGGAAACAACACACCGATTACTCACTTCGGATAGAACGTCAACTCGAAGCGCCACCGGGTAACCCGCAGGGCTAATGGATTCGCCTAGCCGGGTACTGGTGAGGGACAATAGTCACTTCACCGGTCGGCACGCTCGAGAAGAAGGAGGCACGACGATGGATGAGAAGCCCGAGCAGAGCTCACTCTACGAGTTGGAGTTCCCGGCACCCGAGATGTCCGGTCCGCCCGAACGCGGCCCGGTCTTGATTCACGCGCTGGAGGGCTTCGCGGACGCCGGACATGCCGTAGCGCTGGCAGCTGAGCATCTGCGTGACAGTCTTGAGTCTGAGTTGGTGGCGACGTTCAACACCGATGAGCTGATCGATTACCGCTCCCGCCGCCCAACGATGACTTTCTCCGGCGAGGAGTTCACCTCGGTGGACATGCCGAAATTGACGATGCATGCAATCCGCGACAATGCGGGCGTCGGGTTCCTGTTGCTGTCGGGGAACGAACCCGATCTGCGCTGGGAACAGTTTGTCGAAGCGGTGCGGCGGTTGACCGAGCAGTTTCGCGTCACCGATGTCATTGGCCTCAACGCGATTCCAATGGCTGTTCCGCATACCCGGCCAGCGACCATCACGGCGCACGGCGACTCCGAACAACTCGGTGACCTGCCACGATGGGGTTCGGAAATGAAGATCCCAGCGTCGGCGTCGATGCTGCTTGAACTACGCCTTACCCAGCAGGGTTATCGAGGCGCAGGGCTTTCGGCCCACGTCCCGCACTACCTGGCGCAGGCCAACTATCCAGGTGCGGCGGCGCGACTGGTCGAGACTGTCGGCGACGTGACCGGACTTAAGCTTCCGGTTGCCGCGCTCGACAACGCCGCGGCTGCGGTCCGCGAGCAGATTGACAACGAGGTGTCGGGCAATAGCGAGATCCAGTCGGTGGTTTCGGCCCTGGAATCGCAATACGACAGTTTCCACGAGGCGGCTCAGACGCAGGCGTCGCTGCTCGCCGCCGACGAACCGCTGCCCAGCGGCGACGAGCTCGGCGCTGAACTGGAGAAGTTCCTGGCGCAACATAACCGCGACCAAGACCAAGGCGATGCTGGCGACACCTCCGGCACTATCTGATCCCGCCGCGCGAGCGGCCTTCGACGAAGACCTGGCATTCGAAGAGTTCTCCGAGTGGGCCGACGGACGCGGCCTCCAGTTCTACTCCCACCAAGAAGAGTCTCTGCTGGAACTGGTCGGCGACTCACATGTCATCCTGGCGACCCCGACCGGCTCCGGAAAGTCGTTGGTCGCCACCGGCGCTATCTACTTCGCGCGGCACCGGCATCGTCGGGCGTATTACACGGCTCCGATCAAAGCGCTGGTCAGTGAGAAGTTCTTCGAACTGTGCGATGCCTTCGGAGCAGACAATGTCGGGCTCCTCACTGGTGACGCCTCAGTCAACTCCAACGCGCCGATTATCTGCGCGACGGCCGAGGTAGTCGCAAATATCGCGCTACGCGACGGCTCTGATAGCGATATCGGCTTGCTCGTCGCCGACGAATTCCATTACTACGGCGACCGAGATCGCGGGTGGGCCTGGCAAGTCCCGCTCATCGAACTTCCCAACACGCAGTTCCTGCTGATGTCGGCGACGCTGGGCGATGTCACGTTCTTCGTCGAGGACCTCACCCAGCGCACCAACCGGCCGACTGCGGCGATCACCGGCACCACTCGCCCGGTACCGCTCGAATACGACTACGCGCTCACACCGATACACGAGACCATCGAGAAGTTGGTCGACGCCGGTCGCGCGCCCGTCTACGTCGTGCATTTCACCCAGGCGTCCGCCGTCGAACGCGCACAGGCTCTGATGTCGGCGAAGGTAGCCGACAAGGCGCATCGGGCCCTGATCGCCGAAGCCATCGGTGATTTCCGGTTCGGTACCGGCTTCGGCTCGACGTTGAGCAAACTTCTGCGAGCGGGCATCGGCGTACATCACGCCGGGATGCTGCCGCGTTATCGACGGCTTGTCGAACGGCTGGCTCAGCAGGGATTACTGCGGGTAGTGGCCGGCACCGACACGCTCGGCGTCGGGATTAATGTGCCGATTCGCACGGTGCTATTCGCTGGCCTCTCGAAATACGACGGTACCAAGGTTCGCCGCCTCTCGGCACGCGAGTTCCACCAGATCGCCGGACGTGCTGGTCGCGCGGGATTCGACACCATCGGGTACGTGGTCGCGCAGGCACCCGAACACGACGTCGAGAATGCCCGTGCGGTCGCCAAGGCCGGCAGCGATCCGAAGAAGTTGCGAAAAGTGGTGCGCCGCAAGCCTCCCGAAGGTTTCGTCTCTTGGGGTGAACAAACTTTCGTCACGCTGACGACCGCGCCCAACGAGGCGCTGCGCTCACATTTTCACATCACGATGGCCATGCTGATGGAAGTGCTCGCCCGACCGGGCGACTGTTTCGCGGCCCTACGTCATCTACTGGAAACCAATCACGAGACCCGCGCACGACAGCTCAAACACATCACGCACACCATCACCCTGTACCGCGACCTTCGGGAAAGCGGCATCGTGATTCAGCTCGCCGAGCCCGACGACTTAGGCAAACATGTCGCCCTGTCAGTTGACATGCCGGAGAACTTCGCTCTGACCAATCCGCTGTCGGCGTTCGCCCTGGCGGCATTCGACCTACTCGACGCCGAGTCATCGACATATCACCTCGATGTCTTGTCCATCGTCGAGGCGACACTCGATGATCCGCGACAAGTTCTGATGGCTCAGCGCAAGGCCGCGCGTGATGTTGCGATCGCTGAAATGAAGGCCGACGGAATCGAATACGAAGAACGAATGGCCCGGCTTGAGGAGATCACCTGGCCGCAGCCGCTTCTCGACGAGATCTCTTTCGCGTTCGGCGTATACCGTTCGACCCATCCCTGGGTCGGCTCATTCCCGCCGTCGCCGAAGTCGGTTGCACGCGAAATCCTTGAGCAGTCAAAGACATTCAACGAGTTCGTTTCCGAGTACGGACTGGCACGCAGCGAAGGAGTGCTACTGCGCTACCTCACTGATGCGTACCGTGTATTGCGGTCGGGCTTGCCGCAGAGCGTTGCCACCGAGCAGATTGTGGACCTGACCGAGAAGCTTGGCACGATGGTCCGCGAAGTCGACTCCAGCCTGCTCGACGAATGGGAACAACTGACCACGGTGGACTCGGAATAGTTGCCGTCGCGCCGACGTTGAGTTCAGTCATGGCACTTCAGGGAGAATACGCACCGAGCACATCCGACTGGGCCCGCAAACAGGCCGAGACTATTGAGAAATCCGGTGGCACCACTGGAACCTCACTCAACGGAATGTCGGTGATTGTGCTGACCAGCCTCGGCGCGAAGTCTGGCAAACTGCGGAAGAGTCCATTGATGCGCGTCGAGCACGAGGGCGAGTACCTGGCTGTCGCCTCGCTTGGTGGCGCTCCGAAGAATCCGCAGTGGTATCACAACGTCGTTGCACATCCCGAGGTGGACGTGCGCGACGGCGAGCAGGTTGGCAGCTATATCGCACGTGAGATCTCCGGCGACGAACGCGATATCTGGTGGGAGCGGGCAGTCGCGGCATTCCCGAATTACGCCGACTACGCAACCAAGACCAGCAGGGTGATCCCGCTGTTCGTGCTGACGCCGACTGACTAGATCCAGCCTCACGAGGATAACGGTCGGGCCGCCTACAACTCCTCAACGACGCCCAACTCTCCGACGACGCGTCTGATCGTCGCTGCCAGCGCGGTGAAAGTGTCTGCGCGGCGCGATGATTCGCGATAGACGAGACCTATTTCGCGGCCAGGTCGTGGTTTCGCGAAGGTCGCCGTGCTCAGGCCACCGCCCGACGTCTCCGCTGCCACGGCAGTCGACGGGATCAGGGTAACCCCGAGCCCTCCCTCGACACATTGGACGGCCGTAGCCAGCGACGCAGCTCTCGTCTGACCTATCTCCGGCCGGAATCCGGCCAGCCGACACACTTCGAGTGCCTGGTCGCGCAGACAGTGCCCTTCATCGAGCAACAGCAGCGGCAGGTCGATCAACGACTGCGGATCTACCCGCTTGCGTCCGGAGAGCGGGTGTCCGACGGGCAGCGCCAGCACGAAATCCTCGCGATACAGCGGAATTTCGACAGTGCCGCGCGATTCGGTCGGTAGGGCAAGTAGTGCTGCGTCCAGTGTCCCCTCCCGCAATTGATCGAGTAGTCGAGCTGTTTGGTCTTCGACGACGCGCAGTCCCAGATCGGGCAACTCGCCCGCGATTCCACGCAGGACAGCCGGCAGCACATACGGAGCCACGGTGGGAATCAACCCAAGTCGCACCGCGCCCGCCAACGGATCATCGGCGCCTCGGGCAGCGACCATGAACGCGTCGATCGCGTCGACCGCGACCGTCGCTTGACCGAGAAGCGCCTCGCCATCGGGCGTCAAGAAGACACGCCGGGTTGACCGCTCGATGAGTTGAGTGCCCAACCCTGCTTCCAGCGCGGCGAGCGCCTGGGACAGCGACGGCTGACTGACTCCCAACTCCGTTGCCGCAGAACCGAAATGGCGCTTTCGGGCGACGGCGATGAAGGCTCGGAGACCGGCCGGCGAGGGCTGATAACTTTGATCAGTCATACCTATCAGTGTAGTGCTTATCATCACGTTTCGTTTTCGTTGCGGTTCGGGCACGATGGAGTGGTAAATCCCCTAGTCGAAACGTATTGAGCTTAGGAGCGCACCCACAATGGCATTGCTGACCATCGGCGATCAATTCCCCGCATACAACCTCACCGCAGTAATCGGCGGAGATCTGTCGCAGGTCAACGCCCAGCAGCCCGACGACTACTTCACCCAGGTCGCCAACGACGATCATGAGGGCAAATGGCGGATCATCTTCTTCTGGCCCAAGGATTTCACCTTCGTCTGCCCCACCGAGATTGCCGCTTTCGGCAAGCTCAATGACGAGTTCGCCGATCGTGACGCCCAGGTACTCGGCGCGTCGGTCGACAACGAGTTCGTCCACTTCCAGTGGCGCGCACAGCACGAAGACCTCAAAACCCTCCCGTTCCCGATTCTTAGCGACCTCAAGCGTGAACTCGCGTCTGCCGCAGGAGTTCTCAACGCCGATGGGGTTGCCGATCGGGCAACGTTCATCGTCGATCCGAATAACGAGATTCAGTTCGTCTCGGTGACCGCCGGCTCCGTTGGCCGCAACGTCGACGAGGTGCTGCGCGTCCTCGACGCGCTGCAGTCCGACGAGCTGTGCGCATGCAACTGGCGCAAGGGTGATCCGACCATCAACGCCGGCGAATTGCTAACCGCCAGCGTCTGATTCACCCCAGCGACCGAAGGAAGTACAGATGAGCATCGACAATCTCAAGGACGCACTCCCCGAGTACGCCAAGGACCTGAAGCTGAATCTCGGTTCGATCAGCCGCACCACCGCACTGAACGAAGATCAATTGTGGGGCACCCTGCTCGCGTCGGCGGCAGCCACGCGCAATCCCCGCGTGCTGAGCGAGATCTCCGACGAGGCAGCCGACACGCTCTCGGCGGAGACCTACAACGCGGCACTGGGCGCTGCGTCGATCATGGGTATGAACAATGTGTTCTATCGCGGTCGCGGGTTCCTCGACGGCAAGTATGACGACCTGCGTCCCGGGCTGCGGATGAATATCATCGGCAACCCGGGAGTCGACAAGGCATTGTTCGAGTTGTGGTCGTTCGCGGTGTCCTCGATCAACGGCTGCGGCCACTGCGTCGCGGCACACGAGAACACGCTCCGCGAGGCGGGCGTCGATCGGGAGGCCATCTTCGAGTCGCTGAAGGTCGCTTCGATCGTCGCGGGTGTCGCACAGGCGATCACGACCACCGAGGTGCTGGCAAAGGCGTAGAAAGTCGTACCGTAAACGCTGCGCATTCGATCGTCCCCAACACCAGTTCGGTGCTGGGGACGATCTCTTTCGTGGAGTTTCGGTCGTCTGCCTGGATGACCGATCCAGCCCCTACTGTGATTCACCATTTAGAATCTAGACATGACGGCAGTGATCATCTGTGCGCTACTGGCTATGTGCATCGCGTTCGCCATCGCCGCGATCGTCGGCGCGCGCCGGTCGGCGGCCCTAGAGTCGCTGGCCACCGAACACGGGTTCAGCTATATCGGCGATGACTCGAGATATGCGAAGCGATTTTCGGGTCGACCATTCCGTACCTGGGGCGGCAAGGTCCACGATCTGGTCTCGGGTCAGTACCGTGGCCGCGACTTCGCCGTATTCGACTACCACTACACGACGTCGAGCGGCTCGGGCGACAACTCCACGAAGCACCACCACCACTTCACGGTGTGGGCCATCGAATTGGCGTGCTCGGTCCCACGACTCGAAGTCGGCAGCGAAGGAATATTCGGCGGCAAAGTCGCCGAATTCTTCGGCGCTGAGCGCATCCGCAGCGGCGATGCCACCTTCGACAACAGATTCAAAGTCTCTGCGGATGACGCCAAATTCGCCCACGCTGTCCTGTCGCCCGATCTGGTTGCACATATGAACGCGAACGTCGGGCAACTCACCTGGCGATTCGACGGTGACGTCATGATCAGCTTCGAAAAGGGTCGCTTCACGGCGGACTCTGGAATGGTCAACCGGCTGGATGTCATGTGCGACATTCTCGACACAATCGGTGACGAGACGTGGCCGTCGAGGCGACACTCCCGCTAGCCACAAACCCCGCGGAACAAGTCATCCCCGACACCCTTTTGGTGTCGGGGATGACTTGTTTCGCAAGGTTTGGGCGAGAAGGTGTCAGCCCAGCGCGTCGGAGAAGCGATGCGCCAGTTCGCCGACCTGGTCGGTGGTCATCACGAATGTCGGCGAAACCTGAAGTGCGCCTTGTCCTGCGGCTCGTGTAACAACACCGTGGGCACGTAGTCGCAGCACAGTAGTCGGCGCGGTCGCCGGATCGGCCAACTGAACTGCCGCTACCGCACCCAGTCCAACGCGAACTTCGCTGACAGCGTCGAGTTCGGCCAGCGGCGCGAACGCGGTCGCTAAGTCACCCTCAAGTCGTGACGCCTCGGCGAGCAAACCCTCGCGCTCGATGATGTCGAGGTTGGCCATAGCGGCGGCAGCGGCCCCGGCGTGCCCACCGTAGGTATAGCCGTGACGGAACCACACCCCACCGCCGTGGAACGGCTCCGCGATCCGCGGCGCGATGAAGACGGCACCCATCGGAACATAACCCGACGTCAGCCCTTTGGCAGTGGTGATCATGTCCGGTTCCAGACCGAATCGTGTACTAGCGAACCAAGACTCGCCGCCGATACGACCGAACCCGGTGACAACTTCGTCGGCGATGAACAGCACGTTGTTGTCGCGGCAAATGGCCCGCACTTCTTCGAGGTAGCCCTCCGGCGGCAGATAGACACCGCCCGCACCGATGATCGGCTCACAGAAGAACGCTGCGACGCGGTCAGCGCCTACTCGCTCGATCAGTCCGAGCAAACTCTTGGCGTCGTTCCAGTCGACTGTCTCGGTGTCGGGCAGGAACTCTCCATAGCCGTCGTGGTTGGCGGGAATACCGGCAAGCGATGTACCGCCGATATGCATACCGTGGTACGCCTTGGAGCGCCCGACCATGATCGTCTTCTCCGGCTTACCCACCTCGCGCCAGTAACGTCGAGCGAGTTTTGCCGCGGTCTCCACCGAATCGCTGCCGCCCGAGGTGAAGAATATCTTGGAACCTGGCACCGGAGCGATCTCGGCGAGCCGGTTCGCCAAGTCGACGGTGACGTCGGCAGTCATATCGCCGAAACCCGAGTAGTGGGCTAGTTTGCCGAGTTGCGCGGCCACCGCGTCGCCGACCTCGCTACGACCGTGGCCGATATTGGTGAACCACAACCCTGCTGTCGCATCGAGATATTGGTTACCTTCAGCGTCGAATACGTAGGCTCCCTCGCCTCGCGCGATCACAAACGGACCCGCGGCGTTGACCGCCCCCATGTCAGCAAAACCGTGCCACAGCGCATTAGTCATGGCCTACATCATGCCGGTAGCGGTGCTATCCGTCGCAATCAGCCCCGAGCGCAATGTTGCCAACGGGCTGTCCGCAGTGGGTTTCGCAGGCCGTATCCTTGAAGGGCTATGCCACCATCGGAAACCGTAGACGACGACGCCGCTATCTCCACACCTGATATCAAGGCATATCGTAAGGCGCTCGATGCGCTCACCATCGTTGATGCTCACCAGCTCGGCCGTCGTTTGGACACATTCAGCGGTCGGGGCCGTCGCGACAAATCCGCCACCCGCAAGCGCGCGAAACCTCCTACCTGGGAATCACTATCCGTCGACCTCACCAAGGCGCAATCGCGGGTTGCACGCCGCGTAGCGTCGGTTCCGACGATCACCTACCCCGATGGTCTACCGGTCAGCGCGGCCCGCGACCAGATCAGCACTGCTATTGCCGAACACCAGGTGGTGGTGATCGCCGGCGAGACCGGATCTGGCAAAACCACCCAGCTGCCAAAGATCTGCCTTGAACTCGGACGCGGAATCCGCGGTTCCATCGGCCACACCCAACCCCGCCGCATCGCGGCCAGTTCAGTCGCCACGCGGATAGCCGACGAGACGAATACCGAACTGGGTGAGGCCATCGGATATTCGGTTCGCTTCGCCGACAAGACCAGCGCTGACACGCTGGTCAAAGTCATGACCGACGGTATTTTGCTGCGCGAGATCGCCAATGATCCGATGCTGCGCGCCTACGACACGTTGATCATCGATGAGGCTCATGAACGCAGCCTCAACATTGACTTCATCCTCGGTTTCCTCAAACGCCTGCTCCCCCGCCGCCCCGATCTCAAGGTGATCATCACCTCGGCAACCATCGAACCTGACCGTTTCGCAAGGCATTTCGCAGTCGACGGAGCCGACGATGCCGTCCCGATCCTCGAAGTATCCGGACGCGCCTATCCGGTCGACATTCGGTATCGGCCGTGGGGAGAGGTTGGGGCGAGCGCAGCCACGGGAATTGGTGGCAGTGATGCTGCCCGACGCCGGGAGCGCGCTGATTTCAACCTAGTCGACACCGACAACGACCACGCCGACCTCGATCAGATCGGGGCGATTGACGCGGCCATCGGCGAGTTGTGGTCGGCACGCGGCGGAGGTCGCGGCGACATCCTCATCTTTCTGCCGACCGAACGCGACATCCGCGATACCGCCGACGCCCTGAAACATCGCGCCAGTAAGGGTGCCGAGATCGTTCCGCTCTTCGCTCGCTTGTCCAATGCCGAACAGCGCCGGGTCTTCACGCCTTCCGACGGTCGCCGAATCGTGTTGGCTACCAACGTGGCTGAGACATCGCTGACAGTTCCCGGTATCCGCTACGTCATCGACACCGGAACCGCCCGTGTCGCAAGGTATTCCACCCGAACCAAGGTCAATCGTCTTCCCATTGAATCGGTTTCGCAAGCAAGTGCACGGCAACGTGCCGGCCGTTGCGGTCGGGTGGCGCCAGGTATCTGCATCCGTCTCTACAGCGAGGACGACTTTGACAACCGGCCGGAATTCACCGATCCGGAAATCCTGCGTACCAATCTGGCCGGCGTCATATTGTCGATGCTGTCATTGCGCCTCGGCGATATCGCCGACTTCCCTTTCGTCCAAGCGCCCGGCGAACGCGCCATCCGCGACGGTGTTGCGGTACTACATGAGTTGGGCGCGATCGAATCGCCCTCGGCCACTTCGGGTCCGCCGCGCCTGACCAGGGTCGGACGCGAACTCGCAACATTGCCGGTCGATCCGCGGCTGGGACGGATGCTCGCCGAAGGACATCACCTCGGCTGTCTCGATCACATTCTTGTCATCGCTGCAGCGCTGTCATTGCCGGACGTTCGCGAACGGCCAGCTGAACATCGTCAGGCAGCCGATGAATCGCATAAACGCTTCGATGTTCCAGGATCAGATTTCCTCGCCTATTTGGAACTCTGGGACTATCTCAACGAACAACGAGACACTTTGTCGAGCAGCAAGTTTCGACGAACCTGCGAGCGAGAGTTTCTGCATTGGGTGCGCATCCGCGAATGGCGTGACCTGCATCGGCAACTGACCTCTATCGTCGCCGACCTCAAATGGTCGATCCAACCGACCCAGCGCGATGCCGATGCCATCCACCGCTCGATCTTGTCGGGACTGCTGTCGAATATCGCGGCCCGCAACGGCGACACTCGCGAATACACCGGAGCCCGCAACACCACGCTGATGATCTTCCCCGGCTCATCGCTATCGAAGAAGTCGCCGCCATTCCTGATGGCCGCCGAAATGCTCGAGACCTCACGGCTATTCGCGCACACCGTCGCGCGGGTGGATCCGCTATGGGCAGAGAAGCTCGCCGGCAATCTGGTCAAACGTGTCTACAGCGAACCTCATTGGTCGTCCAAGCGCGGATCGACGATGGCCCATGAACGGGTCACCCTGTACGGCGTTCCGCTGGTCGCTTCCCGTCGCGTCACCTATACGTCCATCGATCCGGAGCTGTGTCGGGAGATGTTCATTCGGCACGCGCTCGTCGAAGGAGACTGGCGAACCGAGCACAAGTTCTTGGCACATAACCGTGCTCTGCTCGACGACGCCGCCGCCATTGAACATCGCGCCCGACGGGCCGACATCACTATCACCGACGATCAACTCTACGAGTTCTACGACAAGCGGATACCCGCCGACGTGACGTCGGCGCGGCATTTCGATACGTGGTGGCGCTCGGCACGACGCGCGGATGAGACCCTGCTCGATCTCACCGAAGCCGACGTCGTCGACAGTGCTGATGCACCGGTGTCCCCTACTGATTTCCCCGGCGCCTGGGCTCAGGGCACGTTACGACTCGACCTTGCCTACAAATTCGCACCGGGAGATCCCGATGATGGTGTGAGCGTGGTGATTCCGGCGGCGCTCCTCGATCATGTTCGGCCCGCGGGCTTCGACTGGTCAGTGCCAGGCATGCGCGCGGAACTGGCAACCGAGTTGGTGAAGTCACTGCCGAAGTCTCTGCGGAAGTCGATGGCCCCGGCATCTCGCTTCGCCGACGCCGCGTTGGCCAGACTCAAGCCGCGGTCGGAGCCATTGACCAAAGGCCTTGCCAGAGAATTGTCCGCGATGACCGGGTTATCCATCGCTGCAAGTGATTTCGATATCGAAGCGGTCCCCGCACACCTGCGCGTCAATTTCCGCGTCATCGGCGCTGACGGCGCTACGGTGTCGTCTGGCAAGTCTCTACCCGCCCTCCAGTCACGCGGCGGCTCACCAGCCAAGCGCACGGCGGCCATCTTCACCACGTGGACGGCGGACAGTATCGGCACCATCCCCTTTGAAAAGACCGAGACCGTTGCGGGACAACAGGTAACGCGCTATCCAACCCTGAAGGTAGTCGATGGCGGCGTCACCCGCACACTCGCGACGTCGTCGGCACAGGCTAGCCGGATGTTGCATACCGCTGTCTGCGCATTGCTCGCAGCGTCGCTCCCCGCCCTGCCGGTGCGAATCACGCGTACCCTCGACCCCGCCGGAACGCTCGCGCTCAGCCAAAGCCCCTATGCGACAAGCGAGTTGATGCTCGCGGAGTGCACCACCCGTGCCGTGCTCGAATGTGTGACTACTGCCATGACGGCCAATATTCGCACCGCCGAACAGTTTGACGTGTTGCGCAAAGACGTCGCCGGCCCGGTTGCGGAGAAGGCCCTATCGGTTTTCGATGCCGTGGTCGATACGTTGCGCGAAGTAGCGCCGGTGCGAGCGGAGATTGACGCGAATGCCGGCTCACTCGCCGCAGACGACGTCGCTGACCAAATGCATAATCTGATCTATCCGGGTTTCGTCGCATCAACGGCGTTGCCCCATCTGAAAGAGATGCCGCGGTATCTTCGGGGTGCGCGCACTCGATTGGAGCAACTGTCGCTCGCACCCGATCGGGATAACGCTGGTATCGCGATCATCGACCGTGTAGTTGAGGGGTGGAATCAGCGCCTCGCCCAACTCCCACCGGGTCGACGAGATGCTTTCAACGAATCGGCGACGTGGCTCGTCGAGGAGCTAAGGGTTGGCACCTTTTCCCAGCGCTTGGGAACGGCATATCCGGTGTCGGAGAAGCGGATTCGACGCGCCTTCGAGGAATTTAGGTGAGCTGCGAGTCAGTCTCGCCAGCTGCTTCACGGCGTTGGCCTACATGCTCACGCAGCTCATCGATCTCCTGCTGGAAATCGGCCAGCGACTCGAACGACCGGTAGACCGAAGCGAACCGCAGGTATGCGACTTCATCCAGATCCCGCAGTGGCCCCAGAATGGCCAGCCCAACCTCGTTGCTCGGAATCTCAGCCGATCCCGACGCACGGACAGCCTCTTCCACTTGCTGGGCGAGTAGCGCAAGGTCGTCCTCGGCCACGTCGCGGCCCTGGCATGCGCGCCGTACACCGCGCATAACCTTCTCTCGACTGAACGGCTCTGTGACTCCGTTGCGTTTGACGACGGCGAGGACCGCGCTCTCTACGGTGGTGAAGCGCCGACCGCATGCGGCGCAAGAGCGCCTCCGGCGAATCGCCTGTCCTTCATCGGCAACCCTGGAGTCGACGACCTTGGTGTCATCGTGTTTGCAGAAGGGACAGCGCATACCTAGAAGAGTAACCGCCATCATTTTCACGGGTTTCAGTAGACAGGGGTCACCAAAGCCTGACCCACACGAACACCCGACGACTCGAGGTGATTGAGTTCCACAATCTTGTTGATGACCGCCTGCGTGGGCAACTCTGGTGCGACGCGCGCAGCGACGGCGCTGAGCGATTCGCCGGCGCGCACATGGACCACCGAAGTCGAGGTCGGCGCGGGCGCTACTGACGCCTCGTAATTGCCGCCGACAACCGCGAAGAACCACACCAGCCCGGCCAGTGCAGCGCCGACGAGGACACTCGCCGCGCCGCGCCGTCGACGATAAACCGCCATCTGCCGAGCCTCGCGGGCGCGCATGCCGTCAGTTCCCGAGCAGCGTGTGCCGGTTGGCCATGAGATGTCGGGCCGACGGTTGAGCGGGCGGGTGGTCGAACCCGGCGTGCGGCGGGGCGCAGGCCTCGTCGGCGCTGCGAGACCGGCGCGCGGGGCGATACGCGGAGCGAGTGCTGCGGTCATGGTGTCCTCCTGGTGTACGAACCTGTGTTCGATGAACTTATGTTCGATTTCTAGCACGACCCACCGACAATGTCTCGCGACACGTCGAACAAATGTTTGAAAGTCCAGCTCGTCTCGTCTACTTTTGAGTGCAGACCGCCTTGGCGAGCCACCCGAAAAGCACCATCGAAGAAGGGAAACCAGCTGATGACCGAGCAGGGACCGTCGGACGATTCCGCGGCGAACGGCGCACTCGACGCAACTCTCGCCGAATCCGTCGAGGCGACGTTGACCACGCGTCAACGCGCGGTTCTGGAATACATCCGCAAGTCCGTTCGCATGCGCGGATACCCGCCGAGCATCCGCGAGATCGGCGACGCGGTCGGTCTTACCTCGACGTCATCAGTTGCCCATCAGCTGCGCACGCTTGAACGCAAGGGCCTGCTCCGCCGTGACCACAACCGACCGCGCGCGGTGAATATCCAGGACAGTGAGCCAGATCCGTCGGGCGATTCCCCCTTCGGCGGCGTTGCGACGATGCCGACACCTACCTTCGTCCCGGTACTCGGCCGGATCGCCGCCGGCGGACCGATTCTCGCCGAAGAAGCAGTCGAGGACGTGTTTCCACTTCCACGCGAACTCGTCGGCGACGGTTCGCTGTTTCTGCTGAAGGTCGTAGGCGAGTCGATGATCGACGCCGCGATCTGCGACGGCGACTGGGTAGTGGTTCGCCAGCAGAATGTCGCCGAGAACGGAGATATCGTCGCCGCGATGATCGATGGCGAGGCGACCGTGAAGACGTTTAAACGCAAACGCGGTCATGTCTGGCTGATGCCGCACAACGTTATGTTCGAACCGATCGCAGGCGACGACGCGACAATCTTGGGCAAAGTCGTCACAGTTCTGCGTCGCGTGTAGATACGAGGCGTCAGCTGAAGCCTGCGGGCACAACATCGGCGAGGGGCATACTCCCCCCTGGCTGCGGCCTATATGCGGACTTCAGCCGGCTGCGCACAGGCTGAAGTCTGCGGGGATTCGGTAAGTGGGGAGAATGACCCCTCGGAAGCCTCCAGCGCGCAGATTTCAACCTGGCTGAAACCTGCAGCGACGGTGCCATCGAGGGGCACGCTCCCTCGATGTCCGTCGGGCTCAGATTTCAGTCGATGGTTCGTACTTGACCGCACGTCGAGGCACGGTGGCTTGCCCGGCTGAGAACTGCTTGCCTGGCTGAGAACTGCATCGTCAGGTTGGTTGAGGGAAATACTCCCTGGGCAAAGTCCTGACTGCAGATTCGAGCCCGGCGGCAAGCAGACTGGAGTCTGTCCTCCCACACCCGCCGAGGGCGCGACTCCCCCGGCAGCCACCAAAACGCAGATTTGTTTGCGGCGCTCCCAGCCCGAAAATGCGTTTCCACCTTCATCGAGGGCAAATCTCCCCCTATCGCCGCCAGACCGCAGATTTCAGCTACGCCCTATAGTCCGCCGCATCCCAACCCCAGCAGCAACACGGCTGGACTCTGCAGCCGCCATCGTCTCCGAAGGAGATACTCCCCCGGCCGCGACCAAGGCGCAGCGTCCAGTCCGACGACAGCCCGTTACCCGCTCAGCGCCTGCGACGCCGCTGCCCTCGCCGCCGTCGGATCCGCCGTATTGAGCGCGCAGCGCGCCGCGTCTTCGCACGATGCCATCGTTACCTGACCCAGTCGGGCACCGACTGCCGCGGCGGCGACTGGCGCACTCGACAACGACGTGACGCCCATCCCGACAAGTACACAGGCGAGCAGCGGATCGGCCGCAGCCTCCCCACACACACCGACGGGCTTCCCAGCCGCACGACCGGCTGCGGCCACCATCGAGACCAACGACAGTACGGCTGGCTGCCAAGGATCGGTTAGCGCCGCCAATTCGGCCGACATCCGGTCCGCGGCCATCGTGTATTGAGTCAGATCATTGGTACCGATCGACACAAAATCCACTTCAGCCAGAATTGCGGGCGCGAGCAGCGCTGCCGCCGGCACTTCGATCATCACCCCGGCCGTCAGGCCCCGCCCGCGAGCGAGCGCCGCGAATTCCGCGGCCTCAGCGACCGTGGCAATCATCGGAGCCATCACCCAAACGTCGGCATCGCTCGCGGCGGCGGCCGATGCGATCGCGTCGAGTTGAGCTTCCCGCAGTTCCGGCTGGGCGCCGGCAATCCGGTTGCCGCGCACGCCCAACGCCGGATTCGCCTCCTCGGGACTGTTCACAAACTTCATCGGTTTGTCCGACCCGGCATCGAGTGTCCGGATGACCACCTTGAGGCCGCTGAACGCATCGAACACCCCGCGATAACTCGTCACCTGCTCAGCGATCGTCGGAGCCGCCGCACGATCCAAAAAGGCCAGCTCAGTACGGAACAGACCGATCCCGGCCACCGGCTTCGACGATGCTGCCCGCGCCGATGCACCGTCGGCGACGTTGGCCAGGACAGCGACGTCGATTCCGTCCGCGGTACGTCCCGGACCAGCCCAGGCGGCGACCAAATCCGCTTGTGCCTGCCAGTGCGTCGCTGCGGCCCGCGCCGCCGCCGGTTCAGGTTCGACGTCGACCGTCCCTGCGGTGCCATCGACCAGAACCGACGTTCCGGTGCCGATGGTGGCCAGATCGCCAACCGCGACGATGCACGGAATCCCGAGTTGTCGCGCGATGATCGCGGTGTGACTCGTCGGACCACCGAGACGGGTGACCAACGCGACTACCAATTGCGGATCCAGGCCAGCCGTATCGGCAGGGGCCAGATCGTCGGCAAAGAGGATCGACGGCGAATCAGGCACTGGCACACCCGGTTCGGGCGAACCTGTCAGTGCAGCCAGTACGCGGTCGCGTACGTCATTCAGGTCGGTGACCCGCTCGGCCATCAGGCCGCCGAGTTTGGTGAACAAGTCGGCGAACTGTTTAGTGGCGGCGACCGCCGCGTCGGCCGCCGGGCTACCGGCATTGATGAGCTTGCCCGCGGCGGAGAGCCAGCCACGATCTTCGGCGAGGCTGGCAGTAGCACTGAGTACCTCGGCGGCCACGCCCGTGCTGGCCGACGCTCGATCGCGCAGTTTCGCGGCGACGTCCGCTGCTGCGGCGGAGAACCGATCGACCTCGCGCACCCGATCGACGTCGGACAGTTCCACTGTCGACGCAACGAATTCCGGGCGCGGGCCCGGCCAGATCACCGGCCCATAGGCGATACCTGAAACGACCGGCGTTCCGGTCAACTGCTGGATGGCGTCCGACACGCGATTCACCTTTCATCGAGCTATATATGTGATCTAGATTACGAGAAATACTTGACTTGTCAACACATTCGGGGGTAAAACAAACGATATCAACACAAATCTTCCCTGATATCAACATATTGGACGAGAGGAGGCGACTCTATGTATGCCGCAGAACGACATGAGGCAATCGCCGGGGCCGTGCGCGAACACGGCAGGGTGTCAGTCCTCGACTTGGCAGCCCAGTTCGACGTCACCGGCGAGACGATTCGCCGGGATCTCGCCGCCCTCGAACGAACAGGTCATGTACATCGCGTACATGGCGGCGCAGTCGATCCCGGCCTGACTACCCTCGACGCGGGCGAACGGCCACTCACCCAGCGCATCACCGAACACAGCGAGGCCAAAATCGCGATCGGCATCGCCGCGCAGCAATTCTTGCCGACCGCGGGTGGATCGGTCTTCTTCGACGCCGGAACCACCACCTATCAGGCGGCGCGCGCACTCACCGACCCTCGCGAGCTGACTCTTGCGACAAACGCTCTGGGTATCGCCGCGACTCTGGCCAAGCTCCCCGCAGTGAACCTGCACCTCATCGGGGGGCGACTTCGCGGTCTCACGCAGGCCAGCGTCGGCGCCGACACCGTCGCCGCCATCGCCAAGCTTCGAATCTCCGTCGCCTTCGTCGGCACCAACGGACTGTCGGCCCGCCACGGCTGCTCCACTCCCGATCCCGACGAGGCGGCAGTCAAGTCGGCGATCGTCGCATGCGCGAATCGTGTTGTAGTGCTTGCTGATTCATCGAAGTTCAACAGCGACGAGCTCGTATCGTTCGCCCCCCTGTCCGAAGTTGACGTCATCGTGACCGATTCGGACGCCGATCCCGCGGATATCGCACGACTCACCGAACAAGGAATCGAGGTTGTCACCGCATGATTCTCACTGTCACTGCCAATCCCAGCGTTGATCGGACCGTTGAACTCGGCGAACCACTGACACACGGCACCGTTCAGCGCGCCAACGCCACACGGGTCGAAGCCGGCGGCAAGGGCGTCAATGTCGCGCGGGTCGTCGCCACCGCGAGCAGTGACACTATCGCGATCCTGCCAGCGAACCGCACCGATGCGCTCCTGGGACTGCTCGACGCCGTTGAGTTGCCTTACCGATACATCAACGTCGACGACCAGGTCCGCAGCAACATCACGATCGTCGACCCGGACGGCACCACCACAAAGATCAACGCCGCGGGCGCGGCTTTCGACCAGGCCACCGAGACTGCACTATCTCGTCTGATCGACGAACTCGCGCCAACGGCCGACTGGATCGCTCTATGTGGTTCGTTACCCCCGGGCCTCCCCGACGACTGGTACGCGCACATCGCCGAACGCCTGAGCGCGAAAGGAGCCAAAGTCGCCGTCGATACGTCAGGTGCCCCCCTGCGCGCGGTCGCCCGACCGGGTATCGCTCTGCTCAAACCCAACGCAGACGAACTCGCCGAACTCGTCGGCGGCGACGGCCCCACGATCGAATCTGCTGCCGCCACAGGAAATTTCACTCCTGCGGTGACGGCATCACAGAAGCTCGCAGCACGCACCGGCGGTGCCGTGCTCACCACTCTGGGAGCCGCTGGCGCCCTTCTCACGATCGGCCAACGTACCTGGTCAGCAACCGCGCCCTCGATCACTCCCCGTAGCACCGTCGGCGCCGGCGATGCATCGTTGGCGGGCTATCTGCTCGCTGAACTCGACGGGCAAACACCGCCGGACAGGTTACGTCGAGCGGTCGCGTACGGCTCGGCCGCTGCGGCACTGCCCGGCACTCAGCCACCATTTCCCACTCAACTCGACCTCGCCAACGTGCAGGTCACCGAGTTACAACCGTCCACCACCGTGTGATTCCCCATCCTCCTCCCGCTCACACAGAAGAGACTAGCCATGAGCACTGACATTCCGACCGGAGCCTCGGCACCGCAGATCATCACCTCCGAAGCCGTACTCCTCGACGTCGACGCCGGTGCTACCAACGGCGCCGTCATCAGCCGCCTCGCCGGCCTTCTAGGTGCTCAGGGCCGCACCACTGACGTCGACGAACTCGTCGCCGCCGCAATGGCACGGGAAGCTAAGTCGGCTACCGGCCTCCCCGGCGCAATCGCAATCCCGCACGCCCGTTCGGCATCGGTCACGACCGCCAGCCTGGCGATGGCGAGGCTATCGAACAAAGTAGATTTCGGTGGCCCCGACGGCGACGCGGACATCGTGTTCCTGATCGCTGCACCAGAAGGTGGCAGTGAGCATATGAAGTTGCTCAGTTCGTTGGCCCGAGCACTTGTTCGACCCGAGTTCGTCGCCGCGCTGCGTGAGGCTCCCGACGCAGCCAGTGTCGTCGAGCTCGTCAGTCAAGCCGTCACACCGAAGGCCAAAGCTAAACCATCACAACCGGCGGCACCGGCTGCAGTCTCGACATCAGCGCCCACCACAAGTGCGGCGCCCCGCCCGCGAATCGTCGCGATCACGGCCTGCCCTACCGGCATCGCGCATACCTACATGGCCGCCGACGCCCTCAAATACGCCGCCGAACGCGCCGACATCGACTTCACCGTTGAGACCCAGGGGTCGTCGGCGACCACGCCCATGACACCGCAGACCATCGCCGACGCCGACGCCGTCATCTTCGCCACCGACGTCGGCGTCAAGGGACGCGAGCGGTTCGCCGGTAAGCCGGTTATCGCATCCGGCGTCAAGCGGGCCATCAACCAACCCGACACAATGATCACCGAAGCCATTGCGGCAGCGAAGAATCCGAATGCGGCGACCGTCGGCGGCGACGCCGCCGATACAGCCGAATCGGCAGCGGCAACCGTCGGCTACGGCGGTCAACTCAAGCAGGCGCTGATGACCGGCGTCAGCTATATGATTCCGTTCGTCGCGGCGGGCGGTCTGCTCATCGCGCTGGGCTTCCTGCTGGCTGGCTACGAAATCGCCAACAAGACCCTCGACCAGACGCAAACCCTGTCCGACGGCGCGTTCATCGCCCTGCACAACAGCCTGTGGGATTTGCCGTCCGGGGGCATCATGACCTACCTCGGAGCGGTAGCCTTCGCCGTAGGATCGCTGGCAATGGGCATGCTGGTCCCGGTGCTGTCGGGATATATCGCCTTCGCCATCGCCGACCGTCCAGGAATCGCACCCGGTTTCGTCGCTGGCCTGGTATCGATCGCGGTCGGTGCCAGCTTCATCGGCGGTTTGATCGGTGGCCTGCTAGCTGGCGTCGTGGCACTCGGATTGTCTCGAATTCCGTTGCCGCAGTGGGCGCGTGGGCTACAGCCCGTCGTCATCATTCCGCTCTTCGCCTCGATGATCGTCGGCGGATTCATGTTCATGTTGCTCGGCAAACCGCTGGCCTGGGTAACCACGGCCATGACCGACGGCCTCAACTCGATGTCGGGCAGCTCCAAGATTGTCCTGGGCATCGTGCTTGGCCTGATGATGTGCTTCGACCTGGGCGGGCCAGTCAACAAGGCGGCCTACCTCTTTGCGACGACTGGCCTCGCGATCGGCGGCACCGCGCAGTTGGAGATCATGGCAGCCGTCATGGCTGCCGGCATGGTTCCGCCGCTGGCACTCGCACTCGCCACCGCTGTGCGCCCGTCGCTGTTCACTGAGCCCGAGCGGGCGAACGGCAAGGCCGCGTGGTTACTCGGCGCTTCGTTCATCTCGGAGGGAGCCATCCCGTTCGCTGCCGTCGACCCACTTCGGGTGATCCCGTCGATGATGATCGGCGGCGCAACTACCGGAGCCCTGATCATGGCCTTCGGCGTGGAACTGCGCGCACCGCATGGCGGTGTATTCGTCTTCTTCGCGATGAATAACGCCCTTGCTTTCCTTGCCGCCCTGGCAATCGGAATGGTCGTCGCCTGCACCGCGGTGGTCACTGCCAAACAACTCCGCGCGACGCGGCATCCGAACGAAGAAGCGCAACTGGAGGCAGCGATTTCCTGACCGCGCAAGAACTACACCCGATTTCACCAAAACACCAAAGGAGAACCCAATGCCATCGACAACCGTTACCGTCGGATCCGCCGTCGGCCTGCACGCCCGCCCAGCCAGCATCATCGCCGAGGCCGCCGCCGAAGCCGATGCCAATGTAACCCTCGCCGTCGACGGTGAGGATCCGGTAGATGCCGGCTCCGCGTTGCTCATCATGACTCTCGGCGCGGAGAAGGGCACGCAAGTAACCGTCACCGCCGACGATGACGCTGCCGTTGCGAAGATCGCCGAATTGGTAGCCGCGGATCTGGACGCCGAGTAATACTCGCTCGACTTGAACACTGTCGGCTGGGTCGCACCGTAGGCAGAATCCCCCTCCAAGTGGCCCAGCTGTCAGGTTTGAGCCTAGGCCCGACGCCGTCGGGCTACGGTGCGACGACCACCAATTCGCGTAGTTCCCCGGCCAACGCCGCGGGTACCCGAACCCTCATCCGGGTACCGCCCGAGTCGTGGTCGGCGGAGAAGACTTCGCCTTCCGCGTGAATCCTCGACACCAGGTCGCCACGCGAAAACGGCACGGACACAAACAGTTCCACGTCGTTTCGGCCCAGTGCCGACCGGACCCGGTCGAATAGCTCCGCAATACCGGCACCGGTCTTCGCGGAGACGAATACGGCGTCGGGCAGGGCCGCGCGCAGCTGCGTGATCTGCAGTTCGGTCATCGCGTCGACCTTGTTGACCACCAACAATTCCGGCGGCAATGAAGCACCCTCAGCCCCTGTGTTCGGCTGCGCCGACGACTCGCTGACAATCTCTTTGAGCACCTGCCGGACGGCGCTGATCTGCTCCAGCGGATACTCGTCGGCACCGTCGACGATGTGCAGCAGCAGGTCGGCTTCGGCAGCTTCCTCCAGTGTCGACCGGAATGCCTCGACCAGCTGCGTCGGCAGGTGGCGCACAAATCCGACGGTGTCGGTGAATACGACGATCCGTCCGTCGTCGAGTTTGGCTCGTCGCGTCGTCGGGTCGAGGGTGGCGAATAGCGCGTCCTGCACTAGCACGCCGGATCCGGTCATTGCGTTAACCAACGACGACTTTCCCGCGTTGGTGTATCCGACGACGGTCAGGGCTGGAACCGAATTACGTTGTCGTGCAGCACGTTTTACAACTCGCGCAGTCTTCATCAACCGAATCTCGCGGCGCATCTTGGCCATTCGTTCGCGGATACGACGCCGATCGGTTTCGATCTTTGTCTCACCGGGCCCGCGCAGACCAACGCCGCCGTTGCTTCCCGCTCGACCGCCGGCCTGCCGGGACATCGATTCACCCCAGCCGCGCAAGCGCGGCAACATGTATTCCATTTGTGCCAGCGATACTTGCGCCTTGCCTTCGCGCGAGGTGGCGTGCTGGGCGAAGATGTCGAGGATCAGCGCGGTCCGGTCGATCACCTTCACCTTCACGACCTTCTCCAGCGCGGTGAGCTGTGCGGGCGTCAATTCACCGTCGCAAATCACCGTGTCGGCTTCGGTTGCCAGCACAACCTCACGCAGTTCACCGGCCTTACCCGAACCGATGTAGGTCGCCGAGTCCGGCTTGGAGCGACGCTGAATCAGAGCGTCGAGCACTTGTGAACCGGCAGTCTCGGCGAGCGCCGCGAGTTCGGCCATCGCCGCATTGGCCTGCGCCTGTGTGCCGTGGGTCCATACTCCGACCAGCACGACTTTCTCCAGTCGTAGCTGCCGGTATTCGACCTCGGTGACGTCGGTGAGTTCAGTGGAGAGTCCGGCGACGCGTTGCAGCGAGGCGCGATCGTCGAGTTGTAGATCGCCGGTGGTCGGAACACTCGCGGAGCGAGTATCGACAATGGGTGTTGAGATGTCCGTGTCAGTCATATGCCATCCATGATGGCACGTTCACCGACTTCGGGGCATCTCAATATTCGCCCGGCCCAGCGCCGATGCTCGTCTACCCGCGTTCCCAACCGTCGATCAGGGTCCCCCGCGCGACCAGCCGCGACGGGCCGCGCAACGTTGCACCAGCGTCGGCGATATGCACCGTCACCTGGCCGCCCGGAACTGTCAGTCTTAGTTCGCCGGTCATCTGGCCGATCGAACGCAATGCGGCGGCACCGGCCGCGACCAGCCCGGTGCCGCAACTGCGGGTCTCGCCGACGCCGCGTTCGATGACCCGCATCGCCGCGCTGAATATCTCTCCCTCGGCGACCGGCGGAGTCAACACTTCGACGTTGGCGCCGTGCGGAAATACGACGGTGTCGATGTCGGCACCCCGACTGAAATCGAGTCCGGCGAGGTCGTCCACCGTCAAACCGTCGACGACCGCCGCGAGGTGTGGGTTACCAACGTCGACCACCACTCCGGTGTATTCGATCCCGTCGATCAGCGCCGACGACTGCTCGCCGACGCGCGCTGGTCCCATCTCGACGCTGACCTCGGCCTGCGAATCGTCGAACGAGTGGACTGTCACCACCCGCCCGCCCGCCCGGGAGCCCACGGTGAACACATCGAAATCGACCAGGCCTGCGGCGCGGCAGAAGTGCGCGAACACCCGCACCCCGTTGCCACACATCTCCGCGATCGATCCGTCCGCGTTTCGGTAATCCATGAACCAGTCTTCGGGTGCGACGTCGTCGGGGTGTGCGTCCAATACGCCGCGAGCCACCAGTTCACCGGCCCTGGCGACGCGCAGTAGGCCGTCAGCTCCGATCCCGCGCTGTCGGTCGCACAGTGCCGCGACCGCGTCCACCGTCAAGTCAACTGTCGCGGCCGGGTCGTAGAGCAGTACGAAGTCGTTCTGGGTGCCGTGCCCTTTAAAGAACTGGGAGACCGAACCCGCGTCGGGCAGCGTTAGAGTCACATCATTCAGGTTACCGGCCGCGAGTGCCGGTATCGCCGACGACGACGCGCAATGCCTGCTCCGCCAACTCGTCCGACGCACCGTCGAGCCAGGTGATGCGATGATCCCGGCGAAACCACGAGCGTTGTCGCCGCACATAACGCCGCGTGCCGATAAACGTGCGCTCGGCGGCTTCGGCCAGGTCGTACTCGCCGTCGAATGCCGCGAGCACCTGTGCGTATCCGATCGCCCGCCGCGCCGTCTGACCGTCGCGGAGACCCTGCCCTTCCAATAGGCGCACCTCGCTGACCAACCCGCCGTCGAACATCAGCTCGGTACGCAGCCGGATACGCTCATCGAGATGCTCGGTATCGCGATCAACCGCGACAATCTTTGTCCCCCAACGTGGTTCGCCGATAACCGGCGCTGACGCCGCGAACGGTTCGCCGGTAATCTCGACGACTTCCAGCGCCCGTACGATACGTCGCCCGTCCGTGTCGAGGATCGATGCCGCCGCGGCCGGATCGACCCGCGCCAACTCTTGGTGCAGTGCCGCAACGCCGAGTCGCTCGAGTTGTCCCTCATACTTGGCGCGGACCACCGGCTCAGTCGCGGGCAACTGCCAATCATCAAGCAAGGCTTGGATGTACATCATGGAGCCGCCGACGATAATGGGTGTCTTACCCGCATCGCGCAATGTGTCGATGTCGGCAACCGCACCGGCCAGATAGCCGGCGACCGTGGCGGTCTCGGTGACGTCGAGGACGTCGAGTTGATGATGTGGGATGCCGCGCCGCTGCTCGATGGGCAGTTTGGCGGTGCCGATATCCATCCCGCGGTACTGCTGCATCGCGTCGATATTCACGACTTCACCATCGAGTCGCTCAGCCAGGTCGAGCGCGAGTGCCGATTTGCCACTCGCCGTAGGTCCGACGACGGCAACCGGAATCGGTCCGCTCACGACAACGCCGTCCAGGTGGCCACCGTGTATCCGACACCGAGTGGCGAGCCGGTGTAAAGCAGCCGTGCCGCCATTGTGGTCCCCGACACCGCCGCACCGACCGCCTGCCATACCGCGCGGCCCCCGACGCCCCAGCGCGCACACTCTGTCGCCGACAAATCCGCCAGCGCGGCATAGTCGGCACTACCGAGCGCCGCATCGATTCGTGCCTGAAGTTCGTGCGCCTGCGGGGCATCACCACCTCCGGGAGCACGAGTACTCAACGATGTAGCGCCGTCGCCGACGACCATCAGCGCCGTCGGATCCCCCGTGTCGAACAACGCGGTCCGGAGCGACGCGCCGATGTCGGCTACCTGTTCGACAGTTGCATCCGCGTCGATCACAACCGTCGTGAGCGCGTTCAGGTCCGCTTGTTCGCGATACCACCCGGCCAGCAACATCGACGTCGGCCAGCCCGGATCCGCCGGGCCGGCAACGGCCTTAGCCGATAGCGTCACCACTCGATCCGCCCCGAACCCAAGGAAGGTCCCACTGCCATCGAATGCTGAATCCGACTGCGCTCCAACAGAATCACCACATACCAGCCAGCGCGGCCGATGCCCGTCGGCCATCGTATTCGTCGCTCGCAGGGCTTCGATAGCCGCCGCACGCACGTCGTCGACTTCACCGGCACCAGGCCCAGCGAGATCCGGCAGCAGCACCGGCGCACTTGGTACGAACACCACAGATTTCAACACGGGTACCAGGCTAACCGGCGACCAATGTCTCACCAGCGCACACATCGGGCGTGCTGACCTGTTTGAATGGAGCAATCCCTATCGGCCGCGCGCACGCGTGGGTAGCGGGGATGAGACCAGTTGACGGCAGCCGTGGCGCGCGGCACTAGCGGAGGACACCCAATGACCGATTCGGACGCAACTACCCCTGAAGACACCTCGGCCACTCCGTCCGCCGCACCCAAGCCGCGACCGAAACCCGGCCCCAAGCCGGGCCCGCGACCCGGTCCGCAACCCACAGCCGCTTCGGCCGTAAGCCATCCGGCGCCGCATCCGGTCCCGCACGGCGACGTCCATAAATTCGGCCGCGTCGACGACGACGGCGGCGTCTGGCTGATCACCGCATCCGGTGAACGGCAGGTCGGTTCATGGCAAGCCGGCGATGCCGAGCAAGGACTCGCCCACTTCGCCCGTCGGTTCGACGATCTGGCCACCGAGGTCGAAATCCTCGAAGAGCGGTTGGCCGCACGCTCGGGTGATCCGCGCAAGACACAGGTCGCTGCCGCGCACCTGCTCGAAACGCTTCCCGAAGCCGCTGTCGTCGGCGACGTCGACGCACTTGCCGCACGATTGGCCTCGATCACCCAGACGGCAGACGATGTCGCCGCGTCGGTGAAAGCCGAACGCGAGCAGGCCCGAACTGAGGCGATCGCGAAGAAGGAAGAACTCTGTACCGAGGCCGAGGCGATCGGTTCAGACTCGAACCAGTGGAAGGCATCGGGCGACCGGCTGCGGGCCATCCTCGATGAATGGCGGGCAGTCAAAGGCATCGACCGTAAGACCGACGATGTGCTGTGGAAGCGCTACGCCAAAGCACGCGATGCCTTTAATCGACGTCGAGGTGCACATTTCGCCGAACTCGACCGCGAACGGGCCGGCGCGAAGGTTCGCAAGGAAGAATTGATCGAGCGCGCACAGGAACTGTCGTCGTCGACCGATTGGGGTCCGACCGCGGGTAAGTTCCGAGATCTCCTCACTGAATGGAAAGCCGCCGGTCGCGCGCCTCGGGATACCGATGATGCGCTCTGGCAGCAGTTCAAAGCGGCTCAGGATGTGTTTTTCGCCGCCCGCAACGCGGTGACCGCGGAACGAGATACCGAGTTTTCCGCGAATGCCGACGCCAAACGTGAATTGCTCGATGCCGCCGAGCGTTCAATCGATCCGGCCGCCAACCTTGAGGCCGCTCGCCGCGAGTTCCGCAGTTTCCAGGCGCGCTGGGATGAACTGGGGAAAGTTCCGCGTGAACAGATGCAATCACTGGAAGGCCGGGCGCGGGCAATCGAACGTCGAATCCGCGATGCCGAGCAGACGCACTGGCAACAGTCCGACCCCGAGGCGCAGGCGCGCGCGGCCCAATTCGCCGAGCGGGCAGCCCAATTCGAGGATCAGGCGCGCAAAGCTGAGGAGCGCGGCAAAGCGTCAGACGCCCGTAAGTTACGTGAGCAGGCCGAACAGTGGCGCCAGTGGGCTGACACGGCGCAAAGCGCCATCGAGAGCTGAGACGAAAAGCTGGGGCAGATCAGTTGGTGTTGTGACGCCGCTGCAGTTCCCGCACAGCTTCTTCGCGTTCGGCTGCCTCTGCTCGACGTTCGGCCTCCAGCGCGAGCTGGTAGCTACTGCGAGCCCAGACCAGCCGCGCCCAATGGAAACTGAGGACCATCACCGCGATCCACCCGACGATCAGGCCGATACCCACGCCCGACGGCGGAGTCTCGCCGGTGACGCCGGGCGTGTTGCGCGTCCACCAGGACAACAGTCCGGCGACTACAGCGATGAGATTGCCGCACAAGGCGATCCACGCGATGGCCCAACGTCGGGTCAGCAGCGCGAGCGTCGAGAAGCCGATGCCGAAGATCACCACGAAATAGACGAATATCCGCGAGGTGATCGCAATCCGCTCTGCCTGCGCTGCTGACGAATAGGTCAGCACGTCGAACCCGTTCGCCTTTCCGGCGTGCATCAGCACCAGCGACGCGATTGCCGCGAGTACGCCGATGGCAACCACCACTCCGCGTGCGCCCGGATCGAATTCACCGGCGACCCTGCGTTCAGCCTTTTCCAGGTCTTCGTGGAACTCCGCAAAGTCAGATTTGTCGCTCATTGGCAGCCTCCGCTACTACATGCGCTCACCGGCTCAGGTGGGCGCGCTCCGATGCCCGGCATACCGAGCCCCACTCCGACCGGCGCCGTCGTAGGTGTGGTCTTCGCCTCGTAGGAATCGCCGGCTCTCGTCTGGCGATGAGTAAGAACGCCACCGTCGGCGATCAAGTGGTGCGGCGCGGCCGAGGTAATCGTCGTTGTGACGTAGTCACCCGGACGGATCCGTCCGGGTACATCGTCGATGACCGCAAAATGCACCAACCGTCCGTCCCGCGCGCGGCCGGTGAGACGCGCATTCTCCGCGCTCTTGCGGCCGGCCGCGGAGACCAGAAGTTCCACTTCGGTGCCAACAAGTGTCGTGTTTTCGGCCAGACATACCGACTCCTGCAAGGCGATCAGACGCTGGTAGCGATCCTTCACCACTTCCGGTGGTACCTGGCCGTCCATCGTCGCGGCGGGAGTCCCCGGCCGCTGCGAATACTGGAAGGTATAGGCACTCGAAAAGCGTGCGGCGGCAACAACTTCGAGGGTCTGCTGGAAATCTTCTTCGGTCTCCCCCGGGAATCCGACGATGATATCGGTGGTGATCGCCGCATGTGGCATCACCGCGCGCACCCGATCGATGATGCCGAGAAACTTCGTCTTGCGATAGCTGCGGCGCATCGCGCGCAGGACACGGTCAGACCCCGACTGCAGCGGCATATGCAGCTGTGGACAGATATTCGGCGTCTGCGCCATCGCCTCAATGACGTCGTCGGTGAACTCCGCCGGATGGGGCGACGTGAAGCGCACCCGCTCGAGTCCGTCGATCGTGCCGCATGCACGCAGCAAATCGGCAAATGCCCCGCGATCACGGCCCAGTTCGGGATCGGCGAACGACATACCGTACGCGTTCACGTTCTGCCCGAGCAATGTCACTTCACTGACGCCCTGATCGACGAGGGCTTGAACTTCGGCGAGGATATCGCCGGGACGGCGATCAACTTCTTTCCCGCGTAGCGACGGCACGATGCAGAAGGTACAGGTGTTATTGCAGCCCACCGAGACCGACACCCATCCTGAATACGCTGAGTCTCGTTTGGCCGGCAGCGTCGAGGGGAACTGTTCCAGCGACTCCAGAATCTCGACCTGCGCCTGCGAGTTATGCCGGGCGCGGTCCAACAACGCCGGCAACGACCCGATATTGTGCGTACCGAACACGACGTCGACATAGGGCGCTTTCGACAAGACGGTGTCCTTGTCCTTCTGCGCGAGGCAACCGCCGACCGCAATCTGCATGTCGGGCCGGTCGTGTTTCTGCGGAGCGAGATGTGACAGATTGCCATAGAGCTTGTTGTCCGCATTCTCTCGAACGGCGCACGTGTTGAAGACCACCAAATCTGGTTCGTCGTCGTCCCCGGCGGCCACGTAGCCCGCGTCCTCCAACAGCCCCGAGATCCGCTCGGAGTCGTGGACATTCATCTGGCACCCGTAGGTTCGCACCTGATAGCGGCGCGGCGCGGACAACTGACTACTCACTTATCCCAGGGTACGTGAGCAAACCAAATCGATTCCGGGGGCAACCGCCCCGGCATCGTCAGGGGCGACGTCGGCGACGAATGTAAACATTGCGGTGCCAACCTCCGCGTTGCGCGCGTTGCTGAGCCCCCCGCGCAGTAATGTGACCAGATATGACCGCTTCGCCCACCGATGACACCTCCGTCAAGGCCGCCGACGGCCCACCGAAATCGATGATCTCGATGCGAAATGTGCAGAAGCACTTCGGATCACTTCACGTACTCAAGGACATCAACCTAGAAGTCCCCGCGGGACAAGTCGTTGTAGTCCTGGGACCGTCCGGCTCAGGCAAATCGACGCTCTGCCGCACCATCAATCGCCTGGAACCCATTGACAGCGGCGACATCTCGATCGACGGCCGACAATTGCCGTCGGAGGGACGTGACCTGGCCAAGCTGCGCGCCGACGTAGGCATGGTCTTTCAGTCCTTTAACCTGTTCGCGCACAAGACGATTCTGCAGAATGTCATTCTCGCGCCGATCAAAGTTCGCCGAAAGTCGAAGGCGGATGCGGAGAAGCGCGGCTATCAGCTTCTCGAACGGGTCGGCATCGCCACCCAGAAGGACAAGTATCCGGCCCAGTTGTCGGGCGGACAGCAACAGCGTGTCGCCATCGCCCGGTCGTTGGCGATGGAACCGAGTGTGATGCTCTTCGACGAGCCGACGTCGGCACTCGACCCGGAGATGGTCAACGAAGTACTCGACGTCATGGTGTCACTCGCTAAAGAAGGCATGACCATGCTCGTGGTCACCCACGAAATGGGATTCGCCCGCAAGGCCGCCGATCGGATCATCTTCATGGCCGACGGCGCGATAGTCGAAGATACCGATCCGGAGAGTTTCTTCACCGCGCCGAAGTCGGAACGCGCGCGTGACTTCCTGTCCAAGATCCTGGACCACTGATGAGAACACGGAAGTCGCCGCGCGCAACCGCAGTCGCCGCGTGTCTGGTGATCATGGCTCTGGGCGGCGCGCTGCTGTCGGGTTGTGGCAGCACCGAACCGCGTAACCTCATCGATTCCATCCGTAGCGGCTCGGTTATTCTCGGCACCAAATATGATCAGCCAGGCCTCGGTCAGCGCAATCCCGACAAGACGGTGACCGGATTCGATCCGGCAGTCTCGGAGTACGTGGTCAACTACATCGCCGACCAGCAAAAGGTTCCGCACCCCAAGATCACCTGGCGCGAGACACCGTCGGCGCAACGCGAAACATTGATCGACAACGGTGAAGTCGACATGATCGCCGCGACGTATTCGATCAATGCGGCGCGATCGAAGAAGGTCGATTTTGCCGGGCCGTATCTCATCAACTATCAAGGCCTGCTGGTCCGCTCCGACGACGACTCCATCAAAACACTGACCGACCTGGAGAATGGCAAAAAGCTCTGCTCGGTGACCGGCTCTACCCCGGCCCAGAATGTCAAGAAGCAGCTTCCCGGCGTGCAGCTGCAGGAATACGACTCCTATTCCTCATGCGTTGAAGGTCTTCGACGGGGCAAGGTCGACGCTCTCACCACGGATGAGGTGATCCTGGCCGGCTATGCCAAATTCTGGGAAGGCGAATTCAAGTTGGTCGATATGACCTATCCGAATGCCTATTGCGGGTCGAAAGAATACGAAGGCGAAACGGTCGACAACTACATCAAAGCCGGCACGCCCTTCTCCACCGAGCGCTACGGCATCGGCATGGCGAAAGGTACGACTGAGGCGGTCAACGCCGTCAATGAGGCACTACGTGCGATGATGCGGCCAGAGGGGCCCGATTCCCCGTGGCAGCAGGCGTTGCGCACCAATATCGGCAACTCAACTGTTGACAAGATGATCGACCGGGTCGGAGACGGATCCACCTATAAGTTCACGCCGACCCCGGGTGATCTGGCTTTCGTCAAACCGACTCCGGGCAAGCCGTGTCCGGCCGGATCGAAATAAGGGGGCGAGCACAATGAGTGAACTCTGGTCCGAAATGGGTCCACAGCTGTGGCCCGCGTTCTGGATGACGATCAAGCTGACATTCTTCTCCGCGGTCGGCGCCGTCATCTGGGGCACCATCCTCGCCGGCATGCGAGTGTCGCCGGTACCGGTGATGCGGGGCTTCGCGACGATTTACATCAACATCGTCCGCAATACCCCACTCACGCTGATCGTGATCTTCTGCTCCTTCGGCCTCTACCAGAACCTTGGTCTGCAGTTCAGCAATCAGGTAAAGAACAACAATTTCTGGATCGCTGTTCTGGCCTTCATCCTCTACACCGCGACTTTCGTCTGCGAGACCTTGCGGTCGGGTTTCAATACCGTCCCGCTCGGACAGGCAGAAGCCGCCCGCTCGCTCGGTCTGTCCTTCCCGCAAGTCTTCGGGATCATCGTCCTGCCCCAGGCGGCGCGCACGGTGATCGGACCGATGGGCAGCGTGCTGATCGCACTGACCAAGAACACCACGATCGCCTCCGTGATCGGTGTCGCCGAGGCGTCACTGCTCATGAAGGAGGAGATCGAGAATTTCGCCGACCAGGTGATCGCGGTGTTCGTGATCATCGCCATCGGCTTCATGATCATCACCCTGACCGAGGGCCTCATCTTCGGGTACCTGGCTAAACGATTCGCGGTGAAACGATGAGCGCAGAAGCAACAGTCCTCTACGACGCGCCGGGCCCAAAAGCCCGGGTACGCAACAACATCATCGCCGTGGTCTTTGTCGCGATAGTGGTCGCGATCGCGGCTTATGTGATCATCGTCCTCGCCGACAACGGACAGCTTGACTCCGAGAAGTGGAGTCCGTTCCTCAAGGGAACGACGTGGACCACCTATGTTCTGCCTGGTCTGTGGGGAACGCTGAAAGCCGCGATCGTGTCGATCATCTTGGCGATGATCCTCGGATCCGTTCTCGGCATCGGCCGCCTGTCGGACCACCGATGGGTACGCCTAATTTCCGGCGCGTTCACCGAGGTCTTCCGCGCCATCCCGGTGCTGATCCTGATGATCTTCGCCTACTATCTATTCGCCGACTATGCGATTTTCCCATCATCACAGTTGGCTTTCGCCGCGGTGGTCACCGGATTGACCCTGTACAACGGTTCAGTCATCGCCGAGATTTTGCGGTCGGGTATTCAATCGCTTCCGCGAGGTCAGTCGGAAGCAGCTGTGTCACTTGGCCTGCGGAAGTCGCAAACCATGCGGATCATTCTGTTGCCCCAGGCGATCACGGCGATGCTGCCGGCACTGATCTCGCAGATGGTGATCGCGCTGAAGGACTCTGCCCTCGGTTATATCATCGGCTACATCGAGGTAGTTCGGTCGAGTTTGCAGTCGGCGTCGTACTACGGCAACTATCTCCCGGTGCTGATCGTCGTGGCCATCGTCATGATCGTGATCAACTTCGGATTATCGTCGCTGGCGACGTATATCGAAGGCCGAGTCCGCAGTGGTCGGCGGGGAGGCAACACTGCGACTACCGAAGAACTCGAGCTGGGTGCCACCGAGCCGCTGCCCGGGCTGAAATAGCACAACTCAACTAAACGACGTGGCGCCGAGGTTCTCCTCGGCGCCACGTCGTTTAGTCAGAGTCGGCTTCAGTTGCGCAAAGCGTCGTTCACCACATCTATAGACATCGACTGCGGATAGCCACGCCGCACCAGCATCCCAACGAGCCGGCGGAACACCTTCTCACGACCAGCTCGATCGGTCCGCGCCTGTTCCATTTGCGATGGGGTCAGCTTCTTGGCGACCAGCCCCGCGGCGATCTCTCGTTCGGCATCCGGATCGACATCGGCCAGCGCATCTTCGGCGACGGCCTTATCTATCCCCTTCGCCGCCAGTTCGTGGCGCAACGCTATACGCCCTTTGCCAGAGTTGGCATGGCGTGAGCGTACCCACTCGCTGGCGAACTCGACGTCGTCGAGCAGTCCGGCCGAATCGAGTCGACTCATCGCTGACTCCACCTCTGAGTCCTCAAACCCGCGACGCAGCAATCGCTTTCGCATCTCATCCCGACTGCGCGCGCGTGCACCGAGAAGACGCAACGCCGCGTCCCAGGCACTGGCTCTAGACTCCCCCGGAGATTTTCCCGGTGGGACTCCGTTGGCCGATGCGCGGCTACGCGGCGTCGCTGACTGAGTCATCGCTGCTCAGTTGAGCTCGATCTAGAACTCGACCGGAGCCGGGGCGACTTCGTCGGCGTCCAGCGTTGCCCCGATACCCAGCTTCTCCTTGATCTTCTTCTCGATCTCGTCGCGGATATCGGTGTTCTCCAGCAAGAACTTTCGGGCGTTCTCCTTACCCTGGCCGAGCTGATCGCCCTCGTAGGTAAACCACGAACCCGACTTGCGGATGAATCCCTCGGATACACCAAGGTCGATGAGCGAACCCTCTTTGGAGATGCCATGCCCGTAGAGGATGTCGAACTCGGCCTGCTTGAACGGCGGGGCCACCTTGTTCTTCACAACCTTCACGCGAGTGCGGTTACCGACCGCGTCGGTGCCGTCCTTCAGGGTCTCAATACGCCGAACATCCAGGCGGACAGACGAATAGAACTTCAGCGCCTTACCACCGGTGGTTGTCTCCGGCGAACCGAACATGACGCCGATCTTCTCGCGGAGCTGGTTGATGAAGACCGCGGTGGTGTTGGAGTTACTCAGCGCACCGGTCATTTTGCGCAGGGCCTGACTCATCAGGCGAGCTTGCAGGCCGACGTGGCTATCACCCATCTCGCCTTCGATTTCCGCCTTGGGCACAAGAGCGGCCACCGAGTCGATGACGAGAATGTCGAGCGCACCCGAGCGGATCAACATATCCGCGATCTCCAGGGCCTGCTCACCGGTATCGGGCTGGGATACCAGCAATGCGTCGACATCGACACCGAGTTTGGTCGCGTACTCGGGGTCGAGTGCGTGCTCGGCGTCAATGAACGCCGCGATACCGCCCTGTGCCTGAGCGTTCGCTACCGCGTGCAACGCGACGGTTGTCTTACCCGATGATTCCGGACCGTAGATCTCGACAACTCGGCCGCGCGGCAGACCACCGATGCCCAGCGCGATATCCAGTGCAATCGCCCCGGTAGGGATGACCTCGATGGGCTGGCGGCTCTCCTCGCCCAGGCGCATCACCGAACCCTTGCCGAAATTCTTGTCGATCTGGGCGAGAGCCAGATCGAGTGCCTTTTCCCGGTCATGTGACGCTGGTGCCATGTCGATCTCCTTGGTGAGGACTTAGTGGGTTATTGGTTGCCACGCTAGCGAGACCCTCTGACAACTTCGGTTTCGCCACTGTCGCCCCGCCGACATCTTGGACGTTCTCGGGGTGGATTTGGTTCCGTCGAGTTCCAACAGTAGCGAACGGATGTTCGATTGCAAACGCGACGCGCCGAAATATCGGGGCGACAGTCACCAACGATTGCGGGGCACATCGAAGTCACGGCAGAGCGCAACCCAGACGTCACGCGGATCGACACCGGCTTCAATCGCCTCAGCCGCCGTCATACCGTCCAACTCGGCCAGCACATGGTCGATAAGCATCGAACCCGCAGTTACCTCACCGAATTGGGTGTTGATCAGTTCGGTGAATTCGGTCAGACGCACGCCAGCATCCTACGTGCCCCGCCCACTCGGCGCCGACCGCGCCGCAGCCCGCTCGATCACCGGCACCGGATCAACGACCTCTGCGGCCGACGCCGCGACGCGTCGCGCAGCCGCGACGAAACTCTCATCGGCGAGTATCTCGCTGACCGCCGCCGCCAGCGACTCCGCGGCAAGCGGCCGTACCAGCCGTCCCGCACCGAGCCGTTGTACCCGACTGGCCAACTCCCACTGATCTCCCCCGCCGGGTACTGTCACCACCGGCACACCCGCGCCGAGTGCCTTGGCGAGCATCCCGTGCCCACCCCCGCAAATCACCAGATCGGCGGCGGACACCAACTCGTCCTGGCGTCCGAATCCGGCGGTCACGTTCACACAGCCCGACGCCCGGATCTCTTTCTCCGACGGCGTGGTGATACCTGAAATAGCCACGCGCACAGGGATATCCAGATTCGCCGGGGATAATGCGGTCAACGCGACCGAGGCCATGTCGGCAGCTCCTATCGCCGCGGTCGACGGCGCGACCATCACCAGCGGCTCGTCACCGGAGGGCACCGACAGCGAGTCGTCGGTCGGCTCCCACAGCAACGGCCCGATCAGATATGCGTCCGCGGGCCAGTCCGGCCGATACACCTCAAGTCCCGGCAGCGTGGCGATAAGCCGGGTGAACTCACCTGAGTCGGGCGGCAAGCCGATCGATGTCCGGGCCACGCTCCGCTGACGTCGACCACGACGGACCGCGCGGTCACTCGATGCACGCAGTACCGTGTCTCGCAGACTCCCGAGCGGGCCATCTCCACGTGCCATCCCCGCACCGATCGGCGGCAGCCCGCGCGACTGGACGTAGAGCGGATGCGGCGAACACTCCACCCAACCTATGCCGGCCAATTCCGCGGCCCAGCCGCCCGCAACGGTGATCACATCGGAGACCACCACTTGCACCCGATTGGCAACGAGAATCGGCGCCAGCGCCACTGCCATCCGAGCGGCCCGCACAGATAACTTCGCTCCGGCGTCGCCGTCGTCATCGGAGATGTCGGCGTCTAGCGCGGGAAGCTCGATTACCTGAATTCCACGTCTGGCCGCAGCGTCGAACCATCGCATACCGGTAAAGACAATCGGCGAATGCCCAACGGCGGCAAGCTTTTCCGCGAGAGCGAAGGCCGGAAAGGCATGTCCTGCCTCGGGGCCCGTGACCAGCCCGACGACCAGCGGTCGGCGAGCCGAGTCGACTGTCAGCCTTGCGCCTGGGGGTTCGCTGACGGATTCGCCTGCGGCTCAGCCGGTTTGGTGAGATTCGCGTTCCCGGACACCTGCGGAGTGGCCTGCTCACCGGCCAACGGCGCTCCGCTCATGCTGGCGCGGATCTGTTCAAGCCGGGCATGGCCCGCCATCTGCACGCTAGCCTGTTGTACCTCGGCCATCCGGCCCTGAACGGTATTGCGCGCCAATTCCGCCGACCCCAGCGCGTTGGCATAGCGGCGTTCGATCTTGTCGCGCACTTGATCCAGATTCGGCGTGTTACCCGGCACAGCCAGTTCACTCATCTGCTGCAACGACGCCGAGACTTTCTCCTGCATCTTGGCCTGTTCTAGCTGACTGAGCAGCTTGGAGCGCTCGGCGAGTTTCTGTTGCAACATCATCGCGTTGCGCTCAACCGCCTGCTTGGCTTGTTGGGCAGCTTGTAGCGACTGATCGTGCAGTGTCTTGAGGTCTTCCACGCTCTGCTCGGTAGACACCAACTGGGCGGCGAAGGCTTCAGCCGCATTGGTGTATTCCTGCGCCTTCGCCGTGTCACCGGCCGAGGTGGCCTGGTCGGCAAGGGTCAGCGCCTGACGGGTGTTGGCCTGCAACCGCTCGACCTCTTCGAGCTGGCGATTCAGCTTCATTTCGAGTTGACGCTGATTACCGATCACCGACGCCGCCTGCTGCGACAACTCTTGATGCTGACGCTGCGCATCTTCGATGGCCTGCTGGATCTGGATTCGAGGGTCGGCGTTCTCGTCGATCTTGGCGTTGCCGAGCGCCATCAAATAGTTCCACAACTTCACAAACGGGTTTGCCATGTCAGAAAGTCAACTCCATCGAAAGGACTGTCGTCGGGATACCAGCATCAAACCTAGCGCGGCGAGTAACCAGCGGTGTGATCAGGCTATCGCGATCACACCTGCTGATGCATCCGCCTGCGACCATATTCAGGCCGCGGCCAACGCGGTCGAGCGTTCCCCCGACGAGGGGGCCGGGATGACGACCTTGGTGGTCGCCATGACATCGGCAGCAGGCACTGGCCGCAGCGCCTCGCCGGCGGCGAGCAACAGATCGGCCAACTCGACGTCGAGTGCGTCGCAGATCGCCGCGAGCAATTCACTCGAGGCTTCCTTTTGACCTCGTTCGACCTCCGAGAGGTATCCGAGACTCACCCGCGCGTTGGTCGATACCTCACGCAGTGTTCGCCCCTGGTCAGTCCGCGCCTGGCGCAAGGTATCCCCTAGCGCCTCTCGCAACAGCTGTGCCATCGTGCTCTCCTGTCTCGTCGTGAAGTCCAACGCGTACGCGGTCCCCCTGGTTCCCGAACCGCCTAGACCGACTTAGTCGTCAACTTTAGTGTGTCGCCTCACGACGCCGTCGCCGACCATGCGGTTCGTGTCTGCCGAGGTTAGTCGAAACTGCCCTCCACCGCCGTGAGGCACACGCCGCATTGGTGGCGATGAATGGAGTGCGCCGCGTCACCGCATCAAGCCTCAGCGACCCGACGCACCGCTTGTCGAGTGTCGTCGCAGCGAGATCGCCTGCCAGACATATTCGATGCCGGTCACGACGGTCGCGATCACGGCGGCGATCATGAAACCCCACGCCAACCATTCCCACGGATGCGGCAACGGCAAGAGAAACAGTCCGATCGCGAGGACTTGCAACAGGGTCTTCAGTTTGCCGCCACGACTTGCCGGGATCACACCGTGACGCAGAACCCAGAATCGCAGTGCGGTGACACCCAATTCACGACCAAGAATCACCACGGTGACCCACCAGGGCAGATCGCCGAGCATCGACAATCCGATCAATGCTGCGCCAATCAGTGCCTTGTCCGCGATCGGGTCGGCGAGTTTGCCGAAATCGGTGACGAGCCCACGTTCGCGAGCGAGCCGACCATCGTAACGATCGGTCAGTGCCGCGAGTCCGAAGATCGCGGTAGTAATCAGCCGCCACAAGGTGTCGTGCCCACCCTCAACGAACAAGGTGACGATAAAGACCGGTACCAGCAGAATTCGGAAGACCGTCAACGCGTTCGCGATATTGACCACTGGGACCACGTCAACCGGATCAGCGATGTGATCGGGTTTGGCCTCCGGTACCGGCAGTCGCTCACTGACGCGCTTGTGCTCGGTCATGCGGCCGACCGACACGTCGAGAGGCCGTCGGCCGGTACACAGTCGCGCATAGTCACGTGAATAGCGTAACGACTCGACCGATGCGGCATCGCGCCGCGTGGGTAGCTGCGCCAACCGGCTGAGGTGAACATTAGGATTTCGGTCATGAGTCCAGCAGATCTGACACCAGAAAGTGCCCCCGCGTCGAATGACATCGTCGTTCGACGAGCGCGCACCTCTGATGTGCCGCAGATCAAAAGGCTCGTCGACCAATACGCTGGCCGAATCCTATTGGAAAAGAACCTGGTCACCCTGTACGAGGCCGTACAAGAGTTCTGGGTCGCCACTATCACCGACGATGGCGCAGAGCAGATCGTCGGCTGCGGCGCACTGCACGTATTGTGGGCCGATCTCGGCGAGGTGCGAACCGTCGCCGTCGACGCTTCGCGCGGGCGGCGCGGGATAGGCCACCGTGTTGTTGCCCAATTGCTCTCGGTCGCAAGAGAATTGGAACTTTCGCGAGTATTCGTCCTCACCTTCGAAACAGAATTCTTCGGCCGACACGGATTCGTCGAGATCGAGGGGACGCCGGTCACCCGGGAGGTCTACGAGGAAATGTGCCGCTCATACGACACCGGTGTCGCTGAATTCCTCGACCTGTCCTACGTCAAACCCAACACCCTGGGCAACACTCGAATGCTGGTCACCCTCAACTGATTTCACCGACAGAAGGAGCAATACGCATGGCAGTCATCGCCGTCGAATACACCTATCCGGCCGAGAAGCTGACGGTTCGGGATGAGCATCGCCCGGCACACCGCGCGTGGCTGGGTGGATTGCTGGAAGCGGGGTCGCTCATCTTGTCCGGGCCATACGCTGACGGCTCAGGTGCCCTGTTCCTGGTTCGCGCCGACGACGAAAACGCGGCGCAGGCTCTCCTGGCTGACGATCCGTTTCAGACCGCGGGCGCGGTGAGTTCCGTTCGGGCAATCGAATGGACCCCGGTGTTCGGCCCCGTGACGCCGTAGGCGCGCGCGAGGCGAAGACTGCGGGCCTAAAAGTCCGCGGTCTTCGCCCAGCGATCGTCGAAGTTATTCAGTCGACGATGGTTGACCCTTCCGAGACTTCACCAGACTCGCCACGGTGGTAATGACCAACGTTCCGATGATCACACCCAATGACAGCGGCGTCGATATCTCCGGCACCGCCACATGCTCACCGCCATTGATGAAGCCGAGCGTGTTCTCGTGCAAAGCATGTAGGACCAGTTTGACTCCGATGAAGCCAAGGATGAATGACAATCCGTAGCTGAGGTACACCAGACGATCAAGCAGGCCACCGAGCAGGAAGAACAGCTGTCGTAGACCCATCAGCGCGAACGCGTTGGCGGTGAACACGATATAGGGCTCCGAGGTGAGTCCGTAGATCGCCGGGATGGAGTCAAGGGCGAACAGAACGTCAGTGAAGGCGATGACGATGAGCACCATCAGCATCGGCGTAGCCATTCGCCGACCATTGATTCGGGTGAACAGGCGATCGCCGTCGTAGTTGTCGGATGTCCGGAGAACGCGCTTGACGAACCGCTCCAGCCGGCTCTCGCGCTCTTCCTCATGCTCGACCGGATCATCAGATTCCCGGATCAACTTGATCGCGGTATAGAGCAGGAACGCGCCGAACAGGTAGAACACCCAGCTATAGGTGCTGATCGCGGCGGCACCGACGGCGATGAACGCGCCACGAAGAACCAACGCCATGACGATGCCGAGCAGCAGGATCTTCTGCTGATACTCCTTGGGTACCGCAAATTTCGCGAAGATGATGACGAATACGAAGAGGTTGTCGACCGACAATGCCTTCTCGGTGACGTATCCGGCGAAATACTCGCCACCGGAGGTTCCGCCCCACTTCCACCAGACGAATACGCCGAATAACACGGCGATGGCGATATAGACCGCCGACCAGGTACCCGATTCTTTCAGCGTCGGCGCGTGCGGAACGCGTACGTGAGCGAAAAAATCGAAAATGAATAGTCCGAGAATCACCGCGATGGTGACAATCCAGACAATGGCAGTGACTTCCAAGGCAAACCTCCAGCGCGCAGCACCGCCGCAAGCAGCGGTGGATCTCATGCGATGCCAGAGGTCTCTCCCACCCGCGATGCGGGTCGACGTCCCGGGTCCTAAGCTCTCAGCAGCGTGATGGCACGTGCTCGGCTCGGCCGTATTGACGGGTTGCCGTTGGGGGATACTCCCCTCTCGGATCGTTCACTACCCTACCGCAGGATTCGGACATTCGCATAACGCAGCTGCGCCGCAGGTGAATTCACCTGCGGCGCAGCAACTTTCACTCAGTGTCTATTCTGATGAGTCAGGCTCGCCGCCACCATTGATCGACGCGATCACACCGGCCAGATCTTCCGGCTTCACCAAGACCTCGCGGGCCTTCGATCCTTCACTCGGCCCGACGACACCGCGAGTCTCCATCAGATCCATCAGGCGTCCTGCCTTGGCGAATCCGACGCGGAGCTTGCGCTGCAGCATCGATGTCGAGCCGAACTGCGACGAGACGACCAATTCGATTGCCTGCAGCAAGTCGTCGAGATCGTTGCCGATGTCGGCGTCGATATCCTTCTTGTCGCTGGCCTTGGCCGCGGTAACACCCTCGGTGTACTCGGGTTCGGCCTGCTCGCGGGTGTAGTCGACGACCGCCGCGATTTCTTCATCGGTAATAAACGCACCCTGCATACGAATCGGCTTGTTGGCTCCCATTGGCAGGAACAGTCCGTCACCCATGCCGATGAGTTTCTCCGCGCCTGGCTGATCGAGGATGACGCGCGAATCGGTCAGCGACGACGTCGCGAACGCCAACCGCGACGGCACATTGGTCTTGATCAGACCGGTCACAACGTCAACCGACGGTCGCTGCGTAGCAAGCACCAAATGGATACCCGCGGCGCGTGCCTTCTGCGTGATGCGAACGATCGCGTCTTCGACATCGCGCGGCGCTGTCATCATCAGGTCGGCGAGTTCGTCGACGATGGCGAGGATATACGGATAGGGCTTATATACGCGTTCGGATCCGAGCGGCGTGGTGATATCACCCGAGGCGACTTTCGCATTGAAGTCGTCGATATGACGCACCCGCGACGACTTCATGTCCTGGTATCGCTGCTCCATCTCCTCAACCAGCCAGGCCAACGCGGCCGCAGCCTTCTTGGGCTGCGTGATAATCGGCGTGATGAGGTGCGGGATCCCCTCGTATGGAGTGAGTTCCACCATCTTGGGGTCGATGAGGATCATCCGAACCTCGTCGGGCGTCGCGCGTTGAAGTAGCGACACCAGCATCGAGTTCACGAAGCTTGACTTACCCGAGCCGGTCGATCCAGCGACCAACAGGTGCGGCATTTTCGCCAGGTTCGCCGTGACGAAGTCGCCCTCAATATCCTTGCCGAGGCCGATGACCAGCGGGTGCCGATCCTTCCGGTTCTTCGACGACGACAGGACATCGGCCAGCCGAACCATCTCACGATCGGCGTTGGGCACCTCGATGCCGACCGCTGATTTACCCGGGATTGGCGCGAGTAGACGCACGTTATCCGTCGCCGCCGCATACGCGATATTGCGCTGCAGTGCGGTGATCTTCTCCACCTTCACGCCCGGCCCGAGTTCCACCTCGTACCGGGTGACGGTCGGGCCGCGGGTATAGCCGGTCACTGCGGCATCGATCTTGAACTGCTCGAGCACGCTGCCGATGCGCTCGATCATTTCGTCGTTCGCACTGCTGCCGAGTTTGGGCGGATCGCCGTCAATCAACAATGACGGCGGCGGGAGCCGGTAGGTTCCTTCCGAATCTGCCGTCGGCCTGGCCAGCGGTTCGTCATCGTCATCCTCGACGGCCGGCGTCGGTGCGGGTTTGGGGGCAGGTTTCGGCGTCGGGCGCGGTGATTCCTGAGCCGCGCGTTCGCGGGCGGCCTCGCCCGCTGTCTTACGCGGTTTCGGTGTGGACCGCGCTGCGGGCGCCGGCGCGGCGAACAGATCATCGGTGTCATCGCTGATCGGCTCGGTGACCATATCCGGTGACACTGGAGTCCGACGGCGGCCACCAATCGGCTCGGTGGCCAGGTCAGCAAGGATGTCTGCAGCACCGGTCGGGGTCGGCGCGGCCCTACGGCTGCGACGTCGCCGGGCGGGCTCTTCGTCGGGCGGATAGTTGTCATAGGGATCGGTCGAGCGCTCCGAGCCAGCTCTGGCCGCATTTCGACCGTAGTCGTTGGCGACGTCGAAGTCCTCGGCGTCTTCGGGTCCGTCGGCATCCAATTCCCGGTCATCGTGATCGGCGTCGTAATCGTCGTACGCGTAGTCATCCTCTGCGTAATCGTCGTAGTACTGATCGTCGTGGATCAGACCGAGGTAGCCGGCGACGGCGTCGACAACTTCACGTACCGTCCGACCCGACAGCAACAAACCGCCAAATAGCATGCACAACAAGAAGATCGGTACCGAAATCCACTCGGTGACCGCGTTCGTCAGCGGAGTTCCGACGACGAAGCCGAGATAGCCGCCCGCGTCAGAACGGGCGTCGAGTCCACGTGGCGATCCTGCAATCAGGTGAATCAGACCGAGTAATGGCGCCGCGATGAGCAGACTCGCGCCGATGTAATGCGGCCGACGTCGCGGATTGGGCGGTCGACGCATCAACATGATGCCAAGGGCAACGAGCGCAACCGGCACCGCGATCGCGACGACCCCGACAATCGAGCGAACCAGGGTGTCGATGAACGCACCCGCCGGTCCAGCCGCCGAGAACCAGACACCAGCTGCGATCACCACCGCCACGACAATCAGCGCGAGGGCCGCTCCGTCACGACGATGGGAATGCCCTTCGGCACCGGCGGGTACGCGTCGCACCCCGGAATGCGAGTCCCGCGGCGAGGGTTGATCGAGAAATTCGTTCTCGTCCTCGTCGAAAGGGATCTCGTCGTAGTCGTGTCGGTCGTCGACACCACGTCCGGAGCCCATGCGTGCGATGCTGCCAACGCCGCGAGCCAACAATGTCCACCCTGCGCCGAGACCACGGCCCGCCGACGCCGCGACCGAAGGCCTGCGGTGATGAATATCAGCCGACGCCGTGCTGACGCGACCCGCCGACGCCGATCGCGTCGTCGCACCTGAGCGTGGTTTGGCCGCTGCTTTGCGCGGAGCTGCCTTCGTTGGCCCGCTTTTCGTCGTCGATTTGGCAGATGCCTTCGACTTCGCTGTCGTCGAGGTTGATTTACGTGCGCCGCCGCGTTGAGTGCCGCCGGCTGATCGCGTGCCAGACGTACCACGGGCGCTCGAACCACGGGTTCCTCCGGCAGATGAGCGCGCACCAGCGCGAGCGGTTGCTTTCGAAGCCATGCCGACAGACTAGTCTCTCAGGTTCACTTCAGTCACACCCGCAACACCCGGCACGGTCGGCCGTGTCGCTTTCGTGACATCAGGAGGATCTTCTTACTGAAGTCTGCTGTTTCATCTGATGCGGGGTGAATACGCCCTCGCACTATCTGAACAGGCAGTTTTCAGCGTTACACCCCGCGCGGAGCCGACTTCAACGCGGCGACTGCCGCATCGGTACCGTGCAGAGTCACCTGCACCGGCTCTCGACCGAAAGTGAATAACAGCAGCTCACCGGCGGTACCGGTAACGGTCACCGCATCGCCGGAGCCAGCACTCGTCACCGCGACGCCGTCGGGCGTCCGCAGCGTCACCCGCACGGGCAGCTTGGGCATCGCGACCCGTACCGCGCTACGGACAGCGCCAACTAACGCTTTCTGCAGGGCCGGATCGATCACCCGCGGCGACCAGTCCGACGTCGGATCGACACCGCCGCGCAGTACGTCTTCGTGGTGAACGAACATCTCTGAGAGGTTGAGCCAGCGGTCCAGCGGCCGGAACGGCGAAAACCACGGTGGGCCGCCAGCGACTCGGTCGATGAGCGAGGTCCACTCCCCCGCCGCGACCTTCGCCTGGACCTTCTCGGTATATCCGGCGAGTGCCGGGACCGCGATACCCGGTGCCGCGTCGAGTCGCGACTCACGCACGACGATGTGCGCAGCGAGGTCGCGAGCCGTCCAGCCGTCGCACATCGTCGGCGCGTCCGGCCCGACGTCGCGCAAGGTGCTGGCCAATGCTTGGCGTTCGGAGCGGGCGTAGGTCACCGGGCGATCCTCAGTTGTCCCCGACCGCGAGTACGGTCGGCACGATCATCGGCTTGCGCTGATACTCCTTGGCCACCCACCGACCGACGGTCCGGCGGATCGTCTGTGCGATCCGATGAATCTCGGTAATGCCTTCGGCCGCGAGGCTTTCCAGCGCCCGATCGACCAAGTCGGCGGCATCTTTCAGCGCTGCTGGATCGTCAGAGAAGCCACGCCCGGATACCTCGGGGGCACTGACCGGACGTCCGGTAGCGGCATCGACGGCGACCGTGATCGCGATAAAGCCGCCTTCACCGAGAACAAGCCGATCCGACAGCGTCGTCTCTCCGACGTCGCCTACCGATAGCCCATCGACGTAGACATGTCCGACGGGCACGCGTCCAACGATCGACGCCCGGCCGTCGACAAGGTCGACCACCACGCCGTCCTCGGCGAGCACGATTCGATCCGCCGCTACGCCGGTCGCCTCGGCCAGCGCGGCGTTGGCGCGCAGATGCCGCCATTCCCCGTGCACCGGCATCACATTGCTCGGACGGACCGCGTTGTAGAGGTACAACAACTCACCGGCCGATGCGTGCCCGGAGACATGCACCTTGGCACTTTGCTGGGTAATGACCGTCGCACCACGTTTAACCAGCCCATTGACGACCGCGAATACCGAATTCTCGTTACCCGGAATCAGTGAGGACGCCAGTACCACCAGGTCGTCGGAGCGAATGTTGATCTGTCGGTGTTCGCCGCGAGCCATCCGCGACAACGCCGACAGCGGTTCACCCTGCGATCCGGTCGAGATCAGCACCAACCGATGGTCGGGCAGGGTGGCGGCGGTGTCCAGGTCTACGACGACGCCGTCAGGTACCGACAGGTAGCCCAGGTCCTGTGCGATCTGCATATTGCGAACCATCGAACGCCCGACGAACGTCACTCGCCGATTATGCGTGTGTGCGACGTCGATGATCTGCTGGATGCGGTGCACGTGACTCGCGAACGACGCCACGATGACACGGTGTTTAGCCTTGCCGATCACGCTGTCGAGGACGCCGCCGATCTCGCGTTCGGGGGTGACGAAACCGGGTACCTCGGCATTAGTTGAGTCGACCAGGAACAGGTCGACGCCCTCGTCGCCGAGTCGGCTAAAGCCGGCCAGGTCGGTCAGTCGGCCGTCGAGCGGCAATTGATCGAGTTTAATGTCGCCGGTATGCAGTACGACGCCCGCCGGAGTGCGGATCGCCACGGCCAGTGCGTCCGGGATGGAGTGGTTGACCGCGAAATACTCACAGTCGAAGGGCCCGTGACTGGTGTGCTGGCCTTCGACGACCTCGACCAGGTTGGGGCGCAGGCGATGTTCGCGGCACTTTGCCGCCACCAGCGCCAGGGTGAATTTGGCCCCGATCACTGGGATGTCACTGCGCTGGCGCAATAGGAACGGCACCGCGCCAATGTGGTCCTCATGTCCGTGTGTCAGGACGATCGCCTCGACGTCGTCCATCCGGTCCTCGATATACCGGAAGTCCGGCAGGATGAGATCAACACCCGGTTGCTGGTCTTCGGGGAACAGCACACCACAATCGACGATCAGCAGTTTGCCGTCATACTCGAAGACGGTCATATTTCGGCCGATCTCACCGATGCCACCGAGCGCGACGATGCGTAGGCCGCCACGCTTGAGCTTGGCCGGTGAGCCAAGTCGATCGGTTGCCTCGTTAGCAGCCACCCGCGGCACCTGTGTCGAATTCTTCTGCGTCGCAGAAGGTTTGGCTGATCCCGATTTCCGACCGCCACGCCGATTACTCTTCTTCGCGGCCTCCTTCGGAGCGGCCTCGTTCGCTGCGGTCCCGGCCGCCGGTGCAGCGCGTTGCTCGACGATGGGGGGCGCTTGTGGCACCTCGGGAGCGGGCGTCGCGATGTTCTGCTCTACCGGCTTTTCCACTGGAGGTCCGGCCTGACGGCTCGCACTTCGACGCCGACGCGGGCGTTCCGGGGTGCTCATGACAGCAGCTTTGCTGCTCGGAGGTCAGCGATCAAACCTTCGATTTGCGCGCCGGTCGGCGGGACCTGCGGCAATCGCGGATCGCCGACGTCGAGTCCAAGGATGCGCAGAGCGGCTTTGACCATCGTCACCCCACCGAGCCTGGCCATCGCGTTGACCAATGGCCCCATCGAAACATTCAGCTCACGCGCGGTCGCGATATCACCCTTCTCCACTGCCAGCTGCATCTCTCGCAGCCGGTCGGGAACGAGGTGTCCGATGACGCTGACATAGCCCGTCGCACCGATTGAGAGCCACGGCAGATTCAACGCGTCCTCACCGGAAAGGAATTCGAGCTCGGTGGTGGCGATCAAGTGAGCGGCGGCATGCAGATCGCCCTTCGCATCCTTGACTCCCTTGATATTCGGGTGGTCGGCCAGCGCACGGATGGTGTCTGTGGCAATCGGAACAACGGAACGACCGGGGATGTCGTAGATCAAGACGGGCAGATCGGTGGCGTCGGCGACCAAGCGGAAATGTGCGAGCAAACCCGACTGCGGCGGCTTGCTGTAGTAAGGCGTGACCACCAGGAGGCCATGCGCGCCAGCCCGCTCGGCATTGCGGGCGAATTCCGCACTCTCCAGCGTGTCGTAGGTTCCGACACCCGCGGTGATCTTCGCGCGGTCACCGACCGCGTCGAGTACGACACGTAAGACTTCGAGCTTCTCTTCCGGCTGGGTCGTCGGCGATTCGCCGGTCGTACCGGAGATGACGAGGCCATCGCAGCCTTTGCTAACGAGATGGTCGGCGAGTTCTGCAGCCTTATCGAGGTCCAGCGAACCGTCCGCGGCGAAGGGCGTCACCATCGCCACACCAATAGTCCCAAACGGATGCGCACTCACCGGCGCCTCACCTGCAGTCATAGTGGACAAGGCTACCTGGCGCTATGACCGGTTCGTTCCGGGGCACACCGAGTTTCACCTAGCGTGGGCGTCATCACCCGGCGAGTCATCCCTCCAGCACGAACGGCGACGTCGCGACTTCGCTGCCGTCGGATAACTCGCCGATCTCGAAGTCGCCGAACACCGTCGGCGCCACCGCGAGCAATTCCCGCAGGCACGCAATCGCGAGTTGTCGAATCTCGACGTCGGCGTGTTCGGTGGCGCGCATTCCGACGAAATGCCGCCATGCGCGGTAGTTTCCGGTCACCACGATCTTGGTTTCGGTGGCATTGGGTAATACAGACCGCGCAGCCTGACGGGCCTGTTTACGACGCAGGATCGCGTTAGGCACGTCGGCGAACTTCGCCTCCAGTGCGTCGAGCAATTCCACGTAGGCGTCGCGGCTGGCATCGGTCGCCTTGGCAAACAGCTCCTCCAACTGCGCGTCCCCGCGGATCGCCGGCGGGGGCACGACATTCGAATCATGTTCTGGCACAAAGCGTTGCGAAAGCTGCGAATAGGAGAAGTGCCGGTGTCGGATCAGTTCATGCGTGCATGAGCGCGAAATCCCGGTGATATAGAAGGTCGCATTCGCGTGTTCGAGTAGGGAGAGGTGACCGACCTCGAGGATGTGACGCAGATACCCCGCATTGGTCGACGTGCGCGGATTGGGCTTATCCCAGCTCTGATAGCAAGCGCGACCAGCGAATTCGACCAGCGCTTCCCCGCCGTCGGCGTCGGTCTCCCAGCCAAGATCGACCGGTGCGTGAAACGACGTCGCCGCCACAAGTTCGACGTTCAACGGGACGGACTTCGACACGCGTAGCACTTCCTTTCACCGGCGATCTTCTCTGACACTCAGGGGCTGACGGGAGAGAATGTTAACCTGCTGCTCGGATTCCAATGGTGGCGCACCGCCTGCCGACCTTGTAAGAATCACTGGGTGAAGTCTCTCTCATTCGGAAAAGTCATGGCGACCGCCGCTGCGTCCGCGATGTTGATCGGTACCCCAGTTCTCGTCGCCGCGCCAGCGGCTGCGGCACCCAAAACGATAGTCGCGCCGGAACGCCTGATCACGCTCGACGGCACCCAAAACACCCGTACTTTCGACGGCTACACAACCGCCGATCACAAGTCGATCAGTTCAGCGGTCATCCGAAGTGACAATCTGTCCAAACTCAGCGTCGGCGACAAGACCATACTGGCCAAGCGCAAGGTCACCTCGGTCATCGACCTGCGTACCTCGCTCGAGCGTGCCGCCCAGCCCGACCACGCCATTCCAGGTGCCAAATCCTATGAGAACGACATCCTCGGCGCGACACCGGTCACCAATCTCATTGATCTCGACTCCGCTTACCGCTCATTCATCACCGATCGGCAGGCACGTGCGGGTTTCGCTTCGACTTTGCGCATCGTCACGCGCACCGTCGCGGCTGGCGATTCAGTGATCTTCCATTGCAGCGCGGGTAAAGACCGCACCGGCTGGACCTCCGCGTTGATCTTGACCATCGCCGGTGTAGATCGGGCCACCGTCGAGCGCGACTATCTGGCCAGCAATACCTACCGCCACGCCAGCCCCAACGATCCACTCAATGGCGTGCACATCTCATGGTTGCGCGCCTCGTTCACCACCGCCGACAAGGTCTACGGCAGCTTCGATAACTACATCCGCAAGGGACTGGGCTTATCGGCGAAAGAAGTGACCGCGCTGCGCGACGCCGTCCGGGTGCCCCAGCGGGTCTACTGAACTACTAGCCACTGAGAATGGCGCTGAGCCGCTCAAAGGTGTCGCCGAAGCCGTGGACCTGCACCGAATCGATGCCGAGTTCCATCACCGGCCGGTCATTGCCGCCTTCGTCGAGGCGATCACCGAAGAACAGGATCTCGTCGGTGCCGATGTCGAGTATTTCCATCAATCGTGTTGCGCCATAAGCCTTGTCGATCCCCTTACGAGTGATGTCAACCGACGTTGAGCCACCGCTGCGAACTTCGAGGTCGGGAAGCCGCTCCGCGGCGTACGCACGAAGAGATTCCTTCTTCGCACCGTCCGGGTCCCACGCGGCCTTGGCATCGACCGGCGCCTGCTGGCCGAGTGCGCTAAAGGTAATCTGCGACCCTCGGTCCTCCAGGATCGGGCCCCAAGTCTGCGACTCCCATAGCCCCAGCGCCTTCGCCCCGTCTTCGACGACGCTCAACGCGCGCTGCTTCTCGTCGTCGGAAAGGTGCTCGGCGTAAACGGTCTCCCATTCCGAACCTGACCAACGCACGTACTGAGTGCCATTCGTCGGCATCAAATGCAGGTTGCCGATGCCGTCGAATTCGCCAATCCGGGCGAGCACCTGCGCCTGGAACTGCGTGTAGTTGCCGCCAGAGATGATGCAACCGCGCGTCGACGCCAGAAGGCGGCGAAGCAACGCTGCCATATCGTCGCTCAACGGGCTCTTCGACGCCGCGAGGGTGTCGTCGAGGTCGAACATCACCAGCGAATACGTCTTGCCGTTGGCCGAAACCGCCATACTTCTCGGTGTTCCTTTGCGTGTTAGTCCAGCGAGCCGGTCATTTTGTCGGGGTCTACTGTCTCATCCCCTACTCGACATCACCGATTCAGGGTGTATCCCCAGTCAAGCCCCGGTTCGCCACCAACCTCTTAGAACGAAGACGGCGGCGCTGACTCGAATCGGAGCGACTAGCGTGGTCGCCCCGAACGGGTGGCCGCCTGTAGGGCGGGGGCCAATTCACCCCGTGAGCGAACGTCGACTGTGTCGAGGCCGCGCCAGTTAGCCATCGTCGTCAAGTCGTCGGCCAGACGCGCCGCGACTTCGGCCCTGTCCTGGCCGGTCTCGATATGCGATGACAACACTTGCAGGACACCGGCTTTGCGATCAGCCTTCAAGTCCACCCGAGCCACGATGGTGTCCCCCAGCAGGTACGGGAGTACGTAATAGCCGTGCACTCGTTTGTGTTCGGGCACATAGATCTCGATGCGGTAGTGAAAGTCGAACAGCCGCTCTGTTCGCGGCCGAAAGAAGACCAGCGGATCAAACGGTGACAACAATGCGGAACGTTCTGTCGTGCGCGGGATCTTCGCCGTCCGGTGAAGATAGGCCTCATCGGTCCAGCCGTCAACGCGGACCGCGCAGATCTCGCCGTCTTCGATAAGGTCGCCCAGAACGGCGCGCACGTCGGCGGTCTTGAGCCGGTAATAGTCCGCGAGATCCGCGACGGTGGCGATGCCGTGGGCGCTCGCGGCACGAGATACCAACTGGCGGTGCGCTTCTCGTTCATCGACAGCGACCTCGCTGACATCACCCACAACACGCGAAGCGAGATCGTAATGACGGACGAAATGATCATTACGAACGGCCGACAACGTACCGCCTGCGAACATCGCCTCACAGAGATGTTTGATCTCACCACGGTCCCACCACGAGCCCTTGGTAGCACCTTGCCGCTCGATACCGAGCGACTCTTCGATCTGACGTGGAGTACTCGCACCACGCTCAGTGATAATGGCGAGCACGTCGTCGACTTGAGACCTGTTGCGCCGCAAAACTTCCCGAGTGTAGCGGTATCTACCTTCACGGAAATGATTCATCCGCCAACCAAACAGCGGCCAGTCCTCGACGGGAATGAGGGCGGCTTCGTGAGCCCAATACTCGACCAGGAGCCGTGGTGGGCGGCTATTCGAACTCCATGCGGCGCGTTGCAGGATTCCGGTGTCGTAGGCGCCGATCCTGCTGAAAGTCGGCACGTAGTGAGCCCGGGCGAGGATATTCACCGAGTCCATCTGAACCAGTTTGGTGCGGCGAAGAACACGCTTCAAATCTGCGCGCCCTGGCGTCTTCGACGGTTGCGGGTCGGTGAATCCCTGGGCGGCCAAGGCGATCCGGCGAGCCTGCGTGGTCGACAGGTCTCGACTGCGCAGTGCCATCTACCCGCGTCGCCGGTAGTCGACGAAACGATAGCCAGTGCCCGACGTTGACACCGCCCACTCACCGGGCTCGGCGATCCATTCATCGCCGATATGCGGTGCGTGAGCATCGGCGCCGTCAACCTCGATGTCAATTTCGGTGACGCGTAGCTCTGTCGCGTATCGCATTGCCGCGCGGTAGATTTCGCCACCGCCGATGACCGAGACGGTGTCATCGCCAGCGAGTGCGACCGCCTCCTGCAGGCTGTTCGCGACGGTTCCGCCATCCGACGACCACCGCTCATCGCGGGTCACCACGATATTGGGCCGACCGGGAAGTGGGCGGAATTTGGGTGGTAGCGAATCCCAGGTCTTACGGCCCATGATTACCGGATGGCCGAGGGTCAGTTCTTTGAACCGCGCCATGTCCTCCGGGACCCGCCACGGGATGATGTTGCCCTTGCCGATAGCACCGCTGAGATCCTGCGCCCAGACCAGTTGTATCCGCGATGGTGCGTCGGTCACACGGCCACCGGCGCTTTGATCCCCGGATGCGATTGGTATCCGACGATCTCGATGTCGTCGAACTCGTAGTCGGAGATTGAATCCCGTTTGCGCAGTTCGAGTTTCGGGTACGCGAAGGCTTGCCGCGACAGCTGAGTCTGGACTTGTTCGACGTGATTGTCGTAAATATGGCAGTCGCCGCCGGTCCAAACGAAGTCGCCGACTTCGAGGTCGGCCTGCTGGGCCATCATGTGGGTTAGCAACGCGTAGGAGGCGATATTGAATGGAACGCCGAGGAACAGGTCCGCCGAGCGCTGGTACAGCTGGCAGGAGAGCTTGCCGTCGGCCACGTAGAACTGGAAGAACGCGTGGCACGGCGGCAACGCCATTTGCGGGATCTCGCCCACATTCCATGCCGAGACGATATTGCGACGGGAGTCTGGGTTGGATTTCAGCATGTCCAGTGCGCCGGCGATCTGGTCGATGTGTTCACCGGACGGCGTCGGCCAGCTACGCCATTGGACGCCGTACACGGGGCCGAGGTCACCTTCCGGGCTGGCCCACTCATCCCAGATCGACACCCCTCGGTCCTGTAGCCATCGGACGTTTGAGTCGCCGCGCAGGAACCAAAGCAACTCGTAGATGATCGATTTGAGATGGACCTTCTTGGTGGTGATCAGCGGAAATCCCTGCGACAGGTCATAACGCAGTTGATGTCCGAACAGGCTACGGGTACCAGTGCCGGTGCGGTCCGATTTCGGTGTACCGGTGTCTAACACGAGACGCAGGAGATCCTCGTATGGCGTCGGGACGGCGTCGGGCACGATGACCCCGGCTGATTGCGACGAACTTGCGGCACTCACAGTCAGCCAGTGTAGTGAAGAGTCATCGGGAGCAGCCGGTGACCTGCGGGTCGGCGTGGCGACCGGGAATCTCACCCCCTGCGACGACGCGAGTGCCTTGGCCGGTCGGCCGGCGGTTTCTCTATGGAGTTTTCAAACAACGCGTATGCCGGGCGATGCTCGGCTGGGTCGTGGGCACCAACTGAGTTGTTCAGGCTGCCGCTGCGGTTTCGAGGGTCAGGGTGCGGCGAGCGTGCGATCGTATCCACGCGCGTCGGGTGTCGGGACTGGTGGTCGGCGGCGAAAACCACGGATGTCCGTCTGATCCCATCCGCATCTCCCATTCAGTGTGGTGGATGACGGTGTGGTGTCGTTGGCATAGGAGTGCACCATTGCCGATAGTGGTCTCACCACCGCGGCTCCAGTAGTGCAGGTGATGCGCCTGACACCACGAAGGAGGCTTGCCGCAGCCGGGAAAGCTGCATCCTTTGTCACGAATGATCAAGGCGCGCCGCAACTCTGGCGGAAATAGTCGGTGCGTCTTCTTGATATCCACGGGCACACTTTCACCATCGAGAATTATCGCGGTGAAATCGCAGTCGCAAGCGATCAGTGCGGCGGTTGCCAGTGAGATGGGTTGGCCGAAGTCGAGCCGGGGTACGTCGGGATGTTTCGGCGCACCGGCGGTCGCGAGCTTCCGGCGACCGGACGGTATTTCTCGCGCCCCTTGCGGGATCTTCGCATCGGTCGAATGATGCTGCGCACATGCGCCGTTGGCGATTGTCACCGCAACATGCGGCAACTTTCCGCCGCTATATGGGCGATCCTCTCCGCGCAGATACGTATCGAGGATCTGCTCGAGGGCGTCCGCGCGCCGCTGGCTCACTGAGCGCGGGTCCGCGCTGCCGTCTGCCTGCGGTACCGGCTTGGACAGTGGATCCAGGGCGACGCGAAACTTCTCCCCTGCCAACACATCCAGGTCTAGCTCTGAATGCGTACGCCCATCGTCACCGGTTGCCAGCGACACTTCGTTCAATTCACGGTTCTCGGCGACTTGCATCGGCGCGTCATCTGGTGCCAATTCGAGCGCGGCCTTTCGTGCCCAGGTAACGACGTCACTAGGCGTACCGCTGAGGGCCTGGGCAAGCAGATTGGAGGCGACGGTGTCGCGCTGAGTTGAATCGAGGTCTTCTACTCGTTTCGCGATGAACTCGAGGCCTGTCACCATTGCGGCAGCATGCTCGCCGGATAGACGCGCCTCGCGGGTCGCCGACTCGAGCCCCGGTACCAACCGCAGCGCCGTAGCCACCTTCACCACGCGCGACGCCACCGCCGGTGGAACACCCAGCGCCGCAAGCATATTGGCAACCGTGTCGCGTTTGCGGGAGGCAACGCCGGCTTTGTCGACAGCGCAGGCGGCTCGCGCGAGTAGCGCGTCGGCGAGGTTTCGGAGTCGGTTGGCGGTCACGAGCGTTATCAGAAGTTCAGCATCGTCGGTCACGGGCGTCGCGTAGGTCAGCAAGCTGCCCAACTCGGCGTCGTCACTATGCGCGGTAGCATCCAGATCGTCGATCAGCGACGAGATGAAGGCGTCGATATCACTGGCTTTCATATCCCGATTTTAGCGAGGGGGTATGACAAGAAGACTGGGAACTGGTGTTCGAGTGATGGTTGTTATCACTGTGGTGGATGGACATTCAGCACTTTGCGGCAATCATGCCGCGATGGGCTGTCCCCGAAGGCGTGCCCTCAGCTGCGCGGCAGCCTTCTGCGTGCTTCCCAGGCGAGGCCAGGCACCGTGTCGGCCAGGTCCGACCGTCTCCGCGCAAACCCGCGCAACGCCTGGTAGGAAGCCCATATCTGCCGCGGGGCAGGAACTCGCGGCGTCCACGCAAGCTCCCAGTGGATGCCGTTGATGGGGTCGTCGAAGAACACCGCGTAGTAGCCGGGCCAGTACTGCGGGTAATCCTTGGGCGGATCTGTCACCGAAATACCTCGCGCTATCAGGAAGTTACGATGAAAGTCATCGATCTCTTTCCTACTCTTAGCCCACAGAGCGATGTGGTTGATGCCGACTGCCTGCTCGGCGTGGACTAGTTTGCCGCCGGTCCGCGCGGGCTGAATACCGATGTAGCTGTGCAACTTGACATGCTCTGTCATGTAGTAAATCGACTGGTATTCCATGTTCAGCGACGAGAAACTGCTAAATCCGAGCCAGCCGAACATCGCGTCGTAGAAGGCTATGGAGTCGTCGTACTCCAGTACCGCAAACTCAACGTGACTCACTCCTCGCCAACGCATTTTACCTCCTGAAGTTCACTACGACTCACAGTCGTAGCACCGGGCTGCACATCAACCAGGTTGGCCGCAGATTACCTGCGCGCATCGCGAGGCGTTGCCGGGCCCGAACTCAGCACGTCCGGCGCCTCCTGCGCCATCAGCCCGGCTGCAACGGTCGCCCCCAATTCCCAACACTGCTCGAGCGCCGCCTTGTCCGGCTTATTCGACGCCACCGCATACTCGGCGACCTTCACCCAGCCGAGCCCGGCAGTGATCCGGTCGACCGCGTTCTCCGCCCCTTCGGTCCCCTCGTTCCCATGCAAATACAACCCAAACGGACGCCTTTGCGTCGAGTCGAGAATCTGGTAATAGCTCACATCGAATGCATGCTTGAGCGCGCCGCTGATATACCCCAGATTCGCCGGACTCCCCAACACATAACCGTCGGCCGCCAGAAAATCGCTCGCCGACACCGACAACGCCGCCCTACGCACTACCTCGACTCCCTCGATCTCCGGAGCGGTCGCGCCACTAACCACGGCTTCGAACATCGCCTGGCAATGCGGCGACGGTGTGTGGTGCACTATCAGCAGCGTCGCCATCGTTCTACTTCGCTTCCCGGTACTGCTTGACGGCACGAGTCATCATGTCCCGCGCTCGCTTTCGGTCGCCGGCGTAGTCATATGCGCGAGCAATCCGATACGTGTTGTGCCAATCCTCGGGATCGGCTTCCCATTCCTGTTTGACTTGCGCGAACATCTCATCCGCCGCATCATGCTCGATCCGGCCCGACGCCCGCCTCGGCAACTGCGAGACATCGAGTTCACGACCCTCGGCCTTCATGATCCGCGCCAGCTTCTGATGTTCGATGCCTGCATGCAACGTCGTGTAGAGCATCCACGCGCCGAGAAACGGCAGGATAAGCACGCCGATCCCCAGACCGATGCCGACGACTGATCCTTCGGCAATGAGGGAGATCCCCTGTTTGCCGAGTAACACCAGATAGACCACCAGCGCGACACAGATGAACCCGACCATCCATACGATCGGCCGAGCATCCTTGCGCGTGAGATCGGGGCCCTGCTTAGGCCCCCGCGTCGGATCCGCTGATTCCTGCGACATCGCGCTATAGGTCCATCAACGCGTCAAGCCCGACGGTCAGCCCGGGTCGCGCACCGATCTCGCGTACTCCAAGCAGCACTCCCGGTACAAACGACGTCCGGTCGATCGAGTCGTGCCGGATCGTCAGCGTCTCGCCCTGCGTGCCGAGCAAAACCTCTTGGTGCGCAACAAGTCCCGCGAGTCGCACCGAATGCACATGTACATCCCCGACGACGGCGCCGCGCGCACCGTCGAGCGCGATCGATGTCGCATCGGGACTCGGGCCGACGCCGGCTTCCGCCCGCGCCGCGGCGATCAGGTCTGCGGTCCGCGTCGCGGTTCCCGACGGCGCGTCGGCCTTGTGCGGATGATGCAATTCGATGACCTCGACCGACTCGAAGAAGCGAGCGGCCTGCTGCGCGAAACGCATACTCAGGACCGCACCGATGGCGAAGTTCGGCGCGATCAGCACCCCGACGTCGGGTGCATCAGCCAGCCAGCCCCGAATGGTGTCCAGGCGTTCTTCGGTGAAGCCGGTTGTGCCGATCACCGCATGAATCCCGTTGTCCACCAGAAACTTCAGATTGTCCATCACCACGTCGGGGTGGGTGAAGTCAACGACGACCTGGGTGCCCGAATCGACGAAATCGCTCAGTGAATCACCTTTGTCGACGCCTGCGCTGTAACTCAAACCATTGGCGTCCTGCACTCCCGCGACGATCGCCTGCCCGACCTTGCCGTTGCTGCCCAGCACGCCGACCTTGGTTTCTTCACTCACGCTGATGCGCTCCTTCGACCCAGTGATTGATTGCGGTGATCATCCGCTGTCCACTCATTCTCCCACCTCGCCCCGACCGACATCCGACAAGGCTCCACCCCGCCGGAACCGATTGAGTGGTAACAATTGCTGCCATGCCGCCATCAGTTGGGAAGGCCACCCCACTCGCCCGTGTGTCACATCGCTGGATCGCGCTGTTCGCCGTCGCCTGGCTGGGCCTCTGGATGGCACAACTCACCCCGTTCCAGCTCGTTCTTCCCGAGCAGATCAATGATTGGCTCGGCATCGGAGACTCGGTCGACGCCGAGAACTGGCAGCGCAGCGTCGTCGTCTTCGGCATTGTTTCCGGCGTCTCGGCCCTCTTCGCGCTAGCCGCGTTCCCGTTAACCGGGTCCCTATCTGATAGGACGTCGAGCCGATTCGGCCGGCGGCGCCCGTGGATCGCCTGCGGCGCAGTCCTTTTCGCTGGCGGGCTCGTCGGACTCGGGTTGCAGCACACCGTCGTCGGAATCACCGCCTTCTGGTGTGTGACGCTCACCGGATTCTGCGCGGCAGCTGCCGCACTCACCGCGTTGATCAGCGATCAGGTCCCAGTTAATCAGCGCGGCGTCGTCTCCAGCTGGGTGTCGGCACCGCAGGCGATCGGCGTCATCGTCGGAATCGGGCTGGTCGCCGCGCTCGGTTGGGGCCATCTACCCACCTACACGCTGATCGCAATCCTGTTGTTGATCCTGGTGCTTCCATTCGTCGTGACTGTCGACGATCCTCCCGTCAGCTCAACACTCGCACCACTCACCCCACGCACCGTTCTATCCGAACTCTGGGTCTCACCACGAAAACATCCCGATTTCGGCTGGACCCTGCTCGGCCGCATCCTCGTCAACGTCGGTAACGCACTCGGGACGTCGCTGCTGTTCTTCTTTCTCCAGTTCGGCCTTCATCGCGACGACCCTGAATCCGACATGATCGTGGTGACCGCCGCCTATATGGTGTTCGTCATCATTGGAGCGCTGGCGTCGGGCGCTGTCTCGGATCGAATCGGTCGTCGCAAACCATTCGTGCTGGCTGCCGGCCTGCTACAAGGCCTCGCGGCGATTTGCATCAGCATCGTCGCCAACCTGCCAACGACGATGGTCGCCGCGGCGCTACTCGGCGCGGGTTATGGGGCCTTCCTCGGTGTCGATCAGGCACTGGCGACCCAGGTCCTGCCAGACGCCGAACACAACGGACAGGACCTGGGCATCATGAACATCGCAATGGCGGTGCCGCAGGCACTCGGACCGCTGATCGGCGCGGGAGTCGTCGTAGCTACCGGTGGATTCACTGGGTTATTCGTCGTCTCGGCGATCTTCGGGATCGCGGGCGGGTTGAGTGTGCTGCTGGTTCGCAGTGTTCGGTGAATTCATCTGATCAGTCGATCAAATTTCCGCTAGAGTCCTCAGGAAACAAGCACCTGCTTGGTGGAAAGTGAGTCTCCGTGACCGACGACCAGACCGGTTTCGACCGTCGTACCTTCTTGCGCACCGGCGCGGCGATCGGTGCCGGCGCGGCAATCGCTTCTACCCTCACCACCGCGATCGGCGGACCGGCGACAGCCGCACCGGCGTCGGGCTACCTCGTCGGCGCCGGTAAAGGCGATATGACCGGCGCCATCGCCGGCCAGGGCATGATGGGCTACTCCGATGCGGACCAGGTCGCCGACGGACTGCTGCAGCGAACCTGGGCACGTGCGTACATCATCGCCGACGCCGCCAGCGGCAAACGAGTTCTGTTCATCACCGCTGACATCGCCTGCGTATTCACCTCGCATCACCAAACCCTGCTTGTCGAACTCACCAAGCGCTACGGCAATACCTACAACGTGCACAACGTGAACGTCAACGCCACCCACAATCACAATTCGTGCGGTGGCACATCGTGGGATTACGCCTACGTCTTGGCCGCAAAAGGCCACCGGCACAATTCGTTTCGAGCCGAGGTCGCTGGCCTATTGGACGCGGTCGACGCCGCGCACCGTAGCCTCGGGCCGGGCACCGTCGAACTCGGTCACGCCGAACTCCACAACGCATCGGCGAACCGGTCACTGACGGCATTCACACTCAACCCCACTGACGAACAACGACACTTTCCCAATCACATCGACCCCCAGGTCACCGCACTTCGACTGCGCCGTGACGGTTCTACGATCGGTGAAATCACCTGGTTCGCCACTCACGGGACATCACTGACCGATGCGAACTTCCTCATCGCCCCCGACAACAAGGGTTATGCCGCATATCTCGGCGAGCAACGCGACCCGAATATCGTCAGCGCGCACGCGCAAACCAACGCCGGCGATATGACACCCAACATGTGGCTCCGCAAGATGCATCCCGGCGGGCCAACGGCAGACAATCGCACCAATCGGGTCATCATCGGTCAGCGCCAGGATCAGGCAGGTCAGACCGCCCTGGCTGGAGCCCGGTCGATGTCGACCGCGGGCGTCGACTCGGCGACCCGCTACGTCGACATGGCGAATGTGGCGATCAGCGGTCACTACACGCCACATGGAAACGCCGCACGCACGACACCGGCAATGATGGGTGCCGCAGCTGCGGCGACCAGTCAGGAAGACAACACTCGCAGCCAGTTGTCCTTTCTCAACGAGGGCGTACGCAATGAATTCGCGATGGCGCTGGGGGCCGGTTCAAATCCGACTCCCCCGCATTGGATCGTCGACGCTCAAGCGCCCAAGGCGATTCTATTTCCCCTGGGTCTACTGCCGCCACGGCCGTGGATCGAGCAGACGCTGCCCATCCAATTGATCCGGATCGGCGATCTCGTATTGGCCGCGATCCCAACCGAATCCACCATCGTCGCGGGCCTGCGAATTCGGCGCATCGTCGCCGATGCGATGAAGGTTCCGCTAGAAAATGTTCTCCTACAAGGCTATTCGAATGGGTATAGCCAGTACGTCACGACGCCGGAGGAGTATGTAGCACAGCAGTACGAGGGCGGCGAGACATTATTCGGCCGCTGGACCTTGTGTGCGTATATGCAGGAACTAGACAAAATGGCACGCGCGATGACGCGTGGCGCCAGGCTCGGCACTGGCCCGCGCCCGGCCGATCATTCCGGGTTGCAGCCCGACCTACTCGGATCACAGCCAGCCGACAAACCTCATCCGGGACGCCGGTTCGGCGATGTCGTAAAGCCGGCCCCATCGTCGGCGCGTGCCGGGCAAACGATAACTGTGGGATTTTGTGGCGCATACCCCAGCAACAAAATTCGACGCGGCACGAACAACCGTGGCTATTTCGTCATCGAGCGGTTCACCGGCAGCGGTTGGGCAACAGCCTTCGATGACGACCATGTCTCCACCGAGTTGACATGGACACGTCCGGCCGGGAGCACGTCCGCGTCGACGACCACTATCACCTGGCACATCCCGCGCGGTGCGACCGGACGGTACCGGGTGCGATATTTCGGCGATGCGAAGTCGACGTCGGGGAAGATTACGAGCTTCACCGGGACGAGCGGACGAATCGACGTTCGATAGAGGTTCATCAGGCGCAAAGCGGCCCGCGACATTGTGTCGCGGGCCGCATTGCGCAAATCAGATCAGGCGTCGGCCTTGACCTCGTCCGCACTCACCTCAGCGGGTGCGTCCGCCTTAGCCTCGTCGTCGACAAGGATCAGGCTGATCTTGCCGCGCTCGTCGATGTCGGCGATTTCGACCTGCAACTTCGATCCGACACTCACAACGTCCTCAACCTTGTTGATCCGCTTGCCACGGCCCAACTTGGAGATGTGGACCAGTCCGTCGCGGCCCGGCAGCAACGACACGAAGGCACCGAAGGCAGTGGTCTTGACGACCGTCCCCAGGAACCGCTCGCCGACCTTGGGTAGCTGCGGGTTGGCGATGGCGTTGACCCGGTCGATCGCGGCCTGCGCCGACGGGCCGTCAGCGGCGCCGACGAACACGGTGCCGTCATCTTCGATGGAGATGTTGGCGCCGGTTTCCTCGGTGATGCCGTTGATCGTCTTGCCCTTGGGGCCGATCAGCTCACCGATCTTGTCCATCGGGATCTTGATGGTGGTGATCCGCGGTGCGAACGGACTCATCTCGTCCGGCTCGTCGATGGCCTCGGCCATTACGTCCAGAATGGTCAGGCGCGCATCGCGGGCCTGGCTCAACGCGCCGGCGAGCACCTTCGACGGGATGCCGTCGAGCTTGGTGTCGAGCTGAAGGGCGGTGACGAAATCCTTGGTACCGGCGACCTTGAAGTCCATGTCGCCGAAGGCATCTTCAGCACCGAGGATGTCGGTCAGCGCCACGTAACGGGTCTCGCCGTCGACCTGGTCGGAAACCAGCCCCATCGCGATACCAGCGACCGGAGCCTTCAGTGGCACGCCGGCGTTGAGCATCGAGATGGTCGATGCACAGACCGAACCCATCGATGTCGAGCCATTGGAACTGAGGGCCTCAGACACCTGGCGAATCGCGTAGGGGAACTCCTCGACGCTCGGCAACACCGGCACGAGAGCACGCTCGGCGAGCGCGCCGTGGCCGATTTCGCGGCGCTTCGGCGAGCCAACGCGACCCGTCTCACCCGTCGAGTACGGCGGGAAGTTGTAATGATGCATGTACCGCTTGGACGTCTCGGGTCCCAGCGAGTCGATCTGCTGAGCCATCTTGACCATGTCCAGGGTGGTGACGCCCATGATCTGGGTCTCGCCACGCTCGAACAGCGCGCTGCCGTGTGCACGCGGGATGACCGCGACCTCGGCCGAGAGCGACCGGATGTCGGTAATACCACGGCCGTCGATGCGGAAGTGGTCGGTCAGGATGCGCTGGCGGACCAGCTTTTTGGTCAGCGAGCGGTAGGCCGCGCCGATTTCCTTCTCACGGCCTTCGAACTGGCCGGCGAGCTGATCGAGAAGTTCGCCCTTGAGCTCGTCGGTGGCAGCGTCACGCTCCTGCTTGCCCGCGATGGTCAGCGCCTGCGCCAGCTTCTCCGATGCCGCGGCATCGACCGCTGCGTAAGTGTCGTCGGCATACGGCGGGAACAGCGGGAAGTCGCCGGTTTCCTTGGCAGCCTGCTCGGCCAGACTCTTCTGAGCCTGGCACAAGGTGGCGATGAACGGCTTGGCAGCTTCGAGGCCTTCGGCGACGATCGCCTCGGTCGGCGCCTGAGCCCCCTCGGCGATGCGAGCCAGGACATTCTCGGTTGCCTCGGCCTCGACCATCATGATGGCGACATCGCCGCCATCAACGATGCGACCCGCGACAACCATGTCGAACACGGCTCCCTCAAGCTGCTCGACGGTCGGGAACGCGACCCACTGGCCCGCCTTGTTCTCCTCGGTCGGGATCAGCGCGACGCGGACGCCGCCGACCGGACCGGAGAAGGGCAGTCCTGCGATCTGGGTCGATGCCGACGCGGCGTTGATCGCGACGACGTCATACAGATCGTTGGGGTTGAGCGACAAGATGGTCTCGACGACCTGGATCTCGTTACGCAGGCCGTCGACGAAGGAAGGGCGCAGTGGCCGGTCGATTAGACGGCAGGTGAGGATCGCGTCGGTCGACGGACGGCCTTCGCGGCGGAAGAACGATCCGGGGATGCGTCCTGCGGCGTACATACGCTCTTCGACGTCGACGGTCAGCGGGAAGAAGTCGAAGTGATCCTTCGGCGCCTTCGACGCGGTGGTGGTCGAGAGGATCATGGTCTCTTCGTCGAGGTACGCCACGACGGCGCCAGCGGCCTGCTGTGCAAGGCGGCCGGTCTCGAAACGGATGGTGCGGGTGCCGAAGCTGCCATTGTCGATAACGGCGGTGGCTTCGGTGACGTCGTCGTCGTAGTCGACGTCGGTGTTGACTTCAGTAGTCATATGTTCGGGGGTTTCCCTTTCAGTGCGGCGGGCCGCTCGTCGGCGCCGCCGGATGGTTACGCGATTACGACACCTGATCAGCCCTTTGACGGGTACGACAAGGTGTCGGGACATAGCGAGAATGCGAGAGATCGCACAGAGTGCCGGTGGTTGCACGCCCTTCCAACAGGACATGCGATGCAGACGGCCTTCGATCGAAGCTGTCGGAACCCTTGGCTCCGGCAGCCACTACCGAGGACCGATCTGACTCGAACCCACCAAACTTCATCTGTTGACATCTGCAACCGGCGATGTTCCGTGGTGAGTTTATCACTTGACAAGCCGATGGTTGCCATTCTGCGGGTGCTTGGCCGCGCAGATTCCTAAATGTCCCCCTGAGCCGAGCGGACGCCATATCGCCGTCCTCGCCCGCCACGGGAACAGTTTCAGCGCCGCCACCCGGCTTCTGCGTCCCCAGTCAGACCAAACCGGGCGCGGTAGGCCGACGGCGTGGTGGTATACCGCCGAACGAAGTTCTGCCGAAAAGTCACGGCGCTGCCAAATCCGCACGAATGGGCGATCCGGTCCATCCCCCAACGGGTGTTCTCCAACAGCACGCGCGCTTCGTTCAGTCGTTGGTCAGTAACCCACTGCGCCGGTGGCATCCCGATGGCGGCACGAAAGTTTCGCACGAAACTCCGTCGGCTCATATTCGCCTGTGCCGCAAGAACATCGACCGATAGGTCGCTGTCGAGGTTGGCCAGCGTCCATTCGCAGACCTCGCTTATCGGATCACCGTCCGGCTGCGGCGCGACTGGGCGCTCGATGTACTGGGCCTGACCGCCGTCGCGATGCGGGGCGACGACGAGGTACCGGGCGACACGATTCGCCGCCGACGCGCCCAGGTAGCGCCGCACGATATGCAGACACGCGTCGATGGACGCAGCCGTGCCGGCCGACGTAATGACGTCGCCGTGATCGATGTATAGCACCGAGGAATCGAGCGTGAGGTCCGGATTTCGTTGCGCCAGTTGAGGCATCCATCCCCAATGAGTCACCGCCGAACGACCGTCGAGCAGGCCGGCGTCGACTATGGCAGTCGCACCCAAACACAATCCAACGATTACCGCACCTCGTTCATGGGCCGCGCGTACGACCGCGCATAGCGGAGCGTCGGCGGTAGGTAGATCCGTTGGCCACGTGGGGATTACGAGAATGTCCGCGTCGTCGACAATCTCAGGCCCCTCGATGCCAGACAGCGCATTGCCTTCGGCCGTGCGGATAGTCGGGCAACCAAATGACCACAACACGGGCGACCAATTCACACCGCGTTCCACCCGGCCGACTTCACCGAATACGGCCAGCGGTGCCGCGATGTGGAACAACGACGCGCCATCGAAGACATAGATCGCAATTCTCATGACGACCCCTTCCAGATGGCCTGATCCCATCGATAGTGTGCATAACGGCCACTGCCATTGCAAACGCGCACCGCGCAGACTCATCGATGAACAGCAAGCCACATCCGATGGGAGACCCGAATGCCCGCACCACGCAGAGCACTGATCGTCGTCGACGTCCAACAGGAATACGAGATCGGCCCCTTGCAGATCCAGTACCCACCACGGGACGAATCCGTTGCCAACACAGTCACCGCTATCAATGCCGCGCAAGCGGCCGGATTACCAATTGTCATTGTGTCGCATACCTTTCCGGAGCAGGCGCCGGTTTTCGCCACCGGCTCGAAAAGTTGGCAACTGCAGCCAGCGATCGCCGCCGCCGCGCCCGACGACGCCAAGTACGTCGAGAAGAACTTCGCTTCGACTTTCGCTGGCACCGACGTCGCACAGTGGTTGGCAGAACGCAGCGTCGACACGATCACCATCGTCGGCTTCATGACCAACAACTGCGATCTGGCAACTGCGGTGGAAGCCGAGGGACTGGGACTGTCCGCCGAAATCCTGTCTGATGCGTCCGGTGCGATCCACCTCGCTAACGAGGCCGGCTCGGTGACCGCCGAACAATTGCACACCACACTGATGGTTCTGCTCCAGTCGAACTTCGCGGCCGTCGCCACAACCGCCGACTGGCTCGCCGCACTCGAGGCCGGCGAAGCGCTCACCAAGAACAACCTGGTGAGTTCGGCATTGGAAGGACGCGGCGCGGCGGTCTAGACGAATCGACGCGACCTCGATACTTCTATCGCGCCGATTCGCGCAGTGCGGCCAACTGCTGTTGCCACCACTGCGCGAATCGGAGTGCGAATACATCGAGCGGAAAGTTATGCCGCACAGCATTTTCCGGGGGTAGCCGATCCCAACCGAAGTGCTCGACGGTCACTCGAGTGCACACCGGGTCGCCGCCGAGCTCGTCGAAGCGGACATGCAACTCTGTGTCGACGTCGGGCGGAAAGCCCTCCTGACGCCACCCCATCACCAATCGCGAAGGCGGCTCCCACCGTCTGACGTCGCCGATCTCGAAATACGAACCGTCGTCGTATCGCTCGATCAGACGCCCGTCCGGTCCGGACTCGAACTCAAGCACACCAACGCGATTCGGCATGAACTGAAATAGCGGATTCGGTTGCCACCACCGACCGATCTGTTCGGTGAAGATCCAAAACGCGCGGTCGGCCGAGGCTTCGACCCGAACGGCGATCAGCACCCGCGACCCGTCAGCCACTATCACGCTCGACAAGGTCGGCGAATGATGACAACTGCTCGGTCCAGCCGCGCTCGGTGGCATCAAGCCAAGCGCGCAACTCGACCATCGGCGCCGACCGCAACGAGTAGATCCGAACACGAGCGTCGAACTCGGGATGGAATTCTTCGACGACGCCGCGTTGGCGCAACACGCGTAGGTGTTTACTCAGTGCCGACGGACTCGCTCCGACAGCTTCGGCAAGTTCACCCGACCGCATCGCCTGTTTCGCCAATAGTTCGACGACTTGTCGGCGAACCGGATCGGCAAGGGCGGTGATCGTGGCGTCGAGGTCGGTCATTCCCAACCCGGCGAAACGATCGGCTGACCGATCGCAGCTTCCGCTTCGGCCCGGGTGACGTCGCGAATATGCTGCGCGAATGTCCAGCAGTGGCCTTCCAGATCGACGACGCGGTAGGTCCGATCGCCGTAGAACTGATCGGACGGCTCAGCCTGGACAATGGCACCCGCGGCCCGCGCGCGCTCGAAATGCGGGTCGATGTCCTCGGTCAGCTGCACGTGTACCGACTGTGTGTTCGCGCCGCCGAACTCGGCGGGACTTCGGGTCCAGTCCGCCCACTGCGCGCCGATCATGATGCGCCCGCCTGACGACGCGGCCATTTCATAGTGCGACATCTCCGGTGCGTCGGGAGGGCCGTCGATGGCCATCGTCGTCTCGAATCCGAATGCCTCACTCAGCCACGCGAGCGCGGCCTTCGGATCGCGGTAGAACACTGCCGAGGTGAATACATTGTCGTCCATATCGGAAATTATTGCCCCATACGGAAACTAAATCAAGACAAAAACGAAGCCGGGCCATGTCACCCTGCGGTGATGTGGCCCGGCCCGAAGACTGATTTACGTTAGCGACGCAGGCCGAGACGCTCGATCAGCGAACGGTAACGCGCGATGTCGACGCGAGCGACGTACTTGAGCAGGCGGCGACGGCGGCCGACGAGAAGCAGCAAGCCGCGACGGCTGTGGTGGTCGTGCTTGTGCTGCTTGAGGTGCTCGGTGAGATCGGTGATGCGTTTGGTCAGCAAGGCGACCTGCGCTTCTGGTGAACCGGTGTCGGTCTCGTGGAGACCGTACGCGGTGAGGACTTCCTTCTTCTGCTCGGCAGTCAAAGCCATGGCAGTACTCCTTATTTCAGTTCCGCGTCCATTCACCTGGTGCGCCACCGCGGACTGCAGCAACACCGAGGAGCCAGGGTACCAGCGAGCGCGGTACGCACCCAAATCGAAGCCGCCAGCCCTATTCGCCGAGGACTCGCCGGGTATCCTCTACGTCCTTCGCCATCTCGTCGAGCAGATCGTCGATGCTGTCGAAGGCAACCATCGGACGGATATGCGCGACGAAGTCGACTGCGACATGCTGGCCATAAAGATCAGCGCTGGTGTCGAGGACGAATGCTTCAACGGTGCGGGTTCGGCCGGAGAAGGTTGGGTTGGTACCGACGGACACCGCGGCTTGGTATCGCGCCCCCGGTTCCACTTGTCCCACAACGGGTCCCGCGCCCAAGACGGTGAACCACGCCGCGTAAACGCCGTCGGCCGGAATCGCCGAATGCATCGGTGGCGCGACATTCGCAGTCGGATAACCCAACTGCCGACCACGCCCGTCGCCGCGAACGACGACACCTTCAACCCGGTGCGGACGACCGAGAGCCTCGGCCGCCGACTCGACGTCACCGGCCGCGACACATGACCTGATGTATGTCGACGAGAACGTCACCGCATGTTCGCCGAATAGCGAAATCGCTTGCACCTCAAAGCCGAAACGTGCGCCTGATTCGCGCAGTTTGTCGACGGTGCCCGCGGCCTTCTTGCCGTAGGTGAAGTTGTCGCCGACGACGACCTCGGACGCATGCAGCCGCTCCACGAGGACCTCGTGCACAAAATCCTTCGGCGATTGAGAGGCCAGAACCGGAGTGAACGGCATGACGCAGAAAACGTCGATACCCATCGCCTCGGCGAGTTCGGCACGGCGCGTCAGGGTGGTCAACTGCGGAGGATGGCTACCGGGGCGCACAACCTCGGCCGGGTGTGGATCAAAAGTCATCAGCACCGACGGCACTCCACGCTGCTGCGCAGCCGCGGTTGCGGCGTGTACCAATTGTGCATGCCCACGGTGGACGCCATCGAATACACCGATGGTGACCACGCACCTGCCCCAGTCTGCTGGAATGTCGTCGAGCCCTCGCCAACGCAACACGTGGCACAGCCTACAGGCACCCTGTTAGCCACTGCGCGGCAAGGACATCATTGCCGACACGCACGCCGCCGGGTATCCGGCGACATCGACAACTCCACCCCTCTAGACTGTGACGCATGCCTAACCGCTCCGGCCCGACGTCGCGACGCACCCCCGACGAGGACGCCGCCAGCGCGACGAACGCTCCGACTCCCTCTGTCGAAGCCCTGACCTCGGTCACCCAGGACTATCTGAAGGTGATCTGGACGGCGCAGGAGTGGGCAGAGGTGAAAGTGACCACCAAGATGCTCGCCGAAAAACTCGGCGTCTCACCATCGACGGCATCCGAGTCGATCCGGAAGCTCGCCGACCAAGGCCTTGTCTCGCATGAGAAATACGGTGCGGTCAGCCTCACCGAGTCGGGTCAGACCGCCGCGATCGGCATGGTGCGCAGACATCGACTACTGGAGACTTTCCTGGTGTCCGAGCTCGGCTACGGCTGGGACGAAGTGCATGACGAGGCCGAGATACTCGAACACGCGGTATCCGATCGGCTGATGGCTCGTATCGACTCGAAACTCGGTCACCCCGAACGCGATCCACATGGCGATCCGATTCCAGCCCTCGACGGGTCGATGGCATTGCCGTCGGCCACGCGACTGGCCGATCTGTCGGTCGGCGACTCGGGTACCGTCGCACGCATTTCTGACACCGACCCTGACATGCTCCGCTACTTCCACGAGGTGGGAGTAGCACTGGATTGTGTGCTGACGGTGGTCGAAAAACGTCCTTTCGCAGGCACGACCAGCATCGAGGTCCACGGCGGCACCACCTTGGACCTCGGTGACATCGCAACGCACGCAATCTATTTGGATCCGCACACCACCTAGCGCGTCGCTAACGCAACGTCGCCGGCCGTACCACCATTACCGAGCTGGCTCGACGACCCTTTTCCCGGATCAATGCGATCGGCTGTCCCGCGGGGTCGATCACCACATAAACGTCTTTACGTCCCACCGGCTCCAACCAGCGTCCCTGGCTGATGCCCTCGGCCTCGTCAAAACTGATCTCGCGGTGCGGAAATGCCAGCTTGGCCGCTTCGTCTATATGCAGACTCAGTGGTGGGGTTCCGTCAGTTTCGGGATCACGTACCAACTCGTCGAGAGTCCGCGCGTGCTCCAGACTGAATGGCCCGACTTTGGTGCGGCGCAACGCCGTGAGATGCCCGCCGACCGCGAGTGCGGCCCCCAGGTCGCGGGCCAGCGCGCGAATATACGTTCCCGACGAACAGTCAACCTCGACATCGAGATCGACGAACGCTCCCTCGCGTCGGGTAGCGACGAGATCGAAGCGATCGACGGTGACCGGCCGCGCGGGAAGTTCGAAGTCCTCACCCGTGCGCATCAACGCGTGGGCGCGTCGCCCGTCGATCTTGATCGCCGACACCTTGGCCGGTACTTGCATGATGTCGCCGGTCAATGCCGTTATGCCAGCGGCGATTTCATCGTCATTCAGGCCTGCCGCGTCAACACTTGACACCACTTCGCCTTCGGCGTCGTCGGAGTCCGTGGCCGCGCCGAGGCGAATCGTCGCTGCATACGACTTGGTGGTCAATGACAATAGACCGAGCAACTTCGTCGCACGCTCGATGCCGACGACCAACACGCCGGTCGCCATTGGGTCGAGTGTTCCGGCATGACCGACCCGGCGCGTATTGAATCCCTTGCGGCACTTGGCCACAACGTCGTGGCTGGTCATACCCGCCGGTTTGTCTACGACGACCAAACCGGCACTGTCGAGATGCGCGTGTCCCTCGGCCATTAGACGAGCGTGATCGTCGTAGTGATGAATCCCTGGTCGATCAGCCAGCGGCCGGGTAAGCGCAACAACGGTTCTCCCCCGTCGTCGGTCTTGCCGTCGATGAGAATTGTCGAGGTGAAAGTCCCCGACGCCGCACCGGTGTCGGAACCCGAGATCTGCTCGAACACGATATGCGCGTCTTCAAAACCAAGCCACCGATGAGTCAGCGGAAACCACGCCTTATAGGTTGTCTCCTTGGCGCAGAACAGAAGCCGATCCCAATGCAACCCCGCCGGACGCCCCGCCAGGACATCGCGCTCGGCCGCGATGCTGGTGTGCTCGAGTACGCCGTCGGGCAGCGCATCATGAGGCTCGGAGTCGATGCCGAGTGAGCGTACCGCCATCGCATATCCGACGATTGCCGCACGGTAGCCGTCGGTGTGGGTGATCGAACCGACCACGTTCCGCGGCCACAATGGCTCGCCGGTCTCACCACGCATGATCGGCCCGGCGTCGGCACCCAACTGCGACAATGCTTCTCGCGCACAATGTCGTGCGGTGATGAATTCACGACGACGTTTCTCCACCGCGCGTCCGATTATCGGCTCCTCCGCGGGTAACGCGGTCAAGCCGACCGGGTCGTCGAATGCCTCAACGCCGATGACGCCGGCCGGCAGAATCTGCTCAATCAACTGGGCTGCCTAACTTCTCTCATGGAGGTAATGGGGCGGAATTCTTATCGACGTCACTTCGTCCCCGAACTGCGCCGGGCCTGACGTTCCGCCAGCTTCCGGCGGAACTCGGCGGCGCGTTCCTGATAGTCGGGCGGCAACTCGAATCGTGCCCCGTGTTCAGGCAAGTCATTTGGCGTCATCCCCGGATCCGGCCAGATTTGGCGCAGCAATGGCTCGGGCAACCCACGTCGCTTCCACTCGCGCGGATAGCCGACCGACACTTCTTCGAAACGAATATCGTCGTACCAGGTGGTCCGTGGAATGTGCAGGTGTCCGTAGACGGCACACGCGGCGCGGTAGCGGGTGTGCCAATCGTGGGTGAGTTCACTGCCGCACCACAGCGCGAACTCCGGGTACATCAACGCGTCGGTTGGTTCACGGCGAAGGGGCCAATGGTTGATCAGGATCGTCTGCTCGGCGGGGTCGATAGCGTCGAGACGCTTGCGGGTCGCTTCGATTCGCGCCCGCCCCCAGGCATCGCGCGTCGGATACGGCTCGGGTGAAATGAGAAATTCGTCGGTCGCGACGACATTGCGTTCGCGCGCGAGCGCCAGCGCGGCAAGTGCCGTGGTGGTGCCTTCGGGGCGAAACGTGTAGTCGTACAACAAAAACATCGGCACAATGCGAACCGGCTCGGCCCCGGCAACCCCGGCATCGAAGATCGGAAAGATGTCATCGGGCGTCACGACGTCGATGTCGCGGCACGCTTGCACCAGGTAGTCGTAGCGCGCTACCCCGTGAATCTGCAGCGGATCCTTAGCCGTCGTATACAACTCATGGTTGCCCGGCACCCAGATAACAGTGTCGAACCGCGCACGCAGGCGACGCAGTGTGTCGATGATGTCGTCGGTGCGTTCGGCGACGTCACCGGCGACAATCAGCCAATCGTCGGCGGCGGCGGGACGAATCTGATCGACGATATGTTCGTTGCCGCGGTGTGCCACGTGCAGATCGCTGATCGCCCAGAGAGTTGCCACGATGTTCCATCCTTCCAGATCGCCCGGCCGCGTCCCAAAAACGGGCGCAGCGAAAAGGCCGCCGGGGCAGATCGTCCCGACGGCCTTCGCGGTTGAATCAGTATTAGCGCCGGTAACCGGGGGCGCCGGGCCGCAGCGACTTCTGGTAGGTCAGCTTGCCATCCGGATCGGTGACGAACCGGCCAGCACACTTGCCCTTCAGCGATGCAACCGTCACATCCCAGACGCGGGAATCGAAGGACTCGAAGGTGTGCTCCAGACCCAGTCGCGGTAGGGATTCGTTCGCCGGGACCGGGGTTACGCGGCACTGACCGCCGTCGAGGTCTCCGGTCGCGTATTCGCGCGCGCTACGCACGCCGAAGTATTTCGTCGGACCGGGAGTGTCATCGCCCTTGTTGATCGCGGTCAGGAACTTATTACCTGGGCACACTTCGCGGCCGACGTTTTGCGAACACGCGGCACCGGACCCGTACTGCGGGCTACCGATGGCGACATAGGTGGTGACTTTCTTGGTCCCACCCAATGCTTTGAGGTACCAGCGCGCGGAAATTCCGCCCATACTGTGTCCGACCAGAGCGATCTTTGCTCCGGGATGCGCGCGACGCTCGCGGTCGACGGCGGCGCTGATTGCCTTTGCGTCCGCCTTGACGTCGAATCCCTTCAAGTCCAGGAGAGTCGTTGCAAACCCGCGCGAGGTGAGATTCTCGGCCATCAGAACGTACGGCGTCGTGCCGAAGGACTGGCCGGGGATAAGCAGCACACGAGTTTGCGGTGGCGCGGCTTGTGCGGGAGCCGCGATGGTGAAAACACTCATCATCGCGATGACACTGACTACTGCAAAGAGGATTCGACGAACCGACATTCTTAGAAGGTTAGCCTAAGTAGGTCTAGGGTGTGGGTATTGGGTACGCGGTCCGCTCAACCGCGCCGGCCCCGTGCGCCGGTCTAGTGCCGACGAGCGTGCGAGTCGGTGTATCGAGACCACACAACACCCCCGCCGGTCGAGTGCCGACGAGCTTGCCAGTCGGTGTATCGAGACCACACAACAGGACTCGAAAACCCCTACACCGCCACGCAGTTGACTGACGGGGGTCTCGATACACCTCGTCGCTAACGCTCCTCGGCACTCGACCAGCGGTAAAAGCGAGCTACCAGGGTCACTCTGCGTCTCGCGCCGCGGAGACCATCGCGCAGACATTTCCGCCGCAAAGGTATATGCCACAACAGTTTCCACCGCCAGGCTACGCGCCCCACTTTTCGTCCCCGAACTACGCGGCCCCGACACTACTGCCCCGAAATGACTATTCTGGCCCAATTCCCGCTGCGGTAACGCCACCATACCGCCGCCAATCGCAGCACCATGAAGACGAGTAAGCCAGACCAAATTCCCGCGAGGCCCCAGTCGAAGATCAGCGACAGCCAAATCAGCGGAAAGAACCCGCCGAGCGCCGAAACCAATGTGGCAGTACGCAAGAACGCGGCATCGCCCGCGCCCAGCAGGACGCCGTCGAGTGCGAATACCACGCCGGCTATCGGCAACATCGCGATCAGGAACCACCACGGCGTGGCGATGGCATCGAGCACCATCTGATCGGAATTGAACACCCGAGGCAGCACCGACGCACCGGCAGCCAACAACGCTGCGACCGCAACTGACAGAGCCATCGATGCCGTAGTCACCCGCCGCGCAACGAGTTTCGCCCGCCCAACCGCGACAGCGCCCAGAGCGGCGCCAACGAGACTCTGCGCGGCGATGGCCAACGAGTCGAGTAGCAGCGTCAGAAACTCCCATACCTGCAATACAACCTGATGCGCCGCAACGGCTTCCACCGAAAACCGCGCCGCGACAGCCGCAGCCGACACGAAGCAGATCTGGAACGAAAGGCTGCGGGCGATGAGGTCACGCGCCATGACGAGTTGTGCGCGAACAATCATCGGATCAGGCCGCCAGGACACCGCCGACCCCACCACGCGCCGCGCCAGCGCCGCCAAGAACAATAAGCCGGTAAGACCCTCCCCAACGAGATTGGCCCACGCGCTGCCGTGTAAACCCAGTCTCGGCAACCCGCCAACGCCATGTACCAAACCAACGCAGAGCACCGCTGAAATGCTCAGGCCCACAACCACATTCACTACCGGCGCGCGAGTCTCCTGGATACCGCGCATCCAGCCGTTGCCAGCCATCGCCACCAAGATCAACGGAACCCCGAAAATGGCGATACGCAACCAACCCGCGGCGTCTGCGGCCACGGTGTCGTCGGGAACCAGCGCTTGCATTACCCACGGAGCTGTTGCGAATCCGACGACGACGATTACCAGCCCAACGGCCAATGCTATCCATGTCGCCTGCATACCTTCGGCCAGCGCGCCATTGCGATCACCCGAACCGAACCGTCGAGCCGAACGGGCGGTGGTGCCATAGGCCAGAAAGGTCAGCTGAGTACTGAGAATCGAGAGCACCAGAGTTCCGACGCCGAGCGCGGCCAACTCGTGCGCGCCCAGTCGTCCGACGACGGCCAGATCGAGCAAGAGATAAAGCGGCGGCGCGATGAGTACCGCCAGCGCCGAGGTCGCCAGCACCGCGATCCGGCCGATACCGGAATCCAACGCCTGCGAGTCGTTACCGCCGGGTTCTGCGCTCAGAGCGTGTCCACCAGGCGCGCGACGACGTCATCCGCCGACCCGGTATCGCTGTACCCCGCGGCCCGATGATGTCCGCCGCCGCCGTGCGACTGAGCGATAGGCACGAGATCGACCGACGACTTCGACCGAAGGGACACGGTCCATTCGCCGGGGTCGCCCTCTTTGAAAACGGCGGCTACTTCTGCCTCCGACACCGTCCGCACGACGTCGATCACGCTTTCCAACTCGGCCCAGTCAAGACCCTCGGAAGCTTCGTTGTCGATCACCGCATACACCAGGCCACGCCCGTGCAGGGAATCCTCCCGAAGCGTCGCCGTCGCGAGAACCTTCTCCACCATCTGCAACCACGCGAACGGGTGACTGTCCAGCAGCGTCCTGCTCCACCGAGCACCGTCGACGCCCGCCTCCAGCAGACGAGCGGCGATCGTCAACGACGCCGGACGCGCCCATTTGAACGAGCCGGTATCGGTGATCAGGCCCGCGTAAAGACAGGTCGCGATGTCGGCATCGACGTCGACACCAAGACGATCAACGACGTCGAGCACCAGTGCCGCTGTGCAGTCGGCACCCGGATCGACATAGTCGATCGACCCGAAGCCGGTGTTGGATACATGATGATCAATCACGATGCTGCGCGTCGCATCACTGAAATGCGCAGCAAGACAAGCCAATCGACCGAGAGTCGCGGCATCCACCGCAACAACGGTGTCATGACCGACCACGGCGTCGGCGTCGACGAGCAATTCGACGCCAGGTAATTCGCTGAGTCCCTCGGGCAATGACGTGTCACCGGGGAACGACACTTCGACGTCGATACCGAGGCGCCGCAGCGCCAGTCCCAGTCCCAAGCCACTGCCGATGGTGTCCGCATCGGGTCGCACGTGGCACAGAATCGTCACCGAGCCCGCGTTACGCAAGGTCTCGGCGATGAGACGTGCGGTGTCAGGCGCCAGCACTCTACCGCTCACTGCACTCCGTCGGAGTCATCGGTGGATTCGTCGGCCGACTTGTACGGATCCGATTCGCCGGCAGGCTTAGCGCCCTCAGCCTGTCGGGCAACCAGTTCATCATTGGCATGGGCACGTGCCAACAGCTCGTCCATATGGCGTGCGGCGTCGGGAACTGTGTCGAGTACGAACGTCAACGTCGGGGTGAACCGGACACCGGTACCCGCCCCGACCTTGGAGCGCAGCACACCGGTCGCCTTAGCCAACGCGGCTGCCGCACCGGCATAGTCGGGTTCATCGTCGAGCGACTCCCCCATCACGGTGTAGAAGATGGTGGCCTCATGTAGATCTCCGGTCACCTTGGAGTCGGTCACGGTGACATGCGCCAACCGCGGGTCCTTGATCTCCGAGCCGATCGCGGAAGCCACGATCGATGAGATGCGCTTGGCGAGTCGCTGCGCGCGCGCCGGATCTGCCACGTCGAATTCCTTTCCCCTGCCGCTGCCTACAAACGAGGCGGGCATAACCTAACGAAAAACTACTCCTCCTGCTGCGTGACGGGAGCGAACTCTCGCCACGCAGCAGAAGGAGTGTATGGATCGGGCCTAGTCTCGTGCCTTCTCCTGCAGTTCGTACGACTCGATGATGTCGCCGACCTTGATATCGCTGTATGTCAGCGTCAAACCGCATTCGAAACCCTCGCGGACCTCGGTCACGTCATCCTTCTCCCGCTTCAGCGACGAGATGGTGAGGTTCTCGTTGACCACGACGTTGTCGCGGAGCAGGCGCGCCTTCGCGTTGCGCTTGACGACGCCCGAACTGATCATGCAGCCTGCGATATTGCCAACCTTGGACGACTTGAAGATCGCGCGGATCTCCGCGCGGCCCAGCTCGACTTCTTCGTAGATAGGCTTGAGCATGCCCTTGAGCGCACTCTCGATCTCGTCGATCGCCTGGTAGATGATCGAGTAGTACCGGATGTCGACGCCCTCGCGGTTGGCCAGCTCGGTGGCTTTGCCCTCCGCGCGAACGTTGAAGCCGATGATGATCGCATCCGATGCCGCCGCCAGGTTGACGTTGGTTTCGGTGACGCCACCGACACCACGGTCGATGACGCGCAACTGCACCTCGTCGTCGATCTCGATGCCGAGCAACGCCTCTTCGAGGGCTTCGACGGTACCCGAGTTGTCGCCCTTGAGGATCAGGTTCAGCTGGCTGGTTTCCTTCAGCGCCGAATCCAGATCTTCCAGGCTGATCCGCTTGCGGCTACGCGCGGCCAGTGCGTTGCGCTTGCGCGCATTGCGGCGGTCGGCGATCTGCCGTGCGATGCGGTCTTCCTCGACGACCAGCAGGTTGTCACCCGCACCCGGCACCGATGTGAAGCCGATGACCTGGACTGGTCGCGACGGGAGTGCCGCCTCGACGTCGTCGCCGTGTTCGTCGACCATGCGGCGCACACGACCGTAGGCGTCGCCAGCGACGACCGAGTCGCCGACCTTCAGCGTTCCGCGCTGCACGAGCACGGTTGCCACCGGACCACGGCCGCGGTCGAGGTGTGCCTCGATGGCAACACCCTGAGCGTCCATGTCGGGGTTGGCCCGCAGGTCGAGCGACGCGTCGGCGGTAAGCAGAACAGCTTCGAGAAGTGCCTCGATGTTGTCGCCCTGCTTGGCCGAGATGTCGACGAACATGGTCTCGCCGCCGTATTCCTCGGGAATGAGGCCGTACTCGGTGAGCTGGCCACGGATCTTTGTCGGATCCGCGCCTTCCTTGTCGATCTTGTTGACCGCCACCACGATCGGCACATCGGCCGCCTGTGCGTGGTTAACCGCTTCAACCGTCTGCGGCATCACGCCGTCGTCGGCCGCGACCACCAGGATCGCGATATCGGTGGCCTTGGCACCACGGGCACGCATGGCGGTGAACGCCTCGTGACCAGGGGTGTCGATGAAGGTGATCAGACGATCTTCACCGTTGAGGTGGGTGTTCACCTGGTACGCACCGATGTGCTGGGTGATACCACCGGCCTCACCCTCGCGCACATTCTCCTTACGGATCGTGTCGAGGAGTCGGGTCTTACCGTGATCGACGTGGCCCATGACGGTTACCACCGGAGGACGCTGCTCGAGGTCTTCCTCGCCGCCTTCGTCTTCGCCGTAGGTGAGATCGAAGCTGTCGAGCAGCTCGCGGTCCTCATCTTCGGGGCTGACAACCTGAACCTTGTAGTTCATCTCCGAGCCAAGCAGCTCCAAGGTCTCGTCGTTCACCGACTCGGTGGCCGTGACCATCTCGCCGAGGTTGAACAGGGCCTGGACCAGCGATGCCGGGTTGGCACCGATCTTGTCGGCGAAATCAGAGAGCGACGCACCACGGGCAAGACGAATGATCTCGCCTTGGCCGTGTGGCAACCGGACACCACCGACTGCTGGTGCCTGCATGTTCTCGTATTCGGCGCGTTTCGCCCGCTTGGACTTGCGGCCCCTACGGGGCGCTCCACCTGGACGACCGAATGCACCTGCGGCACCGCCACGACCGCGGTTACCGCCGCCGCCACCTGGGCGTCCACGGAATCCGCCGGCTGGAGGACCGCCGGCGTTGCCGCCGCCGCCACCTGGGCCGCCGCGGTAACCACCGCCACCGCCGCCACCGCCGCGGTTACCGCCGCCTGGGCCACCACGGCCACCGCCGGGACGACCGGCTTCTGGGCGGGCCGAGCGACTGGGCATCGCACCTGGGCTGGGACGAGGAGGCATGCTGCCCGGATTCGGACGAGGTCCGCCCTGGCCGGGGGCCGGACGTGCGCCACCGGGGCCGGGGCGTCCGCCAGCTGCCGGTCGACCGGCAGCACCGGGACGACCACCACCGGGACGCGGACCACCCTGACCTGGGCCGGGGCGGGGTCCGCCCGGTCCTGGACCGGGCCGAGACGCCGGTGGACGCGGAGCCGGCGCAGGTGCCGACGAGTAAGGATTGTTGCCGACGCGCGGTGCGCGCGGTCCGGGCTTGGGACCTGGACGCGCACTTGGGCCGGGAGCAGGTGTGCTCGGCTTAGTCGCCGCGGGCGGTGTGGCGGGTTCAGGCGCCGGAGTCGGTGCCGGTGCTGGCGGCTCGGGAGCCGCAGGAACCGGCGTGGCTTCTGCCGCAGCCGGCTTGGGTGCGCCGGGCTTAGGACCGCCAGGTTTACGAGCGCTGGGCTTCGGTCCCGACGACGCCGCCGGGGCGTCTGCGGAAGCGTCGGCGGCCGCCTTGGGGGTTGACTTTTTCGGGGCGGCCTTCGGGGCTGCCTCTGCTGCTCCGTCGGAGCTTGGGAATGATTCCCGCAGTCGACGAGCCACGGGGGCTTCAACTGTCGATGATGCGGATTTTACGAACTCGCCCTGCTCTTTGAGACGTTCGAGCACAATCTTGCTCGTCACGCCCAGCTCTTTGGCCAGTTCGTGCACGCGGGCCTTGCCTGCCACTGCTCTCCTCACTTGGAGGTCGAGCGGGACCCGCTGCGACCTCGGTTTACGTTAGAAACGTGCTCATCGTGGGAACTTCACGGTGTGCTCATGTCTTCTGCTACCTGTTCCGGCTCACTCGCGTGAGCCTCGTTCTGCGTCGATCCCATCACAGCCGCGATGAAATCGTCCGGGTCAACGGTGACCCCGCTGACTCGAAATGCCGTTGGCAACGCCCTACGCCGCAGCGCGGCCGACACACAGTCGGTCCGAGCATGCAGCCAGGCTCCGCGTCCCGGCATGGACTTGTGGTGATCAACTACGATCACCGGCCCGGCGTTGTTCTCACGAACCACGATCCGGACAAGGTCTGAGGCCACTCCACGTGCCACCGAGCGCTGTCTACATCCAAGACACATCCGAACAACCGGACGTGTCGCCACATCGACCATTGGTCAGTCTACCGCCCGTATGCAAATCGTAATCGCGGTGGCCATGTCAGGCCGGTGTGTCGACGTCGTCCACCGCGTCCGGCTCGGGGTCGGCGTCCGATCGAATGTCGATTCGCCACCCGGTGAGGCGGGCCGCCAAACGTGCATTCTGCCCCTCTTTACCAATCGCCAACGACAATTGGTAGTCGGGCACGACGACGCGTGCGGCCCGATTCTCCGCGTCGATGACCGTGACCGACAAGACCTTCGCCGGCGACAGCGCATTGGCTACGAACACCGCGGGATCGGCGTCGAAGTCGATGATGTCGATCTTCTCGCCGGCAAGTTCGCTCATCACGTTGCGGACCCGCTGGCCCATCGGCCCGATGCACGCGCCCTTCGCATTAAGTCCCGGAACGGTCGTATGTACCGCGATCTTCGATCGGTGACCAGCCTCGCGAGCGACCGCGACGATTTCCACCTGACCGTTCTCGATCTCGGGAACTTCCAGCGAGAACAGTTTGCGAACCAGGTTCGGGTGCGTACGCGACAGAGTGATTTGGGGACCGCGTTGGCCGCGGGTCACGCCGACCACGTAGCACTTGAGTCGATCACCGTGCTCATAGTTCTCGCCCGGCACCTGTTCGGCCTGTGGAATGACGCCCTCGGTTCCGTGGGCGTCGCTACCGACCTGAACGACGATCATGTTGCGCGCGTTCGCACGCACGTCGCGTTGCACGACTCCGCCGACGATCTCCCCCTCGTGCGTTGCGAAATCGCCGAAGTTCTTCTCATTCTCGGCATCTTGGATGCGCTGCAGAATTACCTGACGCGCGGTCGTCGCTGCGATGCGACCGAAATCAGCTGGGGTGTCGTCCCATTCGTGGACGATCTCGCCGGTCTCGTCGACCTCTTGCGCCATCACCCGCACCACACCGGATTTACGGTCGACATCGACGCGCGCATGCTGGGCGTATCCGTCGGTATGTCGATAGGCGGTCAGCAGCGCCGATTCGATTGCCGTAATGACAGTGTCGATCGAGACACCCTTCTCGACCTCGATCATCCGCAGTGCAGTGATGTCGATATTCATAATGCCCTGTGCTCCTATTTACTTTTGTCCACTAGTCGATGCTTCGTTTGAGTTGTCGGTCGGCGTCAGTCTGTGCGTGTCAGCCGCGCGATGGCCACCTCGTCCAGGCCACACAATTCCAGTTCGGTTGCGTTCGGGGCGCGGAAATCGACCTGTACAACCGCGTTGGTTACCGACTTGAGATCAATCGCGGTGATGGTGAACCGTCCCCGCTCGTTCCGAATCACTTCGACAGTTTCATCGGTGATCGTGCCGATGCGGCCGGAAAGTCGGGTGGTCTGAGCGTCTTTGGAGTATTCGACGTCGACCTTGCGGCCCTGCGCTCGGCGCCAATGCCGGGTCTCGGTCAGCGGGCGATTGATTCCCGGGGTGGTGACTTCCAAGAGGTAATCGGTATCAGGTGCTGCGGCTTCGATCAGGTCGACCAGATCGCGGGTCAGTGCTGCCAGCGCGTCCAGGTCCGCTCCACCGTCGCGATCGACGATTATCGTTACGGCTATGCCGCCATCCGATGCGGGTTCTATGGTGAAATCTTCGACGTCGTAGCCGTCGGCGTTGATCCGCGGGTCGACGAGTTCACGTATCTGCTGCGGCGTCATGGGTGGTGTGCTCACGCCGTGGGCTCCTCGTCTTCAGTTGTGCGGTGCGTCGGCAGTCGATTCTAGAGCACCTCGGCTCGGTTGCTTACTCAGGCTCGTCCATCACCACTGTCCGACGATCGACCCGGCACCAATGGCATCATGGTCGACTGTGACCCCCGCGCTGAATCGACGAACCGTCCTGGCCGGTGGCCTACTGGGCCTGACAGGGCTTGCCGTGGCCCCCGCGTTAGTCGGCTGCGACCGCGGCCCGACCGCCGACCAGTTGCTCGCACAACAACTCACCCCGGCGGCCACCGCCGCGACAAACGACGCCGACTCGGCACGCGGCCTGGTGGCGGCAAACCCGAATTACGCTGCGGCACTTGGTGTCGTGACCGCCGAACGCGACGTTCACGCCAAAGCACTCCGCGAAGAGATAACTCGACTGGATCCTGAAGCGGCGCAATCACTTTCAGAAACCACACCCCCGACCTCAGGCACACCGGACACGCCGCCGAGCACCCTCGACGCATTACGCGCCCAGTTGGAACGGTCCGCGCGACAAGCGGCGGACGTCGGCGTCACGATGGACGGCTATCGTGCCGGGTTACTCGCGTCGGTGAGCGCCTCGACGACAACACTGCGAAAGGTCCAACTGGCATGAGCGACACCACAGATGCGCTGGGCGCCGCAGTCGATGCCGAGCACGCGGCCGTCTACACCTACGGTGTGCTGACCGCGTTCACGACGGGCGATCGCCGTACAGCCGTCGCGACGTATATCGCCGAACACCGCGCTCGCCGAGACGAATTGAACGAGGCGCTGGTGGCCGCGGGCGGACAAGCTCGAAGCACTGCACCCGGCTATGTGCTCCCCGTGCAAGTGACCAACTCGGCGACCGCCGCGAGAGCGGCCCTGGACGCCGAGCAAGATACCGCTCAGGCATACCGATCCCTTGCCGAACGCGCGGACACCGCGCCGGTCCGACGACTCGCCGTTGACGGCCTAACCGAATGCGCACTGCGCGGAGCGTTTTGGCGCCAGGCGTCGGGGGTCAGGCCCGCGACGGTGGCGCTGCCGGGCATTAAGTAACTGGAACTAGCCCCGAACGGCCGCCCGGACAGCATCGACCGCACCGTCGACCGGAACAACTGCGGCCTCGCCGCTAAACCGATCACGGATTTCGATGGTGCCGTCAGCGAATCCTCGCCCGACGACGACAACCGTTGGGACACCGATCAACTCGGCGTCTTTGAACTTCACGCCGGGCGACGCCTTGCGATCGTCGATAAGGACCTCAATACCTGCGGCATCGAGATCGGCCGCCAATTGTTCCGCGCCCGCGACAGCGGCCTCGTCCTTGTTGGCGATCACCAGGTGCACGCCAAACGGCGACGCCTCCTTTGGCCAGCGCAGTCCTTTGTCGTCATGCCACTGCTCGGCCAGCACCGCGACCAACCGCGACACCCCGACACCGTAGGAACCCTGAGTCAGTCGCACCGGCTTACCGTTCTCGCCGAGCACATCCACCTCGAAGGCGTCGGTGTACTTCCGGCCGAGCTGGAAGATATGGCCGATCTCGATTCCCTTGGCCGACACCAGACTTCCCTGGCCGTCCGGCGATGGATCGCCATCGCGGACTTCGGCGGCCTCGATGGTGCCGTCAGGTGTGAAGTCCCGGTCGGCGACGAGGTCGACGTAGTGTTTACCTGCTGCGTCAGCACCGGTGATCCACGCCGTGCCGGAAACCACCCTGGGATCGACGACATAGCGAACTCCGTTGGCCAACAACGCCTTCGGCCCGATGTACCCTTTTGCCAAAAATGAACTGGCTGCAAAATCGGCGTCGTCGAGCAATTCGACTTCAGTGGGCTCCAGCGACGCCTCGAGACGTTTGAAATCCACCTCGCGGTCCCCCGGCACACCGACACCGAGCAACTCCCACTCGCCGCCGGGAGCACGCACTTTCACCATGACGTTCTTCAACGTATCGGCGGCGCTCACCTCGCGGTCGAGGGTACTGTTCGCCCACTCGACCAGAGCGTCGATAGTTGGAGTGTTCTCGGTGTCGTGGACGACGGCCTCGGGCAGTCCGTCGAGCGGAATCGGCGCGGGCGCCGGCGTGATCACCGCTTCGACATTGGCCGCATAGCCGGACTCGACACATCGCACATAGGTGTCCTCGCCAACCTCCGCCTCGGCAAGGAATTCTTCGGATGCACTTCCGCCCATCGCCCCAGAGGTCGCGGAGACGATCACATAGCTGACCTGAAGGCGCTCGAAAATCCGCTGATATGCCTCACGGTGGGCGCTGTATGCCTCTTTCAGCCCATCGTCGGACAGGTCGAAGGAGTAGGAATCCTTCATCACGAACTCCCGGCCACGCAGAATGCCGGCCCGGGGACGTTCTTCGTCGCGGTACTTGGTCTGAATCTGATACAGAATGACCGGCAGATCCTTGTACGACGAGTACTCGGTCTTGACGAGGTTGGCGAAGATCTCCTCATGGGTTGGCCCCAGAAGCATATCCGCGCCCTTACGGTCCTGCAGACGGAACAGCGCGTCGCCGTATTCCGTCCACCGTCCGGTGGCTTCGTATGGGTCGCGCGGTAGCAATGCGGGCAACAGAATCTCTTGTCCGCCAATGCGATTCATTTCTTCACGCACGACATCTTCGACAGCCCGCAACACTCTGAGACCCAGCGGCAGCCAGGAGTACACACCCGGCGCGGCGCGGCGCACATAGCCGGCGCGAACCAGCAGTTTATGGCTGGGCACCTCGGCATCGGCCGGATCGTCGCGGAGAGTCCGCAGGAATAGGGAGGACATGCGCGTAATCACATCGCACAGCTTAGTAACCTGGTGAAAGTGTTGGTAATCCTCCCTCCTTCAGAGACTAAGTCCGACGGTGGTTCGGGCGCACCACTCGACCTCGACGTGCTGTCATTTCCGGCGCTGAATGAGAATCGGAAGGTGCTCGGCGATGCCATCGTGACTCTGGCTGCCGATCTTGACGGGAGCCGAAAGGCGCTTGACCTGGGACAGTCGCAATTGGCGGAGGTGGATCGCAATGCCGACCTGTGGTTGTCGCCGACCCGCCCCGCGATCATGCGCTACACCGGCGTCCTCTACGACGCGCTGGACTTTTCCGGTCTTACTCGTGCGGGCAAGACCAAGGCCGCCGACCGCCTGGCCATCGGGTCGGCACTATTCGGCGTCGTACGCGCGCGTGACCCGATCCCGGCATATCGACTGTCCGGCGGATCGAAACTGCCCGGCATGGGCACGCTGGGGGCGCTCTGGAAGCCGGTTCTGACGCCAGAGTTGGACGCGGTCGACGACTTCCTCGTCGACCTGCGCTCGGGCAGCTATCAGCAGCTCGGGCCAGCCAAACGCGCGGTGACGGCGACCGTCGTGACCCAGGCTCCCGACGGCTCACGAAAAGTGGTGAGCCACTTCAATAAACACTACAAAGGGTTGATCGCGCGCGATTTGGTGAATACCCGGCGCAACGTAAAGGACATCAACGCGCTCGCAGCGGTGCTATCGGACGCCGGGCAGCACGTCGAGATTGACGGGCCAACGTCCATCACGGTGGTGACCGAATAGCCTCAACGCCGACTGCATTCTGACTCGTCATCACCGGCGAGGGAGCATCTACCTTACCGAGGTCGTGATGGCAGAATTCAGCCCGCGTTGGCCGCTTCCTGCGCGGCCTGCCCGTCGGCGACTTCCTCGGGTGTGAATCGCATGAACAGCACGACGATGCCAGCCAGGATCGCGATCCCCGCACAGGAAGCGAACGCGAGTCCGTAACCGTTGGCCAGGGCGTCGAGCTGCGAGTCGTTCATCGTCTCGACCGGCGCGGTGGTCCCGCCGAGCGAAAGCGACCGCGACGTCACCATTGCGCCGACGGCGACCAGTCCGACAGCACCGCCGATCTGCTGAGCCACCTGAGCCAGTGCGGTCAGCGGGCCGATTTCGGTTGCCCCGACACCGGCAACCACCGACAGGGTCAGTGGAATGACCGCCATTCCGACGCCGAAGCCGATCACGACAACCGGCACACCAATACTCGGGAAATATGGCGGAGCGCCGGTGGCGATTGTCGCGGCGTAGATACAACCGACAAAAATCACGACGCCGCCGATAAGCACCAGCCAGCGCGGCTGGAATCGCAGGGAAAGTTTCGACGCTATCGCGGCGGCGATGCCCAGTCCGAACGCGAACGGCACGACGGCCATACCGCTCTGCAGCGGTGAATATTTCAGGATTCCCTGCAGATATAGCGAGATGAAGACCGCCATACACATCATGATCGCGCTGGCGAACAGAATGGCGGCCAATGCGGCCACCCGACTCGTGTTGTCGAATAGTGAAAATGGCAGAAGCGGATTGTCGGCGGTCCGCTCGACATAGACGAACGCGATCAGCGCGACAACGCCGCCGACCAGCGAGCCGATCACCAGTGGACTCGACCATCCGTTGGGACCTTCGTTGATTCCCAGGACCAGCAAAGTGCAGCCGAGTGTCGCGAGTATCGCGCCAGGGACATCGAGCGCCAATCGTTCACCCTGTGACTCGCGCAGACACCACACAGCGCCGATCGCCACCAGGATTCCGATCGGCACGTTGATGAGGAAGACCAAGCGCCAACTGATCTCGGTGAGCACTCCTCCAACGATCAGCCCGGCGACCGAGCCGATACCGGTCATTGCAGCGTAGATCGCGAAAGCGGTGCTGCGATCTTTACCCGGCGCGAAAGTTGTTGCGACAAGCGCCATTGCGGTCGGTGCGGCGATCGCGGCCGACACGCCCTGCAGGGCGCGGCCAGCAACCAACATCCATTCGTTTTGCGCGACGCCGCATAGTAGCGATGTCAGCGTGAAGGCGACAACACCGGCGATGAACATGCGTTTGCGTCCGAACGCGTCGCCCAGCCGACCGCCGAGAAGCATGAGCCCACCGAAGGCAAGCACATACGCGGTGATGATCCAGTTGCCGCTGGCCTCGGACAGATGTAACTGTTCGCGGATACGAGGCAGCGCCAGCGCGGCGACCGTGCCGTCGAGTACCAACAGCAACTGCATGCCGCTGATCACCAGGATCTGCGGTCCAAAAACCTTGCTGTAGGCACCGCCTGCGGGGGCGGCGGCATTCGCCGTTGAATGGGACATGATCTGCGACGTTACCGCGAGACCGCGCCCCGTTGCCAATCCCTGTTGGCATATTCGCGCATCACGATGCCGCGTCGGTGAACCCCGCAACCTCTCCGATCACGACAATCGCCGGGGGCCGGAGCCGCTCGTCGACCGCAGTTTGCGCGGCGTACGCGAGAGTTGTTCGCAACACCCGCTGCGAGGGAAGCGAGGCGTTCTCGATCATCGCGACCGGCGTCTGGGCTGACCGACCACCGTCGAGTAAGGCGTCGGCGAAGGCGTCGACTCGTTCAACCGCCATCATCAGCACGATCGTGCCGCGGAGTTGCGCGAGTGCGGCCCAGTCGGTCAGCGAATCCGGGTGTCCGGGCGGTACATGGCCCGACGCGATAACCACCTCATGCGTCACGCCACGATGTGTGACGGGGATACCGGCGAGCGCGGGTGCCGAGATGGAACTGCTGATTCCCGGCACGACGCTGACCGGCACCCCGGCGTCGACACATGCCTGCAATTCCTCGAAACCACGGCCGTAAACATAGGGATCTCCGCCTTTGAGGCGGACCACGAATTTGCCGGACAGGGCGCGATCGACGAGGACCGCGTTGATGGCCTCCTGTTTCATGGCTCGTCCGTACGGAACCTTGGCAGCGTCGATCACCTCGACGTCTGGTCCGAGTCCGGCCAATAGTTCGGCTGGCGCCAGGCGGTCGGCGACGACGACGTCGGCCTGGGCCAACAGCGCCCTGCCGCGAACGGTTATCAGGTCGGGGTCGCCGGGGCCACCGCCGACCAGCGCGACGCCGGCCGGGTGCTTCTCATCGTCGATCGGCGCGATCGTCGTTGAGCCGTCGAAGACCGCAGCCACTAGGTCGCGGGCCCGAGCCGAGCGCCGATGATCGCCCGCAGCGAGCACACCGAACGTCAAAGCACCGTGGCTCCCGCTGGCCGGCGTGACCGCGGACCCGCCGCGCGCATCGTCGGCGCGGACGCAGAAGATGCGCGAACGTTCGGCCTCCGCGACCACAGTTGCGTTGACTGCCGGATCGTCGGTACACGCGATGGCGTACCAGGCACCGTCGAGATCGCCGTCGGCGTACGCGCGGCGGTGGATATGCACAGCGGGATTGGATTCGACGGCCGGCGTCGGGTCGATTGCCACCACGTGCACCTGTGCACCGGAGGCGATCAGATTCGGCACCCGCCGCTGAGCGACCGAACCTCCGCCCACCACAACGACTTTGCGACCGGCCAGATTCAGCCCCGCCAGGTAATGCGCCGCGCCGCTTGACGGGTCGGCCGAATCATTGCGAGACGAGGGTTGGGGCATGGGAGGAAATGTTACCGACGACGGCCGCGTCTCAGCGAGGCAGGCGCAGCGCGTTCACCCATAAATCGGTGCAGGTTTGCACCATCGCATCAAAATCGATCTCCTCTTCAAAGCAGAAAGTGTGGAACGCGACACGAGAAACCATGGCCGACAACGCTTTTGCCGAAAGCTCGGGATCAAGATCAGGATCAGCCAGGCCGCCTGCCTGCAATGCCGCAATCGCGCGCGCGTTGCGTTGGACAAACGCGTTGCTCCGTTCCCTGCGCACACCGCGAAACTCCGGATCGATCGCTGCCACCTGATCGAGTAATTTCATCATCTTGGCATTGCGACGATATCCGTCGAGATAGGCACGATTGGCCATCTCGATCTGCCCGCGCAGCGAACCATCACCATGCATCGGAACCTGCGGATGGAGCATATCGTCCTGAACCTTCTCCAGGACCGCCTGCAAAATCTCGGCTTTATCAGTGAAGTACGTATAGAACGTGCCCGTCGAGCAGCGGGCCGAGGTGGTGATGTCGCTGAGTTTGGTGTCGACATATCCCCTGCGTTCGAATACCCGGCGGGCGGCCGCGATCAGATTCGCGCGGGTCCGTTCGCCCCTGGCGGTGATCGGCTCTCGTTGGGCCGTCGTATCGGCGAGAACGGGGATCTCCATCAGGCACACCTAACCATCGACGGCCACTCCGAGCCACGCACACCGTGCCGCAAGTCGACCATCGTGCTCTCCCAACGGTTCGATCAGGCCAGTTCAGCAGTAAATTCTGACACTTGAACTTGAAACTAGGTTCAAGTGTGCCCAGAATGCCATATGGTGACTGACACCACAGGTAGTTCCGCGGTAGTGCGGCGTCACAGCAGGAGGATTCGTGGCAGTAGTCGAGACAGTCAAAGGTCAGATCGACGTCGAGGATCTGGGCACCGTGCTCATGCACGAACACGTCTTCACCATCAGCACCGAGATCCGGGAAAATTACCCGAACTATCCGGACCCGTGGGACGAAGAACATCGAGTCGCCGACGCCGTCGCGAAACTGACCGAGGCGACCACGCGCGGGGTGAGGACCATCGTCGACCCCACCGTGATCGGGCTCGGCCGGTATATCCCCCGGATCCAGCGAATAAACGCCCAGGTCGACATCAACATCGTCGTCGCGACCGGCATTTACACGTATCACGAAGAGCCTGTGCAGTTTCACTTCACCGGCCCGGGGCGCATCTTCGACGTCAAGGTCGATCCGATGACCGAACTCTTCGTCGGCGACATACGCGAGGGCATCGCCGACACCGGGGTCAAGGCCGGTCTGCTCAAATGCGCGATCGACGAGTACAGCCTTACCACCGGCGTCGAGCGGGTGATGCGCGCAGTGGCTCAGGCGCACGTCGAGACCGGGACACCGATCACCGTCCATACCCATGCCGCCGACAAGACCGGCCTGATCGCGGCGAAGGTGTTCGGTGAGGAGGGCGTGGATATGTCGAAGGTCGTCATCGGCCACAGTGGCGATTCGACCGACCTCGACTATCTGAAGGAACTCGCGGCCACCGGTGCCATCTTGGGTATGGACCGATTCGGCGTCGATGTCTTCTCCCCCTTCGAGGATCGCGTCAACACTGTGGCCGGGATGGTCGAGGCCGGATACACCTCGCAGCTGGTCTTGGCGCATGACGCCTCCTGCTACAGCGACTTCTATCCGGAGGCGGCCGTCGCTGCGGCACTACCGAATTGGAAGTACACCCATATCTTCGACGACGTCCTCCCCGCTCTGCGTGAACGCGGCGTCACCGACGAACAGATCACCACAATGCTGGTCGATAACCCGCGCGCCTACTTCTCCGGGACGAAGTAGATGGCGGATCGCCACGTCATCCCGATCAGTCGCGACCACAATCCTTTTGCCCAGGAGCGCGTTTCGGTCGACGATGACGGCATCCCTCATTTCGCCGATCTGCCGGCGTCGCTGGTTGCGATGTTGCGCAGGCAAGTCGACCAGCGCCCCGATGCGGAAGCGCTCGTTGAGTTGGGCGGCGAGCGGCTGACCTATCGAGAGTTATGGGAACGTGCCACCCGAGTTGCCGGTGGCCTTCGCGCACAAGGTCTTTCGTCTGGCGGTCGGGTCGCGGTGCGGTATCCGGCGGGCAACACCTGGGTCATCGCGTTCTGGGGTGTGATTTTCGCCGGCGGTGTCGTCGTGGCTGTCAATACTCGCTCGACAGCAACCGAAACCGAGTTCGTTCTCACTGATTCGGGTACGACGATAGATCTCGCCGGCGATACTCCCCTTCCCGACGGCGATCCCTATCTACAAGAGGGGCTTGGACTTTCAGATATCGCGGCATTCTTCTACACCTCGGGAACCACCGGCAGTCCCAAGGGCGTACCCACCAGTCACGAAGCGTTCCTGACCAACACCGAGAACGTGGCACGATGCTTCGCGATCCCCGCCGACATCGGCGAAGGATTGCGGACGCTGATCAGCGTGCCTCTGTTTCATGTGACGGGCTGCAACTCCCAACTGCTCGTCGCAGCCTATTACGGTGGCACCGCGGTGATCATGCCCGTACTCGATCAGCAGTTGTTACTGAACACCCTGATCGCCGAGAAGATCACCTTCCTGGTCACTGTTCCCGCGATTTACGCTCTGCTGCTGCGGAATCCGGCGTTGTCCGCCATCGACACAGCCGAGATCGGGTGGGTCGCCTACGGTGGCGCACCCATCGCGCCCACCCTGGTACGCGAGTTGCAATCGGCATTTCCCAACGCGCGGGTATCGAACGGCTACGGGATGACCGAGACGGCATCGTTGATGACGGTGCTGCCACACGAAGATGCTGTGGCACATGCCGATTCGGTCGGCTACGCGGTGCCATCGGTGGCATTGGGACTCGCGCCGCTCGATGACGCGGATCCATCGTTGGGCGAGCTCGTCGCTCGCGGCGGCAATGTGACACGTGAGTACTGGCGGCGCCCCCAGGCCACCGCCGACACCGTTCGTGACGGTTGGCTCTACACCGGCGATATCGTTCGCGTCGACGATGCGGGACGCATCTACATCGTCGACCGCAGTAAAGACATCATCAACCGCGGCGGAGAGAACGTCTCCAGTATCGAAGTCGAAGCGGCACTGCTGGCGGCACCGGGGGTATTGGAGGCAGCGGTGCTCGCGGTCCCAGACGACGTGCTCGGCGAGAAGGTCGGAGCGGTACTGTACGGCGGCGACGCCGACGTCGACGTCGCCGCGGTCATCGCGAGCGTTTCCGACGCGATCTCAGATTTCAAAGTGCCGCAATATGTTTCCGTCGTCGATGAACCACTACCCAGGAATCCAGGTGGCAAGATCGTCAAGGGCGGCATCCGAGAGTCGGTGCGGTGGGGAGATCCGCTGAGGTAGCGGTGATCTAGACTCCCCTGCATGCCTGGCATGAAGCCGACCGCCAGCGTCACCTGGCGAATCGCGATGTCGGTAGTCATCGCGGTCAGCATCGTCGCGTGCGCCGCTCTCGTCGTCCATAACATCGGCTGGATACCGAATGATTTCTGGGCGCTGGGATGGCTGACGGTACTGATGGCGGCTGGCGGAACCTGGCTGGCCACGACCATCGTCGGATTCTCCCGGTATCGACGTATCGCCGGGTGGGCGCTGATCCCGGCGGTCATCATCGTCGCCACCGGGCTGTTCACCGTCTTCGATACCCCATTGCGCGTCGCGCTAGCCGCCTCCGACGACAAGCTTCGGTCATACGAAACCTCTTGCGCCCCAACGACGGGCAGATGGATCGGCGCGATCCATGTTGTGGAGGCCAATCAATTCAACGGTGCATGCCACTTCTACACGTCGGCCGATTTCCTCGATACCAGTGGCTTCGCCAAGTTCTCGACACCACCGCCAGCTCCCGGGGCCAGCGATTCAGGCGTCTACATCTACACGCAGTTCAGCGGAGACTGGTACACCTTCATCCAAGAATGGTGATGTCGGCCGGCAGTGCGCCCACCGGGTCACGCAGCGGAAATATGCCCCAAAACTGAACGACATGGCGATATGTCATCTCCGTTCGCGAGGGGACGTTTCTCAGCGAGCACAGTCAGATCAGCGACCCACTCGGTGCAACGTCGTTCACCAGCTCATTCCCGACATGGATATATTTCCATCGAGTCGGGTCGTGCAAGGTATGGGTTCGCGCGTCTCGCCAGTAGCGGTCCAGGCCGTGTTTACGGTCGGTGGCCCCGGTACCGGCTATCTCGAACAGTTCGTTGGCCGTGGTCACCGCAGTCTCGGCGGCGACCGCTCGCGCCGAGGCGACTGCAAGGGAGGCTTCGGTCGCCTGTGCGCGCGACGGCGAGGTCCCGGCAGCGTCGATGACTTCTGCCGCCTCGCGTAGTAACGCGCGTGCCGCGCGCACTCCGACCGCGAGTTTCCCCGCCTCGTAGAGCAGGTGCGAATCCTGCGAAGCCTCCGCAGCTGGGCTGTCGCGGTACACGCGAGTCCGTGTTCGCACGAATTCCGCCAGTCGAGCCAGCGCGCCCTGCGCGATGCCAAGATCGAGCGCCGCGTGGATGATCTGCCCGTAGGCACCGTCCACGCGCGGCGGTTCGATGTCTGCCACTACCGGAACAATCTGCCACGACTGGACCGCGACCCGCGTAAGAGTTGTTGTCCCGCTGTGTGTTCCACGTTGTCCGAAACCATTCCAATCATCGGTAACGTGCACACCCGGAGCGTCCCGCGGCACGTAGACGATGACCGACGTTCCCGACAATCCGGTAGCGTTTACCGGAATCCATTGCGCCGTATAGGCTCCAGTGCTGTAATACTTCGTGCCGGTGAGCGTCAATCCCCCGTCGCTCTCAGACAATGCCGTGGTCCACTCCGCCATGCCGTTCGACTTCGATCCCGCATTGCGCTCCGCCTGCGCGTTGCCGAGCCGGTTTCCCTCAATCACCAAGCGGCCGAAGAAGTCCCGTTGCTCAGATGTGCCGTGAACCAACGCGTGCCGCAGGAAGTAGAAGTGGTTCTGCAATACCTGCGCTATTGATCCGTCCGCGGACGCTAGGGTCGCCACCACTTCGACGAGTGTTCTGGTCGACACCTCGGCCCCGCGCAGGTCGCTCGGAACGGTGATGCCTAACAAGCCGGATAGACGAATCCGCTCGAGTTCGGCAGTCGGAGTGGCACCGTCACGGTCGCGCTCGGAGGCGCCGGTTTCAAATTCGGCGGCTAATTCGGCTGCGACTTTGAGCGCCTCATCTGCCGATCCGATGATCGACGCGCTCGGCAGCGAATCATTCCAAGCTGACACATCGGACGGCGGCGTGGCTGGCACTAGAGCTCCAATCGACGGGTGGGTACTCCCGTACCGTATCGCCACAACACCGGATCACAACCGTTGGAATCGCACCGATCCCAACCGAAACTCTGCCAGCCACACTTGCTCAGAAGTCGATTCGGCCCGCTCGTTTCAGGTGGTCCCATACGTCGGCGACCGGGATACCTTCCCGATGCGCAAGCATCTTGATCAGCTCCGCCAAGACCTGCGAACTCGCATAGGCCGCATGCGGGTCGTTCGCCCGAATCGAGTTCCACCACGTCATATTCGCGCAATCGGCAGCCTCGGCCATCGCGATCACAGTGCCGAATCCTTCGGTGTCGTCGGAGTATTGGCGTGCCCGGTCCACGATCACAGTCATCATGCACTCCGCTTCGCACTGCGCGCCAGCGCCCGCGCCCGCGACTCCTCGAACCGCACGACCTTACTCTCCAAATCGTCGAGGAACTCCGCGAGTTGGTCCCGGTAGTACTCACCCGACGGACCGAAATCATTGCGGGAGAATATCTTCCACTTCCGCAAGACCGGCCGAAGCACTTCATTGAGGTGCTGCGGAAGGTCGTAGATCGCACCCTTCGCGATGAGTACCGCGTTTCTGCGGAAGCCGGGCATCGACGATCCGGGCATCGCGAAATTCGACACGATCGTATAGATCGCCGCCATCGCCTCGTCGGGTACGACGTCGAGCGCAGCAGACATAACGTTGCGGTAGAACAACATATGCAGGTTCTCGTCGGCCGCGACCCGCCCCAGCATCGCGTCGGCGATCGGATCCCCGCAGGCTTTGCCGGTGTTGCGGTGTGACACCCGCGTGGCCAACTCCTGGAAACTTACATAGGCCACCGCGAGCAACATGCCGAGCCCGCCGCCACCGGTGCCATCGATTCGCTCTGCCATCTCGGTGGGAAATGGGTTGAACCCGCCCGTCATGTGCACCATTCGAGTCTGTTCCAGCTCGACCGGGTCGACACCGCGGGTAACCACCAAATAGTCGCGCATGACGATGGAGTGACGGGCTTCCTCGGCGGTCCACCGCCCGACCCAGAACCCCCATGCGTCGTCGAGGGTGAAATTCTCCGCGATCACTCGGTGGTACGACGGCAGGTTGTCCTCGGTCAGCAGGTTGGTGACCATCGCCGCCTTTGCCGTATCCGACAGACTCGACTGCGCGGGGTCCCAGTCCAGTCCGCCGAGCGCCGCGAAATTGCGGCCGTCATCCCACGGAACGTAATCATGCGGGTGCCAGTCGACCGTCATCGACATATGCCGATCCACTTCACGCTCGACGGCGGGCAGAAGTTCTGCCAGTAGATCGTGACCGGACATCGACAGCAACGGGACCTGTTGATTCGTCATATATCCAGCGTCGCCGATCTACTACGCGATGTCGTGGGCAGAAGGTCCCGAACCATCGGGACCCACGAAGCGCGGTACCGCGAACGTCGCGGCGACCCGACACGCGTATCGTCAGAACGTGTCTGGTGAACCTGCCGCCCACCCAACGATTCGTGCATTCCTCGTCGATGACCACGAATTGGTACGACGTGGTCTGCGCGATCTATTGAGTACCGCCGAGGACATTGAGATCGTTGGCGAGGCCGCGACCGCAGCCGAGGCACGTGTCGCGATCGCCGCCACCCTCCCCGATGTCGCTGTCCTCGACGTCCGACTTCCGGACGGCAGCGGCGTCGAATTATGCCGCGACGTCAGATCGGATCACCCACAGGTGAACTGTCTGATGCTGACCTCGTACTCCGACGACGATGCCCTGATGGCTGCCGTCGTCGCCGGGGCCTCGGGTTTCGTCCTCAAACAGATCCTTGGTCATAACCTCGTAGCCGCGGTACGCACCGTCGGCCGGGGTGGCTCGCTGCTCGATCGACGGAGCACCGAGGCCCTCATGAATCGGATCCGCAGCGGCGCAACGCAAAACGATCCGTTGTCGAAGCTCACCGAGCGTGAACGTGACATCGTGGCACTGATCGGCGACGGCCTCACCAACCGGCAAATCGCGCAACGCACAAATCTCGCCGAGAAAACGATCAAGAACTACGTCACGCGGGTACTGGCCAAACTCGACATGGAACGCCGCACCCAAGTAGCGGTCCTGGCCACCGAATTACGCACGGAGCGTAAGGATTCGAGCAACTGAGCAATCAGCTGCCGAGCGGAACAGCCCATATCAGCTCGGCCCCCCCGCCATCAGGCACCTGAACTGTCAACGTGCCGCCGCATTCGACGGCGCGATCAGCCAGGTTTCGCAATCCTCGCCGATCGGCGTGCTCCGGCATCCCACGTCCGTCGTCGGTGACGGTGACAATCAACTCGTCCCGGACGGCCACCACGATCTCGATATGTGCGGCCGCCGAGTGACGCAAGGCGTTGCTCAATCCTTCCCGGACAACAGCTTCCAGATGTGACGCCAACGAAGCCGGCACCAGGGTGTCGACCGCTCCGTCGAATCGCACCGTCGGCGTAACGTGCGCATGCGCGGCCAATTGTTCGATCACATCGAGAACCCGACGTCGGATACTCGTCTCCGACGAGCCCTCCGACACCGTCTGCAGATCAAAGATCGACGTCCGAATCTGCGCGACCGTCGAATCCAAATCGCCGATGACCACCGCGAGCTTGTTTTCGAATTCCGCCGGACCGGATGCAGATGTCAGCGACATCGTTTGCAGCGCAATACCTATCGCGAACAATCGCTGAATCACGTGATCGTGTAGATCCCGCGCGATCCGGTGGCGGTCTTCGAGCACTTCCAAATCACGCGCGATCTGCTGACGCTCGTCGTAAGCGATTGCCAGCGAAGCGATCTCGGCGACGCCGGCCAATCCTGCGTATACCTCCGACGGAAGGTGCGGATCTCGCTCGTAGACCAACGCGAGTCGGCCGATCGGACTGTCGCCCGCAGTCAGCGGCTGGTCGAACATCCAGCCGTCGTCAGCGGTGAGTCCGATATCAAAACCACCGCGCAGACGGTCTTGTCCACCATAAGTGGTGAGCACCGCGACGCTGTCGGCACCAGTTAGGTCGGCGACATCAGCGCACAGGCCGTCCAATGTATCGCGCAACGCGATGCCGGCCAATGGCTCCGAACCACGTCGGGCCAGCACTTCAACCCAGCGCTGCCGGATTCGCGTCTGTTCAAACAAGCGCGCGTTGTCCACGGCGATGCCCGCCGCGACCGCGAGTACTCCGATCAGCGCCTCGTCGGTATTGTCGAAATGCTCAGCCGACTGTTTCTCGGTCAGATAGATGCTGCCGAAAATATTGCCGCGCACCAGGATCGGGGCGCCGAGAAATGTCCTCATCGGCGGATGATTCGGCGGAAATCCGACCGATGCCGGGTGCGTCCCCAGATTCCCGATACGCAAGACATGTGGATCATCCAAGAGCACCCCGAGTACGCCGTGGCCCACCGGTAATTGCCCCATCGTCGCACGCGTCCGATCATCAATGCCGGTGTAGACGAATTCTTTCAGCAGACCGCTGTGTTCGGCGCGAACACCGAGAGCGCAATAGCGAGCACCCAGGAGGTGTGCAGCGACGTCGACGATCCGCTGTAGCGCTTCATCCAGATCGAGTCCGCGCCCAACAACCAGCACCGCGTCCAGCAGCTCGCGCAACTGGCGCGGATCATCGATATCGCCGACGCCGCTCAACAGGCCGTCGTCGGCGCCGTCAGGAACCGTCACGCTGTGAACGGTACGCCGCGGCGGCTGCGACGAATCGAGAGATCGCCCTCGGCGCACCCGCGGGATGGATATGCAGAAAAGACCCGTGAACCCCGTCAGACACCAACCCATCACCGGCACTGCCGAACTCGGAGCGCCACCCCCACGCCGGTTGCCCGATCCCAGTCACAGTCGAGCGATGGAACTCATGGGCGGTGACGCGTTCGCCGGCACGATAGAGGACGTTGTCTTGCAGGCACACCGCATCGCGGTATCCCAATGTCAGCGATGGCGAGAAACTTGCGGTCGCATCGAAAACTCCCGACATTGGGTGATCATCAAGCGTCGCGCAGAGATACAGGTAGCCGGCACATTCGCCGTGCAGCGGGCCGCCGCGCAGGGCATGCCTGCGAAGGTCGGCGCGCAGGGGTTCATTCGCGGCAAGCGCTTCGGCGTGCTCTTCGGGAAAACCGCCGCCGATCACAACACCGGCGGTTCGGTCGGGCAGCCGGTCGTGTAGCGGGTCGAACGTAACGACGTCGGCGCCCGCGGCAGCCAGCATCTCCGCATGTTCGGCGTACCCGAAAGTGAACGCCGCGCCCCCCGCCACAGCGATAATAGGACCGTCGGCTGTGCTGTCTCCCAACGCGTCGGACGCCGACCAGGACGGACCGTCGGCTTGGCTCCGACACCGTGCGGTCGCTTCGACCGCAGGGAGATCGATCTCACCGCCGATGGCCGCTGACATCGCATCGACTGCCCGCTGGGCCTCGGGAGCTCGTTCGGCCGCGGGGATCAGGCCGAGATGGCGCGACGGCACAGCTAGTCCACTGTCACGTCGCACCGCGCCGAGGACCGGCAGCCCGACCTGCGCGCACGCCGCCCGCAGTACCGTCTCGTGCCGCGGCGACCCGACCCGATTCAGGATGACACCCGCAATCGTGACCGATGTATCGAACGACGCGAACCCGTGCAGCAGTGCCGCCAGCGACTGACTGTGTCCCGCCGCATCGACCACCAGGACTACCGGGGCACCTAAAATCGACGCGACCTGGGCCGTCGAACCAAATCCACCGGAGGCCGAGTTGGCGGTGTCCGTCGCGATCCTGCCGTCGAACAAGCCCATCACGCCTTCGACGACAGCGATGTCGGCGCCGGCGCAGCCAGCGGCAAACAGTGGTGAGATAAGTTCTGCGCCAACCAGATTCGGGTCGAGGTTACGGCCGGGCCGACCTGCCGCGACGGTGTGATAACCGGGGTCGATGAAGTCGGGCCCGACCTTGAACGGCGCGACCTTTCGCCCGGACTTGCGCAGGGCGCCGATCAATCCGGTTGTCACGGTGGTCTTTCCGCTGCCCGATGCCGGCGCGGCGATGACGATGGCGGGAGTCGAGATCACCCGATCACCACTCGATCCCCTTCTGCCCCTTGCGGCCCTGGTCCATCGGGTGCGCAACCTTACGCATCTCGGTCACGAGATCAGCGGCATCGATCAGTGCCTGCGGCGCGCGGCGCCCGGTGATGATGACGTGCTGCCTGCCCGGCCGGATACGCAGCGTCTCGACCACCTCATCGACGTCGATCCATCCCCAGTCCAGCGGATAGGTGAATTCGTCGAGCACATAGAAGTCGTGCTCCTGCGCGGCGATCCGGCGGCTGATCTCTGCCCAGCCCGCTCGTGCTGCGTCGGCGTGATCGTCACCATGGTCGGTGTTGGAGCGCAGCCACGACCAACCCTGCCCCATCTTGTGCCATTGCACCGACCCGCCCTCACCGGTCTGCTCGTGCAGCTTTCCCAGCGCCTCAAGCGCGGATTCTTCACCGACCCGCCACTTCGCGCTTTTCACAAATTGAAAGACAGCGACATTCAGGCCGGCGTTCCAGGCGCGCATCGCCATGCCGAACGCGGCGGTCGATTTACCTTTCCCATCGCCAGTATGAACTCCGAGCACCGGGGTGTTTCGTCGTTGCCGAGTGGTCAGGCCGTCGTTAGGAACCTTCTCCGGAACACCTTGTGGCACAGTAGTTCTCCTCCCGCTCAGGCTGCGGCGCGCACGGCTGCGACTAGTGACGACTCGGTCAAGTCTGTCATCGCCATACACGGTGCGTGCAGTTGACGGGCCAACTGCGCCGCTAGGCCGAGCCGAATCATGCCCTGTTCACAGTCGATGACGACGGCGTCAATATGACGCCGAGCGATCCCTCTGGCTGCGGCCGATGCACGCGTCAGCGCGTCCGCACCCGACGTAGCGCGGCCGTCGGTCAGCACGACCAATAGCGGGCGGCGCTCTGGCTCTCGTTGCGCCGCTGCGGAAATCACCGCCAACGACTGTGTCAGAGCCTCGGCCAGCGGTGTGCGTCCCCCAACTCGAACTCGACTGAGCCGGGAAACTGCGAGATCCACCGATCGAGTCGGCGGTACCACTATCTCGGCACGATTACCTCGCGCGACGACGACAGCTACCCGATCGCGGCGGGTGTACGAGTCGCGAAGGAGGTCGACACACGCGCGCGTTACGGCATCGAGTCGCGTGCGCGCGGTCATCGACCCGGACAGGTCGAGCAGGAATACCACCAGATTGCCTTCGGTGCCCACCCGCTGAGCACCACGCAGGTCATCGCCTATGACAGCCACGCGAGCCGATAAAGTCTCGTCCCCGCGAGAGGCATTGAAGGGCATATTGCCCTTTGAGGGTGCTGACGGGGATGAGATTTCCAGTCGCTGGCTGATGTCCCGTGACTGCGACGCGTCGACGCGCACGGCCCGCTCGATCGCCGCAAATGCGGTACCGACCACGTGAATTGCTCGCCCTGGCGTGAAATCTATTGCCCGCATGGTCATTCCACGGTCACCGTAGGCTTTGGAACGCCGCCCCGAAGCGCCAGAACCGAGTCCGGCGACGCGTAGATTCCTGATCCGTGCGGCTGACCCGGCCGGTGCCGAGAATCGCGGTCCGCCGGGCGCGGACTCACCGCCATCAGCCGACCCGTCATCGGATGTATCGAGGTCACCCCCGCCGGGACCGTCGTCGTCTGGTCCGTGATCGTCTGGTCCGTCGTCGTCTGGTCCGTGATCATCGGGGCCATCGCTATCGGGTCCGCCATCCGGCTCGGGCGGCTCGGGGTCACCCACTGCCTGGTCCCCCGCTTCCATCGCGTCGTCGACCTGTTGTTCACTTAACCCCGACTCGTCGAACGGATCACGTCGGCGCCGGTGCGGCAAGGCGAGTTCGACGGCCACTCGCACGTCGTCGGCGGTGATCGCGTCGACGCCCCGCCACGCCGCGTGGGCTGCGGCCGCACGGGCCACAACGATGTCGCCACGCATACCGTCGACGTTGAGGTGCGAACACACCGCGGCGATCCGACGCAACTCGGCGCGAGGCAGTTCGACACCACCGATATTTGCCCGAGCCCGGCTGATCCGACTGGTCAACTCGGACTCATCCTCAGCGAAACGCTGCGCGAAAGCTGTTGGGTCCGCGTCAAATTCGAGTCGACGAGTCACCACTTCGACTCGTTCGTCAATGTCGCGGGCCGCAGCCACGTCGACCGCCAACCCGAACCGATCGAGCAACTGCGGACGAAGTTCGCCCTCTTCGGGATTCATCGTGCCGACCAATACGAACTCGGTCGACGAGGTATGCGAGATGCCGTCGCGCTCGACGGTCACCCGCCCGCTTGCGGCGGCGTCGAGCAGTACGTCAACCAAGTGATCGGCGAGCAAGTTGACTTCATCGATATACACAACGCCATGGTTGGCACGGGCGAGCAGTCCAGGGGTAAAGACAGCCTCGCCATCGCGCAAGGCCCGCGTGATATCCAGTGATCCGACGACTCGGTCCTCGGTCGCGCCTATCGGCAAATCGACAACCGGGCGCGGATCCCCGGATTCGCCGAGCAGCGGACCGAGGCCGCGCACGATCGTCGACTTGGCCGTGCCCTTTTCGCCGCGGATGAGCACGCCACCGATTCCCGGCGCTATCGCCGACAGAATCAGCGCGAGTTTGAGCTGCTCCTGTCCGACAACCGCACTGAATGGGTAATCGACACGTTCCGGCGCCGCCGACATCGACTAACCGCTGGTCGTCGCTGATGTGTTCTGGCTCTCCGGAGCATCGACCCGAGAGTTGGTGAGCTGCAAGCTCTTACTCGACCAATCCCACACCTCGCCGAAGAGCGCCGTATTGTCCGACAGCTTCTGTCCGAACGACGGGATCATCTCGACCAGCTTCGACCGCCATGCCTCGAAGCTGCCCGGGAAACATTTGGACAGCACGTCGATCATCGCCGGAACGGCTGTAGAAGCACCGGGCGATGCGCCGAGCAGACCGGCGATGGTTCCATCTTCGGCTGCGACAACGGCGGTACCGAATTCCAGCGATCCGCCGACGCCCGTCTTGCGGATCACCTGCACGCGCTGACCGGCGGTGACGAACTCCCAGTCTTCGGCGATCGCGCGGGGCGCGAACTCGTTGAGGGTGTCGATGCGGTCAGCGGTGCTCGCGGAGAGTTCGCTGATCAAGTACTTGAGGAGCCCGAATTCCTGCGGTGCGATGGATAGCATCGGCAGCAGATTATTTGGTTTGACAGTGCTGACCAGGTCGGTGATCTTGCCGTTCTTGAGGAATTTCGGCGACCAGCCCGCGTAGGGACCGAATAATAGGCCCGGCTGGTGGTTGATGACTCGAGTGTCGAGGTGCGGGACCGACATCGGCGGTGCACCCACCGCTGCCTGCCCGTAAACTTTCGCGTGATGCTGGCCGATCAACTCGGAGTCGGTGCAGCGAATGAACTCGCCGGAAACTGGGAACCCGCCGAAGCCCTTGGCTTCTTTGATTCCGGACTTCTGCAGCAGATGCAGTGCGCCGCCGCCTGCCCCGACGAAGACGAATCCGGCGTGGACCTTGAACTTCTCACCGGTACGTTCGTTGGTGACCTTGACGATCCAGCTGCCGTCGGATTGCTTCGACAGGTTGGTCACTCGGTGGCCGAAGAAAATGTCGGCATCGCGGCCGACGTAGTTGAGCAGTTGCTGGGTGAGTGCACCGAAGTCGACATCGGTGCCATCGGTGAACCAATTCAGCGCGACCGGATCGGAGAAGTCACGACCATCGGACATCAGCGGCAAGCGGGCAGCGAACTCATCGGAGTCGGTGATGTACTCCATCCCCTCGAACAGCGGGTGACGAGAGAGTTTGTCGTACCGCTTGCGCAGGTAACTGACGCCTGCCTCGCCGTGGGTAAAACTCACATGCGGGATCGGGTTGATGAATTCGGTTGGGTCACCCAGGATTCCGGTGTCCACCGAATGAGCCCAGAACTGGCGCGAAACCTGGAACTGCTCGTTGATGTTGATCGCCTTATCGACGTTGACATCTCCGTTGGCGTCCTGCGGGGTGTAATTCAACTCACACAGGGCCGAATGGCCGGTACCGGCGTTATTCCACGGGTCGCTGCTTTCGGCAGCTGCGGCGTCGAGCACTTCAAACAGGCTGATCGACCATTCCGGCTGCAACTGGCGCAGCAACGCGCCAAGGGTGGCGCTCATGATGCCAGCGCCTACCAACACCACATCTGTCTTGATCGTTTGAGACACCCTCGCGCTCCAATTTCTTAGCGGGCTGAATTCTTGAGTCACCGGCCATTCTTCCCCATGCCCTCACAACACCCGACAGGGGTTCGTCAGATTGTGCGCTAGGCGACATCGCAGGTGCTCACCCACCTGAGTTCGCCCAGTCGCGCGCAGCGCCGGGCGACGTAAGATCGAGCGCGTGAGTTCATCGACCGACGTCTCGTCGACCACCAGCAGCTGGCAGCCTGATCACCTCCTGGACAACTATCAACTCCTGACCCTCGAACTGGGCCCCGACCCCGACGGTGAAGACCCCATCACCGCCACGTTGGTACGCCGCTCGACACGGCTCTCGCAGAACGAGACCGTCGGCGCGGTGCTCTATGTGCATGGATTCACCGACTACTTCTTCCAAGAGCCCCTAGCCGAGTTCTTCGCCGAGCGCGGCTACGAATTTTATGCTCTTGATCTGCGCAAATGTGGACGTTCACTCGGCGAGGCACATACCCCGCACTACACCACCGACCTCGCGTACTACGACGTCGAGCTGAATCTCGCGCTCGACCGGGTCGTCGATGAGGTCGGTCCGGATGCACCGGTATTGGTCGCCGCCCATTCCACCGGCGGCCTCATCACGCCACTCTGGCTGAACCGGCTTCGAGCAGACGATCCCGCGCGCCACGCACGTGTGTCGGGCCTGCTCCTCAACAGCCCGTGGTTCGACCTGCAAGGCAAGCCGATCTTGCGGTCGCCGGTGACGACCGCGGTGATCAAAGCAGTCGCCGCGATCCGCCCGCTGAAAGTGCTGCCGCAGGAAGTGTCCGGCGCCTACGGCGAGAGTCTGCACGAGAGTGCGCATGGCGAATGGGCCTACGATCTGGTCCGCAAACCGCTCGGCGGTTTCCCGGTGACCTTCGGGTGGCTCAACGCGATCCGCGACGGGCACGCCGCGCTTCATCGCGGTCTCGATATCGGCGTGCCGTCGCTCGTATTGCGTTCGGACAAAACATATTTCGGAGCTTCGTACGGACCTCAGTCGGATTCTGCCGACCTGGTACTCGACGTCGGGCAGATCGCCAAGTGGAGCGGCTGCCTAGGCAATCGGGTGACCTCGGTCCCGGTCGCCGACGCCCGTCACGACGTGTTCCTGTCCGTCCCGCGGGTACGCGAGCGGGCATATCGCGAGGTCGAGATCTGGTTGAGTTCGATATCCCTGCCAGTCGATCCCACCTCATGAGCGCGCCCTGGGTTGATATCGCCCTGATTGGCTCCGGCAGCGGAAACACGTTCGCCAACCACGATTTCCACGACAGTTCGTTCGCGCTATTCGAGGAAGGAACCTTCGGCGGAACGTGCCTGAACGTCGGTTGCATTCCGACCAAGATGTTCGTCTATGCGGCCGATATCGCCGACCATATCCGTGAATCCAGTCGATATGGAATTGAGTCGACCTTCAGCTCGGCGGACTGGCCCGGAATCGTCAAGCGTGTATTCGATCGGATCGACCCGATCTCGTCTGGTGGCCGCGAGTACCGGGCCGATCGGTCCCCGAATGTGACGCTGTACGAATCGCATGTCGAATTCGATGGACGTGACGGCGATAGGTACCGACTGCGCACCGCGCAGGGCGCGGTTCTGCTGGCCGATCAAGTCGTCATCGCCGCCGGCTCGCGTCCCATAATTCCCGACGTCGTTGCCGCCTCCGGGGTCCGCTACTACACGAACAGCGACGTCATGCGGCTCGCTGACTTGCCGAAGCGGATGACAATTCTGGGCAGCGGCTATATCGCCGCCGAATTCGCACACGTCTTCTCGGCGCTGGGCACCGAGGTGACCATCGTCGCGCGGGGCCCGAAGTTGTTGCGCCACCACGACTCCGACATCTCCGAGCGTTTCACTGAACTCGCCAGTGGGCAGTGGTCGGTGCTCCTTGATCGCACCACCACGGCCGCCTCCACTCTCGCCGACGGAAGCGTTCGACTTACCTTCGACGACGACTCCCATGTCGACTCAGACGTCCTGCTGGTGGCGACGGGCCGGCTCCCGAACGGCGATCGACTGAATCTGTCGTCGATCGGCGTCGGACTTGATGACGACGGCCGCATCGAGCGAGATGTCCACGGGCGCACGTCGGCGCGCGGCGTATGGGCGCTCGGCGATGTCGCGACCGAATATCAACTACGCCATGTCGCAAATCACGAAACCCGCGTTGTCCAGTCGAATGTCACGAAAGGCTGGGAGGCAAGCGATCTGGCGGCATTCGACCATCGTTTCGTGCCGTCGGCAGTGTTCAGCCATCCGCAAATCGCGACCGTCGGGCTGACCGAAGAACAAGCCACCGCCGCTGGGATGGACTACGCGGTGAAGGTTCAGCCATACGCGGACGTCGCGTACGGCTGGGCGATGGAAGACACCACCAGTTTCTGCAAAGTCCTCGCCGATCGCGCGACCGGACAACTCATCGGCGTTCATATCCTGGGGCCGCAGGCATCGACGGTGATCCAGCCGGCTATCCAGGCCATGTCGTTCGGACTGGGTGTGCACGACATGGCGCGTGGTCAGTATTGGATTCATCCGGCACTTCCCGAAGTTCTGGAGAATGCGTTGTTGGGGCTGGAGCTGGACTAGCCGCGCCGTCCCTCTCCCGTCGAATAATCTGAGGTCGCGGCGAGGGATTCTCCCGATTCGTGGAGAAACTCGATTCGTGGAGAATTTCGGTCGGCAGTTGGCTCAACCGACTGACCATCCGGTCGATGTCATGCGCACCGGAGTGCGGAGCGAGCTCGGCCGGCGGCACCGACGAGGTGAGTACCACCTCGATCCGCTTCTCCCAGAGCACGTCGATCAGATTCGCGAACCGTTGGGCGGCATCGGCGCCCGCGTCGGAAAGCCTGGGGACGTCGGTGATCACCCACCGTGAGAACTGTTGGGCCAGCAGCAGATAGTCGGTCGGCGCGGTGGGGGTCGCGCACATAGCGCCGAAGTCGAACCACACCTCGTCGCTATCGGCACGCCGCGCGACAATCGGGTGGCCGGACAACCGGAGCGTGACCTGGTCTCGCGGATCGGGCGAACGTAACCCCACCTTGGCCAGCTGGGAGGATGCTCCAGGGGTTAACCACGCTCCGGGCCGGTGCGCGTCGCCGCTGGCACGGTAGTCGGTGCCGCCGTCACATTCGACGACCCGAAAGTGCCTCTCGATCAAGGCAATACACGGCTCGAACATACTGTGAAACAACGGATTCGGCAGCAATTGCGACGGCTGGTAATTGGACGTCACAATCATTCGCACCCTGCCGTCGACAACATGCTGCACAAGCGCGGTCACATACTGTCCGTCTGCCGGGTCATGGACGTGGAATTCATCGAAGCAGAGGACGTCAATCCCGGCGAGCAGAGCGTCCAACGCGCGATTCAGCGACCCGCGAACGCGGATCTCACGGTGAACGTCGACGAAGAAGTCGTGGAAGTGCCTGCGTAACACTCTCTTTCGAGAACTTTCCGCCAGGTAGGTGTCGACCAGCCAGGTCTTGCCACGCCCCGGCGGCCCCCACAGGTAGATACACGGCCCGGTCGGATCACCAAGCGCCCGCACCGCCAGCCGTTGGGCTTCATCGAGAACTCTCCCGCCAATCTCCACGCCTTCGACTCTATCATCGTAGAGTCTGGTTCAATTGTGAGGTGCCACACCAACCTTCGCGCCGCGAACTCATTTGCGACGCAGCGCTCACCCTCGCCGCCGGCGGCGGCAACCACGCGGTGACACACAGCGCGATCGATACCGAATTGGGTATCGCGAAGGGCTCGACGTCGTATTACTTTCGCACCCGAGCCGCACTGGTCGGCGCGGCGATCACCTATCTCACCGACTCGTCACGCGCAGCGTTCGGCGAGCTTCTGCCCAACGTACCCGCGACGATCACCCTTGATTCGGCGGCCGATCTGATCGCCGCCTACCTCGACGAACTATTGACCACTCGTCGCCGAGATCTGCTGGCGCGCTACGCTTTCGCGTCAGATGCGGCATCGGATTGCCACCTTGGCGACCAGTTGGCGCGATGCCTATTCGCACCGGATGCCGCAGCCGCCCTCATGGCCCGGCTCGGCGCCGACGACGCGGCCGCGCGCAGCCGAGACTTACTGAGCCTGCTTGAAGGTCTGCTATTCGACTTCACCTACGGCTCGAGGGGCCGCACCGAAAACGCTGACCGAAAAACAGCCCTTCACGGCGCGGTTCGACGCTGGCTGATCGCTCTCATCCAGCAGAGCACCTAGAACGGCGACGACCGCAACGACACCTCGCTGGCAACTGATGCCGCCGCTTTCTCCGGTATCCAGTGATCAACGCCGGTCAACTCGCAGAAGCGGAAATCGGAGTAGACGTAACGTCCACTCATCTCGGCCTGTGCGCGACCCAACGCTTCGTCGCCGTCGCTCCAGATCATGGTCGTCGGCACCTCGACCGGACCACACGCGAGTTTTGCTCCGATATCGCCGGTGAAGTTCGCGCGGTACCAGTTCAGGGCAGCGGTCAGGGCACCCGGCTCCCGCAACGGCGCAATCGCATCGGCCGGAACAGTGCGGCGAAGCAGCACCGCATCGCGGGCGAGCAGCTTTTCCTCGGCCCCCTCGGCGATGAACATCGGGATATACGACGACTTCTTGCGTTGATCCTCCCCCGATTTCAGAGCCTCGGTGATCGCGCTCGGATGGCCGGTGCTCACCGCGACCAACCCGGTCAGCCGCTGTGGATAGTTGGCGGCGAAATGCCATGCCACCAAACCACCCCAGTCGTGCCCGACCAGTAGCACATGCGGAAGCTCAAGAGCATCGAGTACTCCGACCACATCGGCTACCAGGTGCTCGACGAGATAATTCTCGACACCTTCCGGCCGTGCGCGGGGACTGTAACCGCGTTGATCGAATACGACCGTGCGCAGTCCGGCGTCGAGCAGCCGCGGCACGACATCGTCGTAACTGTCGCTATTGTGCGGAAACCCGTGCAGCAACAGAACTGTAGGAAGGTAGGCGTTCTTCTTACCTTTGGCCTTGGGGGCGTCGTCCGGCGTGCCGATCCGCACATCGAAAGTGAACTCGCCGACCTGCACCGCGCGCTGCTCGATACTCACCGCACCACTGTAGCGAGTGCCGCCTCCGGCAGCCCGGCTATTCCAGTCCGCTCCGGATCACCGGTCTGTTCCCCGGACCACTCGAGATGATGCCGGCGATCGCCGTCAAGTCAGTGTTCGCCGCCAACAGATCCGCGATCAGATCCAATTGCTGTTCTCGCAGGCCGTCGTAGCTGACCTCGCCGACCACGAAATCAACTTTGCCCGCAGCATCGGCCACCTGACGAAGAAACACCCGGCGAAAGGCGTCGTCGGCCAGCACACCATGCCAGTGTGTGCCCCAGATACCCTCGCGTCGTGCGCCCTCTTCGACCCCGTCCGCATCAACCAGCCACGCCCGCTCACCACTCTCGACTACCTGACCGTGGTGAATCTCGTAGCCGTGCAATGGGATTCGCGCCTCCACCGAGAAGCCGCTCACCTGGCGCAGCGTCTTGTCCGCCGCGAATACGATCCGCTGTTTCAGTAGCCCGAGCCCGGCTATCACCCCGGTCCCCGACTCGACGTCGTCGAAGATCTCCCGTGACAGCATCTGGAAGCCGCCACACACCGCGAGGATCGGAGCACCTCTTCGCGCTCTCCGCGAGAGCATCTCATCCAGTCCCCGACGTCGCAGCCAGGCAAGATCATTTGCCGTCGCTCGCGTTCCCGGCAGTATCACCAGGTCAGCAGCGGCGACCGACGCCGCGTCGTCGACCCACACAACATCAACACCCGGCTCACACGCCAACGCGTCGACGTCGGTCGTATTGGAAATCCTGGGCAGTCGGATTGCCGCCACGCTCAGTCGCTGACCCACGTCGTCGCCCGGCGGCCCAAGCCTGCGCCCCACCGCGACACCCAACGAGTCCTCGGCATCGAGCCACAACCCCTCGGCGAACGGGATGACACCCAAAGTCGGTCGGCCGGTCAAGGCACGCAGTGAGTCGAGCCCCGGCGCCAACAATGCCGGATCGCCGCGGAACTTGTTTACCAGATACCCCGCGATGAGCTGTTGGTCATCCGCGTCGAGGATCGCGGTCGTCCCGAACAGGTGCGCGAGTGATCCGCCACGATCGATATCCGATACCAACACCACCGGCAGGCCAGCGGCCCGCGCCAAACCCATATTCGCGATATCCGATGTCCGCAGGTTGATCTCGGCGACCGAGCCGGCACCTTCGCATATGACCACGTCGAAATCCTCGCGTAGTGACGTCAGCTGATCAACCACAATGCCGCGCAACCGATTTCGCCACGACGCATAGTCAACTGCGCCGACCTCGCCGACCGTCTCACCCATGACCACCACATGCGATCGGCGGTCGCTGCCGGGTTTGAGCAGTACTGGATTGAACCGCACCGACGGCTCCAGGCCGCATGCCTGCGCCTGCATTGCCTGGGCTCGACCGATCTCGCCGCCGTCGAGTGTGACCACCGAGTTATTTGACATGTTCTGCGCCTTGAATGGCGCAACCCGCACACCCGCGCGGGCAAGCGCCCGGCACAGGCCCGCCACGACGAGCGACTTGCCGGCATCGGAGGTTGTGCCGCCGACCAGTACGGCTCCGGTCGATTTGGCGAACGGCCCAGGCGTCACACCGGGTCGGGCAAAGTCAGAATCTCTGGTCCCTCTTCGGTGATAACCAGGGTGTGCTCGAACTGCGCGGTCCACTGTCGATCCGACGTTACGACCGTCCAGCCGTCATCCCATATCTCGTAACCAAGTCCGCCAAGGTTGATCATGGGCTCGATCGTGAAGACCATTCCGGGTTCGATCACCGTCGACACATTGGGCTCGTCGTAATGCAGCACTACCAAACCGTTGTGAAATGTCTCACCAATGCCGTGGCCGGTGAAGTCACGAACGACGTTGTAGCCGAAGCGGTTCGCATAGGACTCGATGACTCGGCCGATGACATTCAACTCGCGACCGGGTTTGGCGGCTTTGATTGCCCGCTCGGTCGCGATGCGGGTCCGTTCGACCAAATCGGCCGCGTCCGGTGAGACATCGCCAGCGAGGAAGGTGGCGTTGCAGTCGCCGTGTGCACCGTCGATATAGGCGGTGACGTCGATGTTGACGATGTCACCGTCCTGAATCACCGTCGAATCCGGGATGCCGTGGCAGATCACTTCGTTGAGCGAGGTGCAGCACGATTTCGGAAAAGCCTTGTAGCCCAACGTCGATGGGTAAGCGCCATGATCGATCATGTACTGGTGCGCAATTCCATCGAGATCATCGGTGGTTACTCCGGGCGCAACCGCACGACCGGCCTCAGCCAGCGCGTTGGCCGCGATCTTGCTCGCCACTCGCACCTTCTCGATGGTTTCCGGGGTTTGCACCCACGGCTCGGAGCCTTCGTTGACCGAATCTTTCCAGGCATACTCCGGACGCTCGATGTCGTCGGGTACACGGCGAGTCGGCGACAATTTTCCGGGTACGAGTGGCTGCCGGTGGGTAGAGGGTGCAGACATGGGTTCTACTGTAATCCTCCGAAATGCCGGGTCGAATCGAACCGAAGTTAGGGCCACCACACCGGTGACTAAGGTGGATCGAGTGCGAGCCATATCTAGACCTGCGAAACCCCTGCTGCTAGCCGTCGGCACTGTGGTGGCAACGATTCTCGTACTGACCGGCTGCACGACCGCGCCCCTCGACAACGGCGGCGCATCATCGTCGGCAACGTCACGACTCCGATCAGGCCCTTCGACAGCGACGCTCGACGGGCCGGCCGTCGTCCCCATCGCGAATGACCCGGTGCCGGCACTGCCTGCCACCGCCGATTCCGTGGCAACCGGATCGCACCCCGCGGGCAAGGTCACGGTTACCGACACCAGTCGCATCGTCGCCGTCGATCGCAATGGCACCTTGGGCAATATCGTCTTCTCGCTCGGCCTGGGTTCCCGCGTCGTCGGCCGTGATATGTCGACAACCTTCCCGCAGGCGGCCACACTTCCCCTCGTCACCAATCGCGGACACAGCCTCAACGCTGAGGCCACTCTGGCGCTCAACCCCTCCGTTGTACTGATCGACTCGCAAACCATCCCACCGCAGGCCGTCGAGCAGATCCGTTCATCGGGGATTCCGGTTGTCGCGTTCAGCTCTACTCGCACAATCGAATCGACGCCGGCATTGATCGCTTCGGTCGCCACGGCGCTCGGTGTACCCGACGTGGGCGCGAAACTTGTTACTCGGACGAAGTCCCAGATCGACGCTATGCGCGCCGCCCTGCCCTCGCCAACCGGTGATCCTCGAATGGCATTCCTTTATATCCGCGGACCGCGGCTGATTCTGCTCGCCGGGCCCAATTCCGGCGCGGACAATCTCGTCGCTGCGCTCGGCGGCCAGGACGCGGGCACCGCTTCGGGTCTCACCGGCGCTTTCACCGCCGTCAATGCCGAGGCTCTGGCGAATGCCAACCCTGACGTCATATTGGTGATGAGCCAGGGCGCGGATTCGGTTGGCGGCATCGACGGCGTCCTGAAGCTGCCGGGCCTATCGGACACCAATGCGGGCAAAGCACGACGCATCGTCTCGATGGACGAGACCGAGATTCTGTCCTTCGGCCCCGACGTCGGGCGGGTACTGCAGGCCCTCGCGAAATCGATCTACCAGTGACCGCTGCCACCGTCGAGAAGAAGACTGGCCGCTCGGTCCCCAGAATCACCCGTGGCGCAGGAATTCTCGTCGGATTGTTGGTGCTCACCGTCGTGGTGGTCGTCATCTCGGCCGGGACCGGGCAGATCCACATCTCCCCCGCCGAGGTCCTCGGCAGCATCGCCCACCATTTCCGGGTTGAGGTGGGGCCGATGCCAGCGGATCCGCAGGGTGAGCACACCCTGTGGACCATTCGGCTGCCGCGAATCATCTTGGGGCTCTTGATCGGTGCCGCGCTAGGTACTGCCGGCTGCCTGATGCAGGGCGTATTGGCCAACCCACTCGCCGAACCCGGCGTCATCGGCGTGTCCTCGGGCGCCGCAGTCGGTGCCTGCGCCGTGATCGTGATCGGCGGTGTCGGGGTGAACGGCTGGCTGCTGGCCGCGGCGGCATTCGTCGCCGCGCTGATCACCGTGGCCGCCGTCTACCTTATGTCGCTGCGCAACGGTACGTCGTCGTCGATCATGTTGGTACTCACCGGAATCGCCGTGAATGCCTTCGCGCTCGGCATCATCGCCTACTTCACGTTTCTCGCGTCGACCGCGGCTCGCGAACAGATCGTCTTCTGGCAGTTGGGCTCACTGACGGCGTCGACGTGGGGCGCCATTTGGGTGGTACTGCCCCTGGTGGTCGCGGGCGTCGGGGCCGCATTCCTGCTGGTTCGCAAACTCGATCTGCTCGCCTTGGGCGAAGTCCAAGCCGCATCTCTCGGCGTCGACGTCGAGTCGGTACGGCGGCAAACCATCGTGCTGGTCGCCATCTTGACCGCAGCCGGTGTCGCGTTCACCGGAATCATCATGTTCGTCGGGCTGGTGATACCCCATGTGATGCGACTGATCGTCGGGCCGCGTCACTCAATCTTGTTACCCGCCAGCGTTGTCGGCGGTGCGCTCGTCATCGCCGCAGCCGACCTTGCGGCCCGAACGATGATGACCGGCGCCGACCTACCTCTTGGCATGCTGACGTCGTTGATCGGTGGGCCAGCCTTCTTCATTCTGCTGCGTCGCAGCCGTAACGCAGGGGCGTCGTGGTGATCGCCGACGGAGCTAGTGTTCTTGCCGCACATAATGTCTCGATCACACTCGACGGACGCGAAATAGTTTCCGATGTCGAGTTGTCGGTGGCCAGCGGGGAGATTGTCGCGCTCGTCGGTCCCAACGGCTGCGGCAAGTCGACCCTGTTGTCGGCATTGGGTGGCTTTCGCGCACCGTCGTCGGGCCAGGTCGAGTTATGCGGCGACACCGTCGGCGCTCTATCGGCGAAAGAGATGGGTCGGCGTCGAGCCGTTGTGACACAACATAATCGACCCGATATCGGCTTCACTGTCAGCGAAGTCGTCGAGATGGGCCGCTATCCGTGGTTGCGCACCCCACAGGCAGCCGACTCGGCTCAAATCATCGACGATGCGGTCGCCGACTGTGACCTCGCCGATCTCGTGGATCGTCCGGTATCCCGGCTGTCCGGCGGACAGCAAGCGCGCGTCGCGTTGGCTCGCGCATTGACTCAGCGCACACCGGTACTGCTGCTCGACGAGCCAACCGCTGCCCTCGACATCGCCCATCAAGAGGCGACACTTCAGGTCCTGCGGCGTGCCCGCGATCGCGGTGTGGCGATACTCATTGTGGTACATGACCTTTCACTCGCTGCCGCATATGCCGACCGGGTGGCCTTGATGAAATCGGGACGGATCGTCGCGATCGGCACCCCCGAGACGGTGCTGACCGACACGCTACTGTCGGAAATCTACGACCACCCGGTGGAAATCATCGCGCACCCGCGTACCGGTCAGTCGGTGATCGTGCCGCGACGGGAGTGAGCTCAGTAGCGCTCTAGGAGGCACTCAACTGGGCCTAGCCCAACATCGACAGGAAATCCCTAGTCACGGCAACGGCATTCGTCGAGTCTCCACCACCGACAAGCAAGGTCGCGAACGCCAGATCGCCCCGATAACCGGCGAACCACGCGTGTGAACCGCCGGCGAATTCGGCCTCACCGGTCTTACCGAATACCGCTCCCTGCCCAGCGACGACTGTCGCGGTACCTTCGGTAACCACGGCGCGCATCATTGACCTGAGCTGGTCGATCACACCCGCTGCGATAGTAGGTTGCGGCCCTTCGACTTTCGTGGTCCTGCCGAGGATCAACTGGGGCGTCGGCGCCGACCCGTGCGCGGCCGTCGCGGCTACCAAGGCCATTCCCAGCGGGCTGGCAAGAACTTTGCCCTGACCGAAGCCATCCTCACTGCGAGCGACGAGTTCGGGCGCGATCGGCACCGAGCCGGATACCGCGTCAAGTCCGGCGATCGTGTACTTGCGGCCAAGTCCCATCGCCGCGGCCATACTCGCAAGGTCGGCCGGCCCCATTTCGCTGGCGAGTTTGGCGAATGTGGTGTTGCACGAGTTCGCGAAAGCGCTCAACATCGAGACCGTACCCAACGAGAATTTGTCGTAGTTCGGGATGAGGCGTGGCCCGATTTGGATCTCGCCGGGGCATGGCACCTGCGTGGCCGGGTGCGCCAGGTTGTGGGTGATCGCCGCCGACGCCGTGACTATCTTGAACGTCGAACCCGGTGGATACAGACCCGTGGTGGCTATCGGTCCGTCCCGGTCAGCCGACGGATTCTGCGCGATCGCCAGAATATTTCCGGTCGACGGCTGGATGACCACCATCGCCGTCTTGAATCGCGAACTGCCGTTGACCGCCGTCTGCGCCGCGCGCTGCATCCGCTTGGACAGTGTCAGCGTCACCGCCGGTGCGGGTTTCGCGGCATTCTCCGACACGATGTCGGCGACCAAACCATTCGGGTTGACCACCGCGATCCGCCAGCCGACGGTGCCTTCAAGTTCAGAACCGACTTCTTTCTTCACTTGCGAGAGCAGCGCCGGTGCGAACTGTTTGTCGGTCGCGGTCAATTCCGCCTGATCGGTGGCGATCACACCCGGGATGGCGAGCTGGTCACGCAGCCGGTCGAAGTCCGCATTGCTCAGGCGCGCAATGGGATACGGATCCTCACTCGCGGTGGACTGCTCGATGACGGTCTGCGCCGCGAGTGACGGGTTGAACCGCCCGACCGCGGCCAGCAGGCGAGTAACCGAGTCGACGACATTGCCGCCCGCGTCGGCTGCTGCCTTGGCGTCGAAGCTGACGCCGACCATCGTGCCGTTGATCATCACGGCCGATCCATCGGCCTCGTTGACCGCTGCTCGCGGTGCTTCGGTGACTTGAAAGACCAGTTTCTGGTTCGCGCCCAGATCCGGATGGATATCGGTCGACGTCCAACGGACGCCCCAACCACCATCGGTACGGCCCGCGACGACCGGCGCCTTATACGTCCACTCCCGCCCACGCGGGAGCTTCCAGGTGTAGGTCACTTCGACGTTCGCGGTATCGGCGTTGATCTGCGTCTTACCAGCGGTTGCGGTCATCTCGCTCGCCTGAAGTCCGCGCCACACGCTGCGCATGGCCGGTTCCGCCGCGACTTTGTTATCGGTCTGCGTTGCCGCAGCAGCGACATCACCGGCCGCGAACTCAGTCAGGAATCGCTGGACGGCCTGACGCGGACCATCGTCGGACGTCGAACACGCGGTCATTCCCACAAGCATCGCGACGCACGCCACCAGGGTCGTGACCGTGGCGCCACGTCGCTGAATTCTCATCATCGTCAATGATTTTAGGGCGACTGAGCGGCACCGTCGGGTTGCCACACTGTCGTGGTTGACAAATGACATTGTGAGAGTCACTATCATTTTCGATACACTCTCACTTAGGAGACTTCGTGCCTCAACCACACAATCGTTCGCCGTGGACCGCCCTCGCGGTGCTGGCATTCGCGATGCTCATCATCGGCCTGGACACAATGGTCCTGACTGTCGCGTTACCAACCCTCGCGCGTGACCTGGACGCTTCCACCACGGAACTTCAATGGATCACCACGTCTTACCCACTTGCCCTCGGCGCGTTCATGATTCCGTTCGGAGCGCTGGGCGACCGATTAGGACGTGGACGACTGCTGGCACTCGCCCTGATCGGATTCGGGGCGTCATCGGCACTGTGCGCGTTCGCCACCACTCCCGAACTGCTCATTGGTGGCCGGGTCGCCCTTGGGATCTGCGCCGCTGCGGCCATGCCGATGTCGATGGCGGTGCTCCCCGACCTGTTCCCCGACACAACCGAGCGAAACCGGGCGCTAGGCATCTGGATGGCATCTTCGGCGGCAGGTATGCCGCTTGGCCCAATCCTGGGAGGCTTTCTGCTGCAGCATTTCTGGTGGGGTTCGGTATTCCTCATCAATGTGCCTATCGCGGCAATCGCCGCTGTCGCGGTCTGGTTCCTGATCCCCAATACCCGGAGCCGAACAACCGCACGGTTCGATGTCTTCGGAGCAGCACTATCCATCGTCGGATTCGGCGCCCTTGTCGCCGCGTTCACGCAAGCTGGCGAATCAGGCTGGACCTCAGCACAATTCGCCGCGCTGCTCGCGGCAGCCGCAGTGACCATGGGGATTTTCATTCGGCACGAACTGCGAACGCCGACTCCGCTGGTGCGCTTGACCCTGTTCGCCCGCCGCGGTTTTCTCGCCGGGACAGTGTTGGCGTCGGCCACCATGGTGTTGCTGGCAAGCGTGACATTCCAACTCGCTCAAGTCTTTTCGGTCGCGTTCGACGCCGATGCGCTCGGCGTCGGGTTGCGGCTGTTGCCGGTCGTGCTGGGCCTGATCGTCGGCACCAGGATCAGCGGCCGAGCGGTGCAGCGATTCAATGCCCGTGCCGTCGCCATGGCATCAATCGCGCTACTTGGCGCGTCGAGCGCGGTGCAGGCGGTCAGTGCCGACGGCGGGACAGTGACCTACCTGGTGATCACCGTGTTACTCGGTGTCGGACTCGGATCAATCCTGCCGCTTGCGATGGGGATGGCAATGAACGACTTAGACGTTAACGACGCCGGGTCAGGCTCGGCGCTGCTGCAATCGACTAGGCAGATCTCGGCGGCACTCGGCGTCGCGGTATTCGGCTCCGTTGTTGCGACGGTGTACTCCGGTCGGCTGCATGACGTCGAGTTGCCCGCAGCTCTACGCGACGTCGCCTCCGGCAACGTGGTGGCTGTCACCGAACAACTTCGTCACACGGCGCCCGGCGTAGTGCCAGGTGTTGTGAGCGCGTATGAACACGGCATCGCCGTCGCCGGCGTCCTCGGCGTCGGATTTGCGGCGATCCTGATGGTCTTATGTCTGTTGATTCCGGCACAATCGAACCGTGGCGAGCAACCCGCGACTGAACCGTCGCGAACCGAAACCCCCAACGCCGAGCAAAGCGAAGGCAATGCCGAAGATCGATCAGCTCGGACTCCGTGAGCGCAAAAAGCGCAAGACTCGTGTCACGTTGCGCAAAGTCGCCTACGAGCTGTTCCGGGAGAAGGGCTACGACAACACCACAGTTGCCGAAATCGCCGAAGCGGCCGAAGTGTCTCCCGCGACTTTCTTCAGATACTTCTCAACCAAAGAGGCGCTGGTCATCGAGGATGACTACGACGCCGTCTTCCTCGCCAACATGGCACCCATCGAGCCGGGGAGCAACCCCGCCGCACAGATTCTCCGAATCGGCGCGAGGATCTTCAGCGAGTTGGACGACGACACGCGCAGTACTGAAGTCGAACGCGGCCGGCTGCTGCAATCATCGGCCAGCCTGCGTGCGGCACAGGCAGTCGCGACCGAGCGCACCGCTGACCAATTGGTCCGATCGATAACCGAACAGGCAACCGTACCCGTCGACGAACTGGCCGTACGAGCAATGGTCGGGGCGATAATCGGCGCCGTCGATCAAGTGAGCCGCAACGGCGCCGAGTTGAACCCGGAAACCATGCGTGTGCTCGCTGATCTCTTCGAGCAGGGATTGCCTATTTCGCGATCCGCGAAGTAGTGCTTCCCCTGTCAGTCGATCAGCACCGTCGCGAACGTCCCCACCTGACTGAAGCCAACCGACTGGTAAACATTTCGGGCCCGACCGTTGAAGTCGTTCACGTACAAGCTGGGCAGCCGCCCGTTGTCCAGTACCGCCTGAGCAACCGCGGCAGTGCCGCCAACCCCGTACCCATGACCACGCAGATGCGGTGCAACCCAGACGCCTTGGATCTGCCCGACTCGTCGGGACAGGGAGCCGATCTCCGCCTTGAAAACAATGTCGGGGCCGTCGAAACGCGCGAAGACCCGGTGTGAATTGATCAGCGCCGTCAGTCGACGTCGATAGGCGCGGCCTCCGTCGCCGGCACATGGATCCACTCCGACCTCACCGATGAACATCTCCACGGCTGCCGGCACGTATGCCTCTAGATCGTCCGGTGTCACCACTCGCACCTGCGGGTCGGGAGGGACGAGCAATTCGTTCTGTAATGCCATCAATGGCTGATTGCCGCGGATCTCGCGAGCGGGACCCCAGGCGGGGCAGAGGATCGACCACAGTGGCTCGATGAACTCAGCGTGGCCAACTATCGACGAACAGGCACGCGGCGTCGCCAACGCCCGATCCGCGAAATAGTTCATGTCAGAATTGTTGCCACGCAACGGAATTAGATTTGCACCGTTGAAACATAGGGATGCGGCGGGATCACCGGCACTCCACAACTGCCCGCCAAGCGAGCGTGGCTCAATGCCATGCGCTTCCACCCGCGCGGCAACCATCGCGGTACCCACTGGGTCGGCGTCGAGGGCCCGAATGACCGCGGCGGCGTCGGCCGCACCTAGCGACCGCTCACCCAGAAGCTTCAACACTCCCGACACCTCATCCCTACCGTGGCACGCGACACGCGCCGTCGTCGTGACCTAGCCGACGGTGACGACCGGCGGCCCGACGGAACTTCCGTCACCATCCTGACCTGATTGTTCCGCGATGCGCAGCGCTTCTTCAATTAATGTTTCGACAATCTGCGACTCGGGCACCGTTTTGATCACTTCGCCCTTGACGAAGATCTGGCCGCGCCCGTTACCGGAAGCTACGCCGAGGTCGGCCTCGCGGGCCTCGCCGGGACCGTTTACCACGCAGCCCATCACTGCGACACGCAGTGGAACCTCCATACCTTCGAGGCCCGCGGTCACCTCGTTGGCCAACTTGTAGACGTCGACCTGCGCGCGACCACACGACGGGCAGGACACGATCTCAAGTTTGCGGGGCCGCAGATTCAGCGATTGCAAGATCTGATCGCCGACTTTGACCTCTTCGGCCGGTGGCGCCGACAGCGATACGCGGATGGTGTCGCCGATGCCCTGCGACAGCAATGCACCGAAGGCCACCGACGACTTGATGGTGCCCTGAAACGCCGGACCGGCTTCGGTGACGCCGAGGTGTAGCGGGTAGTCGCATTGCGCAGCGAGTTGCCGATAGGCCTCCACCATGATCACCGGGTCGTTGTGTTTAACCGAGATCTTGATATCGCCGAAGCCGTGTTCCTCGAACAGTCCCGCTTCCCACAGCGCGGATTCGACGAGGGCTTCCGGCGTGGCCTTACCGTATTTCTTGAGCAGGCGGGGGTCGAGTGAACCCGCGTTGACGCCGATCCGGATAGGAATACCCGCGTCACCGGCCGCCTGCGCGACTTCCTTCACCCGACCGTCGAATTCCTTGATATTGCCGGGGTTCACGCGGACGGCGGCACATCCGGCGTCGATCGCGGCGAAGATGTAGCGCGGCTGGAAGTGGATGTCGGCGATGACCGGGATCTTCGACTTCTTCGCGATGATCGGCAATGCCTCGGCGTCCTCTTGGCGTGGACACGCGACCCGCACGATGTCACAGCCCGACGCCGTAAGGGCGGCGATCTGCTGCAAAGTCGCGTTGATGTCATGAGTCTTCGTCGTCGTCATGGACTGGACCGAGATCGGCGAATCCGAACCGACTCCAACGCTGCCGACTTTGAACTGGCGCGTCACGCGGCGCGGAGCCAACACCGGCGGTGGGCCAGCTGGCATACCCAAGCCGATCACGGGTGCGGATGTTGCGAGGTTGTCAGTCATCTCATGTCTTTTCGTATGTCAGAAGAGCGGGATGGGGTTCACGATGTCAGCTGTCAACGTCAGCACCATGAACGCACCGAGAACGATCACCACCGCATATGTGAGCGGCATCAGTTTCATGTAGTCGACTGGACCACGCGCGGTGCGACCGAACCAGCGTCGAACGGTGTCGCGGCCTTTCTCATATCCGACTATCGCGATATGCCCGCCGTCGAGTGGGAGCAGCGGCACCAAATTGAATAGCCCGAGAAAGAAGTTGATGCTGATCAGCAGGAGCAGGAAGACTTCCCAGGCGCCATGTTCGACGGCCTGTCCCCCCGCAACCGATGCGCCGTACACGCTGATCGGCGTGTCCATGGCACGTTGACCGCCGGTAACCGCCGTCCATAATTTGCCCACCTTCGAGGGCATCGACAACAACGCATCCCAGGTCGCGTTGACCAGATCACCGGTGAAAACGAATGTGCCGGGAATGGCGCTGGCCGCATTGTAATGAGCCCAACTCGGCGGCGGAGTAAACCCGACGCCAATCCGGTGCATCTGTTCGGACTTCGTTTCCGTCGACGACTTGGAGATGACGGTGGTGACCTGCGGTACGACGGTGAAGTTCAACCGCTGACCGGCTCGATCCACGGTCACTGCAACGGGTCCGCCACCTTTTCCGATCAGGTCGGATACCTGGCTGTAGTCGGATACCGGTTTGCCGTTGACCGCGACGATCGTGTCGCCCGCACGCAGGCCCTGCGCCGCCGCAGGTCCTGAGCCCGTGCAGGGTGCCGCTTGAGGTGCGGCCGTCTTCGAGATGGTCGTACTCGACGGCACACAGGTGACTTCGGTGACCTTCGCCGGCACCGGATCGGGGTTAAGGATCGGCAATCCCCAGCCGACCGCGAGCACGTAGATGAGGACAAAGCCAAGGATGAAATTCTGCGCCGGACCGGCCAACAGGACGACGACCCGCTTCCACGGTTTCTGCAGGTACATCGCGCGCGGGCGGTCGGCCTCGTCGATCTCGTCATACGGCGTCATGCCTGCGATATCGCAGAATCCGCCAAGGGGCAGCGCTTTGAAGCCGTATTCCGTCTCGCCCCGGCGGGTTGACCAGATGGTTGGACCGAAGCCGACGAAAAACCGCCGCACCTTCATACCAGTGCGCTGAGCGGCCCACATGTGACCGCACTCGTGCCAGGCGACTGACAACAGCAGCGCCACGGCGAACAGCACGACGCCCACCACAAAACTCACTCGCTGGTCAACTCTCTCTCACGCCGACTTTCGGGGCTGCCAAAGGATCTCGACGGGCTCGCCACCTATGCGATCTCGGCTGCCCGGCGTCGGGCCCACGTATCGGCTGCGAACACTTCTTCCAGACTACCTGGTGAATTGGCCCATTGATCCGCCTCGGACACGACATCGGCGATGGTCTCGACGATTCGCGGAAAGGCAATCCGACCTGCGAAGAACGCGTCCGCGGCCGCTTCATTGGCCGCGTTGAACACTGCGGTGAGACTTCCGCCACGTCGACCGGCATCGCGCGCGAGCTCGATTGCCGGAAACACGGCGTTGTCGACCGGCTCGAACGTCCATTCCGATGCGGTGGAGAAGTCGCAGGCCACCGAGGCTCCGGGCACGCGGTCGGGCCAGCCGAGCGCCAACGCGATCGGCAGTTTCATCGACGGCGGCGACGCCTTCGCGACCGTCGCGCCGTCGACGAACGTGACCATCGAGTGCACGATCGATTGCGGGTGGACGGTGACGTCGATGTGATCGTAGTCGACGTCGAAGAGCAGATGCGCCTCGATGACTTCGAGTGCCTTGTTGACCAACGTTGCCGAGTTAAGGGTGATCAATGGCCCCATTGACCAGGTCGGATGCTTCCCGGCCTGTTCAGGCGTGACATCGGTGAGCTGTTCACGCGTCCAGCCGCGAAAGGGTCCACCCGACGCCGTCAGCACCAATCGATCAACTTCGCCAGCGGTTCCGGCTCGCAGGCACTGAGCGATGGCCGAGTGTTCAGAGTCGACCGGCACGATCTGGCCGGGTGCCGCGGCGTCGAGGACTAGCGACCCGCCAGCGACCAACGACTCCTTGTTGGCCAACGCGAGTCGCGCGCCCGAGCGCAGCGCGGCGATACTCGGCGCGAGACCCAGCGACCCGACGACGGCATTCAGGACGACGTCGGCCGGACATGCCTCGACCAAGTCGGCCATCGCCGCCGGGCCGGTCAGCACTGTGCCGCCGAGGGCGTCACCGATTCTCGCACCGGCGCCCGGATCAGCGACGCCGATTGCGCCGGCTCCGATTCCGAATGCCTTCGCCTGCGAAATCAGCAGTTCGACGTTCCCACCACCGGCTCCCAACCCAACAACTTCGAATAGTTCCGGGTTGGCGGCAATGACCTCGAGTGCCTGGGTGCCGATCGATCCGGTTGAACCAAGGATGAGGACGCTGGTGCGCGATTCGACGGGAGTCACCCACCTATTCTCACCCACGCAGCCATCCCCCTTCGCACCGCGATGCGGTGGGTCCGGTTATGCTGTAGACCGACCTACTACAGACCGTCGCATATCCGCGACGATCCCGGAGTTCACAGGAGTTGATCGTGGCTGAAACCGCAGTGCAGGAACACGATTCGCACGCGTCGATCGACACCGGCTGGAAGCGCGAGCCCGCCGACGCACCGTCGGCGCGATTCGGCTGGCATGGACAAGGTCGCAAATCCTTCATGGTCATCGGCTGGCTGTTCGTCGTATTTCTGCTGGCGATGATGATCGGCAATCACCACGGCAAGGTCGAGGACCTGTACCTAATCGGGTTCGCCGCGGTGTTGGCGTTCTTCCTGATCAAGAACTCCATCCCCTCGCGTCGCCGCTGGCAGCGCTGAGCCTCGCACACACCCACTTAAGATAATCGTCCCCGGCACCGATTCGGTGCCGGGGATAATTGGTTTCGCGGTCCCCTACGCCTCTTCGGCCGCCAACTGACCGCACGCGGCCGCGATCTCCTGGCCACGGGTATCTCGCACGGTGCAGGAAACGCCCTGTTCGCGCACTCGGCGGACGAACTCCTTTTCCACGGGTTTAGGACTGGCGTCCCATTCCGACCCCGGCGTCGGATTCAGTGGGATGAGGTTCACATGCACCAGCGAGCCAAGTGCCTTATGTAGCTTCTTGCCGAGCAGGTCCGCGCGCCACGGCTGGTCATTCACATCACGAATGAGCGCGTATTCGATGGACACTCGCCTACCGGAGGTGTCGGCGTAATAGCGTGCGGCGTCGAGCACCTCTTTGACTGACCAGCGATTGTTGACTGGCACCAATGTGTCCCGCAGTTCGTCGTCAGGGGTGTGCAGTGACACCGCGAGAGTGACCGACAGCCCCTCGTCGGCGAGCCGGCGGATCGCCGGCGCGAGTCCAACGGTGGATACGGTCACCGAACGCGCCGAGATCCCCAGTCCGTCGGGAGCCGGTGAGATGATCTTGCGGACCGCATCGACGACGCGTTTGTAATTCGCGAGCGGCTCACCCATTCCCATGAACACGACATTCGACAGTCGGCCCGGCTCGCCGAACTCGCCGTCACGCAACGCACGCGCCGCGGACCGCACTTGGTCAACGATCTCGGCCGTCGACAGATTCCGATCAAGGCCACCCTGTCCGGTCGCGCAGAACGGGCACGCCATTCCACAGCCGGCCTGGCTGGAGATACACAGCGTATTGCGGTCGGTGTAGCGCATCAGAACACTCTCCAGCAGAGTGCCATCATGTAAGCGCCACAATGTCTTTCGCGTGGAATTGTCATCGGTGAAGACGTCTCGTACCGAGGTCATCAGCGTCGGAAACAGCTGCGTCCCGACGTCGGCACGTTGGGCAGCGGGGACGTCGGTCATTTCTTCGACATCGGCGTTGAGTCGGCCGAAATACTGCTTGGCCAACTGGTTCGCCCGGAACTTCGGCAGTCCCAGTTTCGCCACCGCCGCAACCCGTTCGTCCGCCGAGAGGTCGGCGAAATGGGTTGGCGGTTTGCCACGCTTGGGCGCGTCGAAAACCAGTGGCAGTGAAGTCATGATTCCTATTGTCCCATGTCCGGGAGTGTGTTTCGCGACACCGCGTCGACCACCACGGCCAATTGGTCATCGAATCGCCGTTCCGACGGTCGGAAGATGTGATGTCCTGCCTGAACTGTGAGCGGACGATCGGCTCCGACGATCGCATCTCGGTCATCGAGTGAATATCTCGACGCGTCCGCCCGTTCCTGTTCTTCGATCACAAATCCGACGACGAAGGACGTGACGATCTCGAAGGCGTCGATGACGGCCTCCAGCACAATTCCCTGTTCGACCCACGTACGCAGGCTGTCCTCCTGAGTGCGGAGCAATTCCGGGTCGGTGAGTCGTGTTCCGCTAAATGTTCGTGCGCCGTCCCGGTGTCGCAGATACTCCGCGCGCATGGCTTCGGCGTATCCGCGCAATGCGCCTGTGAAGTCGACGTCGCCCGGCAATGCGGCCACGCGACTTCCGATCCGTCGCACCACTTCGGTGCCCATCTCGTCCAGTAGCGCCTGCTTCGACTCGACATGCCAGTACAGGGCCGGCGCTTTGACGCCCAGTCGAGTGGCAAGCGCCCGGACCGTGAGCCCTTCGATTCCCACCGCATCCAGGACGTCGAAGGCGGCTGCGACGATCACTTGACGAGTCAGTCTTTGCGGCACGCTTGACACTTTAACACCGTTAGAGAATGCTGGTCATAGCCAATTTAACTTTGTTAAGGAGAATTCAAATGAAGGCAGCTGTCGTGTCCACGCCGAATGCGACCCCGACGTATTCCGACTTTCCCGAGCCTCGGGTCGATGACCGGCACATCATCGTCGACCTGGTCGCCGCCGGAATCCATCCAATAGTTCGCTCGCGAATCTCCGGCCAGCACTACAGCAGCGACGGCAACTGGCCCGCGGTTCCGGGTGTAGACGCGGTCGCACGAACAGCCGACGGCCGCCTCATCTACACCGGGTTCGTCGATGCCCCGTGGGGAACGATGGCCGAACGACTGGCGGTCCCCGCCGCATTCAGCTGCGAACTCCCCGAAGGGACAGATCCACTGGCGGTTGCCGCCGGATGCAATCCCGGCTTGGCGTCGTGGATTCCACTGGCCCGCCGGGCCGACCACCTCGACGGCGATTTGGGAACCGTTCTCATTTTGGGGGCTACCGGAATGGCCGGCCGCATAGCCATCGACAACGCCTTCGCTCTCGGAGCGAAGCGGGTCGTGGCTGTTGGCCGGCAGACCGAAGTCCTCGCCGACCGGGCTGACCAACACCTAAACGCCACCGGGACAAGCGGATTGCATATCGTCACGTTGGGTGCGGATGGGCCGGGCACCGACGCTGAGGCCATCACCGCCACCCTGCGCGGGCAACCGCCGACAACCGTCATCGACTTCGTGTGGGGTTCGGTGGCCGAGTCGGCCTTCGCCGCGTTGGGCCACCCAAGTCTCGATACCGACGACTTCGAGGTCACCCATATCGAAATCGGCACAATGGCCGGAGCTGACGCGAAGGTGCCCGGGGCACTACTGCGCAGCCGTGGCTACACCCTGTCCGGAAGCGGCCTCGGTGGCACTCCCCTGCCCGAGATCCTCCGCCGACTACCCGAATTTATCGGCCAAATCGCAAGCGGCGCAGTGCATATCCCGTACACGGCATATCCATTGCCTGAGATCGACACCGCCTGGACAACCTCGAGCGACACCCGTGCGGTAGTCACACCGAACTGACTGAACGCGCAGAAGCTGGGCATCGCCGCCGGGAATGCGGTATCTTCTTGGGAAGCGTTTTCAATAAATAGTCGACGTAGGAGGAACCGAATTCATGGCCCTGCACGCATTATTGGCAAGAGCGGGATCGGCAGTCGCCACCGGGCTTCTCGGCGCCGTTGCCTACGACGCGGCCCGCAAAGCACTGGCCAGCGCACCACTGCGCGACGGCGCGGTACTCGCCACCGCGTGGGGACTGAAAGGTACCCGGCGCGCCGAGGAAGTCGCCGAAAACGTACGACTGCAGGCTGCCGACATTCTCGCCGAGGCGAAAGAGAAAATCGGCGAGGAATCCGCGCCTCCGGGTGTGGCGGCCGACGCCCACGACCACGAACACTGATCCGGTGGCGCACGCCCTCGAAACTGAACTCGCGCACCGGGTGTGCTCGGCGGCCGCCGGACGGTTACGTATCGTCATTCCCGAACTCGTCCGTGCGTCCGACCGCCGCGCGGTCGCCGTCGAAGAATCGGTTGGAGCGGTCCAGGGAGTTCGCGCGGTTCACGCCTTTGGACGATCCGGCTCAGTCGTCATCTGGCACCGAAGAACCGTCGCACGTGACGAACTGCTGACCGCGATCCGCGATGGCCTGACCGCCGACCTCGACTCCATCGCCCGGCAGACACCACACTCAGCCGACGTCTCCAGCGGCGACCTGGTCCGAATGGGTTCGGGTGCCGTCGCACTGGTACTTCTCGGCTTGCGTCGGTATGGACTGCGCCGTCCCCCATTGCTGGGCCCTTTGTCGCGCACCGCTGCCACCGGCGTGACGATCTTCTCCGGCTATCCGTTCCTGCGCGGCGCGGTTCGCTCGCTGCGCGGCGGACGAGCAGGGACCGACGCTCTGGTCTCTGCTGCGACCGTCGCGAGTCTGCTACTCCGGGAGAACGTCGTCGCGCTTACGGTGCTGTGGCTGTTGAACATTGGCGAATTCCTGCAAGAACTCACGCTGCGCCGGACCCGACGGGCGATCACAGATCTCTTGCGCGGCAACACCGACACGGTCTGGTTACGGACTGACGAGGGCACCGAGGTTCAAGTGCCGCTCGACAGCGTCCGCGTCGGCGACACCGTCGTGATTCACGAACACGTCGCGATTCCAGTGGACGGCATGATCGTCGACGGCGATGCAGCGGTCGATCAATCGGCGTTGACCGGCGAGAATCTTCCGGTGTCCAAGTCGATTGGTGACGATGTACACGCTGGATCGGTGGTGATGTCCGGTCGGCTGGTGGTGACCGCGACAGCGGTCGGCGCCGACACCGCCATCGGCCGGGTGATCGCACGCGTGGAAGAAGCTCAGCACGACCGTGCTCCCATCCAAACCGTCGGCGACAGCTTCTCCCGACGTTTTGTACCAGCCTCATTCGCACTGTCCGCACTGACTCTGCTGGTCACCCGCGACCTGCGCCGGGCCATGACCATGTTGCTCATCGCGTGCCCGTGTGCGGTCGGGTTATCCACTCCTACCGCGATCAGTGGTGCGATCGGCAACGGCGCCCGCCGCGGAATCCTGATCAAGGGCGGTTCGCATTTGGAAGCCGCGGGACGAGTCACCGCGATCGTCTTCGACAAGACCGGCACCCTCACCGTCGGCCGTCCAGTGGTGACCAACGTCATCGCCTTCGACGACGTCTGGACTCCCGAGCAGATTCTCGCCTACGCGGCCAGTTCAGAAATTCACTCCCGACATCCGTTGGCAGAGGCCGTGATTCGGTCAACCGAAGAGCGTCGCATCGAGATTCCATCGCACGCCGAGTGCGAGGTAATCGTCGGCCTCGGGATGCGTACCCGCGCGGATGACGGCCGAGTGATTCTTCTCGGCAGCCCCGCACTGCTCGCACGACACGAGGTGGCGGTATCCGACGCCGCGGCAATGTGGGTGGAAAGCCTCCGCACCCAATGCGAAACACCCCTGCTCCTGGCTGTGGATGGCGAACTCGTCGGCCTTCTGAGTCTTCGCGACGAAGTTCGCCCGGAAGCTGCGAAAACCCTTGCCCGGCTTCGAGAATCGGGAATCACCGCGATCAGTATGGTCACCGGCGATCATCCGCAGACCGCCGCCGCAATCGCCGCCGAACTCGGCATCACGTCATGGCAGGCAGAAGTCCTGCCCGACGACAAACTCGCCGAGGTTCGCCGGCTGCAAGACCAGGGCCACGTAGTAGCGATGGTCGGGGACGGAATCAACGACGCACCGGCCTTGGCCGCGGCCGACCTCGGCATCGCGATGGGGCTCGCGGGCACCGATGTCGCCGTCGAAACGGCCGATATCGCACTTGCCGCCGACGATCTCACCAAACTCCTCGACGTCGGCGATCTCGGGCGACATACGGTCGACGTGGTTCGCCAGAACTACGGAATGTCCATCGCCGTCAACGCCCTGGGACTGTTGGTATCCGCCGGTGGCGCACTGTCGCCGGTTCTCGCGGCCATATTGCACAACGCGTCGTCAGTTGCCGTGGTGCTCAACAGTTCTCGGCTGATCCGCTACCGGGTTGAACCGACCGAACTGCCGCGTACGCTCATTGATCAGTCGCGGGCTTGATCGCAGCGTAGAAGGCGACGGTACCCAGCATTCGTCGGCGCACCACTTCGGGCTTCTCGACGGCAAACCCGGCGTCAGTCAGCTGCTTGGAAACCTCAGGTGCAGAGCGGAAGGTGGGTTGGTCGCGACGAGCGAAGGTATGCCCAAGTTCCACGAAGTCGACGATGTGGACTGCCCCGCCCGGCCTGATGACCCGAAATAGCTCGGCCACAGTGTTTTTCGTCGACTCGTCGTCGAGGTGGTGCACCATGAACGCCGACAAGGCCCGATCGAATACGCCGTCGGCGAATCGCAATTCCTGTGAGTACCCTCGCTCGAAGTCGATCTCAACCGACTTACGGTGTGCCCGCTGCAAAGCAAGTGGATCGGGATCGAGCGCGGTGAGTGCGATGCCGGGTTGTGAGCGCTTTGCCGCTACCGCGAGGTTGCCGGTGCCACAGCCAATCTCGAGCACCCGCAAACCCGACGACAAATCAGCACGGCGCACGAGCCGGCGATGCGCCCACCTGGCGCCGTAGAGCCTTGTCATCGCGTCGTATAGGGGCAGCAGAGCGTCGCGTCCGGCTGCCGGAAGATAGTCATGTTCAATTGGAGTAACTTTGGTCATGATAATCACGATGCCGGCTAATTCGGGACAACAATTGGACCACAGCACCGAATACTTGGATAATCTTTCCACTAGCCACGCGACTGTTCGCCCGGTCCGGTATCACCGTGGAGTTCCGGTCTATCGTTACGCACCCGCCGCGCATCGACCGCCGCTGTCGATATCCGGTCCGGACAGCGGCGGTCGAGGCGTCGAGACGGGGCGCCACATTCACGACTTTCCCATCCTCCTCACCAACGGCACCACGGCTTGGCTCATCGCGCCGGGGCGGGTCATCGACCCTGCACAACCTGACATCGACAACGACTGTGCGGCAATTATTTTCGATCCAGCGGCAGTTGAAGACGAGCTAGCTGCGCCATTTCGGCATGAGTCGTCCGACGGCATCGCACGTCTGGAGATACCGTCCGAACGCCGACCTCGGTGGGCACAGCATCTCGAGGACATCGCAGCCGAGCTCGCGCTCGACGACGATCACAGTCGACGAGCCGCCATCGCGTATCTGACGATTCTGCTGACCGAGATCGCCCGGTTAGGTAACGAGGCAACCCACCGACCCGACGACACCATCGCGGCCGTATTCGCCGTCATCGAAGCGCGCTACCGCGAACCGTTGACACTCGCCGACGTCGGCGCGTACGTCGGTCTGACGCCGGCGTACCTGACCACCCTGGTTCGCAAGCGAACCGGGAAAACCGTTGCGCAGTGGATCATTTCGCGACGACTCCTCGCCGCACGACGTCTGCTGGCCGATACCGACGACCCGATCGCCGCAATCGCCCGCGCCGTCGGATTCGACGATCCGGCCTACTTCTCCCGGATCTTCAGCCGCGAAATAGGCAGCCCGCCACGAGTATGGCGGACCGGCCAGATAGCGTCGACGCCCCACTAGCGTCGCCGCGGACGCTGGTCAGCGTAGCTTCCCGATCCCGGGACGCAACGGAACGTCGAGCGCGTCGTACAGGCCCGGCCCCGCCTCGACCAGCCAGTCGATCGCGTTGACGAGGCGGCCAACCGCCGTGGCGTTACCACCGGCGGCACGATTGCCATTCTCGTCGGTTGCCTCCACGGAAACCTCGATCCGAGGCTGACCTTCGATAATGACGCGATGTGCGCCGTCGCTGATCACCGGCGATTCCCCGTCGACCGACGGCAACGCCGGCGGCATCGGCCAATCCGGGGCACATGACGAATGAATTCGCGTGACGTGCTCGATGACGATACGCGGTTCGCCCCCCACGATCCCCTGCACTTCGAACCGAAGAGCACCCTGTGTCCCAGCTTCGAAGTCACCCATCAGAGCAGTGCTGACTGTGGTGTCCAGAGCGCGCCGATCCAACGTCTCAACGATCTCGTCCACCTCGACGCCGAGCGCTCGTGCGATCAGCCGAATCTGCCCGCCCCATACCATCGTTGGCAATCCGGGAGCGATCATCGGCGGCTGGTAATCCATCGGCTGCCCCATTCCGACCAAATATCGAACCGAATCTGGCTGGTCATAGGTGGTGTAGTCGAAGATTTCCTGGCAGCGCACCGCGTCGACCGTACTCGCCAGACCAGTGATCAACACCGGGAGTACATCATTACCCCACCCCGGGTCGACACCCGAAACAAACAGTGCGCCACCGCCTTCGGCGATTGCGCCGAGGACCTGATCGCGTTGTTCGGACGGTGCGCCTCGGTGGTCGTAGAAGGCATACAACGCCGGGGTCACCACAACCGCACCCGCCCGGAGCGCTCGGATGATGTCGGCCAGCGCGTCGTCGGGCCGAATGTCACCCGACGACGCGTACACGACCGCGCGAGGCTTCGAAGCAAGAAGCGAATCGATATCGTCGGTGGCCGTAACCTCGAGTTCGTCGATTCCCGCTAGCGTTCCGGCATCGACGCCAACCTTCTCGGGGTTATGCACGACGACACCGGCCAAGGTCAGCGCCGGGTGCACCGACACCGCGCGAATAGCCGCGCGCCCAACATTTCCGGTGCCCCACACGACAGTTGAGATCATCTGCGGACCGTAACAGGCATCCGACGGCGCGTTGTGCGGTTTGCCGGTGTTGATGCAACTAGGGTCGATAGTGTGTTCTCCCCCATCCCGGACTACTTCACCGAGGTACTCGACGGCGCACGTTCGATCGTGGACGGCGCGGTCGCCGACTACATTCCAGAACTCGCTACCGCCGACGTCGACAAGATCGCGCTTTCCATCGCATTGCCCGATGGCCATCGCTACACGGTCGGCGACTGCGATCAGGTCTACTCCATTCAGTCGATGTCGAAGCCGTTCACATACGGACTTGCCTTGTCCGACAACGGAATCGACGTAGTTCTGGACAAGGTCGGCGTCGAGCCGTCGGGCGAGGCATTCAATGAGATCTCCCTCGACGACGATGGCCGCCCACGCAATCCGATGATCAACGCCGGTGCCATCACCGCGCATTCGTTGATCCGCGCAGATGATCCCGACGAACGGTTCGCACGCCTGCTCAAGCTCTACAGCGATGCTGCCGGACGAGAACTCGATGTCGACGAACGCGTCTACACCTCCGAGGCCCGCACCGGCCATCGCAATCTGGCGATGGGGCACCTGCTTCGGTCGGTGAACATCCTCGACTGCGATCCGGTCGACATCGTCAACGGCTATTTCCGGCAATGTTCGATCCGCGTCACGACCGCCGACCTCGCATTGATGGCAGCGACGCTCGCGAACGGCGGAGTGCAGCCGTTAACCGGCGAACAGGTCCTTCCCGCGCGCGCGGTACGCCAGGTTCTGAGCGTGATGACCAGCTGCGGAATGTACGATGCCGCAGGCGACTGGCTCTCGGCAGTCGGGATTCCGGCCAAGAGTGGGGTGTCCGGCGGAATCATCGGTGTCCTACCCGGTCAGATCGGGATCGCCGCATTCTCACCACGACTGGATAGACACGGCAACAGTGTGCGCGGGGTGCATATCTTCGAACGACTTTCGGCCGATATGGGTATGCATTTGATGAATGTGCCACCAACCCATCGCACGGCGATCCGATCGATCGATATCGTCGGGGACGTCGAAGTGGTCGAGTTACAAGGTGCGCTCCAATTCAGCAACGCCGAAATCATCATCCGAGAACTCGTCGACAACACGTCGCACCCGGCGCCCGTCGTCGCGCTAGATGTCCGCCGAGTCAACAGCATCAACGACGTCGCGCGACGGATGTTGCTGGAAATGCTGCGGCGTTTCGTCATCGAAGGAAAGCGAGTGGCCATCATCGATCCGGATGGCGCCGTCGGCGAAGTGGATTTGGGTGACGGGATTCAGGCCGAGCGCTGGACCGACGTCGGGCTCATCGCTGAGCGGTCGACGGGTTAGGACCTATGCCAGCGCGCTGAGCACCGCCCACACGACGAATGCCGACGGCAGCAGCGAATCCAATCGGTCCATGATGCCGCCATGACCTGGCAGCAATGAACCCATGTCCTTAATACCGAGATCGCGTTTGACCTGTGACTCGACGAGATCGCCCAGCGTCGCGCAGACCACGAGCACCGGGCCGAGGATCAAGCCGATCCACCAGTGATCGTCGACGAGGAAGTAGACACAACCCACCGCGCCGATCGTGCCAACCAATAGCGAGCCGCCCAAACCTTCCCAGGACTTCTTGGGACTAATCGCCGGCGCCATTGGGTGTTTGCCGAATAGCACCCCCGCCGCGAAACCGCCGACGTCGGAGCAGACAACGACCACCATCAGAGTCGCGACGCGTGCGGCACCGTTGTCCTGCAAGACCATTGACGCACCGAAGGTTGCCAGGACCGGGAGCCACGCCAGGACGAAAACGGCGACGGCAAGGTCCCGCAGGTAATTCTCCGGAGCATTGGAAATCCCCTGCCCCAACAACTTCCACACCATGCAGACCAGCACCGTGGTCACGAATGCAACCAAGACACCGGCTTGCCCCCACGGCCAGGAACTCCAGATGATCGCCTGTCCGCCGACGAGCATCGGTACGAACGGAACGTCGTAGCCACCGTCGCGAAGCCGCTTGGTGACTTCCCAGATCGCGATGGCGAAGGCCACCGCGATGATGCCGTACCAAACCTTGGGGGCGAACAGCAGGATTGCGATGATTCCGACACCGAGGGCCAAGCCGACGCCGATCGCCGCGGGAAGGTTGCGTCCGGCCTTTGATCCGCTGGCGGAGTCGGATCCGCTCGCGGCTGGAGTTTGGGTAGGCATATTCATTCGGCTCAAACTTCGAGCAATTCCCCTTCTTTGTGCTTCACGAGTTCGTCAACTTGTGCAACATAGCTTGCTGTGGTCTTGTCGAGTTCCTTTTCGGCGCGTGTCACCTCGTCTTCACCCGCTTCGCCATCCTTCTGGATACGTTTGAGTTCCTCGACGGCTTTACGGCGTACGTTGCGGATAGCGACCTTGGCGTCCTCGCCCTTGCCCTTGGCCTGCTTGACCAGTTCCTTGCGACGCTCCTCGGTGAGCTGCGGGATCGCGATGCGGATCAGCGATCCATCGTTGGTCGGGTTGACGCCGAGGTCGGAATTGCGAATCGAAGTCTCGATAGCGTTCAGTGTCGATGACTCGTATGGCTTGATGACGATCAGCCGCGCTTCGGCGGCGGAAATACTGGCGATCTGCGAGATGGGCGTCATCGCACCGTAGTACTCGATGTTGATGCGGTTGAACATCGCCGGATTGGCGCGGCCGGTCCGCACCGAACTCATGTCGTCGCGGGCGACACTGACGGCCTTCTCCATCTTCTCTTCGGCGTCGAGTAGGGCGTCGTCAATCATGAATCTGTCCTCGCGGTTGTTGGGTTGATCAGTCGATGCGCTAGTGGATTACGTCGCAACCAGGGTGCCGATACGTTCACCTGCCACCGCACGGGCGATATTGCCCTTGGTCAGCAGATTGAAGACGAGCATCGGCATCTTGTTGTCCATACAGAGGCTGAACGCGGTCGCATCGGCCACCTTCAGTTCTTTGTCCAGAACTTCGCGGTGGGTGATCTCATCGAACAACACCGCGTCGGGATTGGTACGCGGATCGTCTGAATAGACGCCGTCGACCGCCTTGGCCATCAATACGACCTCGGCTTTGATCTCCAGCGCACGCTGTGCCGCGGTGGTGTCAGTGGAGAAGTACGGCATCCCCATACCCGCTCCGAAGATAACCACGCGCCCCTTTTCCAGGTGCCGCTGTGCGCGCAGCGGCAGATACGGTTCGGCGACCTGTCCCATGGTGATCGCTGTCTGCACCCGGGTCGTAATGCCACGTTTTTCCAGGAAGTCTTGCAGCGCAAGGCAATTCATTACAGTTCCCAGCATGCCCATATAGTCCGAACGGGCGCGATCCAGGCCGCGTTGCTGCAATTCGGCACCGCGGAAGAAGTTTCCGCCACCGATCACCACGGCGATCTGCGCACCGGAACGAACAACCTCGGCGATCTGATCGGCTACCGCGGCCACAACGTCGGGATCGAGGCCAACGCCGCCGCCACCGAACATCTCCCCACCGAGCTTCAGCAGCACACGCTGATAGCCGTGACGACCCGGGCCGTCGGCGGACTCGGTTTCCTGGAGTGACTTCGTCATCTATTTCCTCCCTGGCGTCGGCGGACTCCGACTTATCTTATGGGCACAGCAATCGGACCCCGTGGCTGGCCATCGAAATTCGACGACCGGCCCGGGGTCCGATGCATGGTTTACAACGTCGCGAGTCTTAGGACTGGCCGACCTCGAAGCGCGCGAACGCCTTCACGGTGGCACCGGCCTCGTCGAGGATCGCCTTCACGGTCTTCTTCGAATCCTTCACGAACGGCTGATCGATCAGCACTGCATCCTTGAAGAAACCGGTCAGACGACCTTCGACGATCTTTGCCAGAGCCTGCTCCGGCTTACCCTCTTCGCGAGCGGTCTGCTCGGCGATGCGACGCTCGTTCTCAACGATGTCTGCTGGGACCTCATCGCGAGACGCGTACTTCGCCTTAAGTGCGGCCACCTGCTGCGCGGCGTTGCGAGCGGCTTCAGCCGCAGCATCGCCCTCGCCGCTGTACTGCACCAGAACGCCGACGCCCGGGGGCAGATCCGACGCACGCTTGTGCAGGTAGATGGCAACGGGACCGTCGAAGTAGGCGACGCGACGCAGTTCGAGCTTCTCGCCGATCTTGGCCGAGAGAGCAGCAATGGCATCGGCAACAGTGCCGTCGCCGAGCTTCGCGGCCTTGAGAGCCTCGACATCGCTGGTCTTCGCTTCGACAGCCGCACCGATGACCTGATCAGCCAGTGCCTGGAATTCGTCGTTTTTCGCGACGAAGTCGGTCTCGCTGTTCAGCTCAATCATCACGCCATCGCGAGCAGCGACCAGTCCCTCGGCGGTGGACCGCTCGGCGCGCTTGCCGACGTCCTTGGCGCCCTTGATGCGCAGTTCTTCAACGGCCTTGTCGAAGTCACCGTCGTTGTTGGCCAGTGCGTTCTTGCAGTCGAGCATGCCCGAACCGGTCAGTTCACGAAGTCGCTTCACATCAGCTGCGGTGTAGTTCGCCATCGTTGGCGAGCCTCCTTTTGATGAGTGGATGAAGTTGCGGCGCAGTGGGTGACTGCGCTGGTTGTAGCGGTGTCGCCAGTGCTACTCGGCGGCCGGGGCGTCACCCGCGGCAGCTTCCGGAGCAGCGGCGTCGGCACCCGCGGTGGCCTGAGTCAGGAGTTCGGTCTCCCACTCGGCGAGAGGTTCGCCCGCGCCAGCCTCCGGCTTGGCATCGCCCGCTGCCTGGCCAGCACGTGCCTGCACACCTTCGGCGACGGCCGAAGCCACCACGCGGGTCAGCAGAGCGGCGCTGCGGATGGCGTCGTCGTTACCCGGGATCGGGTAGTCGACGAGGTCGGGGTCGCAGTTGGTGTCCAGGATCGCGATAACCGGGATATTCAGCTTGCGTGCCTCACCAACAGCAATGTGCTCCTTGTTGGTGTCGACAACCCAAATGGCAGATGGCACCTTGGCCATATCGCGGATACCACCGAGTGTCCGCTCAAGCTTGTTCTTCTCGCGGGTCAGCATCAAGATTTCTTTCTTGGTGCGTCCCTCGAAGCCACCGGTCTGCTCCATGGTCTCGAGTTCTTTCATGCGCTGCAGGCGCTTGTGAACGGTCGAGAAGTTGGTGAGCATGCCGCCGAGCCAGCGCTGGTTGACATACGGCATCCCGACGCGCGTCGCCTCGGCCGCGATCGACTCCTGGGCCTGCTTCTTGGTACCGACGAAGAGAACGGTGCCACCGTGGGCGACTGTCTCCTTGACGAACTCGTAGGCCTTGTCGATGTAGGTCAGCGTCTGCTGCAAATCGATGATGTAGATGCCGTTGCGGTCGGTGAAGATGAACCGCTTCATCTTCGGGTTCCACCGGCGGGTCTGGTGACCGAAGTGTGCGCCGCTATCCAGCAGCTGCTTCATTGTTACGACAGCCATGTCGAAACACGTCCTTATTTGTTGCAGTTGTCATCGACGACAGGTTGCCGTCGATCCTGGCGCCCGCACCGGTGGAACCCAGAATCTGGGACCGCCCACACGGTGGTGGTCTTTCGACCAATCGCAGGCGCGCGAAGTCACTCCGCCGTGGCGAAGTGCATCGATCAGCCTACGCCGCCGCGCGAGCTGGGCAAAATCGCCGAACAGCTGCCCGCGTATGCTGATGCGAATGTGGATTGGCTGGATTGAATTCGATGTCTTGTTGGGGGACGTTCACTCACTGAAGGAAAAGCGCTCGGCAATCCGGCCGATCATCGCCGAGATTAAGCGCAAATTCAGCGTGTCGGCGGCAGAGGTGGACAATCACGACCTGCATCGTCGGGCCGCCATCGGTGCGAGTCTGGTGGGTCCCGATCGTCGGCATGTATCCGACGTCCTGGATTCCATCGAGCACCTGGTGGCACGTAGGCCCGAGATCGAGGTCAACTCGGCGCGGCGGCGGGTGCTGGCGTCAGACGACTTCTGAAATTACCCGGCGGCGTCGGATCGCCTGAAGTCTGCCGGTGGAGGGGCGACAAGGGAATTGAGCCCTAGCCGAACGTCGGAGTGCAGATTGCAGCTGTGACTGAAATCTGCGTATCCCACCTTGTCGAGGTGAGTACTCCCTCACCGCTCTCCAGGGCACACACTTGAGTCTCCGCCGACTGAAAAGTGCGCTACCCGAGCAACCTGGGGAGCCCGTCCCCCCGCGCGAGCTCTGCCCACAGGTTGCAGCCACCCCGTCAGCCAGGCTGAATTCTGCGGCGACACGGCGTTCAGGGGGCCACCTCCCCTGCATGGCCTCAACCAGCAGACTCCAGCCGGTGTGGGGACCAAGGGATCCATCGGCAGCTTCCCTGCGTCTAAAACAGATGACGTATATCGCTCGCTGGTCAGCCCTGTGTTTGTGCCTAGCGTTCGCCTGCGCGATTCCCCACGCCGACGCTGCTCCCCATAGATACAATTGGCCCCTATCTGGCCAACCGCGCGTTGTGACACCCTATGATCCGCCAGTCCAGCGATGGCAACCCGGACATCGCGGCGTCGACCTTGCCGCCCCGATCGGCTCGCCCGTATTGGCGGCGGGCAGCGGTACAGTGCATTTCGCTGGCGATGTCGGAGGTAAACCGGTCGTATCGATCCGGCATGCCGACGGCATTCTGACCACTTACGAACCGGTGGAATCCTCAGTCTCGGTCGGACAATCGGTCGCTCGCGGGCAGACCATCGGCGCCCTGGTATCTGGTCATTCCGGCTGCCCGACGACGGCGTGCCTGCACTGGGGAGCTCGACGAGGTTCTGGGGCGGCGGCCGCCTACCTCAATCCGCTGTCCCTGGTGGGTGCAGCGCGAGTCAGACTGAAACCCTTTGCCGAAGTGGTCAATTGACTGCGGCACGAAGATGAGGCCGATCGACGCCCGCGCCGGGACCGTCGAAGTGCCACCACTCACCGCTATACGGCGACAGGCCACCCGCCTGCATCGCCGACCGTAAGCGGGCGCGGTTGCCCACGGCAGCCGCACTCAGCCCGGCCCTGGCATAGGCGTGTGCGCGAGCAGTGAAGTCGTCGAACCCGGTGCCCATATCGACACGATGTCCGTCGCGGACAATCAGAGTGACGTCGACCGATCGGCCAGCCTCGTGACTACGCGCATAATTGCCGGGTCGGGCAACCCAATTGGCATCCGGCACAACCTCATACATGCGCACCTGCGCGGAATGCGGGCGATAGCAGTCCCAGAAAACGAGGCGGTATCCCGTCGCGCGAAGCTTCGACGCCGCGACTCGCAGACCATTCGCCATCGACTGGTGCACCAGGCAACGGGCGTTCGGTGGATAGAGACGTTGTTTGACGAAATTCTGCGACGTCGCGTACCGCAGATCAACGACGGCGTCGGGCACGATGCTTCTGATATCGAGCAAACCTTCGGACGCCGCGGTCGGCGAAACCGGGGCGACAGGTGCGGCGGTAGCGGGGGCGACTGAGCTCACCGCGCCGAGGAAGGCGAGCGTCAGGACGAGTCTGCGCAACATGGCGTCAAGAGTATCTGCCGTCATGCGCGTGGATGCGCCTGCTGATGTACCGCGCGTAGACGTTCGACGCTGACGTGCGTGTAGAGCTGTGTCGTCGCGAGGGATGAATGCCCCAGTAACTCCTGCACGACGCGTAGATCAGCGCCACCTTCGAGCAAATGCGTTGCGGCACTGTGCCGCAACCCGTGTGGACCCATATGCGGACCCCCAGCACGCCGCACGGCGTCGGTGACGACAGTTCGCGCCATTCGCTGATCGAGACGGCCGCCGCGCGCACCGAGTAACAACGCCTGACCGGAACGGTCGTTAGCCAACTCGGGCCGGCCGTGAGTTGCCCAGTCACTCAAGGCCTTTCGCGCGGGCTCACCGAACGGAACCGTTCGTTCCTTGTCTCCTTTGCCGATCACACGTAACACCATCCGATGGGTGTCCACGTCACGCAGATCCAGCCCGCACAGTTCGCCGACCCGAATTCCACTGGCATACAACAACTCCACGATCACTCGGTCGCGCAACGCGATCGGAGTGTGTTGCAATTCCTCGCCATCGACGACCGTGTGCGTCGATGACATGACCGCGGACGCCTGGTCGGGCGCTAGCACCGAAGGCAATGTACGGCGCCCTTTTGGAGCGGTCAGCCGCTGCGCGGGATCGACATCGAACACACCCTCACGGGTGGCCCATGCACAAAACGTCCGCGCCGACGACACCTGCCGAGTGATCGAAGCGCGTGCTGCACCACGTCGAGTGGTCTGCGCCAACCAAGCGCGCAGCAGAGCAAGATCGATACCATCGACGCCCACTCCACGAGCGCCGGCAAATGCCACTAGAGCGCGGATATCACCGACATACGCGCGGACCGTGTGGTCGCTATGCGCCTTCTCCCACCGCAGGTAGTCGGTGTAATCCGCGAGAAGACTGTGCTCGCGGGGCATCAATTCAGACACCCGACCAGCAAACGCCGACCTGATGGTTCGAGCAACCCCGACACTCGGTCCGTGACCAGATCGGAACGACGACTAGGCGGTGGCCTCTTCGGCCGTACGCAGATCGGCCTTCCATTCGCGGAAACCTTCCTCGGTACGGCCGCGTCGCCAATAGCCGGAGATCGATGCGTTCTTCGCGCCGACACCGCGCTCTTTGCGGATGTAGCCGCGAAGATTGTGCATGACGGCTTGAGCTTCGCCGTGAATGAAGACCTGCGGCTCACCGTCGAGCCACTCGGCAGCACGCACCGCCGCGATTAAAGGGGCATTGTCACCTGCCGCGTCGTCGGCGACCTCGCCCGCGCCGCCGCCCCGGTGCACCCAGGTAATCTCGGCACCCGCTGGTGCGATCAAATCCAGTTCATCGTCGACGCCGGCCACTTCAATGAAGACCTTCGCAATAGCGTTGTCCGGCAACGCTTCCAATGCGGCGGCTATTGCCGGAAGACCCGATTCGTCGCCGGCCAGTAGGTGCCACGGGGCGTCGGGGCGCGGCCGATAGCCGCTGCCCGGGCCGAAGAAATCAACCGACTCCCCCGGCTGCACGGTTGCCGCCCACGGTCCGGCGATGCCTTCGTCGCCATGCACCACGAAGTCGATCGCGATCTCGCGGTTGACGCGATCGTATTTGCGAACCGTGTAGGTACGCAGCACCGGCTGCGCTTCCGGTGCGACCTCGCGCAGCGTGCGCGGCGAAGCATCAGCCGGCACTTCGACGCCCGGTGGCGCGAAGATCAGCTTGACGTACATATCCGAATCCCACGAGGCACCGTCGGAGCTGAGTTCGGCTGGGACGAAGTCATCGAATCGATCGCCACCGAGGTACACCCGGACCATATGCGAACCAACCTTCTCGGTGCGCAGGACGGTCATCGTGTTCTTACGTCGGGCCATCGCTGGCCTCCTTTCGGACCAAATCACTTCAAATTACAAGCCCTTTCCACGGTACACGGAAGAATTTAGGTGAACCTAAGTCAACGTGTGGCTGCCATCTCGAATTACAAATTGACCAGAGTGGACTATCATCGATCCGGACTTTGTCAGCTATCCGCGGGGGGCGAGTGAAACCACAGACGACCGAAGACAAGCCTGTCCGTCTTCATGGCATCGACGCCGCGCGAGCAGTAGCGATTGTCGGAATGTTCGCCGTCCATATCTTCACATTCGGAGACGTCCGCTGGGCTGACCCGCTGACATATACGAGTCTCGTCGTCGGGCATGCGGCACCGACTTTCGTGATGCTCGCGGGTATCTCCATCGCGCTTTACACGGGCGGCCCAACTCCGGTGACCGGCGACGAGTTGGTTCACGCTCGACACACGCTGCTGGTGCGCGCCTGCCTGATCGGGTTGCTCGGTGGGATCCTGCAGATGATCGGGTCGCCGGTCACGATCATTTTGCTCGTCTACGGCTTCCTGTTCGTCGTGTCCCTCCCATTGCTCACCGTTTCGCCGCGCCGGTTGCTCAGGGCCGCAGTCGTTCTCGCAATCGTGATGCCGGTGGCGATGCCCCTTCTGCATGCCGCCGTCGGAGCCTGGGGCATGTCCTACTACGTCCTGCCGGAAATCCTGTTCAACGGCGGCTACCCGGCACTCACCTGGTGCTGCTACTTTCTCGTCGGCTTAGCCCTGGGCCGGATCGAACTTTCCGACGAACACGTAGTGAACACCCTAATCGTTCGGGGCGCCGTGATCGCCGCGGCCGCCTATGTCTCAGCCGCAGCAGTATCGCCAATCCGGACGGCGTTGGATCCAGACGGCACCGCTCCTTCGCCCGCCAGATTTCAAGCACCACTGGAGCATGCGGGCGAGGGCTTCCTCTGGACACCGGCCAATCTCACCGGTTTGCTCACGGGTGGTTCGCATACGTCGACACCCTTCGACATCTTTGGCTCGACAGGTATCAGCCTGGTGGTGATCGGACTGTGCCTCAAGGTCTTTCACAGTCCGGGCGTCTTGAGTTGGCCGTTGCGAGCCGCCGGCAGAATGCCACTCACTCTTTACACCGCACACATAGTCGCTCTGCTGGTGCTGGATCGACTGTGGCCGTCGGAATCGGGCGAGAACCCGCCGTGGGCACCGTTTTCCACATGGCTGGCATTCGCGGTGGTTTCATCACTCGGAGCCATGTGGTGGCTCAATTATCACCGTCGAGGTCCGCTCGAAGGCTGGATCGCAAGAATCGCGGCAATGAGCGCTGGACCACCGAATCGACATCTAGTCCAGGATTAGTTGCCGGCGCGACTAGCGATGAAAGTACCCCGCGATCGTCGCCAGAGTGTCACCGATCGAACGCGGCACCACTTGCATGTGATTGGCCCCGCTGTAGGGAACCAGGGAAACACCCGCGCCGCCGACTTTCAGTTCGGCGACGAGCGCTGCGGTTACCGGGAAGAACACGGTCTCGTCACTCGTTCCCTGTTGGATGCGAACCGGGACCGTCCAGCCCGTCGTCGGAACGGCCATGTAATCGCGCAACGCGGCCGACACGGCAGGATTCGCCAGGGGTTTGGCGAACAGCGAACCAAGTGGTCGATGTGCGAACAGCCGGTTCAAGTCGAATACACACATCGACTTGACCCGCTGGGCGAGCGCACGTCCGGTAGGGCTCAGGTAGTCGAGAATCTTCAGCTCAGGTCGTGCGGCGTCGAGACCGTTGATCGCATAGAGCCCCAGTCCACCGAATCCGTTGAGGGTGCTGTTTGCCGGAATATACGGTCCGAATGCGGAGAACATCAACTCGATATGCGAGGCCGGGGCAAGTGGCACGGTGCCGCGAAGGTCGAGCTCGGGGGCATAGTTATGAGACAGCCACGCACCCCACAACGCGGCATGCCCCCCCTGCGAATGTCCAAGCGACACCCACGCTTTGGAGATTCTGGCGTCGTTGTGTCGCGCCGCGCGGACCATGTCCAACACGGAATGCCCTTCGGACCGACCGCCCAAGTACTCGGGCCGACTCCCACCGCCTAGCCCGATGTAATCCGTTGCGACAACGACGTATCCGGCTTTGAGCGCGGCCCCGATCGTTGGTTCTAACAGATCTCGCTCTGAGCCGGCGGACCGGCTCGGCGCGCAGTCTTCTGCAATTCCGCTGGTGCCGTGCGCCCACGAAACAACCTTCCAACCGCCGGCCGGAGCACTGCCGCGCGGGTAATAGACAGCGCCGTAGGAGCGGGCCGGCCGACCATTCTGATCACGCGTCTCGTAGAGAAGGCGAACACCCCGAGCCGCGGCTGCAGGCAGCTCCAGGCGTGGCAGCGCCTCAACGCGAATAACCGAACCTGCCGTCGCGGCATTCGCTGATGGCGTGACAGCCACCATCGCGCACGCGGCCACAGTCAATGCACAGAGAACTCCCCAGAACCGTTGCATGGCTGCGACGCTACTCCGATCGTGCGTACCCAACTCCTACGCACCATCGGCGCGCGTCGATCACGGCTGCCTACACCAACCTCCACCCGCCTTCGCTGGGCACCACCAGCCCCGCGACATCCAGCGTGGCCAGGGCCGATCGCACGGCCGACACCTCGATTGCCGCGGCGTAGGCAATCTCCTCGACAGTTGCCGACCCGCGCCCCGGAATAGCGTCGTGCACCCGTCTCTGTGCCGAGCTCAACGTATCCGTCACCCGTTTCGGACTCTCGTTGGAACCACCCTGTCCGTCGGGCCGCACCAGTGACATCACCTCCGACGCCGTAGTCACCAAAGCCGCCAATCCATCGGCGACCATTCGGTGACAGCCGACCGACATAGCCGACGTCACCGGACCTGGCACCGCACCGAGCGGCCGTCCAAGTTTGCGCGCCCACGCCGCGGTATTCGCGGCGCCGCTCCTACGTCCCGCCTCCACCACGACCACCACCGACGACAATGCCGCGACCAGCCTGTTGCGCGTCAAGAACCGGTGCTTCGCAGCCGTTGTGCCAGGCGGGTATTCGCTGATCGTCACTCCCGAGTTCGCGATTTGCGTTAGTAGTTGCGAGTGTCCGGCCGGATAGTCGCGATCGATACCGCACGCCAATACCGCCGCGGTAAGGCCGCCCGACGCCAGAACCGACCGGTGGGCCGCACCATCGATTCCATATGCACCGCCGGACACTACCGCGCATCCCTCTGCCACCACGCCCGCCGCCAATGACGCCACGACATATTCGCCATAGTTGCTCGCCGCACGTGAACCTACAAGCGCCACTGAACAATTCGCAACCGCGTTCATCTGCCCCGGGCCTCGCGCCCACAGCACCAGTGGCGGTCCGCCGCGTGCGGCCGTGTCGGCCTGCGCCAACGACATCAGTGACCATCCCGGCCACTCGTCGTCGTCGGGGGTCACCAACCGAGCCCCGACCCGTGCAGCCGCGTCGAGATCGCTTATCTCGCAGTCAGATTCGTGCCTAGCCTGCGTGAGCCCCAGCACGTCGTCATAGCCCGGCGGCATCGCGCGTCGTCGCACCGCGCGCGCCGCATCGACCACACCGATTTCCTCTACGAGCATCCGCAGTGGGCCACCGGGCGGCTCGGCGACTCTTGCCAGATACGCCCACGCACGGAGCTCCAGGCTGTACGCACTCATCGATAGCCTCCCCGGTCACGGAACAACAATGCCTGTGCCACATCGTCTTCGGTCGGTTGCTCCGCACCTTTCAGATCGGTGAGGGTCCAGGCCAGGCGCAGCGCCCGATCGGCACCACGCGCGGTTACCCGACCATCGCGGAGGAACAGTTCCACCGGACGCAATACGCCGGGCGGCAACCGAAACTGTTGTCGTAGTATCGATCCAGGTACTTCGCCGTTGGTCAGCCAACCGAATTCGGCCCAACGTCGCGCGGCAGCCGAGCGAGCTTCAACAACACGCGTACGGACCGCGGCGCTTGACTCACCGAGGTCGGTCATCAATGCGGTATTGCCCGGTGGCTCCATCCGAATTCGGATGTCGACACGGTCCATGAGCGGACCGGACAGCTTCCCGAGATAGCGCCGACGACTGATCGCCGAACATATGCAGTCGACGTCGTGAGCTGGCGCGCACGCGCAGGGATTCGCTGCCAGTACCAATTGAAACCTCGACGGATAGTTGGCCTCGCCATCTCGTCGCGCCACGCGAACTTCTCCCTCTTCTATCGGTTGGCGCAGGGAGTCAAGGACTTTCGCCCCCATCTCGGCGCACTCGTCAAGAAACAGCACACCGCGGTGGGCTCGCGATACGGCTCCGGGTGCGGCCATACCCGTGCCGCCACCGAGCAGCGCGGTGATCGACGTCGAGTGGTGCGGAGCGATGAATGGCGGCTCGGTGATCAGTGGATTCTTTGTCGGCAGGGTGCCGGCTATTGAGTGAATCGCGGTGACCTCCAACGATTCCTCGGTGCCAAGCGATGGCAGAATTCCCGGTAATCGCCTGGCCAGCATCGTCTTCCCAATCCCCGGCGGACCCGTCATCAGCAGATGGTGTGCCCCGGCCGCCGCAATTTCCAACGCGTACCGCGCCTCCGACTGTCCCACGACGTCGGCGAGGTCGGGAACCAGTGCTGACTCGGGCGGCGCAGCATCAATCGCGGTGTCGAGTATCCGGTCATCGGCCAGCCAGGCAAGCACCTCGGACAATGATTGCGCACTGCCGACTTCGATATCCGAAATCAGCACGGCCTCAGCGGCATTCGCCCGGGGGACCACAACTCGTGGATACCCGGCACGTCTTGCCTCGATGACCGATGGCAACACGCCGCGGACTGGTCGGATCCGGCCGTCGAGGGCCAACTCTCCGATGAATGCGGTCGAGGCCAGTTTCGCTTCGTCGACCTCTCCCCCCGCGGCGATGATGGCCAATGCCATCGCCAGATCGAATCGCGAGCCCGACTTTGGCAGGTCGGCGGGGAACAGCATGATGGTGATCTTCTGGTCGGGGACCTTGTGCCCGGAGTTTGTCACCGCTGCGCGGATGCGCTCACGCGACTCGCGAATGCCACCGTCGACGTTGCCGCCTACCGTCACTCCGGGCAGTCCCTGCCCCACATTCGCTTGCACTTCAACGACGGTTGCCGAGAATGCGTTAAGCCCCACCGCATAGGACTTGCCCAGTGTCATGTCGCCGCCTACACGTATACGCCGCGGTGGTGGCGGATTTCGACGGGGTGCCCATCCGGCGGTGCGGACAGATTCAGCTGCACCGCAATCACATCGAATCGGATCGACGTCCAGTGTCTGTCCTGCGCAGCCAACCACATGCGCGTCAACTTCCGCATTCTGGACAGTTTCGCCGCTGTGACAGCCTGCGCGGCGTCGCCGAACTTATCGGTCGATCGAGTCTTCACTTCGACGACGATCAGACCGGCGCCGTCGGCCGCGATGATATCCAATTCGCCATAACGATTGCGCCAGTTGCGTTCCAGCACAGTCCATCCCAGTTCTTTGCACTGAGCGGCGGCGATCTCTTCGCCGAGTTGGCCGATCTGGCCCCGCCGATTCGGCTTCGGCCTCTGACTACTCCCCATGCCATAACCGTGGCAGGGCCTGATATCAGCTCACCCAGTCCGCGAGCCTTGAGGGAGAGAACTGTGGACAATCGTGAACCTGTGCAAAGCAATTCCTGCCAACCGAATTCGATTCGAACTGCCGGTCCACGGCGGCCAAGGGAGATCTCCCCTCGATGGCAACCGGCAGACAGATGCCAGCCACAATGCGACCCGAGTGCCTCAGCAACCTACAGAATTCCGCTGATCACACCGCCGGACCGGAGATTACACCGGGCATAGAACTCATCCGGCCGGCAAGTCAACGCCGAAAACCGCTCGATACAGATCCGCACCGCAACTCGTCTCCATCGGCCCCGATCCCACCAAATCAGGCCGGCAAAGCGCGTCGAAAACGGATCGGGCGCGGCGTGGTTGCCTTGACCGATATATCCGCTGAGTCGGGACGTCAGCTCACTCAAAGACGCCGATTGAGGTTGTGCCGCAATGAATCCAGCAACGAATCGCTGGACCACGCCCAGGTAGCTCTCGGCCGCCGCCAGATGCCAGCCCATCGCTTCGAATCGGTTGTGAACCTTCGCCGACAGCGCCATCAGGCGCCTCGTCTCGTCCACCCCGGCAAGAAATGCCTCGACGACGCCAACCAACCGGCTGTTCGCATCGAGATCACGAAAGATACTGTGCCGCAATGCTATTGACGCAGGATCTGTAGGCGTACAGTAATACGGCCGGAGCATCACGTTAGCGGCAATCGCGTTGCTAAACGGCTGCAAGTTCAGGTCGTCGAAATACGGCTGCGACTCGACGAGCGGCTCGACCCCCTCGCATATAACAAGCTGGGAAACGGACCGTCCGGTACCACACGACCACGGACATCTGCCCCCGCGACCGCAGACACGTCGACCATATGTACCGGTCCAGGCCCCGGCGCTCCCCCTGTCCATCGCCACGCGCAGGCGGACGTACTGGCCGAAATCAGTTTTCCGGCAACCGCAGTTCTGGTTTTTCCAACTCTTCGACGTTGACGTCTTTGAATGTGACCACCCGGACCTGCTTGACGAACCGCGCCGGCCGATACATATCCCACACCCAGGCGTCACTCATCCGTAGCTCGAAATAGACTTCACCATCAGCGTTCCGAGGTAACAGTTCAACCGAATTCGCCAGGTAGAAGCGCCGCTCAGTCTCGACCACATAGGTGAACTGTCCGACGATGTCCTTGTACTCACGATAAAGCGAGAGTTCCATCTCGGTTTCATACTTCTCGAGGTCCTCAGCGCTCATTCACACATCTCCCGTCGCATAACTCGCTCTACCCTACTTCGGCGTTCCCGCGGCCCGCGCGGCGACGTTCCGGTACGACATTCGATGCTCCCGACACGGTCCGAGTCGATCCAGACTGTCCATATGCAAGCCCGTGCTGTAGCCCTTGTGTACTGCGAAGGAATACCCGGGAAAGTCGTCATCCATTGCCTTCATGATCCGGTCGCGTGTCACCTTGGCGATGATACTGGCGCCGGCGATACACGCAGCCGCCCCGTCACCGCCGATCACCGGCAATGAAGGCGCGGTCAGGCCGGGTACGGTGAAGCCGTCGGACAACACGTAGCCCGGACTGACGTCGAGACCACTGATGGCACGCCGCATCCCTTCGATATTCGCGACGTGGATACCTATCCGATCGATCTCAGCTGCTGGAATCACCACTGCGCTATAGGACAGTGCATACTTTGTCACTGAGCGATACAGGACCTCGCGAGTCTTCTCCGACAGCTTTTTCGAGTCATCGAGATCGGCCAACGACGCCAGTTGCGTCGGTTTGAGAACGCAGGCAGCGACCACCAGCGGTCCGGCACATGCGCCCCGACCGGCTTCGTCAACGCCGGCAACTGGCCCCAAACCGTTGCGGTGCAACGCGAATTCGAATGTACGAAGGCTCGCCGCACGGCGCACCGGAGACCGCGGCGGCCATCGATCGCCCCGGCCAACAACGACTTTCGACACTCCGCTACTCATTGCTGCGGGTTGATCGAGCCGACACCGCCCATCCGCGAAAACGGGAAGATGATGGTGCGCACTTTGCCGCGGATATCGGCGACTGGAACCGAACCGCCGGACTTGTAATCTGGTTCGATCGTCGCGGGGTCGTCATTCATGTGGTAACGCGAATCCGACGAATTGGTGCGATTGTCGCCCATCACCCACACCGCATCGGTTGGGATCTTGTACGGCCCAAAATCGGGACCAAGACAACTGCCCGAGCTGGGATTCTGCAAGGACATGTCGATATACGGCTCGCGCAGCGCTTTGCCGTCGACTGTCACGCCGACGCCGTCGGCATTGCGACACGACACCGTCTGACCACCGACCGCGATCACTCGCTTCACGTAGTCGTTCTCGTCGGGAGGCGCGAACCCGAACCAGGACAACACATCTTGAATCTTGTGAACCACCGCGTTCGATGATCGGGTGGATAGATACGGCTCATCCCACGAATCGGGAACTTTGAACACGACGACGTCGCCCGGCTTCGGGTCACCGAATCGGTATGCGAGCTTGTCGATCACAATCCGGTCGTTGGAACATCCCGTGCAGCCGTGCAGGGTCGACTCCATCGATTCCGAGGGAATCACGTACTGACGGCCGATGAAGGTGGTCAGCACGAACATAACGACGAGCACCGAGCCGACGATGATAACCGTTTCCCGAAGAAACGAGCTTCCCTTGCGCTTGCCTTTACCCTCGCCGTTGGCATCGTCTTTGGTATGCCATGGTTTCGCGGTCGAGTCCGCGGAATCTCCGGTATCTGCGGTCAAGTCGCCTCCACCGTCAGCAACACCCCGGGCGTGCGGATCGCTCGCCACGGGGTGTTCGCCGTCGGAAGAATGCTTGCCGTGTGAATTAGCCACGACGCCAGCGTAGTCGGGTCAGCGCTTCTCTTTGATCTTGGCTGCCTTGCCGCGCAGGTCGCGGACGTAGTACAGCTTGGCGCGACGCACGTCTCCACGGGTGAGAACGTCGATTTTGGCGATGTTGGGGCTGTGCACCGGGAAGGTACGCTCAACGCCGACGCCGAAGGACACCTTGCGGACGGTGAAGGTCTCGCGGATGCCACCGCCCTGGCGGCGGATCACGACGCCCTTGAACACCTGGACGCGCTCTTTGGAGCCTTCGATCACCTTCACGTGAACGTCGAGGGTATCGCCAGCGCCGAAGGCCGGAATGTCGTCGCGCAGCGACTGTTTGTCGAGAAAATCGAGAGTGTTCATTGCGGTGTTTGATCCTGTTCTGGCGTTTGCGTGAGTAGAGGAACCTGGCGTTCCCTTCTGCGAGGCAGCGGGCGTCGACCGGTTCGTGCTCCGTGTCAGTGCGCAGCCCGGCGCGGCCCACGAAGGGTGGGCGGCTCCGAGCAACCCGTCTATTGTGCCAGAAACACCCCGTCGAGGCGAAATCGCTTAGTGGACTGCTATTCGACGACGCGCACTCGCTGAGCACTCAATCTTTCTCGAACCGATTCCGACGGTGGTGTCGTTGAGGCGATTGCCACCAATTGGCCACCGACCTGGGCGCATAACTCGAGCAGCGAGAATTCTGGCGCTTCCCCGCGCCCGACAAACCATTCGCCTGACCCGAGGGTGACGCCCGAGCGTAAGTAGTCGTGGTCGTCGCTGGTCGCGACCACTCTTATCTGGTCACCTGTGTCGGCCACGGCAAGCCCGACTGCCATTCGCACGTCCGTCTTGAGGGGCAAGAGCCCAGCCAACTCACGCACACGACGTCCGATCGCGACCGTATCGATCGTCGTCCCGGCGCCCTGCTCGCGACGACGCGACATCGCACTCGCGGGCATACCGCCGACTGCGCCCGCACCGACAACTCCACTCAGGGCTCCGACTGACAACGGTGGGGTGCTCGCCCCAGACCCCGCATTGCCCAACTGTTCAGCGTGCCGTCGCCCAATGTCATCGACGCGGGTGCGGTAGTCCTCACCCGATGCCGCCAATGCCAGCCGTCCCGCTGCGGCGGGCTCCACCAACGCTGGTTCCGCACCGAACGCGCTCAACACCCTGCCGCGAGCCTGATCGCACTCCACCCGCGCGGCGATGGTCCGCATGTCGTCCCGCGTGTGCGATGCGGCGATGGCGTAAGCGTCGAGCGCGTCGGAAGCGACGATCATCGCCCGCACCGAATCCCCGACCAGACGTGGACCAGCCATATAGGTGGCCTGCGCTGTCAATGCCCCGGCCGCACGCCCTCGTGAAATTGCCAACGGTTGCGCTAGCCGATCCACGGCCGCCGCAAGACGTCTCGCATCGCGACGCAACGCCGTGGTGGCACACCGCATGCCCGCGACATCAGCCGTCGGCCATATGTCCGGGCAGAGCGCGGCGACGATCGAGGGCTGCTTTTCAGCATCACCGAGTAGCGGCGAATCATACAGCGCCCCAACAATATTCCACGAGGCGTTCAGTCCACGTGCGGCGGCCGTTGGCATCAGATGATCGCCATCAGCCGCAGCGATTAGGCTGCTTGATCGCCCAAGAATCCCGACATAGATATCCAACTTGGTCCTAGATGATCGCAGGTTGGCCACCAAGCCGTCGACTAGGGTCTCGATGCCGGACCGTGCAAGATCTCCGCCGACTTTCACGATCCTTTCTCGTGCGTTCCCACTGAGGCCGTCGGTGAGCGCGGTGAGATCGTCTCGTAGTGCGACCGCCCGATCGGCCGCTGCCCGCCATTCGGTCAAGTCGTGAATCATCGGATCGGCCGACATCGTCATTCCCCCTGATCGCCTGAGTAGTCGCTCAAGGATTGGACGGTCGCCGCGATCGTTTGGTTCCGTATCGCGGCGATCTTGCGGTCCGCCAACCCGACGAGGCGAACAACCTCGGCCGCAAGTTGATCAGCTCGATATCGGCGAAACACCGCAGGCTCAATACGGAGGCCCGTGAGTAGCCCCCGCGCGTTGATCTCAATCGCCACCAGATGGTCGGGGCTCGCCGCCTCTGCAGTCAGTTGTTCGACCGACCGCGCGATCCGGTCTAGTTCGTCGCGTTGGCGCGATAATTCTGCCCGCAATCGATGTCCACCCAATGTCGTCGCCCCCTACGTGAAGTGCTGGGCGTAAGCGTGACACGCATCGTGTACCAGCATGCGGAATTGACTGAAAGATGCTGCGCTACAACAGATGTAGCAGTCGATTCCGCCGTACCTGCGCCGCAGGCACAGCACTCACTGTGGTGTCCACGCCGGTCGATGGATAGCTCCAAGGGCTTCGCCGGGCTAGTGGGCGCCACCGGCCGCCTCGACGTCGGTACCGATATTCCCTCAAGATAGGTTGCCTATGTTCGCGCACCATTTCACTCCCAGAATTCAGCACGTGCCCGGGACTGAAGACGGCGAAGGTTGGGGCGACTACAAATACCACGTACGCGAACAACTTAGCGTGGCCGGTCTGGCGACGATGCTCGCAATCCCCCTCGTCATCGCCGGCGCCGCCACAGCACTGCGCGCGGTCGTATAGACGTAGCGATCCGGCATCATCCCTAGTCGAAGTCGTCGGCCGCGGACCGGGCCGCTACAACAGATCTGGCCTGCGTTCGATCGTGCGCGCAACAGCCTGTTCGTGGCGCCACTGCGCCACCTTCGCGTGATCTCCGCTGAGTAGTACCGGGGGCACCGACAATCCGCGCCATGTTTCCGGGCGGGTGTACGACGGGCCTTCTAGGAGGCCGTCGGAGAATGAATCCTCCTGATGCGACGCCGGATTTCCCAGCACACCTGGCATCAAGCGGACCGTCGCCTCGACCATCGCCAGCACCGCGACCTCACCACCGATCAGCACAAAGTCGCCGATTGAGACCTCTTCGACCCGTACGCGTCGCGTCGCGTCGTCGAAAACGCGCTGATCGATCCCCTCGTAGCGTCCGCACGCGAAAACCAGGTGGGATTCTTTACTCCACCGCTGGGCAGTGGCTTGGACAAACGGAACTCCGGCCGGTGTCGGAACCACCAGCAACGCGTCGTCGGGACATACCTCATCGAGGCACGGACCCCACACCTCCGGCTTCATGACCATGCCCGGCCCGCCGCCATACGGTGAATCGTCGACGCTGCGATGGACGTCCGAAGCCCAGTCGCGCAGATCGTGAACCGAAACGTCGAGTAACCCGCGGTCAATTGCCTTGCCCAGCAAGGCAGCTCGCAGTGGTTGCAGGTACTCGGGAAAAATCGAGACAACGTCTATCTGCAACCGGGGTGACGTGTCGATCGAGTCAGCCATCCCGGTCACCACTGCTCAGGATTGAGCAGACCATCAGGTGGATCGATCACGATCCGCGCGGCGGACACTTCGGGCACGATGTCCGCGACGAACGGGATCAACAGTTCCCTACCGTCGGCGGCGCGCACCGACAACAGATCCGACGTACCCAGATGCAGAACCGATTCGACGACACCGACGCCATCGCCGTTAACGGTCACGACGACCGCGCCCTCGATTTCGTGGTCGTAGAACTCGTCGGGATCATCGCCCGATGACACTTCAGCGGTGTCGATAAGGAACAGCACACCGCGCATAGCGTCGGCGGTGCCCCGGTCGGCAACTTCCTTGAGGGACAGCAACAGCCGCCCGGAATGATTCCGGGCGGCTGCCACCGTATAGCTACTTTCGCCACCGCCGCGCGGTGCGCGACCGCGCAGCGTCACGCCTTTCGCGAAACGACTGTCAGGGTCGTCGGTGCGGACATCGACGACAATCTCGCCTCGTATGCCGTGGGATTTCACCACGCGACCAATGACGAGATCCACTGAAGTCTCTAAGTTCGCGTCAGCGGTCGGTATCGACAATGTCGACGCGGACACCACGACCACCGATGCCACCCACTAAAGTACGCAGCGCGGTCGCAGTGCGGCCGTTGCGGCCGATCACCTTACCGAGGTCGTCGGGGTGGACATGCACCTCGACCATTCGGCCACGGCGACCAGTGATCATTTCGACACGAACGTCGTCGGGATTAGAGACGATACCGCGAACGAGATGTTCGACGGCATCAGCGACGACTGCGCTCACGCGTCGGCCTTGTCACCCTCGGTGGTGGCCTCTGCGGCAGGCTCGTCGGCCTTGGCTTCGTCGACTGCCTCGTCCTTCTTGGGGGCCTTCTTCTTCTTTTCGGTGGTAGCAGCGGCGACCGGCTCGTTGTCGGCGGCAGCGAGAGCCGCGTTGAACAGGTCGAGCTTGCTGGTCTTGGGCTCCTTGACCTTCAGGGTGCCCTCGGCGCCCGGCAGCCCCTTGAACTTCTGCCAGTCTCCGGTCACCTTGAGGATCGCGGCGACCGGCTCGGTCGGCTGTGCGCCGACGCCCAGCCAGTACTGCGCGCGCTCGGAGTCAACCTCGATCAGGCTGGGCTCTTCCTTCGGGTGGTACTTGCCGATCGTCTCGATAGCGCGTCCGTTACGACGGGTACGCGAATCGGCAACGACGATCCGGTACTGGGGGTTGCGGATCTTGCCCAGTCGGGTGAGTTTGATTTTTACAGCCATGTGTTTCCTCTTTGGTCACGGCGCAATTCAGCGACGCCGCCAGTCGGCGGGCCCGGTTTTGCGGTACTTGGTGGTGTGACCGTCGGGCGGCGCGTAACCGCGACCGACGAACCAGCGGCCAATTCTGCCAGATCAGCCGCGAGAAAGCTAAATGCGCGAACTCTGGTGTGGGGTTACCCCACCCCACGCGGGGTAACCGCACCAACGTTGACACCGACTTCAACTGCGGCCCCTGAAACCGGCCGCTCAGTGACCAACTGGTTCCCCCCATAAGATTCACCCGCCCCGCAACGCTGGAGAGTGCTATTACCACTTTGGGATGATGCCGCAATCGAATATTCAGATCCTGCATTCGGCATCATTCGAGGCTCGCCGGTCCCGGATCATCGACGGCACCGACGCGGTTCAGGAGTTTCAGGCAGGAGCCCTCCGGAGTCACTCCACGACCTGACCCGAACTCACCACCGAAGCGGGTCGCCGCAGTGTTGACGGATCGGCGATCGGGTCGGCGTCAAGCACCAGAAAGTCCGCGCGGTCGCCGTCATCGAGCAGCCCGGCGCCGAGCCAGCGTCGAGGCGCGACGGTGGCCCGCCACAGTGCGTCGCGAATCCCGAATCCCAACGCGGCCATCGCCTCGATCTCATCGACAATTCGACCGTGCCCGACGAACCCGCCGGCGTCAGTACCCGCGAACATCTGTACCCCTGCCTCGCGGGCGGCACCGAAGACATCGCGAGCACCGCCGTATAACGCGCGCATATTTGCCTGGTACGCCGGAAACCGGTCGGCCCCGTCTGCGATCGACGGAAAGTTCTCCACTTGAATCGCGGTGGGCACCAACGCAATCGACTGTTCCACCAGCTTGTCGATGTGGTCGCCGCGCAAGCCGGTTCCATGTTCGATGCAGTCAACGCCCGCGTCGATCAGTTCATCGAGCGCCGCGGTTCCGAATACGTGGGCGGTAATCCGCGCACCGGCATTGTGGGCCGCGGTAACCGCTGCGGTCAACTGCGTCGCCGTCCACAGCGGCGCCAGGTCACCGACCTCCCGGTCGATCCAATCGCCCACGATCTTCACCCAACCGTCGCCGTCGGCCGCTTGACGAGCGACCTCGGCGGCCAGCTGATCGGGATCAGCCAGATCGACGCCGTAATCGCGCAGATATCTCTTTGGCCGGGCGATATGCTTTCCTGATCGAATAAACCTGGGACACAACGGATCCGAGTCAAGTGGATGAGTATCCAACGGCGACCCGACCTCTCGGATCAGCAAGGTGCCGGCCTTGGCGTCTGCGTAGGCCGAAGCACGTGCTTGCTCGATGGTGACTCCCAGGCCCGGCGCGATTCCCACATGGTTGTGGGCGTCTACCAAGCCGGGGATGAGCCACGCGTCCTCGGCGACTGTGACCGCGCCGGCCACCACGTCACGAGAGATGATCCCGTCGTGCACCCACAATTCGATCGGCTCGCCGGTGAACGGATCACGGCCGCGATAGTGGCGCACGCTGACGTCGGTGACGGTCATCGTTGTCGGCCTCCGCTGAAAGTGTTGTGCTACTTCTTCTTAGGTGCGAATTTCGACACGTCGAGATTGTTGAGGTCGATGCCCTCAAGGCCGGGTGGCAACTCGTCGAGTCCCGCCGGCATATTCGACAGGTCGGGAAAACCAGCTGGCATCCCCGGCATCCCCGGGAAGCCGCCGCGCGCCTTCGGCGCGGTCGGTCCGCGGTTCTTTCCGCGCCCCTTCTTGCCTTTACCCTTGTTCTTCCGGTTGGATTTGCGGTTGACGCCGCCCATTCCCATCCGGCCGGACATCTGCGACATCATCTTGCGCGCCTCGAAGAATCGATCGACAAGCTGATTGACGTCAGTGACTGTGACTCCCGAACCGTTGGCGATCCGCAACCGGCGGGAGGCATTGATCATCTTCGGGTTGGCCCGCTCATCCGGTGTCATACCGCGGATAATCGCCTGCACCCGATCGAGTTGCTTGTCGTCGACGGCGGCCAACGCGTCTTTCATCTGACCGGCGCCGGGCAGCATGCCGAGGATGTTGCCGATTGGCCCCATCTTCCGGATCATCAGCATTTGTTCGAGGAAGTCTTCTAAGGTGAGGTCTCCACCGACGATCTTCTGCGCGGCTTCCTCGGCTTGCTGTGCGTCCCAATGGGTTTCAGCCTGCTCGATAAGCGAGAGCACATCGCCCATACCGAGGATCCGGCTAGCCATCCGGTCCGGGTGGAAGACATCGAAGTCGTCGAGTTTCTCCCCCGACGAAGCGAACATGATGGGCTGACCGGTCACTTCGCGCACTGAGAGTGCGGCACCGCCACGCGCATCGCCGTCGAGCTTGGTCAGTACGACACCGGTAAAGCCGACACCGCTTTGGAATGCCTCGGCGGTGGTCACCGCGTCTTGACCGATCATCGCATCGACGACGAACAGAACTTCGTCGGGTTCGGTCGCGGCGCGGATATCCGATGCCTGACGCATCAACTCGTCGTCGAGACCAAGGCGGCCAGCGGTGTCGATCACGACGACGTCGCGCTGGTCGGTGCGGGCCTGCTCGACTCCGGCGCGTGCGACGGCGACCGGATCGCCCGAACTGACACCAAGCGCGCCCTCGCCACCGACGCTGGTCCCCGGATGCGGAGCGAACACGGGTACACCGGCACGCTCGCCCACGATCTGCAACTGCGATACGGCACCCGGACGTTGCAGGTCACACGCGACGAGCAGCGGGGTGTGCCCCTGCTTGATCAACCAGTTGCCGAGTTTTCCGGCGAGCGTGGTCTTACCCGCGCCTTGCAAGCCAGCGAGCATGATCACCGTCGGCGGGGTCTTGGCCAACGTGATTCGACGAGTCTCGCCGCCGAGAATGCCGACTAGTTCTTCGTTGACGATCTTGACGACCTGCTGAGCCGGATTGAGCGCCGCGGAAACTTCGGCCCCCTTCGCGCGCTCCTTGATCTTGGCGATGAAGGTACGGACCACCGGCAGTGCGACATCGGCTTCCAGCAACGCCAGACGGATCTCCCGGCAGGTCCGGTCGATGTCGGCGTCGGACAGACGCCCCTTACCCCGCAGGTCGGAGAGTACGCCGGTCAAGCGGTCGGACAGCGAATCAAACATTCCCCTAGGCTACGTGAGCGCTAGGTCTGTGGCGCCGTCAGTGTCGGTCTGCGGACTCTTGTTCATCAGCAGACGGTATCGACGGCAGTGCCGTGGCCGCGACCACTTCGGTCGCGATCCCCGCTCTGTCGCCATTACCATCGCCGCTCAGTCGTAGGCCAAAACTGTCCACGACGGTACCGCCGAGCGTTGTAGCTTTGGCCCACACCACTTCCCCGCCGTGCCGCTCGATAATCGCGGTCACCTTGCTCAGGAGTCCGACCGCATCGGCGGCCCGCAATTCCATCACCACGACGTCGGAATGCGTCTCGGACCATGTCACTCGTGGCGGCGCGACACCGAAGAGCGCGGGCAAACCTTCCGTCTTGTCGACGCCGACACGGTTGGGTTCTTCGGCGGCCGCGCGCTCCGCGAGCCGGCCGGCGACGTCGGTCTTACCCTGCACCGCCGAGATCAGCTGCTGCCGCAGCACCGCATCCTGCGGCGGCTCGCCGAAACGCGGGACGACCCGGAATGTGTTGACCGCGCTGCCCGCGTGGCCCGCGACCGTCGCGGCCAATACCCGCAGTCCGCTCAGTGCCAGTACCCCGGCCATCCTCGATAACAAGCCCCGACTGTCCGGCGCCACCATCGTGACCACGAAAGTGTGCGGACCGTCGGGAGCCGCCGTGAGAGTGACCGCGAACCCACCGGCTTCGGCCAGGCTTCGATGGTCGGCCGACAACTCTTCGGGTTCGATCGGCGTATCGCCTTCGATCAGCGCGCCGGTCCGTCGGACCAGTTCACCGATCAGCGACGCCTTCCAGTCACCCCACACACCGGGCCCGGTTGCGCGCGAATCGGCCTCGGCGAGCACCGCGAGCAATTCGAGCAGTTGGCGGTCGTGGCCGAGTTTGTAAGCCACCTCGGCTGCGGTAGCCGGGTCGGCGAGGTCACGCCGCGTCGCGATCTGCGGCAACAGCAGGTGGTGCCGAACGATCGCCGCGAGTGTTTCAGTGTCCTGCGGCCACAACCCCATTCGCTGACCGATGGCGACCGCTAGTTCCGCGCCGACGACGCTGTGGTCGGCTTCTCGCCCTTTGCCGAGGTCGTGGATGAGTGCGCCGAGAAGCAGCAGATCAGGTCTGGAGACTCGGGTGGTCATCGTCGCCGCGTATGCGACGGTCTCCACCAGGTGCCGGTCGACGGTCCAGGTATGGATGGCGTCACGCGGCGGAAGATCGCGCACCGCACCCCATTCCGGCAGCAATCGCCCCCAGAGCCCGGTGCGGTCGAGCGCTTCGATAGGCCCCAGAATCCGATGTCCGGTGGACAGTAGCCCCAACAGATCAGCACGTGCCTCGGCCGACCATGGGGCGCGCAGTTCGGGGGCGAAATCAGCCAGCCGCCCCAGCGTCGACGCCCCGATGGGCAAGCCGGTGCGAGCCGACGCCGACGCGACGCGTAGCACCAGACCGGGGTCGCGACTCGGAATCGCGTTACGCGCCAAGACTATTTCACCGTGGTGCTCGACGACTCCCTCGTCGAGTGGTCGTCTGATCGGAGTACGTCGCAACGCCGCCAGACTGCGTCGCGGGACTGCGTTACTCGCCGTGCGAATACCGACTTCGAGTGAATAGGTAATGGTTCGCGACGCGTCACTGATCACCCGCGACAGGTCGAATCGATCGCCGACGCGTAGCGCTGCACCGATCTCATCGGCATCTTGCGCCCGCACCTGCTCACGGGCCCGACCCGCGATCCGATGTAATTCGGTACGAATGTCGAGGAGGCGCGCATACGCCAATTGCGGTGCGGCGCCGGGGGAATCAGCCCGCAGCGAACCCATACCGTCGGTCAGCTGACCGAGCGCGAGAGCCGAGAGGAGTTGGACGTCACGCAGTCCGCCGCGACCGTTCTTCAAATCGGGTTCGGTGCGGTGAGCGATATCCCCGGCCCGCTGCCATCGCCCCTGTGCGTGCGCGATCACTTCGGGCAGCCGACGTCGGATCTCGGTACGCCACTGCTGGCGGGTGCCACCGATGAGCAGCGACGACAGATCTTCGTCGCCCACGATATGCCGAGCTTCGGTCATACCCAGTGCCGCACTGACGTCCTCACGGGCCACCGCGAGTGCTTGCGGCACGGTACGGACGCTATGGTCGAGCCCGATGTTGGCGTCCCACAACGGATACCAGAGACCGTCGGCGACTTCGGCCACCCGATCCGAATTCATGTCGTCGTGCAGCAGGATCAGATCGAGATCCGAATATGGGACGACTTCCTGACGTCCAAGACCGCCAACGGCGACGATAGCGAAGCCGCTGCGTTCGGTTATGCCGAGTTCGGTTGCCTTGGCCGCCAACCAGAATTCGTAAAGATCGCCGAGCGCCCGCCGCAGTCCGGGAGCATCGAGTTTGCCACTCGCGTTGCGCTCCAACAGATTACGGCGGGCGATCGTCAAATCCTTCGCCGAGCCGATTGGGGAGGTACTCATCGAAGTTGCCCTTCTCGGCTCGTCGGATTTCTACTGGTTATAGCGCCTCTGAGCCACGCTCGCCGGTACGCACGCGCACCACCGAGTCCACCGGAGACACCCAGACCTTGCCGTCACCGATCTTGCCGGTGCGGGCGGCTTCGACGATCACGTCGACCACCCGGTCCACCGCGGAGTCGTCGACGACGACCTCGACTCGGACTTTCGGGACGAAGTCGACCGAGTATTCCGCGCCTCGATATACCTCGGTATGTCCCTTCTGCCGCCCGTAGCCCTGGACTTCGCTGACCGTCATGCCGACGATGCCGGCCTGCTCCAGTCCTGCTTTGACGTCCTCGAGGGTGAAAGGTTTGACAATTGCGGTGATGAGTTTCATGAGTTAGTTGGTCCTCTCCACAAAGTTCAGCGTAGTCAGTAGCCGGATTCGGAATGCGTTAGGCATATTCGTACGCGGTTTCAGCGTGCTCGGACTCGTCGATCCCCTGCGCCTCCTCGTCGGAACTCACGCGCCAGCCGAGTGGCTTAAGCACCAGTGCGATGATCGCGGTCAGTACGCCGGTGAAGACCAGCGCGAACAGTGCGATGACCACCTGGACCACGAGTTGTTTGAGGTCATGACCGTAGAACAAGCCCGTCTCCTTGGCGAACAACCCGATGGCGACGGTTCCCCAGAGACCGGCCACCAGGTGCACCCCGACGACGTCGAGCGAGTCGTCGTAGCCCAACTTCGCCTTCAAACCGACCGCCAGCGCCGCGAGCACACCGGCGATCACGCCGAGTCCGAGTGAACCGACCGGGGTGAGCGCGCCACATGCGGGCGTGATCGCGACCAGGCCGGCCACCACACCCGACGCCGCACCGACGCTGGTCGGGTGACGGTCGCGTACCCACTCCACCGCCAGCCAGCCGATCATCGCGGCTGCGGTCGCGGCGGTCGTGTTGATCCACACCAGACCGGCGGTAGCGTCGGCAGCCAGTTCTGAACCCGCGTTGAAGCCGAACCAGCCGAACCACAGGAGTGCAGCGCCAAGCATGACGAACGGAATATTGTGCGGACGGAACGCGGTCTTCCCGAAGCCGAGACGCTTGCCGATGATCAGCACCAAAACCAGACCGGCCATACCGGCGTTGATATGAACCACAGTTCCGCCAGCAAAGTCGATCGGCGGGACCGCGGCCTTCGTAGTGCCGTCCTCGGTGACCGTGCCGAACAACCACGACGCGAACCCTCGCTCGGCACCGGACATGATGCCGCCGCCCCAAACCATGTGCGAGAGAGGGAAGTACACGATCGTCGCCCACAGCACGGTGAAGACGAGCCAGGTCGAGAATTTCACGCGCTCGGCAATAGCGCCGGAGATCAGCGCGACAGTGATCACCGCGAAGGTGAGCTGAAAGGCCAGGAATACCGTCGACGGGATGGTGAGTCCACCGGTGACGACCTGGGTTACCGTTTCACCGTTCTGAACAACATCCTTCGTTTCGGAGAGTTGGTCAGAACCGAAGAGCGCGAAGGGGTTTGCGAAGACTCCCCAGATATCGTCCTTGCCGGTGATGCCGTTGCCGAACGACATCGAGAAGCCCCACAGCACGTAAACGACGCTGACCGTGGCGATGGCCCCGAAGGACATCATCATCATGTTCAGCACGGATTTGCCGCGCGACAGACCACCATAGAAGAACGCGAGAGCCGGCGTCATAAGCAACACCAACGCGGCACTCGCGATTATCCACGCGGTGTTGCCGGTATCGGGCACCCCGAATGATTCATCTGGCAATGCCAGCACAGTTTGAGCCACAACCACGGTCGGAAACCTCCTTGAGCGACGCACCGGACGGGGGTCGGTGCTTGCTCAAAAGACTGTCGTCGTGGAGTTTCGGTGGTGGTGCACCCGCGTTTCTGCCATGTGAACCAATTGCCGTTTTTTGTTGCGGCCAGGTAACGCCGCAAAGACGTCAGTCTCACATGACCCACCAAGACAGCGGCTGACGCTGTTCCCGAACTATCTCATCCAGCTCACAGCAGCGCGTCGACGAACGCTTCCGGCTCGAACGGAGCCAGGTCATCGGCACCTTCGCCGAGGCCTACCAGTTTGACCGGCACGCCCAATTCTTCCTGGACATGGAAGACGATGCCACCTTTGGCAGTTCCGTCGAGTTTGGTGAGCACAACGCCGGTGATGTCGACGACCTCGGCGAACACCCGCGCCTGGACGAGCCCGTTCTGCCCGACGGTGGCGTCCAGGACCAGCAGTACCTCATCGACTTTGGCCTTTTTCTCCACGACGCGCTTGACCTTATCGAGTTCGTCCATGAGCCCGGTCTTGGTATGCAGGCGGCCGGCCGTATCAACCATCACGACGTCGACGCCGCGATCGATGCCGGTAGCTACGGCGTCGAAAGCAACCGACGCTGGATCGGCCTGTTCCTTACCGCGCACGATATCGGCGCCCACGCGTTCACCCCAGGTCTGAAGCTGATCGGCCGCGGCAGCACGGAACGTGTCAGCGGCACCCAGCAGAACGCGGCGACCGTCGGCGACGAGGACTCGCGCCAATTTGCCAGTAGTGGTTGTCTTGCCCGTTCCATTCACTCCGACGACGAGAATGACCGAGGGATGATCGTCGTGCGGAAGGGCCCGCACGGAACGGTCCAGTTCCGGATGGAGCTGTTCGATCAGGACGCGTCGCAGCAGTGCGCGGGCATCGTCGGCGCTGCGGACGCTCTTCGTCGCCAATTCGGTCCGCAGCTTCTCGACGACGGCCATCGTCGACGCGGTACCGAGGTCCGCCATCAGCAGCGTGTCCTCTATTTCCTCCCAGGAGTCCTCATCGAGGTCGCCGCCGCCGAGTAGTCCCAGTACGCCTTTGCCGATGGCTCCCTGTGACCGCGACAGCCGACCGCGCAGACGAGACAGCCGCCCCGCGGTCGGGTCGATCTCGTCGAGTTGGGTTTGCGGCGCGGGAGCGATGGGCTCCGCGACGGTCTCGGATTCGACGGGCGGTTCTTGCTCGACGACCGTTTCATGCTCGACGACGTCGGGCGCCGGTTCGTCAACAGTCTCGGCAATCGCAGGCCCTTCGGCAGCCGGTTCTTCGGGGGCCGGAGTAGTTGGCTCGGCAACCGTTGGCGCGGAATCCTCGCCGGTGGCTTCGGTGACCTGCGACTCGGCTGCCTCGTCGACGACCGGCACTTCAGCATCCGGTTCCGGCAGCGGCTTTTCAACAATCGTCGGCTGCTCGGGAGTCTTCGGTTTCGCCGGAGGTTCCGCGACCGCGGTTCCCGGACCTTGGCTGAAGCTAAAGCCACTGTTGGTCTCATACCCGCCTGATTTGTCGAGCTGGGCCTTCGTATCGTCGCTGACCGCAGGGGTCGCGTTGTCGGACAACGAGATTCGACGGCGCCGGGACAACACCAAGCCAGCTGCGACCAGTGCGACCAACACGACGACGGCGACCACGATGCCGATGATGAGGTAGCTGTTCATAGGTCAATCCTCGCTGATTCGCGATCGTCGTGGATCAGCAGGGCACTCGAATGTCGCCGGAGACTCACTCAGTGATGGGGACCGACAGTTCGACGCCGCGCAATCGCTGCGAAATCACTGTCGTAATCCCGTCGCCGCGCATACTCACGCCATACAGGGCGTCGGCTACTTGCATCGTCGGCTTCTGATGCGTGATGACGATCAGCTGCGACTTCTCACGCAACTGCTCGAACAGGGTGATCAACCGCCGCAAGTTGGTGTCATCGAGTGCGGCCTCAACCTCGTCCATCACGTAGAACGGCGACGGCCGCGCGCGGAAGATCGCGACGAGCATTGCAACCGCGGTGAGCGACTTCTCGCCACCGGACAGCAACGACAGTCGTTTGACCTTCTTCCCCGGTGGTCGCGCCTCCACCTCGATTCCGGTGGTCAGCATGTCGCTCGGATCAGTGAGGAACAAGCGTCCCTCGCCACCGGGAAACAGCGTCGCGAACACTTGGGTGAATTCCCGCTCAACGTCGGTATAGGCTTCGGTAAAAACCTGCAGAATCCGGGCATCGACGTCTTCGACGACGGCGAGCAGGTCGGCACGGGCGGCTTTAACATCCTCCAATTGCGCCGACAGGAAGTTGTACCGCTCTTCCAGTGCCGCGAATTCTTCGAGCGCGAGCGGATTCACCTTGCCGAGGGTATTGAGATCCTTCTGCGCCTTCTTCGCGCGCGCTTCCTGCGTCGGTCGGTCATAAGGCATCGGTGCGGGCGCGACGACAAGTTCTCCCCGCGCCTTGGCATCTTCATACTCGGTGATCTCCAATGCCGACGGCGGCATCGGCACATCCGGGCCGTACTCGGCGATGAGGTCGTCGGGAGCGATGGCGTAGGACTCGAGAATCTGTTCCTCGAGCTGTTCAATACGCAGTGCCGCCTGCGCTTTGGCGACTTCGTCACGATGCACCGTGTCTCGAAGCGAATCGAGTTGCGCGGTCAGCGAAGATACTTTCTCCTTGACTAGATTCAGTGCCTCGGTGCGCTCCACCCGGATCTGCTCTAGCCGATCACGGGTGCTCTGAGCGTCTGCGACGGCAGCGGCGAGTCGGACAGCGACCTGCTCCCCTGCTGCCGCGACGGCCGTGGCAACTGCCGCGCCTTGTCGTCGCGCCTCGTCGGCTCGGCGTGCCCGTTCGCGCGACTCGCGTTCATTGCGGGCCGCACGCCGCAATGAATCGGCTTTACCGCGCACCGACGCCAGCCGCTCTTCAGCCGTGCGCAGGGTCAGCCGTGACTCCATCTCGGCACCGCGTGCGATGCTGACCGCAGCCGCCGCGGCCTCGCGATCTGCGGTGCCAGGCAGTTCGACGGCATCGGGATCGTCGGCGACAGCTTGTGCCATCAGAACGTCTTCCTCGGCCGTCGCAATTTTCGCGACGGTATCGGCGTGGCCCTCAGATGCGTTGTCGCGCTGGCGATTCAACCGCTGCGCTTCGTCTTCGGCGGCGCGCACGTCATGGCCGAGCCGGGCCAGCTGTTCGTAAGCCGCGCCAAGCGTTGAATCAGACTCGTGAAGGGCCGCAAGCGCTTCTTCTGCGGCGCCGACCCGCTGTTCCTGCTCAGTGAGTGCACCCGACAGGGCAGCCTGAACTTCTTCGATGCGGTGGCGCGCGTCGGCGAGTTCGGTTGTGGCGGTGTCGATCGCGGACTGCACTTCCAGGGCGGACTGTCGATGCGATGACCCGCCATCGACGGTCGCCACACCGACCCGGTCACCATCGCGGGTGACCGCGAGGACGTCAGAATGGGCGGCGACAACCGCGAGTGCATCGTCGGCTGTGGTCACCACCGCCACTGATCCAAGTAGGACGTCGATGGCACCGGCGACTGAATCAGGGCAGGTGACCAATTCGGTCGCCCAGCGCCCGCCGGCCGGCAGTGCCGGCCGCGTTCGCTCGCGAGGACTCAGCCCGCCGACGATCAGCGCGGCGCGGCCACCATCGCCCTCCTTGAGCGCCGACAACGCACGAACTGCGGCCAACGCATCGACAGTCGCGATCGCATCGACCGCAGGGCCGAGCGCACTGGCGATAGCTGTCTCGAAACCTGTTGCGACAGAGATTAACTCAGAGAGTGGCGCCACCAGGCCGGCAGCGCCGCGCTCCATCAGCCAGGCCCCTCCGTCACCTCGCTCCAAGCCAACCGCCAACGCTTCGATACGCGCGGATAGCGAGGCAATGCGTTGTTCGGTTTCACGTTCTTGCGCCTGCAGGGTCGTGACGCGTTCATTGGCTCGCTCCAGGGCGCTGACCGAGCGTTCATGATGCTCGTCGAGACCCTGTTCGGCGCTTTCGAATTCGCTGACCCGCGCCCTGACCGCATCCATTTCCTGCGCGGCGGTGGCTGCGCGATCACGCGCCGCGGCAATAGCGGTCGTCAACCGATCCACTTCGGCGCCAACGGAATCGGCCCTGGTACGCAACGTGGCTAGCTGCCCCTCCAGGCGCGCCAACCCTTCTCGTCGATCGGCAACCGCCGCGATCGCCGCACTATGTGCGCGTTCGGCATCTACCGCCGCCGACTCCCGTTCTGTGAGTTCGAGTTTCGCGCCTTCAAGTACCTCGGTAGCCATCTCAACGGCTGCCGCCAACTCGGCCTCGTGCAAGGCGGCTTCATCGGCCTGGTGGTCGAGCACCTCGGGATCGGCGCCCGATGGCCGGGTACTCGATTCGTTCAGATAGCGACTGCGATCGGCGGCGATTCGAATCGTCGCGTCGACACGTTCGGCTAATGCCGATAGTCGGAACCACCCCTGACTGGCCGCGGTCGCGGCCGGAGTCACTTGCGCGAGATGCGTTTCATGCTCGGTCAGCTCTTGCGTGAACGCGTCGAGGTGGGCGGCGACTTCGTCCTGTTGAGCGCGCAGCATGTCCTCTTCGGCGGTCTGCTCCGCCATCACCGTGCGCCGTATCACCAGGTCGTCGGCGGCCAGGCGCAGTTTGGCATCGCGCAGGTCAGCCTGGACGGTCTGCGCTCGGCGCGCGACCTCGGCCTGACGTCCGAGCGGCTTGAGCTGGCGTCGAAGTTCGGTGGTGAGGTCGGTCAGGCGAGCAAGATTGGCCTGCATGCCGTCGAGCTTGCGGACGGCCTTCTCTTTGCGTTTGCGATGTTTGAGCACGCCGGCGGCCTCTTCGATGAAGGCCCGCCGATCCTCGGGCCGAGATTCAAGGATCGCCGCCAACCGCCCCTGCCCGACGATGACATGCATTTCGCGGCCGATGCCGGAGTCGCTGAGCAGTTCCTGGACATCCATCAGGCGACAGGAGTTGCCGTTGATCTCATACTCGCCCGCACCATCCCGGAACATTCGGCGGGTGACCGACACCTCGGAATACTCGATCGGAAGCGCGCCATCTGAGTTGTCGATGGTCAGAGTCACCTCCGCGCGGCCGAGCGGCGGTCGGCCCGACGTTCCGGCGAAGATAACGTCTTCCATCTTTCCGCCGCGGAGCGCTTTAGCGCCTTGCTCGCCCATCACCCAGGTCAACGCATCGACCACATTCGATTTGCCCGAACCGTTTGGGCCGACCACAGCCGTGATCCCGGGTTCAAAGCGCAGCGTCGTGGACGACGCGAACGACTTGAACCCTTTCAGGGTCAGGCTTTTGAGGTGCACGACCGTACAGATTACCCGCTGGCAGTGATCGCCCCGGACCAAGGCAGCGGGTCGGGCGTGGTGTAGCGCCGGGTCGCGCGACCTATTTCTCGACGAATCCGACGAGATCGCCGCGAGCGTCATCGAACCGATCGACGACTGCATCCACTCGTCCGGGGGTCCGCGGTGATCTTAGTGCCGCCAGCAGCGCGTCAACCGACGTCCGCTCACCTTCGGCCACTACCAGGACCCGACCGTCACGTTGATTCGCCGCATAACCGACCAGTCCGAGTTCCAATGCTCGAGATCGGGTCCACCAGCGGAATCCGACCCCCTGCACATGCCCGTGAACGAAAGCTGTCACCCGGATCTGCTCGGCCGACATCGCGCCTACTCCGTTTCGATGGAGAGCGTGACCTCGGTTCCCGCCTTCAGGGTTCGCCCGACGGTGCACACACGGTCGACGGCGCGTTCGACCACGACGAGGAGCCGTTGCACCGCCTCGGCGTCGAGTTCGGACATGTCGACCTGGAGGACTTCGTCGAGGCGCGGGTAGCGCTCATTCTCTCGATCAGCGGCGCCGCTCACGCGAACAGTGGCGTCGTAGTCATCGCCGAGGCGGCGCGAGAGCGGAAGATCCGACGACATACCGGTACATGCGGCCAGCGCGATCTTGAGGAGTTCCCCGGGAGTGAAGACGCCGTCGACATCTTCCGATCCGATCAACACCTGCGCACCACGCGAGCTCTGACCGGTATAGCGGCGAGTTCCGGTGCGCTGCACCCACAATTCCGTCATAGCTCTATTCAACACGGGCGGATGTGGATTGTTCCATGGAGGATCGGGCCGGCCCGCCGACCCGAGTCGCCTGGGACTATTCAGCGTTCCGACGCCCAGGCGGAAAAGCGCATCGTCGGAGTGTGACGACTGTGAGAGCCACGAGCACCAGCCCCACCGCCGTCCACGCGAGTACAGAAGGTGTCGCACTGATGGCGAGGATCCCACCACCGACGATCCCACCCCCGGCGACAGCGGTGTTGAACACTGTCACGAACACCGACTGAGCCGCGTCGGTGTGATCACCTGCCCGATCAGCGAGAGCGGTCTGCAACGATGCCGGCGCACCTCCGAAACTGAACCCCCAAACAACAATCGCGACACCGACCATCAGCGCGCCGAAACCAGGATTGGCCAGGACGAGACATGCTGCTCCCATAAGGGAGAGGGCACCGATGACGGAGGAACGAAGTGCCCGGTCGATGACGAGACCAGCGGCGGTGATTCCGATGAATGAGGCGCAACCAAACAGGGCGAGACCGATGTCCAGTCGCAGCCCTGTCGGCGCGAGCAGCGGCGCGACGTAGGTGTAAAGAATGTTGTGAGCGAGTACCCAAAGCAGTGTGACAACCAGCACCGCGCGGATACCGGGACGCAGGATCACCCGACGCACGGGCAGGTAAGCCGATGGCCGTTGACCACTCACATCCGGTACGGCTGCAGCGATCCAGACAGCGAGGCCAGCGGCCGCGATCGAGATCGCGACGAAAATCCATCGCCAATCTACTACCGATCCGGCCAGCGCCCCCAGCGGTACGCCGGCCGCGAGCGCGATCGGCTGACCAATCCCCGTGGCGGCGACGGCGCGCCCCTGCTGCGCAGACGGCACGAGTCGGCGGGCGTAACCGGCGAGCACACCCCACACGAGTGCGGCCGCCGCGCCGGCGACGAACCGAGCGACCAGAATCAAGGGGTACCAGGGTGCGAGAGCGGTCACCGTGTTGAACGCCAGCAGCGTGAGCACCGCGGCGAGCAGCACCTTCTTGCGGCTCACCGCCTTCGTGGCGGCGACGAGTGGGATGGCTGCGACTAGCGAGCCGATGGCATAGAGGGTGACGAGCTGTCCGGCAGCGGATTCGGAGATGCCTAACCCAATCGACAGGCGAGGGAGCAGTCCGGCAGGGATCGTCTCGGTAAAGATCGCGAGGAATCCGGCGGCCGCCAACGCGAACAGCGCTCCCCAGGGGAACGCGGCAGTCGTGGGCGTCGGCTCTTCGATAGTCAAGCTTGTTCCGGCCCTCATCGGACCGGCCAGCAAAGGGCTCGGTGGCGAAGCAGGCCGGCGAGGGCTGGCCACCTTCGCGAGCTGATCACTGCCACATTGGTCATCTCATTAATCACGAGGTCCATCGTGAAGTGCCGTAATTCATGTGTCCAATACATGTTTTTCATTGCAATGATGATCTGAGATCATAGATCGATGGAACTACAACAGATGCGCTACGTCATCGCGATCGCCGAGGAGCGCAGCTTCACTCGGGCCGCTGAACGATGTTTCGTAGTGCAGTCGTCACTCAGTCACCAGATCAAGGCGCTCGAGCACGAGCTCGGTGTAGTCCTCTTTGCCCGCACCAGCCGCCGGGTCGAACTCACCGAGGCCGGTGAAGCATTCTTGGCCGGGGCACGCGCCAGTCTCGACGCAGCTGAGCGCGCTGCCCTAGATGCTGCCGCGGCGACTGGACAGATCCGCGGAAATCTGACCATTGGCGTCATCCCTACCGTCACCGCGATCGATATCCCCGCAATGCTCGGCGATTTCCGCGCGGCGCATCCGGCGGTGCGGATACGACTACGGGGAGGCGGCAGCGAGCAGTTCATAGCCGGGATCGCCGAAGGCTCGATCGATGTGGCGGTGCTCGGCCTACCCGAGACGACCATCCCTACCAATGTCTCGACCCGACAGCTCACCAAAGAGCGTCTCGTCGCCGTAGTCAATTCTGACCATCGCGTCGCCAGCCGCCGACGCCTGCGGCTCGAAGACATCGCCGAGGAGACGTTCGTCGACTTCCCCGAGGGCACGCCCGGTCGCGCGCCGTCCGATCTCGCATTCAGCGCAGCGGGCCTGACCCGCGAAGTCATGTTCGAGGCGATGAATACCGATATGATCCTCAACCTCGTCAGACAGGGCCTCGCCGTCACCCTCTTAGCACCGGCCGTCGTCCCCGACGACCCTAGATTGATCTCAATACCGGTCGTTGGAGGGCCGATCCGCATCGAATATCTCGCATGGAGCGACTTCAACCCCAGCCCCGCGGCAGTTGCGTTTCTCGGACTGCTTGAGGACTAAGCGGCTGTCGTGAGCGCGACAACTTTTCGGTCAATCCGCAAACCCGACCGCCAGCCGTCGCGGTATCGGCTCAGCGTTTTCGCTGGCACTTGGGACAAAAGTGCGACGAACGATTCATGAATGACTCCCGCCGGATCAGACTCCCGCACCGGCGGCACGGCTGACCTTCGCGCCCGTAGGCATCCAGACTTCGATCGAAGTAGCCCGATTGCCCATTGATATTCACATACAACTCGTCGAACGATGTACCGCCGACGTCGATCGCTTCGGCCATCACATTGATCACATGCCCGACGAGTTCGTCGAGTTTGGCGCGGCTGATCTTGTCGGTAACGCGAGTGCCGTGCAACCTGGCCCGCCACAGTGACTCGTCCGCGTAGATATTGCCAACGCCAGAGATCAGAGTCTGATCAAGAAGCGCTCGCTTGATCTCGGTGTGACGGCGAGAGATGTTGCCCAGTAACGCTTTTCGATCAAACAATGAGTCGAATGGATCGGGTGCGATATGCGCGACGCTGGCCGGCACCGCGTCGCCCACGCCCGCTGAGACGTCGCGGTCGTAATCGTCGAGATGCCAGCCGCCAAATGTTCGCTGGTCGATGAATCGAAGTTCGCCGGCCGACGGATCTCCGTCCAGATGCAGGCGCACACGCAGGTGCTTCGGATCGTCGGCACTATCTTCCGCGATCAGTAACTGCCCACTCATTCCGAGATGAATCACAGCCGCTACCGCGTCGTCGGGTCCGACGGCATCGAGCCACAGATACTTTCCCCGACGCCGGGCGGCGGTGAATGTCTTGCCGCGCAGGCGCGTTGCGAAGTCGACCGGCCCTGCGATATGCCTACGAATGGCGCGCGGATGCATTACCTCGACGTCGGTCACCGTGCGCCCGACGACGTGGGCCTGTATGCCACGCCGAATAGTCTCGACCTCAGGAAGTTCAGGCATCAGCAGATCCGGTGAATGAGAACCCAGCGATCAATTCTGCGCATCCCGGTCGCTGATCTGCTGCCATGCGGCCTCGGCCGCGTGTTGCTCGGCTTCCTTCTTGGTGCGGCCGACGCCGCGACCAAGCGACTGTCCGCTGACCACCGCGACTGCCGTGAACTCCTTGTCGTGGTCGGGCCCCGACGAGGTGATTTGATACTGCGGCGGTCCGAGCGACTTCTCGGCAGTGAGTTCCTGGAGTGAGGTCTTCCAGTCAAGGCCGGCACCGAGACCGCCGGCCCGATCAACCACATCGTCGAATAGCGCGACGATCACCCGCTTGGCTTCATCAATGCCGTGATCGAGAAAAATCGCCCCAAAAAGAGATTCAAGGCCGTCGGCAAGGATCGAGTCCTTATCCCGGCCACCGGTCATTTCCTCACCCTTGCCCAGGTAGAGGTGCCGTCCCAGCCCGCCTTCACCCAATCCGCGGGCGATGCCGGCCAACGCATGACCGTTGACGACGCTCGCACGGATCTTCGCGAGTTCCCCCTCGGGTCGATCGGGAAAATCCAGGTAGAGCTTCTCGGTGATGACTACACCGAGCACGGAATCGCCGAGGAATTCGAGCCGTTCGTTGGTCGGCAGACCGCCGTGTTCATAGGCATAGGAGCGATGCGTTAGCGCCAAGGTCAGCAACTCGTCGGACAAGGTTGCGTCGACCGATTCCAGCAGCGCGGCCGTGTCGCGATCCAGTCGCTTCACCCGGGTCCCCTCAACGCCCGTCACGGGTGCGTCCACCTCAATTTTCCGGAGTCTTCAGGTCGGACAACTTATCGGTCAGACCGGCCCAACGCGGGTCGATGATGTCGTGACCGTGGCCAGGCTCGGCGGTAGCCAATCGGACACCACACTCGGTGCATAGCCCCGCGCAATCCTCGGAGCAGAGCGGGGAAAGTGGCAACTCAAGGCCGACAGCATCGATCACCGCTTGCTCGATATCGATCAGGTCATCGGCGATGCGAGAGACTTCGTCGGCATCGGTCGTCTGCACCGTCTCACTACCGGGGTATGCGAACAATTCGGTGAGAAATACGTTGACCGTTCCCTCGATAGGTTCCAGGCAGCGCGAACATTGCCCTTCGGTTTCGCCGCTGACGGTGCCGGTGACCAGCACACCCTCCGACACCGACTCTAACCTCAGGTCGAGATCGATCTCACTCTCGGCGGGGATGCCAATCATCTGGGCACCTACCCGCTCGGGCGACGACACGGTGCGATGAACCTCACTCATGCTGCCGGGACGGCGTCCGAGCGAGCGAATGTCGATAGTGAAGCAGCCCTTATTGGGATAGATGGTGTGATCAGCCACGACAGAGAGGATACGCGCCGCGATCAGCCAGCGAGTACGGAGCGCTCCGGATCCTCGCGAACCAGGTCCTCATCAACGCTGCGCGGGTATTCGACATAGTCGTGCATACCGGCACCGGTTCGGAGCTGATGACGCCCGCGGTTCACCGACCGCAGTGTCCCGGTCAAGACTTCCTCGAAGTCAGCCAGCTTCTCGTCGACGTAGACGTCGCAATCGCCGCGCAGGCGATCCGCCTCGGCGTGCGCCGCGTCGATGATGCGATCAGCCTCGGACTTGGACGCCACGACAACCTCGGATTCGGAAACGAGGCGCTGCTGTTCGGCAATGCCGTCAGCGACCGACTTGTCATAAGTGTTATTGGCCGAATCGATGGTGCGGGCAGCTTCGGCGCGGGCCCGGCCGGTGACGGCCTCGAATTCGCGGGCGGCGGACTGGTTGAGGCGACGCGCCTCCTCAGTGGCGTCGTCGACCAGCGACTTGCCATGTGCGCCAGCCTCATCGACCATTCGATCGGCTTGCGCCTTAGCGTCGGACAGAATGCGGTCGGCCTCGGCACGCGCATGGGCGAGCATATCGGTCGACTCAGTCTCAGCGGTGGTGATGGTCTTGTCGGCATGATCGCGGGCATTGCCGATCATCGAGTCACGTTGGTCGAGGACGTCCTGCGCATCGTCAAGTTCTCCCGGAATGGAGTCCTTGATGTCGTCGAGGAGCTCGAGCACATCACCTCGCGGAACGACGCAGCCTGCCGTCATCGGCACACTTCGCGCCTCCTCAACGATCGCGACAAGTTCGTCCAAAGCTTCAAATACGCGGTACACGGCTACCCCAATCTGGCGGTGTGATTGATGAGCTCATTGTGCCCAATGTGACTAATGTGATTTGGGAGGCGCGTGGGGTCGGCGTGTCGAATGTTGCATCAGAGGGTTAGACGACTCGTTCGCCGGCAACTTTCGCGCTCAGCCGCGCGAAGATATGCGGCGACAGAAACGGCTCGACGTCGCCGCCCAATTTGGCGACTTCTTTCACGAGCGAACTCGACACATGCGAGAACTTCGGATCGGTCAGCATGAACATCGTCTCGACATCCGCGAGATCACGATTCATCTGCGCCATCGGAACCTCGTAGGCGAAGTCGGTCTCTGACCGCAAGCCTTTGACGATGGTCCCGATCGATTCCTGACGCAAGTAGTCCACCAGCAGGCCCGTCCATTGATCCACGCGTACGTTAGGCAGGTCCGCGCAGTCACCCGCGATCAGATCCAGCCGTTCAGCGACGCTGAACATGCCCTGCTTATTCGGATTCACGACGACGGTGACCACCACTTCGTCGAATCGCGACGCCGCGCGTTCCACCACATAGCGATGACCACGAGTGAACGGGTCGTAGGAACCGGGGACCACTGCTTTGCTCATGGCGATCAACCTACCGCCAGTACAAATCCCCCGTCGCCACGCTCGCCCCTACAAATCCCCCGTCGCCACGCTCGCCCCTACAAATCCCCCGTCGCCACGCTCGCCCCTACAAATCCCCCGTCGCCACGCTCGCCCCTACAAATCCCCCGTCGCCACGCTCGCCCCTACAAATCCCCCGTCGCCACGCTCGCCCCTACAAATCCCCCGTCGCCACGCTCGTTAGTCAGCGCGCGCCGCAACCTCCACCCGCGTGTCGCCGTAGTTCTTGGCGACGATCGGCGCCAACCCGGAAGGCCATCGCGTCTGCGGCGACCGTTTTCCGCGTTCAAGAACCAGCAGACCGTCGACTGCCAATAAATCAGCCAGTCCGATCAGAGTTCGCGTCAGCTCGTCGTCATCAATCCCATACGGCGGATCGGCCAAGATGAGGTCGAATCTCGGGCGCGACCCCGACAAGAAGTCCAGCACCGACCGCGTATCGAGTGTCGTGCGGTCACCAACTCCACACGTCCCGATATTGGCCCGGATCGCCGCGACTGCTTTCCGATCGGATTCGACGAACACCGTGTGTGCGGCACCTCGTGAAAGGGCTTCCAACCCCAACGCCCCCGAGCCGGCGTATAGGTCGAGTACCGCCGCGTCAACGAGCTCAATGCGGGCCTCCAGCATGGAGAACAACGCTTCGCGCACACGGTCAGAGGTGGGCCTGGTCTGCTCGCCGCCGACTGTCAGTCTGCGGCCACCGAGGTTTCCGGCAATAATTCTGGTCATTTGGACGTCAGTATTCCATTCCAGGCAACGCGGTAGGCGCGCGAGCTTCATCGATTGCGGCGACAAGGCCAGCAAATGTGACCCACTTCACATTCAACCCCTGAGCAGTGCGAAGTACGGGTTCCTAAGAGTCGTTTCGGTAACGAGGATGACATCGCCGAGGGTCATTGTTACGTTCGAAGAGCATATGAGGCCGTTCCCCAAAAGCGCGACCCCAGATTCAGAATCCACGGTTGTTTACCGACAACCGCGGGTGGCCGATGGTTCCCGAATCCATCAAATCGCCGAAGACAGCAAGGTGCTCGACACCAACACTCCCTACGCGTACGTGCTGTGGTGCCACGATTTTGCCGAGACTTCAGTAGTAGCTGAGATCGACGGCCGCACAATAGGATTCGTGACCGGATACCTCCGGCCTACCCAGCCTTCGACGGTGATGGTGTGGCAGGTCGCCGTTGACGCAGAAGCTCGCGGGCGACGAGTCGCGGCAGGCTTACTGCACAGCCTGCTCGATGCCGTCGCACCACGGGGCGTCGATACGCTCACTACGACGATCAGCCCGGATAATGAAGCGTCCCAACGGCTTTTCGCCTCGGTGGCCAAAGCCAGAGGCATGTCTTTCACCCGCGACGACCTCTTCTCGGCATCGGATTTCACCATCGGTGACGCTCCGGCCGATCATCAGCCCGAGGATCTGTACACCCTGGCGCCCTAGTCACCGCGCCGTTCTTTACCCCACCGCACGCTCAGCCAGCTATTGATACGAAACGAATGAGAAAGCAGAATACGGAGTAAGCAGATGAAATTACTTGACGCTACGGTCGATGAATCGATTTTCACCAAGCACGAGTCTGAAGTGCGCAGCTACTGCCGAAACTGGCCGACGGTCTTCAGCCGGGCCAGCGGTTCATGGATTACCGACGTACACGGACATAATTACCTCGACTTCTTCGCCGGTGCGGGCGCGCTGAATTATGGGCATAACAACCCCATCCTCAAAGAGGCATTGATCGAGTACATCGCCGACGACGGCATCACCCACGGTCTCGACATGTCGACGTCGGCCAAAGGCGACTTCCTACAGACCTTCAACGACCTGATCCTCGCGCCGCGTGGCCTGGACTACAAGGTGCAGTTCCCCGGACCGACCGGCACCAACGCCGTCGAATCGGCTCTGAAACTGGCTCGCAAGGTCACTGGCCGTGAGTCGATCATCAGCTTTACCAACGCTTTTCACGGGATGACCCTCGGCTCACTGTCGGTGACCGGCAACTCCATGAAGCGCGCCGGCGCCGGGATCCCCCTGGTCCACGCCACCCCGATGCCATTCGACAATTACTTCGGCGGCGTCACTGAAGATTTCGGTTGGTTCGAGCGGGTTCTCGACGATTCGGGCAGTGGCCTGAATCGGCCAGCAGCGGTTATCGTGGAGACCGTACAGGGCGAAGGCGGCGTGAATGTTGCACGCGCGGAATGGCTTCGGGCCCTAGCCGATCTCTGCAAGCGCCGCGACATTCTGCTCATCGTGGACGACGTACAGATGGGTTGTGGCCGCACCGGCGCCTTCTTCTCCTTCGAAGAGGCCGGCATCGTTCCCGACATCGTTACACTCTCCAAATCTATTGGCGGATACGGACTTCCGCTAGCCCTCACCCTTATCAAGCCAGAGCACGATGTCTGGGCGCCGGGTGAGCACAACGGAACCTTCCGTGGCAACAACCCCGCATTCGTCACTGCCGCAACGGCATTGCGCACCTATTGGGCCGATGACAAGCTTTCGCAAGAAGTAGCGGCCAAGGGTGATCGCATCGCGACCGCCTTTAACGACCTGTGCGAACAATACGACGGGCTTCGTCACCGCGGCCGCGGCATGGTCCAGGGCCTAGTATTCGACGAGCCGGCCGATGCCGGCAAGGTGTGCGCCGCGGCATTTGGCGCCGGCTTACTGGCAGAGACCTCGGGCCCGACAGATGCGGTGGTGAAGTTGTTGCCTCCGTTGACGATTGGCAACGATGACCTCGACGCAGGTCTCGCAATCCTGGCTGGCGCGGTGCGCGAGGTGCGGTCATGATTGTGCGCACCACCGAGGAAATCACCGGCACCGACCGCGACGTGGCGGACCCCAAGGGAAACTGGGTGTCCAAGCGAATCGTCTTGGGTGGAGACGGCGTTGGGTTCTCCTTCCACGAGACGACGATCGCGGCTGGCTCGGTCAACGAGTTCCACTACGCGAACCACATCGAAGCGGTGTGGCTCGTCGAAGGCGAGGGCACCCTGACCGATCGCGAAACCGGCGAGGAATATCCGCTGGCAGCTGGCACCATGTATCTGCTGAACGGGCATGAGCGGCATACGGTCGTCGCCAAAACGCAGTTGCGCATGCTCTGCGTATTCAACCCACCAGTGGTCGGCACCGAGGTGCACGACGAGAACGGTGTCTACCCCCTAGTCTCGGTCCCCGTGCCAGCGGCGTCGGGTAAGCACCGCGCTGGCGTCCAAGCGTAATAGTCCGCTCCGCACGTCCTCTGGCGCTAGGCTGGAGGACGTGCGTACGCGGCTTCAAATCGGTGAACAGGTCCTGGCTACCGAACCCGAGGCCGATCTGCCATCGCTGATCGTCGACATCGTGACGGCAATCGGTACGCGCCGGGTCGTCGCTCTCACCGGAGCGGGTATCTCCACCCCGTCCGGTATCCCCGACTATCGCAGCCCGAACGCTCCCCCACGCAGACCGATGACCATCGAACAATTCATGTCCTCACCGGATTTTCGCCAACACTATTGGGCGCGCAATCATCTCGGCTGGCGACATATGGATGCGGCCAAGCCCAACGACGCCCACCGCGCCCTATCCGAGCTACAACGGTCTGGGCGACTAGTCGGGGTGATCACCCAAAATGTCGACATGCTGCATCTCAAGGCAGGAACCCACAACGTCGTCGAGCTACATGGTTGCTACGGGAGGGTGCGGTGTATGAGCTGCAGCTGGCGCACGACGCGGCACCGACTCGCTAAGCGACTTGAAATTCTGAACCCCGACTTCGCCGATCGCGTCGCGGGGAAGGGTGCCATCGAGGTGGCCCCCGATGCCGACGCCGTTGTATCCGACACAGCAGACTTCGTGATGATCGACTGCCCGGCCTGCGGTGGCATACTCAAGCCCGACATCATCTATTTCGGCGAGAATGCCTCAAAAGATACTGTGCACCAAGCATTTTCACTCTTGAATGCCGCCGACGCGGTCCTTGTCGCAGGATCGTCGTTGACGGTGCAATCGGGGCTACGCTTCGTGCGGCAAGCGCACCGCGACGGTAAACCCGTAATCATCGTCAACCGCGGGGCGACCCGCGGCGACGAATTCGCAACCTTGAAGGTGGATCACTTCTGCGAGGAAGTGCTGCCAGAGTTGAGTCGCGCGATTAGGTAGGCGACGTCGAAGCGAGCGTTGACGAGGTCGGCTTGCGACGTCTCGATACACCGAAGCTCGCAAGCTCGCTTCGGCACTCGACGATCGGACGGGCGTCTCGCGGCACTCGACGATCGGACGGGCGTCTTGCGGCACTCGACGATCGGACGGGCGTCTTGCGGCACTCGACGATCGGTAGTCAGTGCACCAACACCAGGTCGTCGGCGTGTACGACCGGGCGGCGTAGGTCAGAGGACAATTCCGATGTCGAACGGCCCAACATCATCACCACATCGTCAACGTCATAGGACACCACACCGCGGGCCCGGATTACGCCACGCTTGTCGACAAGTTCCACGACATCACCTTCAGAGAACGGACCCGACGCCGCGGCGATTCCCGCCGCCAAAAGGGAGCGACGGCGCGAAACCGCCTGGATCGCACCATCATCGAGCATCAGCCGACCCGACGTCTCCGCGGCGTGGCGCACCCAGAACTTGCGCGCCGACAGCCGCTCGGGACGCCCTGCGAAGGCCGTACCCACCGACGCGTCGGTCAGCGCCCGATCCGCCTCGGCGGCAGCGGCCAACAGCACCGGCACCCCCGAATCGGCAGCAAGCCGAGCGGCCGCGAGCTTGGAAGCCATCCCGCCCGTCCCCAGGGCGCCACCGGCTCCGGCGATGACACCGTCAAGATCCTCGGGACCGGCTACCTCGCGGACCAGTCGTGCGGCTGGTTGTCCCTCGACCACTCGCCTCGGATCACCGTCGTAGAGACCGTCGACGTCGGACAGCAATACCAACGCCTCCGCGCCCGCCAGATGCGCCACGAGCGCCGCGAGCCGGTCATTGTCCCCGAATCGGATCTCGTTGGTTGCCACCGTGTCGTTCTCGTTGACAACCGCCACCGCATGCAGGCTTCGCAACCGGTCAAGCGTCCGTTGAGCATTCGCGTGATGGGCACGATTGGAGATGTCGTCAGCGGTCAGTAGCACCTGCCCGACGGTCCGCTGATGGCGAGCGAAAGAGGTTCCCCAGGCGTGCGCCAGCGCCAACTGGCCAACGCTTGCGGCGGCCTGTTTCGTGGCCAGATCTGTCGGCCGCTTCCTCAGGCCAAGTGGCGCGATCCCCGCACTTATCGCGCCGGACGACACCACGATCACGTCGGTCCCCGAGCGCATGCGAGCCTCAAGCGCATCTGCCAACCGATCGAGACGCGCCGTATCCAGTCCATCACGCAGGTCAGTCAGCGCCGATGATCCGATCTTGACGACAATGCTTCGCGCGGACGAGATCGAGGCGCGGACTTGCGAAGCGGTCACTCCAGGTCGCCGTGTCGCTCGGCACGCCGCAGGCGACGCTGCTCCTTACGTTCGTCAGCACCCATTCGATCGGTGCGATCGAGTCGAATGTCCGTGCCGCGCCCAGTGATCGGAACGTCGTCACCCATCGGGGTCATCGGTTCCCAGTCAAAGGTCACCGCGCCGATAGTGACTGGCGCTCCTGGCTTGGCGCCTAGTTTCACCAGTGCGTCTTCGACGCCCAGTCGATTGAGGCGGTCGGCGAGATAGCCAACCGCCTCGTCATTGTCGAACGTGGTCTGCGCAATCCAACGCTCGGGGCGAGTGCCGCGCACGATGAATCCGCCGGGCTCGTTGGGATCCGGAGTCACCGTGAAGCCGGTCTCGTCGACTGCTCTGGGACGAATGACTGTCCGCCGCGCCTGCGCCTTGGGATGAGCCGTCCGGTATTCGCTGACCATTTTCGCGAGTGCGAATGTCAACTCGCGCAGTCCCTCTCGGGAAACCGCCGAAATCCGGTAGATAGGCCACCCGTGTTTGGCGAGATCGGGCTCGACGATGTCGGCGAGCTCGGCACCTTCGGGCACATCGATCTTGTTGAGAATGATGATGCGGGGCCGGTCAGCAAGATCACCGAGGCCGTGATCAGCGTCGAGGGCTGGCTGATACGCGGCCAGCTCCGCTTCGAGCGCCTCGATGTCCGATACCGGGTCCCGATCGGATTCCAGTGTGGCGCAATCGACTACGTGAGCCAGCACCGCACACCGCTCCAGATGCCGCAAGAAGTCCAGCCCAAGGCCACGGCCGGTCGACGCACCGGGTATCAGTCCGGGAACATCGGCGATGGTGAATACGTCACCCGCAGATTGCACGACGCCAAGATTGGGCGCGAGAGTGGTGAACGGATAGTCGGCGATCTTAGGTTTGGCAGCCGAAAGTACCGAAACCAGTGAGGATTTGCCAGCCGACGGGAATCCGACCAACCCAACGTCGGCGACGGACTTGAGCTCCAATACGAGGTCACGTTCTTGGCCTTCTTCGCCTAGCAACGCGAAACCGGGCGCCTTGCGGGCCTTCGATGCGAGTTTGGCGTTACCCAGCCCGCCCCGGCCACCTTCAGCGGCGTCGAATACCGTTCCCGCGCCGACCAAGTCGGCGAGAATCGTGCCATCGGCGTCCAGGACGACGGTACCGTCGGGGACCTTCAGAACCAGGTCTTCGCCCATCGCGCCGTCGCGGTTGTCACCGTGCCCCGGCGTCCCATTGCCGGCGCGTGCATGCGGATGGAAATGAAAGTCGAGCAGCGTATGCACCTGCGGGTCGACGACGAGCTGAACGTTGCCACCGTCGCCGCCATTGCCGCCGTCTGGACCGCCGAGCGGCTTGAACTTCTCGCGGTGGACCGAGGAACAGCCGTGTCCGCCATTACCCGCGGACACGTGGATGGTTACCCGGTCGACGAACCGCGACATCTGGGTTACCTCTTTCGATTGACTGATGAAAAGCAAACAGGGCGGGTCAGGATCGCTTGGATCCTACCCGCCCTGTTCGCAGAGCTTATTGCAGAACTTCGTGCTGCGGATCCGCTTAAACCGACGCGGTCTCCGGGACGATGTTCACTGTCTTGCGACCACGCTTTGAGCCGAACTCGACCGCACCGGCGGCGAGCGCGAACAGAGTGTCGTCGCCACCACGCCCGACGTTGACGCCGGGGTGGAAGTGTGTGCCGCGCTGACGCACGAGGATCTCGCCCGCGCTGACCTGCTGGCCGCCGAAACGCTTCACACCGAGTCGCTGAGCATTCGAGTCGCGACCGTTGCGCGAGCTGGATGCACCCTTCTTATGTGCCATGTCTCTGGTCTCCCTTACTTGATTCCGGTGACCTTCAGGACCGTCAGCTTCTGACGGTGACCCTGGCGCTTGTGGTAGCCGGTCTTGTTCTTGAACTTGTGGATGCGGATCTTGGGGCCCTTGGTGTGTTCGATCACCTCGGTGGTGACCGAACGCTTGGCCAGCGCATCGGTATCAGTTGTCAGGTCCGAACCGTCGACAACGAGCGCAACCGGCAATTCCACGGTGCTGCCCGGTTCGCTGTCGATCTTCTCGACCTTCACAGTGTCGCCTGCAGCGACCTTGTACTGCTTACCGCCGGTCTTGACGATCGCGTACGTTGCCATCGGAGCGTTCCTCTTAACGTAGTTACTTCACTTCGGTGCTACTTGGTATTGCGACGACGCCGACCCATCCAGGGCCGCACTGAACTCACATCCACACAGGATGATTCAATCAGCGGAACATCGTCATTGCCTCAAACCCATTCAGGCCCGGATCAGGCTCATGACACAGCATGTACCGATCGCGGAAGGCGACTTATCAAGATTACGGGAGTGTGACCTTTTGGGTCAAACCGACGCACCTCGACAAGCGTGAGGTCAGTCACCCACCGGAGGTCCAGCCGGCCGACCAGCGGTTCGGCGGCGCGGCCGACGCTGCGCCGCGGCTACCGGCGCTTGGGAGCCGAGAGTCGGGCCCGAGGTGGTCACAACCGTCGAAGATGCAGCACGCGCAGACTCCTCGTCGCTGATCACAATCGTCGATGATGCCCCGGTCGACGCTGCCGGACGACGTGCCGCACGACGTCGCTTGGGTCGAGTCACCGGGGCGCGATCAGGAGTGCTTTCAACTACCTCTGGCGCAGACGCGTCGGTCGTCGAGATCGCTTCGCTTGGGACGCTCTCGGCCGCACCATCGCCCTGAGATTCGCCTGGTGAGCCAGGCTCATCGGATACGGCGTCGATATCAGCCGCTGCGACCTCGTCGCCGCTGATCAGTTCAATATCGTCATCGTCGGTGGCAATACTCTGATCCCCGTCATGATCATGCGCGTGTGCGGCCATCGCCCGGAACATTGGATGTTCGCCGGCCGGATGGGTGGCGGGTGGCGAACTGGGCGGGCCGATCTCGGCTGCAGCCTCGTTCTTGCGCCCCTTGCGACGCGAGCGTTTCGACGATCCGCCGTCACTGCGTGAACCGGTGTCATCGGTCGGGCGCACCTCGACGGGATTTGCGTGCACGATGACGCCGCGGCCACCGCATGCGGTGCAGGTGGTTGAGAAAGCTTCGAGCAGCCCGGTACCGAGCCGCTTGCGCGTCATCTGCACCAGGCCAAGCGAGGTAACTTCGGAAACTTGGTGTCGAGTCCGGTCGCGGGCCAATGCTTCGGTCAGGCGACGGAGCACCAGATCGCGGTTGGATTCGAGGACCATGTCGATGAAGTCGACAATGATCATGCCGCCGATGTCGCGCAGGCGCATCTGCCGCACGATCTCCTCGGCCGCCTCCAGGTTGTTACGCGTCACGGTTTCTTCGAGGTTGCCGCCCGAACCGGTGAATTTTCCAGTGTTGACGTCGACGACGGTCATCGCTTCGGTGTGCTCGATGATCAGCGTGCCACCCGACGGCAGCCACACCTTGCGGTCCAGCGCCTTGGCCAACTGCTCGTCGATACGATGCACGACGAAGGAATCAGGAGCATCCGGCCCGGTCTTCTCGAACTTCTCGACGCGCTCCATCAGATCGGGCGCGACGTCGGAGATATAACGCTCGACGAGATCCCACGCCTTGGGCCCCTCGACGACCAGCTTGCGGAAATCCTCGTTGAATAAGTCCCGAACTACCCGAACCAGCAGGTCGGGCTCTTCGTACAACGCCTTGGGGCCATTCCCCTTCTTGGCGTCGACAGCCTGCGAGATGGTGTTCCACTGCGATTCGAGACGCTCAATGTCGGCACCGAGTTCTTCGGCGCTGACGCCTTCGGACGCGGTACGGATGATCACGCCGGCGTCATCGGGCACCAATTTGCCCAGAATCGAGCGGAGACGTTTGCGTTCGGTGTCGGGTAGTTTGCGGCTGATACCGGTCGACGATCCGCCCGGTACATAAACCAGGTAGCGCCCCGCGAGGGATATCTGAGTAGTGAGCCGGGCACCCTTGTGTCCGACCGGATCCTTGCTGACCTGGACCAATACGCTGTCACCTGGCTTAAGCGCTTGCTCGATCTTGCGCGAGCCACCATCAAGCCCGGCAGCGTCCCAGTTGACCTCACCTGCATAGAGCACGCCGTTGCGACCGCGACCGATATCAACGAACGCCGCTTCCATACCGGGCAGCACGTTCTGCACGCGGCCTAGGTAGATATTGCCGACCATCGACGACGATGTCTCGGTGGTCACGAAATGTTCGACGAGAACGCCGTCTTCGAGCACCGCGACCTGCGTGTAATCCTCAACCGAACTCTGATGATCGGCGCCAAGCGGCCCGCGCTCGCGTACGACCATGACTCGATCTACCGCCTCACGGCGGGCCAAGAACTCCGACTCACTCAGGATCGGCGGTCGACGCCGCCCCGCGTCACGGCCATCCCGGCGTCGCTGCCGCTTGGCTTCGAGCCGCGTCGAACCGGAAATACCCTGCACCTCGTCGCGGGCCCGCTTACTACGCGGTTCACGTTCGTGGACAACGGTATTGGGCGGATCGTCGGCTGATGACGCATCCTCGGGTTCGTCACCGCCGCCCTTCCGACGACGACGGCGGCGGCGGCGCTTCGATGTCGGCTCGTTCGCGTCATCGTCGGCGTCATCCGTGTCGACTCCGGACGCTTCTTCCGAAGTGGTCGCGGCGTCCTCGTCTTGTGCCGGCGTCGTCGAGTCAGCCACCTTGACGTCAGGGTCGGAATCGCCAGTCTCAGAATCGTTGTCGCCATCGGCGGCCTGTTCTCCGCGGCCGCGGCCACGGCCACGTCGGCCCCGACGGCGTCGTCGATTACGGCCCCCGTCGCCCGAATCGTCGTCCGCGCCGTTGGCATCGTCACTAGATTCGGATCCCTCGGTAGCTACGGTCGGCTCGGCGGACTTACTCGACGCGGGTGCCGATTCGATGTCTTCGGTCGTGGTTTTGTCCCTGGCCGGGGCCTCGTCCGCGATAGGCTTCGACACTTTCGCCGGCGCGTACTGCTGTGGCTCGGGGGGAAGGAACAGCGGTGAGACGGAGAACGACGCGGGTTCAGGCGAGACCGGTGCCGCCGACAGTGGTGCGTGGCGCTGCGCCTCAGCAGCCGAGAACAGCGACGGCGGCTCTTGGGAATCACTCGCCGAGTCGGATTGAGATCGTTTCTCAGTCTCGACGGGCACCGAATCCGCGACGCCCACCGTTTCCGGGCCAACGGTCTCCGATGTCGACTCGACAGTGATGAGTTCCGGTGTCGCCTCGACCGGGGCCTCCGGTGTCGACTCGACAGGGGCCTCAGCCACAGGACCAGAATCGCTGGACGCGTCCAGCGGGGCGTCAACGCCGCCGACACGAGAGCGCACCGCGTTCGCGACGTCGCGATCGATACTCGACTGCGGGCTGCGGGCTGCGTGCCCGAGTTCGGCGAGATGTTCGAGGACGGTACGGCTGGTCAGCCCTAACGCCCGCGCCAGCGCGTGGACGCGCAGCTTCGCCGGAAAATCCTCTGCCGAGTCTGACGCCGCGTTCGCGTCAGCCGGCGACCCATTATCGGTCACGTTGTCTCCTTGCGCCCCCGGGCGCGTCATCTGCTGGTGAACCAGCTGTGACGCGGCCACGCGAGGGCTGCCTATGTGTGGTTGTCCGGTCACTTTGTTGACCGGTTAAGTGGTCTTCGCGTCTTATCGTCGCGTTCGTCCAGAGGTTCCTGGCTCTGACGCGGCTGACGCCTTGCTGGTGACGATGCGTCCGGACGTCGCGAAATACGCTAGGTCCCGGGCCGCCCGCACGCTGAGTTCCTCATCGGAACCGCGGCGGTGGGGCTGCCACCGGTGTCGAAATCGACTGGGTAACCAAACTCGCCCGCGTTGCGCGCGAAGGAAGGTATGTCGACAACGGCTAGGCAAGTATCCCACACCACATGTCTTTCAAGAATTCAGGTCGGTGAAATCGCCAACCGAGAATTCCAGGTGCTGGACTATGCCTGCTGGTCAAGCACTCAGGGCGGGAAACCAAAGAGCGATCTCACGTGCCGCCGACTCCGGCGAGTCTGAACCGTGCACCAGGTTGTTCTGCGTTTCGAGCGCGAAGTCACCGCGGATTGTTCCCGGTGTCGCCTTCTCGACCGGATCGGTACCGCCGGCGATCTGACGCCACGCGGCGATTGCCCGCGGTCCTTCGACAACCGCCGCGACCAGGGGTCCCGAGGTGATGAAATCGATTAGCGACCCATAGAACGGCTTGCCGTCATGTTCGGCGTAGTGGCCCGCAGCCACCTCCACGTTCGCAGTGCGTAGTTCGAGCGCGACTATCTTGAGGCCCTTCGCCTCAATCCGACGAAAGATCTCCCCGACGAGACCACGGGCGACGGCGTCGGGCTTGGCTAGTACGAGGGTGCGTTCAGTCACGGTGAGATCGTAAACGGTGGTGTATCGACGACTGAACGCCGGTGCTCGGTTCTCGACGTCGTCCACAACTCCGACCACTGTCCCCAAGTCCAAGGCCACCTGAGCTCTGCCGCCCGATGAAGTCACCGCAGCAGCGTAATGTTGCCGCATGACCACGTCCGAGTCGGATAGCAAATTCGCTCAGATCTACAGCGATGTCAACGAGATCTACGGGCAGCTGAGCCAGCACACGAAAACACTGGACCAGCACACGAACACGCTCAACCGACACACGACGATCCTCAACGAGCACAGCGTGACCCTCGCGCAGCACAGCGAGATCCTCAACGAGCACAGCGAGATCCTCGCGCAGCACAGCGAGATCCTCAACGAGCACAGCGAGATCCTCGCGCAGCACAGCGTGAAACTCGAGCAGATCGACGCCCGGTTCGAGCAAGTCGACGTCCGGTTCGACCGCGTTGACGCCCGGTTGGATCAAGTCGACTCAAAACTCGATCTGGTCTTGGAACGCATCGGCGACCGGAGCTGAGCGGAGTGAAAGCATCGACTACGTGTCGATCGGCTCCTGACCGAATAGCTCGCCGCGCGCGATCCGCTTCTCGACGTCACGTTTGATGTACGCGATGTAAATCCATACGCAGCCGAACACCACTCCCACCGCCGCGATCGACCAGTGGAATAGCCCGCCGGCGATGGTGACCGCCTGTAAGCCCAGATCGAGTTTCAGCGCCCATGGCCTACCTTGCATCCCCGAAGCTAAGATCATAACCGCACTGAGCCCGATCAAGAATGTCAATGACCATCGGTTGAGTCCCGGACCGACTTTCGCAACGATCGGGATCGCGAGCAGTACGACAATCACCTCGAGGATCAACGTCCCGGCCATAACCCCGCGTAAACCCTTCCATGGGTCGTTGGCTGGCTCGGTGAACTTGGGTTGTCCCTGCGGCGGTGAACTCATGCCGGTTCCTTTCCAAACAAGGTCCGCGCAGCACCCGCGGTCATTACCGATCCGGTGATCACCACTCCGGCACCGGCGACAGGCGAGCCGTCATCTGATTCTTCAGCCCACGCGATAGCGGCTTCGACCGCGTCGGGCAGGAACGGCTCAACCCGCACGCGATCCTCGCCGTAGACGCGATTGGCGATGTCCGCGAGGGTGTCGGTGTCCAGAGCGCGAGTTGACCCGTTGTTGGTCAGCACTACCCCATCGAAAACCGGCTCCAGCGCTTCCAACACGCCTTCGACGTCTTTGTCGCCGAGCACACCGATCACTCCGACGATTCGTCGGAAGTCGAACTCGTCGACGAGCGCTCGAGCGAGGGCTTGTGCACCATGAGGATTGTGTGCGGCGTCCAGATACACCGTCGGTGCGCTGCGCACTCGCTCAAGACGTCCGGGTCCGGTCACCGCGGCGAAACCTGCCTGGATCGCCTCGGCATCGAGTTGCCGGTCCGCACCAGCTCCGAAGAAGGCTTCGACCGCCGCCAATGCGACTACCGCGTTCGACGCTTGGTGCGCACCGTGCAGCGGCAGGAAGACCTCGGGGTATTCGCCGCCAAGACCCTGCAGTCTCAGCAGTTGACCGCCGACCGCGGTCTTCGACTCCAGCACCGCGAACTCCGAATTCTGCCGTGCCACAATCGTTTCCGCCTCAACCGCAGCCCGAAGCAACACCTCCATTGCCTCTGGCGACGACTGCTGCGCGATGATGGTCACCGGATCGACCGGTACTAGCGCCTGTGAATCGCCCTTCTTGATAATCCCCGCCTTCTCCCCCGCGATGGCGCTAAGCGTGTCACCGAGATAGTCGGCGTGATCCATCGCAATCGGAGTGATCACCGCGACGGCCGCATCAATGACATTCGTCGCATCCCAACGACCACCCATGCCCGTCTCGACGACGGCGACATCGACCGGCGCCTCCGCGAATGCCGCATAAGCCATCGCGGTCAGCACCTCGAACTTGCTCATCCGGGGACCGCCTGCGGCCACAGATGAATCGTCGACCATGTTGATGAAGGGCTCGAGTTCACGGTAGATGTCGACGTAGGTTCGGGGGGAGATCGGCTGCCCGTCAATCGATATGCGCTCGGTCGCCAGTTGCAGGTGCGGACTGGTGATCCGTCCGGTCCGACGATGCAGGGCAGTCACCAGCGAATCGACCATCCGTGTCACCGACGTCTTGCCGTTCGTACCGGCGATATGGATCGACGGATAGTTGCGCTGCGGTGAACCCAGCAGATCCAGCAATGCGTGTATCCGGGTCAACGACGGCTCGATTTTGGTCTCCGGCCACCGAGTGTCGAGTTCAGCCTCAACGACCGCAAGCTCTTCGAGGTCGTCGGGGGTAGGCGCGTCGGTCATCCCAGCGAATCCAATTTCGCAGTCAAGCGCGCAATTTCCTCCTGCGCCAACGTCTGCCGAGTTCTTATCTTTTCGACGACGTGATCAGGCGCTTTGGCTAGGAACTGCTCGTTGCCCAGTTTGCCCGACGTCTGCGCGAGCTCTTTCTCAGCCACAGCGAGATCTTTTGCTGCCCTGCGCTTTTCGGCTTCAACATCCACATTGCCCGAGGTATCGATACGCACGACGACAGTTGTCGAGGACAACCGCACTTCGATGGTCGCCGTTGCGGTGAAGTCGTCGCTCGCCGCCTCCAACTTCGCCAGGGAATCGAGGTAGGCGCGTGATTGGCCCAGGCCCGCCGCGTCAATGCCGTCGAGCTCAGCCGAAACTCGCTGATTGGGCGCTAGACCTTGGTCGCTTCGGAAGCGTCGCACCTCGGTGATCAGCTTTTGCAGATCTTCGATGTGAGTCCGCGCCGCGGCATCGACCGCCAGTCCACTGGGGTGTGGCCACGGTGCCACAACAACAGACTCACCGGTTGTCAGCGCCTTCCACAGCGTCTCGGTGACAAATGGGATGACCGGGGACAATGCTCGCAAAAGCGGATCGAGAACATTGCCCAGGACCAGTGCGGTGGCATCGGCACGGGCCTGATCACCCGAATTGATCTGCACCTTGGCCAATTCGAGGTACCAGTCGCAGACCTCATCCCACGCGAAGTGGAACAGTGCCTCACAGGCCTTGGCGAACTCGTAGGACTCGAAACCCGAATCCGCTTCGGCCAGAACCTCATCGAGCCGATCGAGAATCCATCGATCGGCGACTGTCAGGTGCTCACGCGCTGGTAGGTCACCGACCTTCGCGCCATTCATCAGCGCGAATTTGGTGGCATTGAACAATTTAGTGGCGAAGTTCCTCGACGATGACGCGTGGTCTTCGCCGACGGAAATGTCGCTACCTGGATTGGCGCCACGGGCCAAGGTGAACCGCAGGGCGTCGGCACCGAAACGCTCAACCCAGTCCAGCGGGTCGATACCGTTACCCTTCGACTTACTCATCTTGCGACCGTGTTCGTCGCGGACCAGGCCATGCAGGAACAAGCTCCCGAACGGCACCCTGGCATCGCGAACACCAAGTCCGGCAATGTCTTTGGCGCCGACATAGGTCCCGAACATCATCATCCGGGCGACCCAGAAGAAGAGAATGTCGTAGCCGGTGACCAACACCGACGTCGGATAGAACTTTTGGAGATCCGCAGTGTCGCCCGGCCAACCAAGAGTCGAAAACGGCCACAGACCCGACGAGAACCAGGTGTCGAGTACGTCCGTCTCCTGCGTGTACCCGGCGGGCGGCGCTTCACCCGGCGCCGGACAGACCACTTCGCCGTCGGGTCCGTACCAGATCGGGATTCGGTGTCCCCACCACAATTGGCGCGAAATACACCAGTCGTGCATATCGTCGACCCACCCGAACCACCGCGACTCCATCGACGCGGGGTGAATCACGGTGTCGCCGTTGCGAACCGCATCGCCAGCACTCTTAGCCAGTGGCTCGACATTCACCCACCACTGCATCGACAACCGCGGCTCGATCGGTTCACCGGTCCGCTCGGAATGGCCGACGCTATGCAGATACGGCCGCACCTCCTTGACGATGCGTCCCTGTTCGGCCAGCGCCTCGCGCACCTTGACGCGCGCTTCAAAACGATCCATCCCGTCGAATTGTGTTCCGGTGTCGGCGATTACACCGGTTTCATCCATGATGGACGGCATCGCGAGATCGTGTCGCTGCCCGATCGCGAAATCGTTTGGGTCGTGGGCGGGGGTGATCTTCACCGCGCCGGAACCGAATTCGGGATCGACATAGTCGTCGGCGACCACCGGTACCTTTCGATCCAAAAACGGGTGATCCAGTTCGACGCCGATAAGGTTGCGGTACCGCTCGTCATCTGGGTGTACCGCAATCGCGGTGTCCCCCAACATCGTTTCCATTCGAGTCGTCGCAACGATGATATGCGGCTCATCGTCGGACATCGAGCCGTACCGGAAGCTGACCAGTTCACCCTCGACATCGGCGTAGTTGACTTCGATATCGCTGATCGCGGTCTTGAGCACCGGAGACCAGTTGACGAGTCGCTCTGCCTGGTAGATCAGACCGTCATCGAAGAGCTGCTTGAAGATGGTGTGTACTGCCGTGGACAGTCCCTCATCCATGGTGAAACGCTCACGGCTCCAGTCGACGCTGTCGCCGAGTTTGCGCATCTGTGATCCGATGGTGCCGCTGATCGCGGCCTTCTCCTGCCAGACGCGCGCAATGAACGCATCGCGGCCGAGGTCGTCACGAGTTGCGCCCTCGTCGGCAAGCTTGCGTTCGACCATGGTCTGCATTGCAATCGCCGCATGGTCCATGCCGGGCAGCCAAAGCACCTCGTACCCCTGCATGCGACGGCGCCGCGCCAACGCATCCATCAGCACATGCTCGTAGGCATGTCCCATATGCAATGAGCCATTGACATTCGGCGGCGGAATAACGATCGAGAACGGCGGCTTATCGCTGGCGGCGTCTGCGGTGAAATACCCGGCGTCTACCCAGCTCTGGTACAGCCCGTCCTCATGCTCGGCAGGAATCCAGGACTTGGGCAGCGCTTCGTTGGTCACCCGTCAATTCTAGGGAAAGGCGAATAGCGCGCGGACAACCCCTCGGCCAGACGCGTCAACGACGGAACCCACCCCTTTCCACTTTCAACATATATCGCACCTAGGGGCTTGCCGCAAGACCCGGGTGATACTGCAGAATCGCTGGTCGTGGCTGCACACCCCGACTCGCCACGAGAGAAGAGAATCAATGACCCAACCCGCATCCCTACCGACGGCCAGCACATTCAACCTGCCGCCGCGACTATCGCACAAGGCAGCCTCGGTCCTCATCGGCGAGGACGACCGGCACTTCGCCGCTATCACCGAATCCTTGCATTCGACTATCGCCGCAGTGTCCGACCGCCTCGATCTGCAACGTCGCGCGCCGGCCCGCGGCGGCACAGTGGCCGTCGAACGTGATGCTGAGATCAGGCAATTGTCCGCACAATTGCGGACGCTTCAGCGATTCGGTCTCGATTTGTGCTTGGGCCGGATGGTCGATGCGGACGGCACGGTCACCTACCTGGGACGTACCGGACTGACCGCCGCCACCGGCCGTCAGCTTCTTCTCGACTGGCGTGCTCCGGCGTCCGCTGCCTTCTTCGCCGCAACGCACGCCGAGCCAATGGGGTTGTCGAGTCGACGTCGTTATCGATGGAAGCGCTACGGCGACCAGTTCCGCGTCGTCGACTACTGGGACGAGACATTCTCCGATGAGCCAGACGAGTCGCTCTCGCCCGACGTCAACTCTGCCTTCATCGCAAGCCTCGACTCCGGCCGCTCTCCTCGGATGCGAGATGTCCTGGCAACCATCGCCACCGATCAGGACGCGATCATCCGATCGGACTCACCTGGCTGCCATATCGTCGACGGCGGACCGGGTACCGGCAAGACCGTCGTCGCGCTGCACCGGGCCGCATATCTGCTCTACTCCGACCCACGTGTGTCGCCCCGACGGGGCGGAGTCCTCGTCGTTGGGCCACATGACCCGTATCTGGCATATGTGGGCGACATCCTCCCCGATCTCGGTGCCGAGGGGGCAGCATTGTGTACGCTGCGCGACCTCCTTCCCGAAGGGGAGAACGCGGTCGACGAGACAGATCTTGTTGTGGCGCAGTTAAAATCGTCGGTCAAGTGGATGGGCGCCGTCGACAAGGCCATCGCCTTCTACGAGGACCCACCGACCGAATCGACCGTCGTCGAAAGCGATTGGGGCGACGTCTCCATCACCGCCGCCGAATGGCTGCGCGCCTTCGCCGCCCCTGAGGCCGGGATTCCGCACAACGAGTGCCGCGAAATCATCTGGGCCGAGCTTCTGGAAATCGTGCAGACCAGCCACCCTGATATCCCCCGGTCGCGATTGCGGGCCATGCTGCACGTGGACGACGTACTGACTGGAATACTCAATCGGGCGTGGCCGATGCTCGCGGCCACGGATGTCATCGCGGACCTGTGGGCGGTCCCGGCGTATCTACAGATGTGCGCTCCGTGGCTAAGCGCCGACGAGCGCCTCACCTTGCGCCGGAAGGCCACTGGCGGCTGGACGATCAGTGATCTCCCCTTGCTCGACGCCGCACGTCGGCGGTTGGGCGATGGCGGGGCAGCCCAAATCGCGCGCGAGCGCGCCGTGCTCGCGGCGGCCGAGCAGCGCCGCAAGGCCGAGGTTATTGAGGAGATGATCGCGGCCGAGGGTGATCGGGAGAGCCTGCTGACTCAGTTCGTCGGAGGTGGCCTCACTGAGGCACTCGTCGACGGCGGTGGACTCCCTGAGACGACAATCGACCGGTTCGCCGAGACATTCGCTCATGTCGTCGTCGACGAGGCGCAGGAACTCACCGACGCCCAATGGCAGATGTTGCGAGCACGATGCCCGTCGGGCAGCTTCACCATCGTCGGGGACCGAGCTCAGGCGAGTGCCGCTTTTGCCGAGTCGTGGCGCGAGCGGTTGCATCGCAATGGATTGCGCGACGTCAGTGTGTCGCATCTGCGAGTCAATTACCGCACGCCGCAGGAGATCATGGATGCGGCAGAGCCGGTCATCCGGTCCGCCATCCCCGACGCCAACGTCCCGACGTCCATTCGCAGCAACGGAATCCCGGTCAGGTACGGCAGTCGGTCTGAACTGGACCAGGTACTGACCAGCTGGCTTGATGCCCATGCTGACGGAATCGCCTGTGTCATAGGCGATTCGGAGTTCACGACTCGAGATCGGGTGTCGTCGCTGACCCCACGATCCGCGAAGGGTCTGGAATTCGATCTGGTCGTGGTGATTGACGCGATGCCCGCCGCCGGGAGCGAAGCGAGCGGGGCGCACGTTACCGCCGCCGGGAGCGAAGCGAGCGGGGCGCAAGTTACCGCCGCCGTCGACCGATATGTGTCGATGACCAGGGCAACCCAGCAACTGGTGATTCTGCGCTGATCCGAACGCTCGCAAACCCCACACACGCGGACATCCCCAGCACCTTTTGGCGTTGGGGATGTCCGCGTGTGTGGGGTTTGCGATCTAGCGGCGTCTACGCGCTCTTGTCGCGGCGTTCGTTACGCCGGTTCTTGCGCGGCACGATCGTGGGTAATACGTTGTCGCGCACCGTTTCTCCGGTCACCACTACCTTTTCGACGTCATCTCGGCTGGGGATGTCATACATCACCGGGAGTAGGACTTCCTCCATGATGGCGCGGAGCCCTCGAGCGCCGGTACCCCGATGAATTGCCTGATCGGCGACAGCTTCCAGAGCTTCGTCGGTGAATTCCAGTTCGACGTTGTCCATGTCGAAAAGCTTCGCGTACTGCTTCACCAAGGCGTTCTTCGGCTCGGAGAGAATATTGACAAGTGATTCCTTGTCGAGGTTCGTCACCGAAGCGATCATTGGGAGTCGACCGATGAACTCCGGAATCAAGCCGAATTTGATCAGATCCTCGGGCATCACTTCGGCGAAGTGATCGCTGGTGTCCACCTCGTCCTTGGTCGAGACTTCATTGCCAAAGCCGATGCCGCGCTTGCCAATTCGATCGGAGACGATCTTCTCCAGCCCGGCAAAGGCTCCGGCGACGATGAACAACACGTTTGTGGTGTCGATCTGGATGAATTCCTGGTGCGGGTGTTTGCGACCGCCCTGTGGCGGCACCGAAGCCTGGGTGCCCTCCAGGATCTTCAACAGTGCCTGCTGCACACCTTCACCGGAGACGTCGCGAGTGATCGACGGGTTCTCGCTCTTGCGGGCGATCTTGTCGACCTCATCGATGTAGATGATGCCGGTCTCGGCACGCTTGACGTCGTAGTCAGCGGCCTGGATCAACTTGAGCAGGATATTTTCGACATCTTCACCGACGTAGCCCGCCTCGGTGAGCGCAGTGGCGTCGGCGATCGCGAACGGCACGTTCAGCATCTTTGCCAGGGTCTGCGCGAGATACGTCTTTCCGCATCCGGTTGGGCCGAGCATCAAGATGTTGGACTTCATGAGCTCGACGACCTCGCCGGTCCGCGCGTCCTTCTTGTCGCCAGCTTGAATACGCTTGTAGTGGTTGTAAACCGCGACGGCAAGCGTCCGCTTCGCGGTGTCTTGACCGATCACATACTTGTTCAAGAATTCGCGTATCTCGGCGGGCTTCGGGAGTTCGTCGAGTTTCACCTCGCCATTCTCGGCGAGTTCTTCCTCAATGATCTCGTTGCACAGGTCGATGCACTCATCGCAGATGTACACGCCGGGTCCGGCGATCAACTTCTTGACCTGCTTCTGACTCTTTCCGCAGAAAGAGCACTTCAGGAGGTCGCCACCATCTCCGATTCGTGCCATCGCCTTTTGTACCTGCTTCCAAGAACTCGGTTACGACATCACGCGCCGCCACCATCGTGTCGTGGTGTACCTCGACGGTACCCCTACTTACTTCCGATCTTTGATCGTAAAGCCAATTGCCCCGGAGTGTCGGGGTGACGCGCGCATCCGCGCCTTCGGCGTCAAATGCCGACAGCCGCTACTTCTTGAGAGACTTCTTGCGGTACTCGAAGACCTCGTCGATGATCCCGTATTCCTTGGCCTGATCGGCGGTGAGGATGTTGTCGCGGTCGGTGTCCTTGCGGATCTTGTCGGCCGACTGGCCGGTGTGGCCGGACAGAATTTCGTCGAGTCGCTTGCGGATCCGCTCGATTTCGGCGGCCTGAATCTCCAAGTCCGAGACCTGGCCCTGATACGCGCCGCCGGTACGCGGCTGGTGGATCAGAATCGTGGCATTCGGCAACGCGGCACGCTTGCCCGGTGTGCCACCGGCCAGCAAGATCGCCGCCGCGGATGCGGCTTCGCCAAGGCAGACGGTCATGATGTCGCAATGCACGTACTGCATGGTGTCGTAGATCGCGAGCATATCCGGCACGCTGCCGCCCGGTGAGTTGATGTACATAGTGATGTCGCGGTCGGGATCCTGCGACTCCAGCACCAGCAACTGGGCCATCACGTCGTTGGCGACGGTCTGGTCAATGGGCGTTCCCACGAAGACGATGCGCTCTTCGAAGAGTTTCGCGTACGGATCGTACTGACGCTGACCGTTGGGTGTGTGCTCGATGAACTGCGGCAGGATGTAGCGTGCTTCGATGCTTTGCATGAACCGGGTGGAATCAGCGATTCCGGCGGCGACAGCACTACTCGTGGACTGTGTCATGAGGTCTATTCCTTCTCTTGGCGCTGCCGTGGTCAGTTGGAGCCGAGGCGGGTCACGACGTGATCGACCAGCCCGTAGGCCTGCGCTTCGTCGGCCCGGAACCACTTGTCGCGGTCGGCGTCGGCCTCGATCTTCTCCAGTGGTTGACCGGTGTGTTCGGCGTTGAGCCGGTTCATTTCCTTTTTGGTCAGCGCGAACTGCTCGGCCTGGATCGCGATATCAGCGGCGGTGCCACCAATGCCGGCCGACGGCTGATGCATCATGACCCGGGCGTGCGGGAGTGCGTGACGCTTCCCCTTCGCACCCGCGGTCAGCAGGAACTGCCCCATCGACGCGGCCATGCCCATCGCGTAGGTCGCGATATCGCATTCGGCGAGCTGCATGGTGTCGAAAATCGCCATCCCCGCAGTGACCGAACCGCCGGGCGAGTTGATGTAGAGGCTGATGTCCTTGGTCGGGTCTTCGGCCGCGAGGAGCAGGATCTGCGCGCACAAACGGTTGGCGATGTCGTCGTCGACCTGCGTACCGAGGAAGATGATGCGTTCGCGCAGCAGTCGTTCGAATACCGAATCGGTCAAGTTCAGTCCGGCGACTCCCGAACTCATGGTCAGCTGTGAATCGCTCACAAAGTCCTACCTTCGACTACTTGATGGATATCTACTCGGCATAGTGCGACGCGGATGCGCAGCGCCGAGGTGTTGCGTCGTTGTCACCGACATTAACCAATACCCCCGCCGAAACCGTCCCGAAGACACCGCTATTCGCTCACAGCAGAACGCGGGTTTCGAGTACGTATCGACAAACGCGCCGCCGTCCCAACGCACTCCCGATCAGGGGCGCGGTGGAACGACGGCGCGTCGAAAGTGCGCGTGGCGAATTACTCGTCGTCGCCAGCGGGTGCCTCGTCCTCGAACGGCCCGAAGAATTCCTTCGTGTCGATGACGGTGCCATTGCTGTCGGTCACGGTCACATCGCGGACGATCTCAGCGAGCGCCTTACCGCGACGGGCATCGGCGTACACGGCACCGATCTGTCCGGCCTGCTGCAACTGACCGATGAACTCCTGCGGTGCCATGCCGTAACGCTGCGCCTGGAAAATGATCTGCTGAGTCAACTCGTCCTGGCTGACCTCGGTCTCGGCCTTCTCGGCGACGGCGTCGAGCAAAAGTTGTGTACGTACCGATTTCTCGGCCGACTCACGCGCTTCGCCTTCGAATTTCTCGCGGCTGGTCCCTTGAGTTTCCAGTAACTGCGCGAAAAGATTCTCGTCATGCCCGATGCTGTGCAGCACCTGTTCGAGCTGTCCTTCGACCTCGGCCTCGACAACCTTTTCAGGCAACGGGAACTGCGCCTTTTCAGTCAGCTGTTCCAGGACCGCATCGCGGATCGCATTGGCCTGCTCGGTCTTCTTCGACTGCTCGACACGCTTGGCCAAATCGCCCTTGAGTTCATCGACAGTGTCGAATTCGCTTGCCATCTGGGCGAATTCGTCGTCGACGTCGGGAAGCTCGCGGACCTTGATCGAGTTGACCTTCACGCTCACCTGAGCTTCTTGACCGGCATGGTCGCCGGCGACGAGGGTGGTGGTGAATTCTTTGGTCTCGCCAGCGGCGACGCCGACGAGCGCATCGTCCAATCCGTCGATAAGCTCACCGTTGCCAACTTCGTGCGACAGCCCTTCGGTTGAAGCCTCTTCGACCTTTTCGCCGTCGACGGTGGCATCGAGGTCGATCGACACGAAGTCGCCGGTCTGCACCGGCCGGTCGACGCCGTTGAGGGTGCCGAAGCGCGCACGCAGGCCATCGAGTTGCTCTGCGACAGCATCGTCGTCGACCTCAATGGCGTCAACGGTGACCGCCAGCGTCGAGTAATCGGGCAGATCGATGTCGGGCCGAACGTCGACCTCGGCGGTGAAGGTGATCGACTCGCCGTATTTCAGCTCTGCCAGGTCGATGTCGGGCTGGCCCAGCGCATTGATGTCGGCCTCGGTAACCGCTTCGGTGTATTTGACCGGCAGCGCTTCGTTGACGACCTGCGCGAGCACCGAATCGCGACCGACGCGGGCCTCGATGAGTTTCGCGGGCGCCTTACCCGGGCGGAACCCTGGAATGCGAATCTGCTGAGCGAGCGACGCGTATGCGCGCTCGAAGTCTCCGGACAGTTCCTCGAAGGGAACCTCCACGTTGAGCTTTACTCGGGTCGGGCTCAGCTGCTCGACGGTGCTTTTCACGCCTCTGGACTCCTTGGCTTCGACTTCTCACGTGCAACTCGATCGCCGTCGCCGAGACCGACGACACGAACTGTCGGGATGACAGGATTTGAACCTGCGACCCTCCGCTCCCAAAGCGGATGCGCTACCAAGCTGCGCCACATCCCGGTCGATTCCCCCTCGCCACACCACCGCTCACGACACACAACGTGCGGTCGGCGTCGAAACGAGAACCAACCGCACATAGTACGGGGCGGCACACCGGTTTCCACAATCGGAGGGGTGATTTCTCAATCCGGCTTGCCACGTTGTAAGGTTCTGTTCCGCACGCGGAGCCTGGCGATCCCAGACGCCGCATGCTCGCGGGTGTAGCTCAATGGTAGAGCCCTAGTCTTCCAAACTAGCTACGCGGGTTCGATTCCCGTCACCCGCTCCACAGGTCAGAAGGCGCAACCAATCCCCGGATGTAGCCAACGGCGATTTCGGTGAAACCAGACGAACGTAAAGCCCCTCACCGACCAAAGTGAGGGGCTAGCCTTTCTCGCACACTAGGATCGCTGGGCTACCACCCCCACGGCTGCCCAGTAGGCATCACTTCGGGGCGACTTGCCGAACGCTTGCCAGTTCCGTGAGCTCGCCGACTGTCGAATTGTCGCGGACGCTCGATGCTGCTGCGAGAATCGTCGCCGCGGCGGGCGCGCTCGTATCGGGCGGAATGACCATGATGGTCAATCCTTGCTTGTCGTTGATGCCGCGGAGTTTGACGACACCCGATGGCCAGTAGCGATAGCCATCGAGCCAAATTAGATGATTATCGACCTGAATGCGCGACAACGAATGAACCCAGTCGTTCTCGTGAAACACAACGCACACAACAGGATTGATTCGTTCTGACACCGTCTCGATCAGGTCTCGGATTTCCGATTCCAATTGTGAACTGTGCGGCCACCACGCGCCGTCGATGTTGTTAGCCGTTGCGTGCGACTTGAGGACCACGCGGGACTCGTAGATTATGTTGCTCGGGGTGATCAGCGTCATCAAGACGCTCCTGTCTGCTCGAAAGGTCGAGCTGCGAATACCGACGCACCGGACGCGACGCGTTCGGACCTCGATACTTTTTCCACACTACTCGTCTGACGAGCGTGAGGTTTACCACGCCTCTAGCGCATGAGTTTAGGCGTACGTTGGACATATTGAAGTAGATAGCCGGCAGTATTCCGCCGGTCGCCTCAGCACGAAATCGCGGCCACTGAAATGTCGCCCAGTTAGGTGTGACCGCCATGGGCACAACCGATTTCAAATCTCAACGGCAGTCTGAGTCATGATCGTTCGCATGGACTGTCCGCCGGTCGCGTGGCGATCCGACGTGCACCCTAGCGAAACTGCGGAGCGCGCAGGAAGATTCAAGTTCCGACCTGACATGGCGCGGACGTTGCGAGCCGAATTGCTCAATGTCGTAACGGAACTGGAGAACGACCAGGTTGTCGACCCGACGCTGCAGCGATCACCTGATCGAGACGAGTTGACGAGCGATCAAGAATATTCGAGCACGTGACGAATGGACGTGCGACATGACTGAAATGATTCCCCAGCGTAGCTATCGAAACGAGGACGGAACCACTGAAACCTGTTGGGCGCAAACGAATTCGGAGTACCTCGCGTAAATATCGAAACCACCACAAAGACCATACAGCGCACTGACGGAAGCGTGATCGCCGAAGATGTCGCTCTGCTGATCAGTGATCGAACCACCCCTCGCCGAATCGGTATCCCGGTGCGAATTCTCGGCGACGTTATACAAGCTCTCCAGACGGCGCAGGCCGCGGTGAGACGACTCGATCAGCAACTTGTGACGCCGTTGCTGACGGTGCACTAGCCGATCATATGAGGGTATTCTTTCGAGCGGTGCTGGAAAGCGAGGATATTCGGATTCTCGATCACGCCATCGTTGATTTCGATGGCCCGACGCAATGTGTCGTCAAAGTTCCATTGCGAGGGGCCGCTCATAACCGCCCGGAGATACGGGAGGAGCGCTTCGCTAATCTCCCACGTCGCCGAGTTCCATAAATATGACGGACTGTGGTCGACGGCGTAATAGCGGATTTGATCGCCGACCATGAAAGTTGGCTCGGCGAAAGTCGTCGGCCGCGCCCAGCTGAACCCCATATTCGCATCACATGACACATCGACGATCAGGGTGCCGGGAGCCATCAATTCGAGGTCTGCTTCCTGCAGGAATAGCAGTGGCGCGTTGGTATCTTGCAGTACGCAATTGACGATGACGTCGAACTGGGCGAGGAAGGTGTTGAGCGGAACGGTGCCATCGCCGACAGTTACGCGGGAACCGCGTTGGCCGCCGTCATCTTGGTCGAACTGCACGATGACGGCAGAGTGAATGGGCGAGCCCACCGCGGTGACCCCCCGCTGTGTTACCACGTGGACATCGTGGATGCCCTGCGCGTTGAGCGCGGTCACAGCGCCCCGCGCCGTTGCGCCGAATCCGATTACCACTGCCCTGAGCCGCCTGCCGTAATCGCCGGTAGAACCGTTGTGGTGCAAGGCATCCAACACCGAGCAGTAACCCGCCAGTTCGTTATTCTTGTGGAATACGTGCAGATTGAACGACCCTTCCGAGGTCCAGAAGTTCATCGCCTCGAAAGCGATGAGGGTCAGTTTGCGTTCGATCGCGATTTGAGTGAGTTCCGAATCCTGGACGCAGTGCGGCCAGCCCCACAGCACCTGATGATCCCGAAGGTCCTTGAGGTCTTGGGCCTGCGGCTTGGGTAGCAAAATGACATCGCAGCCGGCGACCAATTCAGAACGGGTGCGCAGGCCAGCGACCGACTGCGCCAACCGCTCGTCGCTGACACCGAACGGCTCACCGTAGCCGTGCTCCAGGTAGATGGCCGACCGTAGGTCAGCGTCAATTCGGTCGAAGTGCAACGGGTGTATCGGGAGACGCTGCTCATCGGGTTTGCTGGACTTGGCGACGACTCCAAGTGTGTGGACGGGCATGTAATATTCCTTGAAATAGACGCTGCCACACCCAAAGCGGAAAGAGCGGAGCAACTGTGGCGCGGCCAAGCCTGCGCGGGACGGCCCGGGAGAATCCCAAGAGGCCGCAGAAGCCCCTGTCGCGGGGCCGGTGTGCGGCAAATGAAACCGCTACGCGGCAACTATACCCCTCGGCGACTTCAGGCTATCGAGCGTATCTCCCGGAACAGAGGTAAGTGCTGTCCGCCAGCCTTCACAACCGCGCTGCCCGTATTCATCACGGTATGCCCCCATCAGACCTTCTTGACCGCCCGCACCTGTCCCCCGTCGCGCGGAATCATCGTCACATTGCGATGTTGCGGCGTCTCCCCCGGCCGATCGTGGGTCTCCAGATCTACCCGACGCAAGATTTCGGCGACCACGATTCGAAGCTCGGCCATCGCCAGTGCCGCACCGAGACAACGCCGATTGCCACCACCGAATGGCATCAACGTCTGCGGTGACGGTTTGGTATCCCGGAATCGTTCGACGTCGAAGGCGAAGGGACGCGAATAGATCTCGTCCCGATGATGCAGAAGCAGGATACTGACCAGAGCGACAGTGCCGGCATCGACGTGATGCCCACCAAAGTCCCAGGGCACCAACATTTCTCGGGCCACTATCGGCACAACCGGACGGCAACGCATCGATTCGTTGACCAACGCCTCGACGGCGTCTTCTCCGCCGTCTGAGCGCACCTGCTCGCGGACATTCAGGTACTGATCGCGATGCCGGGTCAGGCGCTCGAAAGTCCAGGCAACGCTATTCGAGGTGGTTTCGTGTCCGGCCAATACTAGTGTCATCAACTCGTCGCGGATCTCGTCGTCGGACAACGCTCCGCCCGACTCCTCACGCGCATCAAGCAGCACCGAGAGAATATCGTTGCCGCCCAAGCTGTTTCGACGCTCGGAGATCACCCGGTACACCGCCCGGTCAACCGGCTGCAGTGCCCACCTGGTGAATCCGATCGGCTCGGGATTGCGCGCGTTGATCAGCTGAGCGACGGTTGCCGCCGGCCAGGTGGAGCGGCGTAGCAACCGGACCACCTGGAATCGCAGGTCGCGTTCGGCGGGTGTCGGCTCGCGATCGTCGCGAATGCCAAAGATCGCGGTCATGATCACATCAAGGGTGATCTGTTGCCCCACATCGGCCAACTCGACAACCTCGCCGACCTTCCACGCATCGATGGCCCGCGTCGTCGCTCGGGAAATATCTTCCCGATAGCTGGCCACCGCCTTTCCGTGAAAATGAGGCATGAGGAGCGCTCGTTGACGCTTATGCCGTTCGCCAATCGAGGTCAACACAGACTCGGAGCCGATAATCGGCCGCAGCGGCGACATTCGAGTCCCCGAGGGGGCGATCGCCGGGTCTGCGGTCATCAACGACTTGATATGGCCGGGGTCACTCAGCACGACGGTCCGACCGGCACCGCCAATGAGCTGGTAGCGCAGCAACGTCGTATTCGCGGCGTCGGCGAAGAGGGTGTCTCCCTGGCGCAACACGAGCCGCAGGGACTCACGGACCGATTGCGGCGAGACCCGGACGATGGGTCGTACATCGCTGGTCGGCACATCTCCAATAGGTCCAGCCGTCGATTTCCCCACGATAATCCCGCTCAGCGCGTCCGGATCGGCGAGATGCCAACGCTCCCCGGTCAGCCCCGTCCGCAAAATGGTCGATGTCATCAGTTCCCTCCCACGGCTGGCATAAATCGGCGTCGACGTCGGCGTTTGGGCCGGTCGCGGATTTCGTCCCGCCGCGCCATGGCATCGCGCGTTTCCCGTGCTTGCCAATTGAGCCCGGCTCTATCGTGCATCAGATACAGGCTCGCCACCACCAGAATGATTGCCACCACTGTGATCTCCATAGGGCAACGCTAATGTGCGCGAGGAAGTCGTTCAGCGGTCCACGGTCGGAACTCTCCGACCTACGTCGGGCGGACGGTGAATCCTCCCCCGGACGGATACTTTTCGAGGTCAACAACGATAAAATGCGCTGGTGCATTGGCTGTTGATGCGAACCCGACGGACTCTCGCCCTACTGGGCCACGAGTACCCGCCGTCGTACTTGCTGATCGCTTATGCCGGCTATGGCCTCACTGTCATCACTGCGGCGGCCGACCGAATCGTCCACGGCCCGACCGGCACCGAATGGCTGGCGATTTTCGCCGCCGTCGCCGCCGGGTTTACACCGATGACCGGCGTGTGTCACAAGCGGCATATGTGGAAGCCGATGCTCACTATCATGACCTCGGTCACGGTCGGACTGTTCTGGATCGTTCCCGTTCAGGCCGACGCTGCGGCACTATTGCTGGTCATTTCGGTCACCATGTCATCTGCGGTCGCGCTTCTCCGCGAGAACATTTTCGATGTCGCGGTCCTCCTGGGCGTGCTGGGTGCCGGAGTCGCGACTGAGCGCGTCGAGCAGGGATGGCTCATCGCGGCCATGATCTGCTTCGGAGTCGCGGTCGGCAGGCTGCTTCAGGCGCAGCTACTGCTTCTGCGCCGAGAGCGTCAGGCCCGCGCGTCGCAGGCCATCCTCGACCGGGCCGGAATGGCTCGCGAAATCCATGACGTCGTAGCCCATTCGCTGAGTATCGTGCTGCTCAACGTCACCGGTGCTCGGCGCGCACTGCAGCAGGATGCCGATACCGACGAAGCATTGGCCGCACTGAAGGACGCAGAGGCTCAGGGCCGCGCTGCGATGACAGACGTGCGCCGCACAATCGAACTCCTGCGGACTGACGGTGAGTCCGAACTGGCCCAGCCCGGCTTGGCCGATCTCGACGCACTCGTCAACACGTTCCGGCGCGCCGGAACGTCGGTGGCCTACGGTGCACGACCTTTCGCCGAAGAACTCACCAGCGCAACGGAATTGGCGATCTTCCGCATCGTGCAGGAATCACTGTCGAATGCGAGCAGACACGCACCCGGCACGTTGATCGAAGTGACTATCGGACCGGCCCTCGACGGAATTCTGATCGTGGTGGTCAACGACATTCCCGACGACGCGCGCCGACATCCTGGCGGCTCCGGCCTCGGCGGCATGCGCTCGCGGACTGAACTTCTCGGCGGACATTTGACCGCCGGGCGACACGGGAATCGCTGGCGGATCGAGGCATTCATTCCGATTCCCGACACGGCAGCCGATGCCGGTTACGGTGACGTGGTGACCGAACGTCATGACACTCACGCGGCCACCGATGGTTGAGGATCTGATCCGCACCTTGCTCGTTGACGATCAGGAACTGGTGCGGTCCGGACTTCGGCGAATCCTGCGACGCAAGGACGGCTTCGATGTCGTCGCCGAGTGTGGCGACGGTGATGAAGTTCTCGATGCTGTCACTGCATTCACGCCCGATGTCGTTGTGATGGACCTACGAATGAAGCGCGTCAGCGGAATGGAGGCAACCCGACAACTCCGCGATACGCCGTCCCCCCCGCCGGTCCTCGCGCTGACCACCTTCCGCGACGACGCCCTGCTCTCCGAGGCATTGCGTGCTGGCGCCGCGGGGTTTGTCCTCAAAGACTCGTCGGCCGAGGAATTGATTCGCGCTGTGCGCCTAGTCGCCGCCGGCGACGCGGTTCTCGATCCGGCAGTCACCGGCCGCGTGCTCGATACTTACCGCACCGCTGACACAGGCCAGCACCGAAAAGGAGTGCCGACGCCGGTCCTATCGCGGCTCACCGCCCGCGAGAAGACAGTGCTAACTCACCTCGGGCGCGGTCTGTCCAACGACGAGATCGCAGCTGAACTGATCATTTCGGTGGTAACGGTGAAAAGCCATATCAGTAGCATCTTCGCCAAATTGGACGTTCGAGATCGCGCGGGAGCCATCGTTTTCGCCTTCGACAACGGTTTGGTCATCCCCAGATCGCATTGACGGCACCAAAGGGTATGTGGCTTGCCTCACATTCGCGGCCCGCACCAACTCCCTACGCAGCGCAAACCTTCGGCCAACTGGATTCACTCTGACAAATCACGTTCAACACTTTGGCTCATCGGCAACAGTTGTGTAACGATAGAAAGGCGCATTTGTGGGGAAAGGCGCCGGCCTCCGCTCGCGGGGCCCGACTTTGCAAACGAAACGTAAGGGTTCGACTCAGTGCTGACTAATAAGCGTTCAGGACGTACGCGCCTGTTCACACGACTTCTGACCACCATTGTCGGTGTTCTCGCCGTGATGGCATCGCTGCCCGCACTGGCCAGCGCCGCGCCGGTCACCATCATCCCGGGTCTCCCCCCGATCGAGATCCCAGGTGCCCCGACAACCCCGAAGCCCAAGCCAAAGCCGAAGGCTCCGAAGACCACCACGCCGGAAAAGCCCGCCAGCCCGGCCATCCCGAACGTGAAGACGTCGACCGGCTGGATCGCTCTCGCCCAGGACTCGACCCATCAGATCACCTGGTGGCACAACGGCGAGGTCGTCAAAACCATGCCGATTTCGATGGGCACCAACGATCACCCGACTCCGAACGGCGTGTACTACACCGACGAGAAGTACCGGGATATGTACATGGACTCGTCCACCTACGGCGTGCCGATCGACTCGGCCGAGGGCTACCGCACCTACGTCGAGTACGCGACGCGGATGTCGAGCGACGGCATCTTCATCCACGCTGCTCCCTGGTCGGTCGCTCAGCAGGGTAAGAGCAACGCGAGCCACGGCTGCATCAACATCTCCACTGCCAATGGCAAGTGGGTATTCGACACCATCCCGCGTAACACCCCGATCGTCGTTCGCGGCACCGTCGGTGGCAAGTACGACGGAAACTGATTCTTAGAATCACCTCGAAAAGGGCCGGACTTCCCAATGGGAGGTCCGGCCCTTTATTGTGTGACACCGCGTTCGATCGGAGACCGACTGTGCCCAACAATCACTATCATCACCTAGTCTTCGGAGACCGGGCCTTGGCGCGGCAGCAGCGTAACGGCAGTTTCGTCGCCTACGGTGCCGAAACCCGCCGAGACGACGACGGCCCCGCACCGCTGGATCAGCGTGCGGTAAACCTATTGGTCGAATCATTTCAGTTTCATCTGGCGACTGTCACCGAAGGCGGCTGGCCGTATGTTCAATACCGAAGTGGCCCACCTGGATTCATACATCACCTCGGTGGCAGCCGGATCGGCTTCGCCGACCATCGGGGCAATGCCCAATACGTGTCGATCGGCAATATCGAGACCAACGGCCGGGTCGCGATGTTTGTCGCCGACTACCCCCGACGCCGCCGGGTGAAGTTGTTCGGTCACGCGACCGTCGTCGAGGCACACGACGATCCGCAGTTGCTCGACGCGTTACGCCAGGTCGGTGATTCACGAATCAGCGCACACTGTGAGCGATCGATCGTCATCGACGTCGAAGCCCTCGATTGGAATTGTTCGCGCAGCATGGTGCCGCAGTACACCCAGGAGCAGGTCAGCGAATTGACGGCGGGATACATTTCGGCGATCGACGATCTGCGCGCCGAAGTTACCGAGCTGCGGCGTCAGCTCACGCAGCCCGAGCCAACGTCGGAGTGACCAACGTGGGCGTCCGCGTCGGCACGCCGAATGTTGCCTGCACCTGCATCCAGCGGGCCAAGATCTCGCAGCCGGTCGCCTCGCGCTCGGTGAGCGAGCACGAGCGATAGGGTTCGACACTGTATGAGGTGTGCCGACCGCCGCGGTCGTTGTGGACGGCGAACCCGCGCCAGGCGATCACCGTAGGGAGATAGCCTGCGACTTCCCGCGCGGCCACCGACAACCGCCCGATATCGCGACGCCACTGGGACGGGGAAATCACAGTCCGATCAGCGTTCTGAAATTTGTTGTTGGACAACGTCTCCCATACCGAATGTATCGAGCTGCGGATCGCTCGGCGGCCATTGAAACCGAGCTGCCCAGTCAGGTCGGCGATGTCTCGGATCAACGAATCGGAGCTGGCATTACAGATCATGTCGTCGGCGGCGCCAACCCAATATGCCGGAACAAGGTCAACCCGAGCACCTGGGCCAGCGACCCCGAATCCGTCACACCCATCAACAGCACCGGCCGGCTGGTGCGGATCAGCGACCAGCCCCAGTCCGAGAACCCGCTTGAGCGCAGCGGGTTCGGTCGCCTGCAACTGCGCGATGAACCGTCGCACCACCACCGCACCCTGCGAGTAACCGAGCATCATCACCGGACCCGACGAAGTCTCGAAGGCGTTGGCGAGGTTTCGACAGCCAACCCGCACACTGCCCTCGTATGTCATTCCCGAAAGCAGCGGTGCGGGACCATAACTTGCCGGGTACGGCACCCAGGTCGTGGCGAATCTGTCGTCCAGGTGCGTCGTCACCTGCTCGAGCAGACCCGTCACCTCGGTCCGCGTATCGCCGACACCTGACTCGCCGGTGCCACCGACGACGAGGACGCTGAGCTGCTGACTGGTGTTCACTTCTTCGATCATCGTCACCCAACTTGAGAGCCGCGCATACTCTTGCTGAGAACGGCGTGTGGATGATCGGCACCGAATTCGACCCAGTTCTCCGCCAATTGTCTTGCCAGGGAGCATCTTTGCCTGGTTCATCGGTCGGATATGAGCCCTTGCAGCCCCCTGACCACCGCAAACGTACCCAAGATCACATTGAAAGTTTCCATGGAAACGAGGACATTGGTAGATGTAACTCATCCCAGATTCAAGGTAAGTGATTCCGTAATGTTCGCCCGCATCCGTTCCATCTTCAGCGCCTCCCAGGAAATTCAGCTCTACAACCGCATTCAGCAGGTGCCGAGCCGGAATCAGCGTGACGAGTTACTGGTAATGGCGCAGCGCGCCGAAATTCGCTGAAACACGATGTAAATCAACGGCTTTCGACACATTCGTGTCGCTAGGCCTGACACTCCGGGCACCAGAACAGGTTTCGCCCGTCGAGCACTGACGTCAGGACCGCGGTTTCGCAGACTCGGCACGGCTCCCCCGCCCGACGGTAGACGTAGGTTCGTGGTCGGTCATCCGCGTAGGACGGCGCACCGTGATCATGCTCGGCCCGCACTACATGCATCTTGCCGCGCCGAACACCAATCGGCATCAGCTCCAGCAAGTCGTGCCAGATGCCGTCGAACTCGTCCGACGAGATCTGTCTGCCTTCGCGCATCGGATCGATTCCCGCCCGGAACAGCACTTCGGCGCGATATACGTTGCCCACGCCGGCTAGCACCTTCTGATCCATCAGCAATGCGCCGATCGGACGGGTGGACCGAGATATCGCCGAAAACGCCCGCGCCGGATCGGCGTCGGCTCTCAGCGGATCCGGCCCGAGCCGCGCCACGAGAGCGTCGAGTTCATCGGGCGTGATCAGCGCGCACTGATTTGGTCCGCGCAAGTCGATACCGACCTGTGCACCGACCACCCGCAGTCGCACCTGACCGACCGGTTCGCCCACCGGTACGGATTCCTCGGTGAAAGCCCCGTAAAGACCGAGGTGGATATGAACGAGGCGTTCGTCTGCACGAGATCGTCCGGCGCCGATCGGACGGTAAGACTGCACCAAGTGTTTTCCCCAGGCCTGCGCGCGTGCAAAGACCATGCCGTCGAGAATGTCGGCCTCGGTGGCGAAGCGTCCTTGTGGACTGCTCACCGCAACCACCTGGCCACCAAGGAGACGATGCTGCCGTCGGGCCAGACGGTGCAGCGTATGTCCCTCGGGCATCTACTCCGGAAGCGCCGGCGCGACACCGGTCCGCTCATACTCGGCCAGGATGTCGATTCGACGCTGGTGCCGATCCTCTCCTGACCACGGTGTCGACAGGAAAGCATCGACGATGGCCAATGCCTCGTCTTTACTATGCATCCGCCCGCCGATGCCGATCAGTTGCGCTTTGTTGTGCTGTCGCGCGAGTTGCGCGGTTTCAACGCTCCAGGCCAGTGCGCAGCGCGCGCCGGGCACCTTATTGGCGGCGATCTGCTCGCCATTTCCACTGCCGCCCAACACAATTCCCAAACTTCCTGGGTCCGCGACGGTGCGTTGGGCCGCGGCTACACAGAAGGCCGGGTAATCGTCGAGTGCATCGTATTCGTGTGCCCCGCAGTCGATCACTTCATGACCGCCAGCAGCCAGATGTTCGGCGATCTGATTCTTCAATTCGAAACCGGCATGGTCGGCACCTAGATAGACACGCATGGCGTCACTATAGATTGGACGCGTGGACCCACAATCTTCGCTCCCCCATCACGCCTCCGCGGCATCGAGCGGTGACGCGGCCCCGGAGCCGGGCGCACCCGATCGGACGGTCACACCGATCCCTTCTGTCCCCGGAGTTGTACCTGGCACCGCCGGATCACCAGCGGCCGCGACCGCGGCACCGCCGCAAATACCGGGTTATCCCGCACAGTGGCTGCCCCCGGCCAAATACGCCGGGGTTCCCAAACGCCATCCGTGGGAGATACCGACCCTGGTCGTATTCCTGGTGTTGACCGCGCTGTTCTACCTGTTCGCCATCCTGTTGGTGACCCTGGGCAACGTCAGCGAGCTATTCCTCACCGCGCTACTCCTGCCGGTCCTGTACGTCTTCATTCGTGGTACCACCTACGCCCAGATGCGGGTCAACGGCGTTCAAATGACGCCGACCCAATTCCCCGAGGGGTATCAGATGGTCGTCGACGCGGCAGCGCGTTACGGCCTGGAATACGTTCCAGATGCCTATGTCGTCACCGGCAACGGAGCGATCAACGCCTTCGCCTCGGGGCACGGATTCCGCCGCTTCATCGTCGTCTACTCCGATCTCTTCGAGATCGGCGGCCAGGCCCGAAGCCCCGAAGCGCTTCAATTCATCATCGGACACGAAATCGGACACATCGCCGCCGGACATACCTCCTACTGGCGCCAGTTGACCACCGGGCTGCTGATGCAGGTCCCGATCCTTGGGTCGCTGCTCTCGCGTACCCAGGAATACACCGCCGACAACTTCGGCTATTACACCCAACCATCGGGCGCTCCCGGCGCGATCGGTGCGATGGCCGCCGGTAAGTACATGCTTTCCGCCGTCGACTTCGACGAACTGGCCGACCGCGCGAGCCGCGAGAAGGGCTTTTTCGTCTTCGTCGTCAACGCGATGTCGTCTCATCCGGTGCTGACGTGGCGGGCTGCTGCCCTGCGTGATCGAACCCGCGCGGGTTCGATGCTGTGGCGGCCGGGCACGATCAAACGCGGAATCGGCAACGGCAACGCGATGCCGGTCGCCCCAACGCCGCACCCCGCAGCACAACCGCCGGGCGCACTGCCCAACGGCCTGGAGTCACAGACCAAGCCATAGGTTCCGGGTCCTACGACTTATCGCAAACCCCACTCGCCCGGTCATTCCCGACACCAATTCTGGGTCGGGAATGACCGGGCGAGTGGGGTTTGCAGGTGGTGCCAAGGTCAGTCGAACGCGGGATCTTCGGTCCGCGTGCGCTTGAGTTCGAAGAAGTGCGGGTTCGACGCGACCGCGACCACTCCGTCCCACAGGGTCCCCGCATCCTCGCCGCGCGGTATCCGCGAAAGCACCGGGCCGAAGAACGCCGTGCCGTTGACGTGGATGGTCGGCGTACCGACGTCCGGGCCGACCTTGTCCATTCCCTCGTGATGGCTGGTGCGGATCGCGGTGTCGAACTCCTCGGAATCGGCGGCCTCCGCAAGTGCGGCGTCCAAACCGACCTCTTCAAGCGCACCGGCGATGACGTCGTCGAAATCCTTATTGCCCTGATTGTGGATCCGGGTGCCGAGCGCGGCGTAGAGCGGCGCAAGGATCTCGTCGCCGTTCTCCGCTGCGGCGGCGGCCAGCACACGCACCGGCCGCATCGCGGGCTTGAGAATCTCCCGGTACTCGTCGGGAAGGTCGCGGCCCTCGTTGAGCACCGACAGGCTCATGATGTGGAAGTTCACATCGATCTCGCGCACCTGCTCGGCCTCGAGGATCCACCGCGAGGTGATCCAACACCACGGACACAATGGATCGAACCAGAAGTCAACGCGATTCTTCTTATCGGACACAAGATTCCCTTCGATGACGGACACGACGTACGAGTCAACTCGCAACACCCAGGCAACATTCCCGGTCCGCGTGACGATCACTCCTGTTTCGGACCGACCCACACCTGTTGGGCGTTGACGAATTCGTGAATACCCGCCTTGCCCAGTTCCCGACCGTATCCGGACCGCTTCACACCGCCGCTGGGCAACCGCGGATCAGTCTTCACAATCCCGTTCACGGCCACCTGACCGGCGACGATCTCGCGCGCCATCGCCGCTCCTCGTTCGGCAGCGGTCCACACGCTCGCAGCCAGTCCGTATGGCGTGGCGTTGGCGAGGTCGACCGCGTGGTCGGCGTCGACGGCGAGTAGCACCGCGGCCACCGGCCCAAAGGTTTCCTCCGAACATGCCGCCATGCCAAGACGCACGTCGGTCAGCAGGGTGACCGGATAGAAATACCCTGCGCCCGTTGGCATTTCGCCACCGAGGACACACCGCGCGCCAGCAGCCACCGACTCGGTCACCTGCCGATGAAGGTTGTCGCGGAGATCCGCCCGGGCAATCGGTCCGACCTGCGTCGCCTCGTCCCGGGGATCGCCGACTACAAGTGCGGCCAGCCGCTCACGCAGCAACTCGACGAACTCATCGTGGACCGCGCGCTCGACGATGATCCGCTTGGCAGCGATACACGACTGCCCCGCATTGATGATCCGGGACAATGCGACGACGTCGGCGGCCGCGACCAGATCGGCATCAGCCAGGATGATGCACGGATCCGAGCCGCCGAGTTCGAGTACCGACGGTTTGATCTCGCTCGCCGCGATAGCCGCGACCGTCGCACCGCCGCGATCCGAACCCGTGAACGACACCGCGCGGATCCTCGGATCACGGATCGCCCGTTCGACGTCGGCGGTGGCCGCGGGTAGCGACGCGAACACGCCCTCGGGGGCGCCAACTTCTCGAAACACGCGCTCGATCGCCGCGGCACACCCCGGCACATGGGGGTCGTGTTTCATCACGGCAGTGTTCCCCGCCATGAGAACGGGTGCGCAGAAGCGAAATGCCAACCAGTACGGGGCATTCCACGGCAACACACCCAACACCGGACCGAGTGGCAAGTACTGCACGTAGCTACGGGCCGCATCGGACGCGATCACGTCGTCGGCCAGATAGTCCGCTCCGTGATCGGCATAGTGCTCGGCCGCCCACGCCGCCTTGTTCACTTCGGCGCGGGCCTCGCCGATCGGTTTGCCCATCTCTTCGGTCATCAGGATCGCGTGATCATCGATGTCAGCGCGCAATCGCGCGGCGACCGCACGTAACACCTCGCCGCGTTCGGCGAAGGTCTTACGACGCCAGCCGGCATAGGCGTGTTCGGCTCGTTCGATCACCGCGTCGATGTCGGCGGCCGCCGCGGCCGGCACCTCCCGGATAACTTCACCCGACGTCGGATCCGTTGCTATCAGCGCGGTCATAGTGCCTCCTCGGTGTCGGCGTCGGTCAGCGTCGAGGTGACCGGCGTGAGAACGGCGCCGCTCTCATGGACGGTGAAATCCTCCTCGAGCGTGAAGAAGGATTCGCACCCGTCCTCGGTGACCCGGATGGTGTCGGAGATGCCGACGGTCTTGTCGCCGTCGACACCCCACATCCAGGGGATCACGTGGAAGGTCATCCCCGGTTCCAGGGCGTTGAAGTCGCCCGGATTCAAGCTGAGAATATAGCCCTCGTCCCATGACGGCGGAAAGGCGATGCCGATGGAGTAACCTGATCGCGTTACGAGCCTCGCCTGCACGTTGTTGTCCGAAATCACCCGGCGCACAATCGAATCCGCGTCGGAGACGGTCAATCCCGGCCGCATCACCGATTTCAGTTCGGCGAGAGCCAACTTCATCCGTTCCTGCGCCTGCCACATCGAGTCGGACAGTTCGCCGTTAACCGCCGTTCGCATCATCGCGGTGTGATAGCGCCGGTAACAGCCACCCACTTCAAGGAATACGTGTTCGCCCGGTTCGATGGTGCGACCCTCCCAGGTCGCGTGCCCGATCATGCTCCTCGGGCCGGACGCGACATAGGGCATCACCGCCGGAAATTCTCCACCCGCGCGGAACATCGCCGCACTGATCTCCGCGGCGACCTCGTTCTCGGTGTTGCCCGGCACCGCGGCCGCCAGACCCGCAGCCATCCCGGCTTGCGTGGCAGCGGCAGCCTTGCGCATTACCTCGATCTCGACATCGGATTTCCGAGCACGACCGGCTTCGACGATGCCGAAGCAGTCCATCAGCACGCCATGCTGAAATGAAGTGTGCACCCGATCCTGCTGGTAGGCCGGAAAGAAGTAGCTATTGCGTTCGTAGCCAACACGTTTGGTGCCGAGCCCGGATTGATTGAGTGTCAGAACCAGTTCCTGGATGGCATCGCCGGTATCCGGGTAGGGACGCGTGCGTTCCACCCAGGTCCGCGCGATAACGTTGGACTCCTCCATCGCACGCGTGATCATCACTGGCTCATCGTCGAGCGGCACCACCAGCGCCTGGAAGAACGAATAGCCGGTGGTCTGATAGTCCGTGAGGTACATCAGATTCTCGGGATCGGTGATGACCACCGCGTCGAGTCCCCGCTTCTCCATCCGGGTGCGCAATTCGCCGAGGCGCCGCTCGTATTCGGCGATCGGGAATGTCATATCGTCGCGGGCCCTCATTTGGCGGCCTCGGTGATCGCGGCGGACAGGATGTCGAGGCCCGCGGCCAGATCATCGTCGCCGATGGTGAGCGGTGGAATCAGTTTGAGAACCCGGCCACCGGTGCCACACGGTCCAATCAACAAACCGTTGTCGAAGGCCAGCGTCTGGACTCGTTTGGCCAGGTCACCGTCGCCGACGTCGAGCGCCTGCATCATGCCCCGCCCGCGCACTTCCCAGTTCCGGTCGGAATGGTCGGCCGCGAGGGTAGCCAACGTCTGCGCCATCACATCCCCCTTCGCCGCGACCTCGGTCATCAGCACATCGTCGCGGAAGTAGTCGAGCGCAACGCCGCCGGCGACCAATGAAAGTCCTTGCCCGCGAAAGGTTCCGGTGTGCGCGCCGGGGGCCCAGTGTCGGTCTATCTCGGGTTTGTTCAGGTTCATCCCGATCGGCGTGCCATAGCCGCCGAGCCCCTTGGCCAGCGTGATGACATCGGGGTCCAGCCCAAATCCGTCGAAACTGAAGTAGCTGCCGGTACGTCCGCAGCCCGCCTGAATATCGTCGACGATGAACAGCGCGCCGAGGTCGCGGGCCAGCGCCTGCACATCACGCAGCCATTGAGCACTCGCTACGTTGACGCCGCCTTCGGCCTGTACCACCTCCACCAGGAACGCGGCCGGAGCCGTGACACCGCTCGAACCATCGCCGATCGCGGCGGCGTAGTCCGCAAGTGCCGTCTTCCCGCCGGGAGCAGTTTCGTATGGCAATCGCACGACATCGCGTAGCGGCACGCCGGCCCATTTCCGGAATGCTTCGTTGGCGGTCGCGGCGAGCGCACCAAGCGTCATGCCGTGAAATCCGTGACTGAAGGCGACTATCTCGCGACGCCCAGTTGCCAGTCGTGCGAGCTTCAAGGCCGCTTCCACCGCGTTAGTGCCGGTTGGGCCGGTGAACTGCATCCGATGGTCCATCCCGCGTGGCTCCAGGATCACGTCGTGGAACTTAGTGATGAAGTCGCGTTTGGTGGTGGTGTAGGTGTCGAGACCGTGCGCGATGCCGTCAGCCTCGAGGAAGTCGATCATCGCTCGTTTCATCTTCGGATTGTTGTGTCCGAAGTTGAGTACTCCGGCGCCGGCGAAGAAGTCGATATACGACCGCCCCTGTTCGTCGACCTGACGAGCGTTCGACGCGGATTCGAAGACCGTGGGGAAAGCGCGACAATATGCGCGAACCTCCGACTCCCATTTTTCGAATGCGGTGGTATCCATGCGGGTAGTCCTCCTAACTAATTTTCTTTCGGTGGTTCTCGCATCTTTCTTGTCCTCGATGGTCAGCGGGAGTCGACGTGTGGGTCAGGTCCGCCGGCCAGGCGGATCAGCACCCGAGCAGCCGGATCGATCAGGTCATCGTTGAAGTCATAATTGCCGCTGTGCAGCGGAGATGCCGTCGCGCCCGCGCCGATCAACGCGAAGGCGCCCGGAAGCGCGCGCAGGTAGTAGCTGAAATCTTCGGAGGCCATCACGGGCACGCCGACGTCGTGGCCCGCCCATTCGTCACCCAGGACGGAGGCGAGCGCTTCGCGCAGCTCCGCCGCCGGTCCGGCATGATTGACCGTTGCGTCATACCGTGGCGAGGCTTCGACGGTCGCACTCACCTCATGAGCCGAAGCTATGCCTTCCGCCACTCGGGTGATGAGATCGAATACGTGATCCCGATCGGCCGTTTGGGCGACCCGGACGCTGCCCGCGAGTTCAGCATCGTCGGGGGTTACCGTGGCGGCCGATTCGGCGCGTAACGAGGTCACCGCCACGACTGCGGCGGTATGCGGCGCGAGTCTGCGCGACACCACCTGCTGCAGCCCTACGGTTACTGCTGCAGCCGCGAGTACCGGATCGCGGGTCGCTTCGGGCTGCGACGCATGCCCGCCCGCGCCTCGCAATCGAACCCGGAAGGTGCCGTTCGCGGACATCACCGCCCCGTCGGGACAGATCGCATGTCCGACCGCCAGGCCAGGCCAGTTATGCCAACCGAAGACCTCCGCTACCGGACCACTGTCCGACGTACCGGCAAAGCAACCGTCCTCGATCATCTCGCGCGCGCCGTGACCACCCTCTTCGGCCGGTTGGAATAGTAGCGTCACCGGCCCAGGCAATTGCCTTTCGTGACTCTTCAACCACCGTGCGACGGCTAGCAACGTCGCGGTGTGTCCATCGTGCCCGCAGGCATGCATCACTCCGGCGACTTCTGACGTGTACCCAACTTCAGTGGATTCCACGATTGGCATGGCATCGAGGTCAGCCCGCAACGCAATATGGCGGCCGGGTGCTGATGATGCGAGATATGCGACCGTTCCGGTTCTCGCACACTCTCGAAACGGAATGTCGAGAGCGGCTAGAGCTGCGCGGACGGCACCGGCGGTTTCGGTCTCGGCCCAGGCGAGTTCAGGGCGGCGGTGCAGGGCATGTCGGACCTCGGTGGCCTCGGCGAGTACCTCTGGCCATTCGACGTGCACACCGAACCTCCTCGTTTTTGACGCCCGTCTCCTCCCCAACGTAGCGCCGATCACTCAATCCGGCCCGCCATAGTTACCAGATCGACCACTAGAGTGGCGATGGTGAGCGCACCCAACCTGACCCGAATCCAAGCCGCCGAACGCGCCGAACTGGTCCGCGTCGCCAACTACCACATCGATCTCGACCTGACCACCGGCACCGAAACCTTCCGCTCGACGACGACGGTCGAGTTCTCGGCAACAGCCGGAACCTCGACCTTCGTCGACCTGGTCGCACCGACGCTGCACTCGGTCACCCTCAACGGTGCCGCGCTGGCCATCGAGAGTTTCGACGAGGAGACGGGCATCGTGCTGCCCGGACTGGCCGAGTCCAATCAGCTTGTCGTAGTTGCCGATTGCGCCTATTCCAACACCGGTGAGGGACTGCACCGGTTTGTCGACCCGACCGACGACGCCGTATATCTTTATTCGCAATTCGAAACTGCCGACGCCAAGCGGATGTTCGCATGCTTCGACCAGCCCGATCTCAAAGCGATCTTCGACGTCGTCGTGAAGGCACCGGCCGACTGGCAGGTCATCTCCAACGGTGCGAGCGCCTCGGTCACCGACAACGGCGACGACACCGCGACCCATGTGTTCGCGACAACCGAATTGTTGAGCACCTACCTGATCGCGTTGATCGCGGGACCGTACACCAAATGGACTGATGCGTACTCCGACGAGCACGGCACCATCGACCTAGGTATTTTCTGCCGCTCGTCGCTCGCCGAGCATATGGACGCTGAACGCCTTTTCACCGAGACCAAGCAGGGTTTCGCTTTCTACCACAAGAACTTTGGCATCCCCTACGCGTTCGGAAAGTACGACCAGTTGTTCGTGCCGGAGTTCAACGCTGGCGCCATGGAGAACGCGGGCGCGGTGACCTTCCTGGAGGATTACGTCTTCCGGTCGCGCGTCACCAATTATCTCTACGAGCGGCGCGCGGAGACCGTCCTGCACGAGATGGCGCATATGTGGTTCGGCGATCTGGTCACCATGAAGTGGTGGGATGACCTGTGGCTCAACGAATCTTTCGCTACCTTCGCCTCGGTGCTGTCGCAGGCCGAGGCCACCGAGTACAAAAACGCGTGGACCACGTTCGCCAACGTCGAGAAGTCGTGGGCGTACCGGCAGGACCAGTTGCCCTCCACTCACCCGGTCGCCGCCGATATCCCCGACATCGCCGCCGTCGAAGTCAACTTCGACGGAATCACCTACGCCAAGGGCGCATCCGTGCTCAAGCAGCTGGTCGCCTACGTTGGCCTGGAACCGTTCCTGGCCGGACTGCGCGACTACTTCGCCGCTCATAAGTTTGGTAACGCGACGTTCGCGGATCTTCTTGCCGCACTGGAGAAGTCGTCGGGCCGCGACCTGTCGGACTGGGGCACGCAGTGGCTCAAGACGACCGGCATCAATGTGATTCGCCCCGACTTCGAGGTCGACGCTGACGGCAACTTCACCCGTTTCACCGTCGTCCAGGAGGGCGCTGCTCCCGGCGCGGGTGAAACTCGCGTACACCGGATGAAGATTGGCATCTACGACGAGGACGCTGACACCGGCGCGCTGACCCGAGCACATTCGGTCGAACTCGACGTCGAAGGTGAACGTACCGACGTCGCGGGTCTGATCGGCGTGAACCGCGGACAGCTGGTACTGCTCAACGACGACGACCTGACCTACGCGTCGGTCCGCCTCGATCCCGATTCGCTGGCCGTTGCGACCACGCGGATCGGCGACATCGCCGACTCGATGCCGCGCACCTTGGTGTGGTCGGCGGCTTGGGAGATGACCCGGCAGGCGCAGATGCGTGCCCGTGACTTCGTCGAACTCGTCGGCCGTGGAATCGCGGCGGAGTCGGAAATCGGTGTGGTGCAACGAGTTCTGCTGCAGGCGACGTCGGCGCTGGAAGGCTATGCCGACCCCGACTGGGCCACCGAACAGGGCTGGCCGAGTTTCGCCGCGCGACTTCTGGAACTCGCACAGCAGGCCGAGGCCGGCTCGGATCATCAACTCGCATTCGTCAACACTCTGATCGGCGGTGTTCTCGGAACGGACCAACTCGACGTGGTGCGGGCGCTTTTCGAGGGCGCCGATCCGGCGGATCACGGGTTGGCCGGTCTCACCGTCGACACCGATCTCACGTGGCGTTTGCTGCGGGCACTCGCCACCGCGGGCGTTGTCGACTCATCTTCGGAGGCACCAGAACTCACGCCGGTCATCGACGCCACGCTGGCGGCCGACAACACCGCGACGGGTGCACGTCACGCCGCCGCAGCGAAAGCGTCCCGTCCACTTGCCGCGGCGAAGGCCACTGCCTGGGATCTGGCGATCGATGACGACTCCATCGCGAATGTCACCACGCGCGCGATCGTCGAGGGATTCTCCCGGCCGGGCCAGGGTGCGCTGCTGGCGGACTACCTGCCGCGATATTTCGATGCCGCGCCCAAGGTGTGGGCCCGCCGTTCGTCTGAGGTGGCACAGACCGTCGTCATCGGCCTCTACCCGCACTGGGCGGTATCCGACAATGCACTGGCAGCGGCAGATGCGTTGCTGGACACTGATATTCCGGCCGCGTTGCATCGGTTGATCTTGGAGGGCCGGGACAGCGTTGCGAGGGCGTTGCGCGCACAGCGCTTCGACGCCCACTAGCTACGCCCTCGCCCTCTTCGCAAACCCGACCCGCGCCGACATACCCGACCCGGAATTCGGGTCGGGTATGTCCGCTGGGGTCGGGTTTGCGGAGGAGGGCAAGGGGTGTCTCAGCGCCGCTTCCAGCGATAGCGCACCTGCGGCCTGCCGGCGTTGCCGTATTCGGTCACCCTCGACACCGTCTGATCATCGGCCAGCCGTTCCAGATAACGCCACGCCGTCACCCTCGAACTCCCCAGCACCGCAGCCACTTCGGCTGCGGTGAGGCCGGACTCGCTATTCTGAACAGTCCGCGCGACGGCGTCCTCGGTGGCACCCGACGCTCCCTTTTTCGCGGTACGCCGGTCATCGGCGGTACGCAGGTGCGCCAACGCGTGATCGACGTCGCGCTGGCTCACCGCATCGCCGCCGACAACCATCGCCTCGCGATATCGCCGATACTGTTCAAGCTTTTCCCTGAATGCGGCGAAGGTAAACGGCTTGAGCAAATAGAGCAGCACACCGCGTGACATCGCATCACGCACCGACGCCAAGTCGCGCTGAGCCGTGATCGCGATGATGTCCGGTGCCGGTGTCACGCCGGATAATGCCGATGCCAGATCTACACCGCGCGCGTCGGGCAGACCGAGGTCGAGTAGGACCAGGTCAACCGGTTCCAGCGTGCGCGATGCCTCCGACGCAAGCCGTAACCCCTGTTGGGCCGTCATCGCCTCGGCTACGACATCGAATCCGCCAACCCGCGTCAGATAGGACCGATGGGCCTGCGCGATGAGCGGGTCATCTTCGACGATCAACACCCGAATCATCGCTCATTCCGTTCTGTCGCAACGAAGTTCACTCGCACCACCGACCCGTAGCTGTTCTCGGCCACGATCGTGCCCGCATGTCGCGCGACGACCTGCCCGACCAACGCGAGTCCTATCCCTCGGCCCGCTTCGTCGCCGCCCGATTTCGTCGAGTACCCCCGATGCTGAGCGCGCGCGAACATCTCCGGATCCATCCCAGCTCCGCTGTCAGCGACGATGATCTCCAATCCCTGACAATCTCCGGTGATGCCCACCTCGACCCACGGGTCGGCGGGATCGACCGCGTCGAGTGCGTTGTCGACTAAATTGCCGACCACGGTGACGAGCTCCGACGTGCTGAGCACTTGCGTTGCGGCATCGGATAATTGGGAATCCTCGGTCAAAGTCAACGCTATCCCGCGCTCGCCGGCCTGGGCGACCTTGCCTAATAGCAATGCGACCAATGCCGGCTCGGCAACCGCCTCCGCGAACTGATCGATCAGCTGCTGCGACAAATCGAGCGAATCCGTTGCGAATGCGACCGCGTCGGCGGCGCGTCCCATCTCAACCAGTGTCACTATCGTATGCAACCGATTGGCTGACTCGTGCGCCTGCGAGCGCAGCGCTTCGGCAAACTTCGTCATCGAATCCAATTCGCCTATGGTGGAGGACAATTCGGTGCGGTCGCGAATAGTCACCACAGCCGATCCACGCCGACCAGGCACCGGCATTCGGTTGACAACTAACACCCGGGTGCCATCGACGTAGAGCCGATCGGAGATCTCTCGTGCACCGTCGGTCAGAAAATCGGGCAGCGCGGTCACCTCGGTGCCGACGTCGATTTCGAGCAGTCGCCGCGCTTCGTCGTTCATCAGCACCGGGAGCCCATTCTCAGTGACGACCAGCCCTTCTCGAACCGCGCGCAGCACAGCGTCGTGGTGTTCGTACATGTGCCGAAGTTCTTGTGGGGCAAGCCCTCCGGTGTCGCGACTGATTCGCCGACGCAGAAGCCACAGACCGGCCATCGCGCAGACGAGCGCCGCACCCGCCAGAGCGGCGATGAGTGGGACCTGCGACTGCCAACTGCGGCTGAGACTGTCGGTAGTGATACCCACCGACACTAGGCCGACTATCGCACCAGAGTCGGCCCGAATCGGTACCACGGTGCGAATCGACGGCCCCAAGGTGCCGCGATAGGTCTCGGTGAACGTCTCACCGCGTAACGGCACCTCGATGTTGCCCAGGTAGTGCCTACCGATATACGAGGGATTGGTGTGCGTGTACCGAATGCCGTCGCTGCTCATGATGGTGATGAATCCGACGCCGGTCCGGGTGCGGATACCCTCGGTCATCGGCTGCAGAATCGCCGTGGGATCGCTCGTGCGCAGCGCCCGTGCCGTCGATGGTGCGGCAGCGACGCTGACCGCCACCGCACCGACCTTCTCGCGAGCGGCCTGACGGCCGTCGGCCCGGGCATCGAATGTGGCGAGGATGCCTGCGGCGACCACGAGGATCACGACGACCGACAGTGCGATCAGCATCGCTTGACCGGCCACGCTCGACGGCAAAAGCCTTCGCATCCTCACCTCCAACCGGCGTCCATCTGTCTAAGGTCGTGAACGAAATGAAATCAATGGTGACGTGAGTCACCTCTATCCCCCACAATTCATACTCGTTGATCGTTCCACATCCCGTGGCCGTTCCCTGATGCGAAAGAGGCGTCCTGATGACCGCACCATTCCCGCCGACTGAAGAACCGGCGGTAACGCCGGTAGCTAAGAAGCGCGACCGCACGCACTGGCTGTACATCGCTGTGATCATCGCGGTCATCGGCGGCGTAGTCGTCGGCCTGCTATTCCCAGAATTCGGCAAGGAGGTCGGCGTCCTGGGCACGCTCTTCGTCAACCTGATCAAGATGATGATCGCGCCAGTGATCTTCTGCACCATCGTGCTGGGCATCGGATCGGTGCGTAAGGCCGCGACCGTCGGCAAGGTCGGCGGCCTGGCTTTCGTCTACTTCCTGGTCATGTCGACGATCGCGCTGGCGATCGGGCTGGTAGTCGGGAATCTGATCAAACCCGGTGAGGGACTGAATATTTCGTCGATGTCGGGCAAGGGAGCCGAACTCGCCGAGAAAGCCCACGAGGCCGGCGGCACCTGGGACTTCATCCAGGGAATCGTGCCCGAAACGATGATCTCGGCACTTACCGGCGGCAGTGTGCTGCAGGCACTATTCGTCGCCCTGCTGGTCGGTTTCGCAGTCCAGGCGATGGGCCGGACCGGTGAGCCGATCCTGGTCGCGGTGACCTACTTCCAGAAGCTCGTGTTCAAGGTGCTGACGATGATTCTGTGGGTGGCTCCGATCGGTGCCTTCGGCGCGATCGCGAGCGTCGTCGGGCAGACGGGTTGGGCTGCCGTGCAACAGCTTCTGACGCTGATGCTGGCGTTCTACATAACCTGCATCATCTTCGTATTCGGCGTACTTGGTGTCATCCTCCGGACATCGGCCGGTGTATCGATCTTCAAACTCGCTCGGTATCTGGCACGGGAGTATCTGCTGATCGTAGCGACGTCGTCGTCGGAGTCGGCGCTGCCGCGGCTGATTGCCAAGATGGAACACCTCGGCGTCGAGAAAACCACCGTGGGGGTCGTCGTGCCGACCGGATATTCGTTCAATCTCGACGGCACTGCCATCTACCTGACTATGGCATCGATCTTCATCGCCGATGCGATGGGCGATCCGCTGTCGATCGGCGAGCAGATCGGCCTGCTGGCATTCATGATCATCGCGTCCAAGGGTGCGGCGGGCGTCAGCGGCGCGGGACTCGCCACCCTCGCCGGAGGTCTGCAGGCACACCGACCGGAGATGCTCGACGGTGTCGGCTTGATCGTGGGCATCGACCGGTTCATGTCCGAAGCACGAGCACTGACCAACTTCTCCGGTAATGCCGTCGCCACCCTGCTGGTCGGCTCCTGGACGCACACGATCGACTCGCAACGCGTCGACGAAGTCTTATCGGGGCGCCTGCCATTCGATGAATCCGACATGGTCGACGACGTGCCGATCGAACCGAAGACGTTGGCCGCCGCACACTGAGCGCCACAAACAGGTCAGGCCCGACACCACGAGGTGTCGGGCCTGACCTGTGTCTGTCGAAGTCGCTAGGGTGCGACGGCGGCAGTTGCCATCACGCGCAGGGCCGCGATCAGCCCGTCGATGAGTTCACCGTTGCGGAAGGCGGGAACCGCAGCTGTCACGCCGAGTTGAGCGACTCGATCGTTGACGCGTCCGGCCACCGCGCTGCCGGAGACAATCGCGATGTCCTTGCTGTTCGGCGATACCGCGATGAGCGCGCCGTGTGCCGGCTCGGGTGCATTCGAGAGCTGCGCACGCGCGCCTGCGACTGGATCATCGCCCAAGTCGCCGATGTAGACCGAGAATCGAACCTCGGCCTTCTCGCTCGCATCCTTCAACGCGTCATCAAGGCCGATGAGCTCGTCTTTGCTGAACGGCGGCGTCGTAGGGGCATCGCCAGGCAGGCGAGCCGCCGAGATACGACCACTATTGGTCACGACCGTGCCGACGGGCAACGACGCCGGATCCACTGCTGCTACTGCATGATCACCACTTGCCATTTGCCGCACCTCCATCCACATCCGTCGGCTCGCCATGCGAGGCCAATGCCATCGGCGAGATCTCGGTGGCGCTGAACAGCAGTGGCCCCTGAGTCCACTGCTCGCCAAGCTTGTACTGCGCTACGGCCGGGTACTTGGCGCCGCCCGAGAAAATCATCGAGACAACACACAGTGCGACGGCCACGAGCACCAGGATGGTGATCGGTAGGCCGATGGGAACAATGAGATCTTCCATCGTCCGCCCTTCGGAGTCGTTATGGATTCGCGTCCGTCGATTCTTACTCTCTACGACAGACCATCGTAGTCAATCTATCCCAAAGTTCCCGGAGCGACTCATGAAGGGTCGCCCCGCGTCGGCTGGTGCTGTCGGATCAGGCCGCACCTGCGTCGATATACGGCTCCCAGGTTGGATCGATGTCCTTGATCGACGCGATCAACCGCCAGTGCCGACCGCGCGGGGCGACCGGCTTCACCGCCAGTCGCCAGCCCAATTCGCTCAGCAACCGGTCGGCCTTGCGATGGTTGCAGCCGGAGCAGCATGCCACGCAGTTGTCCCAGGTATTGCGACCGCCCCGGCTGCGCGGAATCACATGGTCGATAGTGGTCGCTTTGGCCCCGCAGTAGCCGCAGCGAGAACTGTCCCGGTACATCAGCGCAGCCCGCGTCATCGGGATGACCGCGCGATATGGCACTCGGACATAAGTTGTCAGCCGGATTACCGACGGCGTCGGGAGGGAAACCTCGGCTGAATGCAATGCGCCGCCAGCGCCGTAGTCGCCGTGAATGATTTCGGCGCGCTCTCGCAAAACAAGCACGACGGCACGCCGAATGGTGACGACGGTCAACGGCTCGTACGTGGCGTTGAGCAGAAGTACCTTCTGCCGCCCCCACGCGCTCCGTTCCCAGGAAGCACTTCGCACGTTTTGTCCTCCACGTTTGTGCGAGTCGGGAAATTCCAGATCCCAAACTGTTGGACGCCAACCATCGAAACACATCTGGGCCCGCTCGGCACGACAATTCTTCGTGTCGTCGCAGGTCGGTTGAATGAACACCGGGTAGCGAAACTCGGCCGCAGCGGCAACGTCGAGCGAAGTGACACAATGGTTCCCGTGAGCCAGCCCAGCCCTCAGTCCGCATCCACGCCGACCACTTTCTACGAGGAGGTCGGTGGGGCACCTACCTTTGCCCAGCTCACCGCCAGGTTCTATGAAGAAGTCGCCAAGGATGAGCTGTTACGACCGCTATACCCAGAGGAGGATCTGGGCCCGGCCGAACGTCGGTTCCGGATGTTTCTCGAACAATATTGGGGCGGGCCGCACACCTACTCCGACGAACGCGGGCATCCGCGGCTACGCATGCGCCACGTGCCGTTCCACGTCGGTCCGCTCGAACGCGATGCCTGGTTGCGATGCATGCATATCGCGATCGGGTCGATCGATGCCGCGACGCTCGACGACGACCATCGCGCGGCGTTGATCAACTACATGGAGATGGCCGCCAACTCACTGGTGAACAGCCCCCTATAGTTGAGTCCCATGAGCAACGTGGTCCCCAGCAAGAACACCGGATCAAGTGACCTTGCTGCCCGAACAACCGACGAAAACTCCCGTATAGCTACACAATTGGATGACAGCAGGACCTGGTGGCGCAACGCCGTGGTGTACCAGATCTACCCTCGCTCGTTTGCCGACAGCAACGGCGACGGTGTGGGCGATCTCGGTGGTGTCATCAATCGATTGGGCTATCTCGAACTACTGGGCGTCGATGCGATTTGGCTTAGTCCGGTGATGACATCGCCGATGGCCGACCACGGCTACGACGTCGCGAACCCCCGCGCCATCGACCCACTATTCGGCGACCTCGCCACTTTCGACGCCCTGATTGCCGCCGCACACGACCGCGACATTCGGGTGACAATGGATCTGGTCCCCAACCACACCAGCGATCAGCATCCCTGGTTCGCCGCAGCCCTCGACGCGGGGCCCGGGTCACTCGAACGCGCGCGATACATTTTCCGGGACGGCCTCGGTCCCGATGGTGCGTTACCCCCCAATAACTGGCCGAGCGTCTTCGGCGGACCGGCCTGGACTCGGGTCACTGAATCCGATGGTTCACCCGGACAGTGGTACTTGCATATCTTCGCCCGTGAGCAGCCGGACCTGAACTGGGACAATCCCGACGTATTCGACGATCTCGCGAAAACCCTCCGCTTCTGGCTGAATCGGGGCGTCGATGGCTTTCGCATCGACGTAGCCCACGGCATGGCCAAGCCGCACGGTCTGCCCGATATGGATCTGGCCTCGGTCGGGCTCCTGGTGAATGATGACAATGACCTGCGTTTCAACAACTCCGGTGTGCACGCTATCCATCGCAAGATCCGCGAAGTCATGGACGAATATCCGGCCGCTGCCAATGTTGGCGAGATCTGGGTCGACGACAACACGGCCTTCGCCGAATACATCCGCCCGGACGAGTTGCATCTGGGGTTCAACTTCCGACTGGCCAAGGCGGAATTCGATGTCGATCAGATCCGCGGCGCCATCGACAACGCACTGGCATCGGTCGCATCGGTCCGTGGCGTTCCCACCTGGACCCTGTCCAATCACGACGTCGAGCGAGAGGTGACTCGCTACGCCGACGGCGGTGATCTGCGCCTGGGTGCCGACCGGGCACGTGCGATGGCATTGGTCGAGCTCGCGCTACCCGGTTCGATCTTCATCTATAACGGTGAGGAGTTGGGCCTGCCCAACGTGGATCTGCCCGATGAAGTACTGCAAGACCCCGTGTGGGAGCGATCGGGGCATACCGAACGAGGTCGCGATGGCTGCCGGGTGCCGCTGCCGTGGGAGGGCACTGAGCCGCCGTTCGCCTTCAGTAGTTCGCCTTCGACGTGGCTGCCGATCCCGGCATCGTGGGCTTCGCTCACCGTCGAGGCGCAACTGGAGGATATCGATTCAACGTTGTCGCTCTACCGTCGCGCCATCGAGTTGCGTTACGAGAGAAGGGAACTCGACGGCGATGAAATTGAGTGGTACGGAGCTCCCGAGGGGTGCCTCGCCTTCCGACGAGCCGACGGACACCTGGTGTGTGCACTGAATACCAATTCCCACCCGGTAGCCCTACCACCGGGCGAGGTACTGCTGACCAGCGCTCCGCTAATCGACGGGCAACTGGCACCCAACGCGACCGCGTGGCTCGCGGGGTAACGCCGAGAACTCCTACGTCTTCGCGCAAGCGTCTGCTTGTCTCAATACACGCGCGTCTCGCTTCGCTCGGCGAGCGCACTCGACCATCAACAACTTTCCACTGGTCGAGTCCCATCCTCACGGCCGATCAAGCTGTTCCACCGCCGACCAAGTGCGGTTCCACCGCTGGTCGAGTGCCGTTCCACCGCTGGTCGAGTGCCCGGCGAGGCGCCAGCCGAGCGCCGATCCACCGCAGACCGAGCACCGTTTCACCGCCAACCGAGCGCCGATCCACCGCTGGTCGAGTGCCCGGCGAGGCGCCAGCCGAGCCGGGTGTATCGAGACCACGCACCCCACACATTGGCTTGTCGCCGCCGCACGAACTAGAGCACCGTCACCGAGAACTGATCCGCCCGACGTTGATACACGGATCCGAATCTCGCGTCGAGTCGCACCCAGGTGGCACTCGCGCGCACGCGCACGGGCTCGTCTTCGCTGATCGAGTCCAGCGGTGAGGCATCAGTAATCTCATGATTGTTGCGGTCGCGCACAAAACCCATCGCCGTAACCGCGAAGAGTGAACGCAACAGCACGCCAACGGGTTTCGACTTCTCCTCGTCGTAGCCGTCACCCGGTGACACCTCGAGTACCACCTGGTCGAGCAAGCCGGTCGCGGGGCCGTGTGCACTGCCCTCGTTCCGAGCCAAAACCGCTCCACGACGTGACAATTCGACGACGGCACGTACCGGAACATCATCGACCTGGATGAAACCGCTCGACGCCGGCAACGCCCCGCGCCAGGCACTATCCATCGAGAACCCCGGATCAATCAGGGCCGCATCACTTTCCAGGTCCCGCCGCAGAATTGCGGCGTCGCAGATCAGATCGTCCGGTCTGCTCGATCCGACCACCGATCGCGTTGCCAGCACTTCAAAGCCAGTAGTCACCCACAGCCCGATTCGGCCGTCCGAGCGTTGTTTGAGTCGCACTACCGCGGCTTCGTCCTGCCGGAGGGCTCGAGCGAGAAATGCTGCGGCATCGGACCTTTCGCCGACATTGATCTCGATGTACCGCTCCGGCCGCAGTCCCGGCGAATCCTCACTCATCGCGCAAGAACTCGCTGAGGTACGCCTTCTCCTCGGCCGTCATCCGCCTCGGCCGCTGCGTCTCGATGTCGAAGGACACGAGTTGTGTCGATGCCACTACCGCCGGTTTCGACGTCGGATCACCTCCGCGCGGACGCACCTCGTAGCCGACAAAGAAGTCGACCGCTCGCACCTTCTCGACGTACATTGTGACCTCTATCGGCCCTTCGTCGTGGCGCACCTGTCCTTGATATTTGACACGCAGGTCAGCCACCAGGCAGCCGTCCCGCATCGATGCGGTTGGCCGCTCGTCGTAGAACAACCACGGGATCCGCGCCTCCTCGAGAAGGGTGACCATCCGAGCGTGATTGATGTGCTGAAAGACATCCATATCTGACCAGCGCACAGGAACTCTCACCACATAGCCACGGTCGGTTGCCACCCCATCCTCTAGATCGTCGGTCGAATCCAGCGCAGCCACAACGGCCTCCTCCATCAGATCGGGTCTTACCGACCGCGCCGTTTCGCCGACGTCGGCCTACCTGATCACACTACGGAGTTGTCTGGTGATGACCGACAGGGTGGCCAGATCCAGCGTCCCCGACGACAGCACCTCGTCGAGGGTCCCGCGCACTCGTGTCAGCCGCGACGCGTTCGACAGTTCCCATTCCGCGATCTTCTCGGTCGCCGATTCGGACGGTTCGCCGAGTTCCAGAATCTTCAATGTCAGCGACCGCAGCGCGGCGTGGAGATCGTCGCGTAATGCCAACCGCGCCAATGAATGCCAACGGTCGCCGTGCTCAAGTTCCGACACCGCCGTCAACATACCCTCAATGCCTAGATGTTCGAGGACCGCGCAGTACAGTTCGCCGACCTCGGTCAATTCCCGTTCGGCGATATCGGCAGCGTCGATAATGTCGAGTAGCAAGAATCTGTGCAGACTGATAGCTACGTCGTCTGCCAGTTCCGCTGGCACACCACGCTCTTGGAATTTCGCCGAGCGGTCCTCTACATCTGCCCTCGACGACTCACCGAGCCAGGTTGGCAGTTCGGCCCAGACACGTTCGATACGGCCTGAGTAACGCTTGATCTCTGCTGCCATCGCCAGGGGCTGCGGTCGATAGGCCAGCATCCAGCGTGAGCCGCGGAAGACGAGTCGGCGGGAGTACAACAGCATTTCGTCGATCGCTGTGGTGGGGACATCGCTGGTGGTGATCCGTCGCCAGAGGTCGGGCAATCGGAAAATCTCGGCTGTGACCACATAAGCCCGGACTCCATCTGATATCGACGCGCCAGTACCTTCACCCAGTCGGTAAAGATGGGTGGCCCCGGCCAGGTCGGCGACGTCGTTGACCAACGTCGTCGTGATGACTTCGCGCCGCAGCCGATGGCCCAGAATGCCCTCGGAGAACTTCTGCTGCAACGGTTCCGGGAAATAGCGTGACAACCTCGTGAGGAACACGTCACTGTCGGGGACATCGCTGGCGAGCAGATCAGCTTTGGTTGTCAATTTCACCTGCGCCATCAGGGTCGCCAATTCTGGGGAGGTCAAACCACGATGTAGTTCCCCGGCGAATCGCTTACGCAGTTGGAGCGGTGTCGGCAATGCCTCGAGTTCCAGGTCCACATCGTGTTCGCTGGCAAGGTTTTTCAGCAGCCGAGCGTGCACATCCACATAGGTGTCGGCGAAGGTGCGGGCAAATCCGAGCTCGGTGTTCTGGGCGATATTGTCCGCGAGTACTAACCTGGCCACCTCGTCAGTCATCGACTCCAGCAAGGGATTTCGATTCGCGGCGGCCAACTGTCCACCCGATACCTGCGAGTCGAGCAGGATCTTGATATTCACTTCGTGATCCGAACAGTCCACACCGGCCGAGTTATCCATCGCGTCGGTGTTGATCCGCCCGCCCGACATGTCATATTCGATCCGGCCGCGTTCGGTCACGCCAAGATTGCCGCCCTCGCCAACCACTTTGACGCGCAACTGGTCTCCATTGACTCGAATCGCATCGTTGGCCTTATCTCCGACGTCGACATTCGCCTCGAACGAGGCCTTGATATAGGTCCCGATGCCGCCGTTCCACAGCAGATCGTTGGGCGACAACAGGATCGCGTGGATCAGCTCAGGTGGGGACAGCTCGTCGATGCCGGCGTCAATCCCCAGCGCCACCCGCATCTGCGGCGTAATCACGATCGACTTGAGTTCGCGCGACCATACGCCTCCCCCGGCGCTGATCAACGCGGTGTCATAGTCGGCCCACGATGACCGAGGCAGCGCGAATATCCGCTTGCGCTCAGCAAATGACTGTGCCGCAACAGGATTCGGATCGATGAAGACGTGCCGATGGTCGAATGCGGCGACCAGTCGGATATGTTCTGACAGCAGCATTCCATTGCCGAATACATCACCGCTCATATCGCCGACTCCCACCACGGTGAAGTCTTGCGCCTGGGTGTCGACGCCAATCTCCCGGAAATGACGTTTCACCGACTCCCACGCGCCCCGGGCCGTAATCCCCATCGCCTTGTGGTCGTAACCGGCGGACCCACCCGAGGCAAACGCATCGCCCAGCCAAAAATCATAAAGCGCGGCAACCGAATTCGCAGTATCGGAGAATCGCGCCGTTCCCTTGTCCGCGGCCACGACCAGATACGAATCATCACTATCGTGCCGCACCACCGAAGGCGCCGGAAGTACCTCTCCGGTGCGCAAATCGATATTGTCGGTCACCGACAGCAGGGCTGCGATGAACTCGCGGTAGCAGATCACACCTTCGGGCGCTTGCGTCGCGCCACGCGGTCGTTTCACCACGAATCCGCCTTTCGCGCCGACCGGCACGATAACGGCGTTCTTCACCGCTTGAGCCTTGACCAGGCCGAGAATTTCGGTGCGGAAGTCTGCCGGGCGGTCCGACCACCGGAGACCACCGCGAGCCACCGCACCGAATCGGAGATGGACACCTTCGACGCGCGGCGAGTAAACGAAGATCTCGTGCTCGGGTCGCGGCTGCGGTGTCTGTGGAATCTCCTTCGGGCGCAACTTGAATGCGAGCGCACGACCGAGCGCGTCAGGGTCGACCGGTGCGGTCTCGACGTAGAAGTTGGTACGCGAGGTCGCCGTCATCACCGACAGCAGGGCGGAAATCACCCGATCGGCGTCGAGGCTGATCACCTCACGCAATGCGTCGCGTACCGAGGCCAGAACTTGTTCCCGCAGTTCGTCATTGGCCTCACCGGGCTTGAAGGACGCTTTGAACAAATCGCCTAGCAATCCGGTGATCTCCGGATGCTCGCCCAGAACAGTGGCGACATATGCTGCGCCATAAGCGAATCCACATTGCCGCAGATACGCGTGATAAGCGCGCAACATACTCACGCCACGCCAATTGAGTCCACACTGCAGAACCAGTGCATTGAAGGGATCAACACCGGCGTCGCCGCGCCACACCGCCTCGAAAGCATCGGTAAAGCGTTGACGCACATCGTCGGCGTTTCGTTTTCCGATGGTGACGCCGGGCCCAAGTGTCACCCCGAATTCGTAGGCCCAGCACTCCTCGCCGTCCGGACGCACGATGTGGTAGGGATATTCGTCGTCGACGTCGAAGCCCATACTCCCCAGCACCGGCAGCATGTCGGTGAGACTGGCCGACTGTCCGCAGAGGTAGAGGATGAACGTCCACTGGTCGTCCAGGGTGTCTGGCTCCTCCAATTCGACGGCGATGTCTCCCGGCCGCAACTGGGCCACGTGGGCATAGTCCTTGATCGCCTCGGCTGGCGTCCGTTGCTCCTTGTAGCTCTCGGGCAGGCCGTCGAGCCAAGGCTGCGGATCGATGCGGGCGGGCACCAGTTCGGCCACGCGGTCGTCCCAAGTGCGCACTGCGTCGGCGAGACGGTCCTGGAGCGCGCGCTGAGCAGGCTCGCCAGTGGCGTAGGCGCGCTGATCAGTGTCACTGTCGGTGCGAATCATCACCTGCAACGCCGCCAGCGGCGATCGAGTCACCAGTCCGATGTACTCCATATCGGTGCCGGCGAATTCGTCGACGATGATCTGTTGAACGCGAAGGCGCAATGCCGTCGTGTAGCGATCTCGTGGAAGATAGACCATCGCCGACACCATTTGCGCGGCACGGTCGGCGCGAACAAATACGCGCAGTGATCGCGTGGCGACCGCATCGAGCAACCCGCCTACCCGACGGGACAATTCATCAGTCGGCGTCGCGAACAGTTCGTCGAGCGGATAGGTCTCGAGATGTCCTTCCATGCTGTGTCCGACATAGGAATCTAGGTCAACGCCTGCTTTGTCGAGCACCGCTGCCCCACGGCGCCGGAGAACGGGTATGTCGACGAGCGGTTGATGGCGCGCAAACGTTGTCAGCGTCCCGACGAATCGATGTTCCCCGCTGGGCAACGCACTGCCGTGAGCGTCGGGTTGAGCGGACCCGATCACTGGAATACGCACCAGGATCACATAGTTGGACCGCTGAAGTCCGGTGCGCAGAAATATCGTCGACACACTTGGAAATTCATCATCGGTCTCCCCATCGCATCGCCGAGTGTATTCACGCAGGTGGTCGATAGCCTCGGTGCACCAGATCCCGGCACCGGCGCCTATCTCGTCGCCATGAGCATCGACTTCCAAGTGGCCCAGTGGCACGAAGTTTCCGTCGACTAGCCAATTGACCAGCGCAGCGGCCTCGGTTCGTGCGGCATGATCGACACCGATTCCGCGGATCTCACCGTTGCCACAACCATCGGCAAGGTCGGCCAGGGTGGCGACGATCTGCGGCGTGTCACGATGTACATCGGCGACCCGGCGCACGACAGTATCAAGTTCGTCGGCGAACTGGGCTTCCCCCACGGTGGCACCGCCACGTGTGACAAGTAACGAGATCCATGATTCGGGCACGCCAGCGGCCGAATCGGGACCGACCACGTCGATGAGATCACCTTCGGAGTCGCGGACGACATTCAGGATCGGATGGTCCACCCTGACAACAGTGAACCCCAGTGATTCGACCGTCGCCAGCACTGCCTCAACAAGTAGCGGCATATCGTCATTGACCAGGAAGATGCTCAGGGGTCCGTCCGGCCCGTCCACCGCGACCAGGTGCTCGCCGGGAACTCGCGAACGTCCGACCTCGATATGCCGGCGAACCCGCTCGACGTCGGCCGGCGACTGCCCGCCAGCGTCCTCCGCGACATCGGACAAAGGTGAAAAATACTTCGAAACCACCTGTGGCACAATAGAAGTCAAACCTGACACCGCCAATCACCTCGTTGTGTAGACAGCACAGACCGTTAGCGGTCGTCCTACGCAGCGATGGTAGTGATTACCCGCCGGTAACGGATCGTTAGCGTCGGCTCGGCGGGTCAGTCGCGGCAGAGCCGTCACTCGCCGAACATCGGGCGCGGATCGAATGTCACCCGCACCGCGGTGATCATGCCGCCCTCAACGTGAGTCCAGTTGGCCACCTGCATCGGTGCCTTGTCCGCGATACGGAGCTCCGACCAGGTGACGACATCGGTGCCACCAGCGAGCCGAAGGCGCACGTCGTTGCTCGTGGTCGCGGCGAACATTCCGCCGAGGCCGTCCAGGAATTCGTCGGCACCACGCGTCGAACCGAGCGCACCGTCGAAGGTGACGTCGGGTGCCAGGTAAGGCCGCAGGGGCTCCGGGTCGCCAGCAGCCCAGCTGGCGAAGTAGAGCTCGGCGATCTCGCGAGGCGAGGGGCAAGTGCCATCTGCATGTGTCATGACTCCATGATCACCAGCCCTAACCTAGAAGTCCAACAGCTAGTTATGATTGGCAGTATCATTCCGAGTTATGGAAATGCATCAGCTGCGGTACGCCTGCGAAGTATCTCGACGGGGCTCATTCACTGCAGCGGCTGAAGCATTGCACGTCAGTCAGTCCGGAGTCTCCGCACAGGTCGCGAAACTGGAGCGGGAGTTGGGGGTGCGGCTCTTCGAACGCGGCTCACGAACGGCCACTCCAACTCGCGAGGGTGGCACGCTGTTGCCGCAGATAGCCGCCGCGCTCGATGCAGTAACGCGGGTCCGTGCGGTCGCCGACGAACTCCTCGGCCTCACCCGCGGCCAGGTCCGGATCGGAACTGTCATCGGCTGCACGATTCCCGGCTATCTTGCCGCCTTCGCCGAGTTTCGTCGGGCATATCCGGGGATCTCCGTGACGGCCCGCGAGGGCAACTCGGTCGATCTCGTAGCCGCACTCGCCTCGGGGGAACTCGACGTCGCGCTGATCGCCCACGCCGATCCATTACCCGCAGCTATCGATGCGCACACCATTATCGACGAGCCATTAGCAGTAGGCGTTCCCGTCGGACATCCCTTGGCATCGCGAGGGTCCATTGCGCCGCGAGAATTGGCCAATCAGCAGGTGATCACCCTTGCGCCGGGTACCGGTATCCGCTCGGCACTGGAAAAGACCTGTGCCGCAGCGGGAATCGAGATCGTTCCGGCAGTCCAGGTCTACTCCCCCGAAGCCGCGCTGTCTCTCGCGGCGCGGGGCACCGGCGTCGCGGTACTTACGGCATCAATGATCGGTACACCGCTGGCGGCTATCAATATCCGAGGATCGGCGCACGCGTGTCTGTCGTTGGCAACTCGCGGCGAACCCTTCGCAGCGGCGCGTTCCTTTACCCAAATTCTGCGCACACAGCTCGGGGGAACGTGAACCGCTGCCCTATCCCGTCGCCCAATCGACCGGGATTGACACAAGCTCGCCGGTCGTCCGAGCCAGATGATCGATCCCCGAATGCGAGTTGATGACTTGAATGTCAGGTGTACGAGACAGCTCTTGCAGTAGCGCGAGTGTCCGGCGAGCGGCCGGGCGATCAGCCGCCGATACCCATTGGTACTGCTTGAGCGGATAGATCGGTTCGGGGGAACTGTCGGTGGTCAGATCGGAATAGGTGGCATCACCGGCATGCAGCAACCATCCGCGGCCAGTCTTGATCGCAACCCCGCAGTGACCGACGGTATGCCCCGGCAACGGCACCAGGACGGTGTCTGGATCAATGTAGGCAGCATCATCGACGCCATGCCAGGTACCCCTACCGGAGTGGAGCTCCCAGCGCGGCCCGTGCGCCCAAATGTTCTGGCGATACGAGATTTTCGAGCGAAGCGAACCGCTCTGCGCGGTGTCGTACTCGCGCTGGGAAACGTGGACACGTGCGTCCGGAAAATCCATGATTCCGGCGCAGTGTTCGCTATGCAGATGCGTCAGCACGATATCGGTGACATCCGATGGCGAATACCCCAGGGCCTCAACCTGATTCACTAGCGCCAGCGCTGGCAACCGCGGCGGCCGAATGAAGAATCGCTCGAAGCTCAGGCCCCTCGAATCCGCGAGGAGCGAAATGCTCAATCCGGCGTCGACCGCGACCAAACCTTGGGGCCGTTCGATCAACAGACATTGAGTGGGAACCTCGCCGCCTGCCGGCGGCCGCAGGGTGCCACAGTCCAGGACATGAATTTTCGCTGGCATTACAGTTTTCCTTCTTGTGTGTCGCAAAGATTCGTCAAGTGAAAATCCCCGAGTTCCGGCTTGGTCAACATCTCAGTCATGGCGCGCCGGTTGAACGGCCACAGATCCACTGTTCCGCCCTCGGTCAGGTACCAGGAATCACATCCGCTGTTCCACACCGTCGGACCGAGCGCCTTGGTCACCTGCTTGTTGAAATCAGCAGTCGCGTCCTCGGTGACCTCGACCAAGTCCACAACGCCGTCCCGGTACATATCGAGCCACTGCACGATGTACCGCGCCGTGAGTTCTGCGGTGTACTGCAATGAGATCGACCCGGTCGGTGAATTCGGACCGAGAACCGTGAACATATTGGGAAACCCCGGAATCGCTGTCATTCGATATGCGCGTGGCCCTCGTTGCCATATCTCGTCAATGGCGATCCCGTCGCGCCCGCGCAAGTCCATCGGCCGCATATAGTTGTGCGCGGCGAAGCCCGTGGCTAATACGATCACGTCGACTTCTCGATGATTTCCGTCTTTGGTCTGTATACCGGATTCAGTGATGAAATCGATCGGCGTAGACACCAATTCGGCATTTTCGGCTGCTATTGCGCGGTAGTAGGACCCTGACACGACTTGCCTTTTGCACAGCGGCTCGTCTTGCGGAGTAAGTGCCTCCCGCAGTGACTTGTCGCGCACTTGCGCCCGGAGACTCAGTCGCGCCGACTGCTGAATCAGGCGCCGGCGCCAACTCGGAGTCGTGGTGACATCGGCCAAGATTCCCGACGCTGTGAGTAACGCGCGGTACTGCGCCTCACGCACCCGAGGCAATCGACGCAGCAGCGCGCTGATAACGCGCGGCTGGCGCATCCCCATCGGTGACCACATGATCCACTGGGGGCTGCGATTGAAGTGAAATATTCTCGACGAGCCCTCTTGGAGTGCCGAGATAACCTGCACGCCAGTCGATCCCGAGCCGATAACCGCGACTCGCCTACCGCTGGTATCGAGCGCGTCATTCCACCGGGCGGTGTGTACTACGGGACCGGCGAAATCCGTGAGGCCTGCGATGTCGGGAACGTTCGGATGGTGCAGCACCCCGGTAGCCATCAGGACGAAGTCGGCCTTGAGGGTTCTCCCGGCGCTTGTGGTCACCGCCCATTCAACTCCTGTGAAATGGCTCGATATCACTTCGACACCGAACGTGATAAACCGCCGGATGTCGTATTGATCCACGACATCCGCCAGATAGGTCTGGATCTCGGGGCCAGTCGCGAAAATTCGTGACCAGTCGGGCTTCGTCGCAAAGGAGTATTGGTAAAGGTTCGACGGAACGTCACACGTGAGTCCCGGATAGTGATTCCAGTGCCATACACCGCCAACATCGGTCCCCTTTTCGACGATCGTCAGGTTGGAATATCCGTGTTGCGCAAGCGTAATCGCAGTAGCGATACCGGCCATTCCCGCTCCAACAATGATTACCCGTGGGTTTCTCGTCACTTCGTTCATGAGGCACTCCGAAATCAAGGATGAAGATATGTAAAGGTCGTCAGCGGGATGCAGCCAGAATGAACACTGTTCAGTGAACTCGGTTCAAGCCTGCCACGACCCCGTCGGAACGTCAACCCCGTGCGCCCATCGGTCGCCGCCAGGGTATTGACAACCTTCAGCCCGAACGTAAGACTGAACGTCGTTCATTGAACTGTGTTCAATATGTAAGGAAGCCGCATGACCGACCACCCCCCACTCCTCAGCCGCATTATCAGCCCGCGACGCGACACGAATCCGGACCGCCTTCGCAAAGCGGCCGATGGTAAGACCATCCTCGTGACTGGTGCGTCATTCGGCCTAGGCCAGGCAACGGCGCGCAAGTTGGCAGCTGCCAATGCACACGTCATCTTGACCGCGCGTACAACCGAACGACTTGATGACACAGCCAATGCGATTGCAGCGGCCGGCGGCAGAGCATCCGTATATTCAGCTGACCTCACCAATGCGAACGCCATAGGTCAACTAGCACAACGGATTTCAGATACCCACGGTGCGCTCGACGTCATCGTCAATAATGCCGGCATGTCGATGCGCCGCTCGCTGGAACTGCAGTATGAGCGTCCACAAGACTTCCAGCGCACGATCGACGTCAACTACCTCGGTCCGGTGCGCTTGCTCCTTGGACTCTTGGAGCCGATGCGCTTACGCGGCAGCGGTCACGTAGTGAATATTTCCACCATCGGTGTGCGGGTCGCCCCGGGGCCACGGTGGGGTGCCTATCAGGCTTCCAAGGGAGCATTCGACATCTGGCTACGCAGCGTCGCACCAGAATTGCACCAGGATTCGGTCTCCGTGACCTCGATCTATATGGCATTGATACGCACTCGAATGAGTGCCCCAACGCCAAGTATGCGCCACATCCCGGGGTTCAGTCCCGACGAAGCTGCGGACGTCGTCGCCAAGGCCATCATCGACCGGCCCCGCACGCTAGCGCCGTGGTGGGCCGGGTCGGCCGACGTTCTCGCCGCCGCCATCCCGGGTCCGATTGACCGCAGCATGCGTCTCATGCATCGTCTGTCGAACGACTCAGCGGCAGCGGGGAAGGTCAACAATGTTTGAGAGTGATGTTGTCCAAACAGCTTTCGCAGCGGCGGTATCGTCACGCGTCCTTCGCACCACTCCCACCCAGATCTATCGGATCATCCGCGCTCTGGCCGCGGGCGGCGGCACCAACCCGGCCTCCCTCCTGCGTATCGCCGCGGCACGCTGGCCCGACCGCGCTGCAATCATCGACGATGCCGGTGTCCTCAGTTATCAACAGTTACTCGACGGCGCCGAAGCGACGTCGCTTAACATGCACCACCGGTATGGCATCGCCAGCGGAACCACGGTGGCGATCATGTGCCGGAACGGTCGCGGTTTCGTCCAGGCAGTCTTTGGTGCCGCCCTGGTGGGTGCCGATATCGTCCTGCTCAACACCGACTTTCCACCGAGCACATTGGCGACGACGCTTCGAGAGCAAAAGATCGAGGTGGTACTCGGAGACGACGAATTCTTGAGCACACTCGCCGCTGCCGCTCCCGCGGTCACTGTCATATCGCCGACGCAACCGGCTCCCGACACTCTCGCGCCACTTGCGCCAAGCGATCGCGATATCCAACTGGTGATCCTTACCTCCGGTACGACGGGCACTCCGAAAGGTGTTCCCCGCCAACCCGGCCCGTCCCAAGTCCTCGGTGTCGCGGCCACCATTCTGCGGCGCACGAAGCTACGTGTCGGCGATCGCGTGGTTATCGCCGTGCCCTTCTTTCACGCCTTCGGACTGGGTTCACTGTTCTTCTCAGTCGCTCTCGGCGCCACGATGGTGACGCGACGACGCTTCGACGCCGAGACCACACTCGCGCTCAGTTCTCTTCAGCGCACACATGCGCTAATGGCGGTGCCGATAATGCTGTCTCGTATTCTCGACCTGCCGGACGAGGTGCACTTACGTAACCCAACGCCGACGATGCGAGTCATCATGTCCGGCGGCGCACCGCTCGACCCAGCACTGGCCACCCGCCTGCTCAGCACCTACGGACCAGTCCTGTTCAACGGATACGGATCGTCGGAGGTCGGTATCGGTGCCGTTGCCACCCCGGCCGACCTCGCCAGATCGCCTGGCACAGTGGGTAAACCAGTGGCCGGCTCTCCGTTAAGAGTGCTCGACGAGCACGACAGAATTGTGCCGCCGAATGTCACCGGGCGAATCTTCGTCGGCGGACGACTTGCCTTCGACGGCTACAGCAGTGGTGACAACAAGGCAGTCGCGCAAGGGATGACCAGCACGGGCGATATGGGATTTGTCGACAATTTCGGGTGCCTCCATATCGTTGGACGTGAGGATGACATGATCGTCAGCGGCGGTGAAAATGTCTATCCGCAGGCGGTCGAGAATGCCCTCGCCGAGCACGCAGACGTTCTCGACAGTGCCGTAGTTGGGTCACCCGACAACGAATTCGGCCAGCGTCTGGTCGCCTTCGTCGTGGTACGAAAAGATCGCAAACTCACCGAGCAGGCCTTGCGTGCCTATCTGCGCACTGCGGTCTCGCGATTCGAGCAACCACGCGACATCCACTTCATCGACGAGATTCCCCGAAACCCGTCGGGAAAAGCGCTGAAGCGACAGCTCTCTCAAGACATCCTGTCCCCCAATGCCATTGACTGAACCAACCGACACGTCTCACGACGTAGTCACGAGAGGACTTTCGATGTCCGTCAATCACTCAGCCTCGCCCAATACTGGTGAACCCGCCTACAAGCGCCGTGACGTCACTTTCGGCTCACACGGGTCGCCCTGCGCCGCATGGCTTTACGAGCCACCTTTCGAGAGCTCATCGCCGCGACCGGCACTTGTGATGGCCCACGGTCTCGGTGCGGTTCGCGAGCTCCGGCTACATGAATTCGCAGAACGTTTCGCACGATCGGGCTATGCAGTCCTAGTCTTCGACTATCGACACTTCGGCGCGAGTGGTGGTCACCCTCGGCAGGTCGTCGATATTGCTGAACAGTTAGAAGACTGGCACTCCGCACTCGCCTATATCCGCGCTCACCCGGATGACTTCGATCGCGAACGCATCGCCATCTGGGGAAGCTCATTCGGCGGCGGCCATGTCCTTCAAGTAGCAGCCGACGACGGAAAGCTCAGTGCCGTCATATCGCAATGCCCGTTCACCGACGGCCCGGCGTCGTTCATCGCGCGGATTCGTACCGCCCCAATCAGCGCACCAATTCTGCTCGTTGCCGGGCTAGTTGATCGGATCGCCGAGCTATTCGGACGGGATCCGGTGCTCATCCCCATGGTCGGCACCCCGGCGATGCCGGCCTTCTTGGCAGCCCCCGACGCACTGCCCGGAGCCCTCGCGCTCGTTCCACCGAGCGCACGTCTCTCGGGGCGCACCGCGCGCACGCTCGGTCGATTTCCGTCGATCGTCAAACACTTGCCGGCCAAGATCGATGCGGTGAGCGACCGGCCAATCAACCCACTGGACGACATTTGGGGTGTCTTGGAGAGCGAGGACGGAAGTCCGCTTATGCGCAACGCCATCGCAGCGCGCTTGGCCTTGACGATCGCACGCTACCGTCCGGGCAAGGCGCTCGCCGAGACATCCATTCCCACGCTGGTGTGTGTGGGAACGGATGACTCTGTAGCACCCGCCGCCGCCACGATCAAACATACGGTCGGACTCGCGCATGTGACCCAACGGTCTTATCCCACCGGACATTTCGACATCTACGTAGATCCCTGGTTCGAGCGCGTGGTGTCAGACCAGATTGAGTTCCTCACTCAGCACGTACCAGTGTGAGGCACCCTGAATACCAATAACGCTAGTCGCGAGTCAGCTTCCGGTGCGTCACCCGATGCGGGCGGGCCGCGTCGGCGCCAAGGCGTTCAACCTTGTTCGCTTCGTATGCCTCGAAGTTACCTTCGAACCAGAACCATTGTCCCTCTTCGACATTGCCCTCCCACGCGAGAATATGGGTACAGGTCCGGTCGAGGAACCAACGGTCGTGGCTAATGACAACGGCGCAACCGGGAAACTGATCGAGCGCGTTCTCCAGTGAGCCAAGTGTTTCGACGTCGAGGTCGTTGGTCGGCTCATCGAGGAGGATCAGGTTGCCGCCCTCTTTGAGCGTCAGCGCCAGGTTGAGGCGGTTACGCTCACCACCGGAGAGCACCTCGGCGCGTTTCTGCTGATCGGGCCCCTTGAAGCCGAACGCACTCACATAAGCACGCGAGGGCATCTCATTCTGACCGACCTCGATGTAGTCGAGTCCATCGGACACGACCTCCCACACCGTCTTCTTCGGGTCGATATTCGCGCGTGACTGGTCGACGTAGCTGAGCTTCACTGTGTCGCCGACCTTCACCGTGCCTGAGTCTGGATCTTCAAGGCCGACGATCGTCTTGAACAGCGTGGTCTTACCGACACCGTTGGGCCCGATGACACCGACGATACCGTTGCGCGGCAAGGTGAATGACAAGTCTTTGATGAGTAGCCGGCCGTCGAAGCCCTTGTCGAGGTTTTGCACGTCCACCACCACATCGCCCAGTCGGGGCGGCGTCGGGATCTGAATCTCCTCGAAGTCGAGCTTCCGCGTCTTCTCGGCCTCGGTGACCATCTCGTCGTAGCGGGCAAGGCGGGCTTTGTTCTTGGTCTGGCGAGCTTTCGAACCCGAACGAACCCACGCAAGTTCTTCCTTCAACCGCTTCTGCAGTTTCTGGTCCTTCTTGCCCTGAACTTCCAGGCGCTCGGCCTTCTTCTCCAGGTATGTCGAATAGTTGCCCTCGTAGGGGTGCAGCTTGCCGCGGTCGACTTCGCAGATCCAGCCCGCGACATGATCGAGAAAGTACCGGTCGTGTGTGACGGCAAGGACCGCGCCGGGGTAGCTGGCGAGGAATTGCTCGAGCCACAGCACCGACTCGGCGTCGAGGTGGTTGGTCGGCTCATCAAGCAGCAGCAAATCGGGTTTCTGCAACAGCAACTTGCACAGCGCGACGCGACGTCGCTCACCACCGGACAGATGGGTGACCGGTGAGTCCCCGGGCGGACAGCGAAGTGCGTCCATCGCCTGCTCGAGCTGGGAATCGAGATCCCACGCGTCGGCGTTGTCCAGGTCTTCCTGGAGCTTGCCCATCTCCTCCATGAGTTCGTCGGAGTAGTCGGTGGCCATCAGTTCGGCGACTTCGTTGAAGCGGTCGAGCTTGACCTTGATCTCGCCCATCCCCTCTTCGACGTTCTGCTTGACCGTCTTCTCCTCGTTGAGAGGCGGCTCTTGCATGAGGATTCCGACGGTCGCCTGTGGGTCGAGGAATGCTTCACCGTTGGACGGCTGGTCGATGCCGGCCATGATTTTGAGGATCGACGACTTACCCGCGCCGTTCGGTCCGACCACACCGATCTTGGCGCCGGGATAGAAGGACATGGTGACGTCGTCGAGAATTACCTTGTCGCCGTGCGCTTTCCGCACTTTCTTCATGGTGTAGATGAACTCAGCCATATTCGACCTTCCTTATTGCGGTGTCTCGGCGTGTATGACCGGCGGCACGCTCGAGGCCGCACCCGATCGCTGGTATCTACATTCTATCCGGGCCTGATCTGACAATTGCGGCCGGTCAACCGTCGATACGCGATACGGCGACATGCCGATTGGTACAAATCTTGAGCTTCATCACAGTGGCGGCTCTGATTCAGGTTCAGATAAGGCAAAGCAATTACGGTAAAGAAAGCGGTCATTCCTGACCACCGCGACGAAACCGTCGCGGGCGTCGCCGCTGCCTGATCGAACATCGTTGCACAACAATCTGATTCGACCACACCGTAGGGAAATATGGCGACCACACCATCACAAACGGACGCACACGAACCACCACAGTCCGACGTATCGCGCGAGGATCGCGAGCCAAATCGCATGCTGCGCAGCATCTTCCGATACGACCTGCCCGCCTCAATCGTAGTCTTCCTCGTCGCGCTGCCACTGTCCATCGGCATCGCGATCGCTTCAGGGGCCCCGGTGATGGCAGGCCTGTTGGCCGCCATCGTCGGTGGCGTTGTAGTGGGCGCAATCGGCGGGTCTCCACTGCAGGTCAGCGGCCCCGCCGCCGGACTGACCGTGGTGGTCGCGACGCTGATCGATCAATTCGGTTGGCAGACAACATGCTTCATCACAGTGGCAGCCGGCATCCTGCAGATCCTGTTCGGCCTCAGCCGAATTGCCCGCGCTGCGCTGGCCATCGCCCCGGTGGTCGTCCATGCAATGCTCGCCGGCATCGGCATCACCATCGCCTTGCAGCAGGTACATGTTCTGCTCGGCGGCTCATCGCAAAGCACCGCATGGGAAAACATCACCGCGGTACCGAACCAACTCGCCAATCTTCATCTCAACGATCTGTTGATCGGTTCGGCGGTCATCGCCATCTTGCTCGGCTGGAAATACCTGCCGACGTCGGTGCGCCGGATTCCCGGCCCGCTCGCCGCGGTTGTGATCGCCACTGTCGCCGCCGCACTACTCGGCCTTTCGGTTGAGCGGATCACGCTCGACGGTTCGTTGCTCGACGCGGTCGCACTGCCGGCCTTGCCGCAGGGAGCCTGGGGCAGCGTCGCAGTCGGCATTCTGACCGTCGCGTTGATCGCCAGTGTCGAAAGCCTCCTCTCTGCCGTTGCCGTCGACAAATTGCACACCGGACCACGAAGCAACTTCGACCGCGAACTCATCGGCCAAGGTTCGGCCAACGTCGTATCCGGCATGATCGGCGGACTTCCGGTGACCGGCGTCATCGTTCGCAGCTCCACCAACGTCGCAAGCGGTGCGAAGAGTCGCGCGTCGGCGATTCTGCACGGATTCTGGATACTTCTCTTCTCGGTCGCTCTTGTTGGTCTGGTTCAGCAAATCCCCAAGTCGGCACTTGCCGGTCTGTTGATCGTCATTGGCATCCAGTTGGTCAAACTCGCACACATCAAGACGGCCCATCGGACCGGTGATCTGTGGGTTTACGCGGTCACCGTTGTCGCGGTCGTCTTCCTCAATCTGCTCGAAGGCGTCCTCATCGGCCTGGCGCTGGCGGTTGCAATACTGTTGTGGCGCATCGTCCGGGTCAACGTCGATGCCCGCAACACCGGTACCGAGGCCGAGCCCCGGTGGTTCATCTCGATCACCGGGTCGAGCTCATTCCTCGCACTGCCACGCCTGACCAGTGCATTCGCGAATATCCCCGCCGGCTCCCCGGCTCGCATCGAAATCGACGCCGACTATCTCGACCACGCCTTCTCCGAAGCTATCGAAGATTGGACCAGACAACATCGCGCGACCGGCGGCACGGTGGAGATCGTCGAACTCGGTTCGGCACGTATCGAGGCATCTAAGGCACATCCGCCGCGGCGCGGCACAGCCACCGCTCAGCATCTGCGCGATGCACTCGCGCCGTGGAGCCGGCGGCATCGGTCCGGCTCGCAAAGCCATCCGCCGGCGTTGCGCTCACTCCTGGACGGCGTCGACGACTTCCACTCGAATCACGCGGACCTGTTGCGCCCACACCTCACCCGGCTCGCCGACAGTCAGGACCCTGACTCCTTCTTCCTGACCTGCTCAGATTCCCGAGTCGTACCGAATGTGATCACCGCGAGCGGCCCCGGTGACCTGTTCACCGTGCGCAACGTCGGCAACCTGGTACCCGTCGATCAATCCGACGTCTCAGTGGATTCGGCTCTGGCATTTGCCATCGACGAACTCAACGTCTCATCGGTGATCATCTGCGGACACTCCGGCTGTGGCGCCATGAACGCGTTGTTGTCGAATAGTACTGCGGCGCAACCTATTCAAGAGTGGCTTCGCCACGCCGATCCTGCGTTGGCCGCGTTCCACGCGGGACATCCGGTGGCCAGGGCCGCAGCCGCAGAAGGGTTCAGCGAAGTCGACCAACTCGCAATGGTGAACGTGGCTGTCGGTCTGCAGACATTGCAGCGGCATCCAGTGGTCGGTCGTGCCCGTGCCGACGGCCGGGTGCGTATCGCTGGCTTGTTCTTCGACATCGGCACAGCGCGAGTTCTGGAGATCACGACCAGCGGGATTCGACATCTCGCCGACAATGCCGAACTTCCCGAACCGCCTGCGACGCTCGCCGTCGAGCACGCGGACAGCTAGTCGTGGGGACCAACCGGGCTGAAACCTGCGCCGAGAGTTCAGTCGGGGGAACATTCCCCTCGCCGACGCTCGCACCGCAGGCTTCAGCCCGGCTGGAAACTGCGGCCTCAGCCGCCAAGAGGGCACACCTGCCTCGCGGTCAGCTATCCGGCAGAGTTCATCCCGCGCCCGCCCGACACCCAGCGAACAACCTACGCGGCCGTCCCCTGATCTACGCCCTCGGCGCGGTCGGCGTCCGCAGCAGCAGCGGGAGAAGGCTTTTCGTCGACCGTCACCACTGGCCGCGATGGCGGTTCATGGACCGGGGTGCCGCGGTAGGTCACCACGCAGCGACTCAAATCGAGGCCAATCGAAGCCGCGGACATCTCTAAGTCCTGACGCTTGGTCCCGTCCGACGCCACGTACTCATTCGTCTTGATCTGGCCGTGAGCAATGATCGGTCGGCCCTTGGCGATCGCCAGCCCGACGCCGGCGAGTAGTCGGCGCCAGCAACTGATCGTGAGATAGAGCGTCGGGCCGTCGGACCAGACATTGTTCTGTTTGTCGTGTCGGCGCGAATTGCACGCGACACGAAAGGAGATGACTTCCTCCCCCGCCACGGTACGTCTGCGCCGCGGATCTGAGATGACTGTCCCGATGACGGTCGTGTAGGTCTCAAACATTGCCCGACTCCTCCACTGTGACAACAGTTCTGCTGGTACCACGCCAGGCGTGGCCCTTCCAGCATCGCTGGTACCCCCGACCGAGGAGACGTCCGCGACGTCGAAACACGCAGACCTGTGGACGACCGCGAACTGCTGAACGAGTGTGGAAAACTCAGCCCTTGCGGTTGAGCTGCTTGAACATTTCGTTGTAGCTGTCGAGTTCGGCGTCGTGATCGCGCTCGGCATTTCGGTCAAATCGCTTGGCCTGCTTGTTGTCCTGGCGGCTCCACTGCACCAGCAGCGACAACATCACGATGACCAGCGGGATTTCGCCTGCTGCCCAAGCGATTCCACCCCCCAATCGCTGATCGTCGAACAGGCTGTAGGCCCAGGGCAGGTGCAGATTGCGGTAGTAGCTCTCGGCGATCACATTGTTGCTCATCATCAACGCGACACCGAAGAACGCGTGAAAGGGCAAGGTGCCAAGCACCATAGCGAGTTTCGCGATCGGCGACAGCTTGCGCGGCGCCGGGTCGATCCCGATGACCAGCCAATAGAACACGTAGCCGCTTATCAAGAAATGCGCATTCATCGCGAGGTGTGCGGCGTGATAGTCAACAGCAATCGCGAACAGGCCACCGAGATACAACACATAGAAGCTGCCGACGAAAAGTACAACGGCCACAATAGGATTGGCTACGAACTTGGCGAATTTGCTGTGGATTGCGGACTGAATCCATTCACGCGGGCCGGGCGGATTGCCGCGCCCTGCGACCGGGAGTGCCCGTAGGGCGAGTGTCACCGGTCCACCCAGGACCAACAGAACCGGAATCAACATCGACAAGATCATATGCCCGATCATGTGAATGCTGAACATCGCCGGTCCATAGACACCCAGTCCCGACGACGAGGCGAAGAGCAGACATAGGCAGCCCAATACCCACGCGACGGTCCGACCGACCGGCCAGGCATCGCCCCGCTGACGCAGCCGCCACACACCGCGCAGGTATACAACACACAGCACGATGGCCGCGGTGCCGAAGATCAAGTCGAAACGCCAGTCCCCGACGATGCGTCCGAACGTCGGCGGAGCGTCGATACGGTAGCCGATCACAGTCTCGGCAGGTGTCAGTTGCGAAGTGTCGATTGGTGGGGGTGGTGTTTTCGAAAGTCCCGCCGCGATACCGAAGGTGACCGCGAAGACCAGGGATTCGACGAGCGCGAAGCGGACGAACAATTCTCGACGAGGGTCAGTGTCGTCGGAATCGAGCGAGGAGATTGTGCGTCGCCGATGCCATGCCCCGAGCGCACCGAGGACCACCAGAGCCACCACTTTGGCCAGAATGATTCGGCCGTAAAGGTCGCTGAACAGATCGCCAATCGGTACCCGGATGAGCGCGTTCACCACACCGCTCACGCCGACGACGATGATGCACCAGAAGGCGACCCGCGAGAAACGTCTGACCGCGAGCGCGCGCCAATGACCGCCCGCAAACGCATAGGCCGCCACTGCGAATAGGCCGCCCATCCATATCGCGGCGCCACCGATGTGCAGGATCAGGCTGTTGGTACCGAGGTCATGGTCGCCGCCCGCTGAGGAGTGTCCGGCCAGCGCGACCGGCAGCAATGATGCCGACGCCAGCAGCAGGACGGCGAATACCCATCCCCATCGCATCGTGACTCGGGCAGCGATCGCTGTCAGTATCGCGAGTACCGCCGTCCATCCCCAGGTGCGGGCGTCCGCGACCTGACCGTACGCGGTGATCAGATTATGCATCTGCAGCGTCTTGGGCAGCGACTGACCGCTGACGTTGGAAATCGACAGTGGGATCAGCAGTACCGCGCAGACAGCCCAGATGATCGACGCCATCGAGGCAATCTTCATCGCGCGATAGCCACCGATGTCGAGTAGTCCATCGCGCTGGGGCGGCACGAAAAACGCACCGAACAGCGCTGATCCCAGCGCGATCGACGCGCTCAACTGTCCGAGGGCGGTGAGCGCGGGAAGTCCGTAGGTGGTGATTGGGCCCGGATCGGGAACACCGGCCAGGGCGATCGCCGACGACGCTGAAAACGCCGTAACCGCGACTGCGACAATCGCGCCGACCCAACCAAGAACCCAGGTCAACGCACCTACGACGCCGCGTTGAGAATCCATCGCGTCGCGCACGGGTGCCTCGATCGTCATGAGGTCCACTGTATTCGGCGGCAGGTGTGCGCTGACTAAGAGGCTTGGCACCGCCCGCACGACCCCCGGGCCGAAGGCGCTGTCGTATACTCACCTGGCCGTGCCAAGCCTCCGTAGCTCAGTTGGATAGAGCGAGGGCCTTCTAATCCCTAGGTCGCAGGTTCGATTCCTGCCGGGGGCACCAAGATCAGCAGCCGAAGACGACCCACGAGCATCGCTGGCAGGAGGTGGCTTCATGATCAAGGTCTTGGCGTTCGACACCTTCGGCACTCTCACCGATTGGCATACCGGCGTGAGTCATGTACTCGCACAACAGTTCCCGACGATCGACAGCTCTCAACTCGCCCGCGATTGGCGGCGGACCTATGCCCCCGCCCTCGCGGAAGTCGAGTCTGGAGCACGCCCCTGGACTCTGCTCGATGAACTTCATCGGGAGGCGTTGGACCGCCTCCTTCGGAATTCGCACGGCATCACTGCGACCCAAACACAGCTCGACGCCGCCGTTCACGCATGGCATGTGATCCCCGGCTGGCCGGATGCAGCTGATAGCATCCGCCGCCTCAAGGCCAGGTTCATCGTCACAGCGCTCAGCAATGGAAACGTCGCACTTCTGACGGAGATGGCGAAGCTCAACGGCTTTGACTGGGACTTCGTCGGTGGCGCCGATATTTGGCACCACTACAAACCGGCACGCGAGGTCTACCTCGGAATCGCGGAATTGATGCAGGTTCGCGCCGACGAGGTGCTGATGGTCGCCGCCCACAGCTCAGACCTCGCGGCTGCGCGGTCATGTGGGCTACAAACCGCGCATATCGATCGGCCGCGAGAGTGGGGTCCCGAAGCCAACGCAGAGACGCCCGATTCGCTCAACACCTTTCACGCGAACGGCCTGGACGACCTCGCGGACCAACTGGACTGCTAGGCCCGGTTGAGCTCATCCCACTCCCGTGCAACCTTCATGCAACCTTGCGCCAAATAGTGTCTCCACTCACAGTCGGCACACAGCGTGTTACCCATCACTATCGCCGACACGTCCCGGTCACACGGTCGACACAGCCAAGTGATCGGGACGGGCTTTTCTTGACACGGATGCTGATCGCACCGTGCCATCCGCGCACACTGCGCCCTAGCCTGAGGAGACCCGTGACCGAGATTCACCACGGAGGCGTCGACGAATCCGACGAGTCCGACGACTACCTGGCCAAACGCACTTTGAGATCAGGATCGGCGGGTTGGATCCTGCTGGCCGGCCTGGGCGTTAGCTACGTGATCTCCGGCGACTACGCCGGCTGGAACAACGGGATAGCCGAAGGCGGCTTTGGCGGTTTGGGGATCGCGGCAATCATCATCGCGGGCATGTATTTGGCGATGGTGCTTGGCATGGCCGAACTATCGTCGGCGCTGCCCGCAGCGGGCGGCGGGTATACCTTTGCCCGACGTGCACTCGGCCCGTGGGGTGGATTCGCCACGGGCACAGCAATTCTCATCGAGTACGCCATTGCGCCGGCGGCGATCGCCACCTTCATCGGTGGCTACGTCGAATCCCTCAACCTGTTCGGTATCACTGATGGCTGGTGGGTATATCTAGCGGTTTATGCGATATTCATCGCCATCCACCTCACCGGCGCCGGTGAAGCACTCAAGGCGATGTTCGTCATCACGGCCATTGCCCTCGTGGGGCTGGTGATCTTCGCGATCGCCGCTATTAGCCATTTCGACTGGTCCAATCTGACTGATATCGTTCCGACCGACGCCGTCGGCGCCAATGAATGGCTCCCACAGGGATACCTGGGCATCTGGGCTGCGATCCCGTTCGCGATCTGGTTCTTCCTCGCTATCGAGGGCGTGCCGCTGGCCGCCGAAGAAGCACGTGAGCCGGAAAAGAACGTCCCGCGCGGCATCATCATCGCCATGCTGCTCTTGATCGTCACCGGCGCGGCAGTCTTCTGGCTCGCAACCGGAGCTCTCGGGGCAAACGAAACGTCAACTGCGACAGACCCTCTCGTAAAGGCACTGGGCGATTCAGGTGTCGCCAAAGTGGTCAACTACATCGGCCTGGCCGGGCTGGTCGCCAGCTTCTTCTCCATCATGTACGCCTATTCCCGGCAGACCTTCGCCTTGTCACGGGCCGGATACCTGCCAAAAGGCTTGTCAGTCACCAACTCTCGCAAGGCGCCGACGTTGGCGCTGATCGTGCCCGGTGTCGTCGGCTTCATCCTGTCACTCGCTGGCGAGGGGGCGACGCTGCTGAACATGGCCGTATTCGGTGCGGCACTGTCGTACGTCTTGATGATGATCAGCCACATCGTGCTTCGAGTCCGAGAGCCATCGATGCCCCGGCCGTACCGCACACCGGGTGGCATCGTCACCACCGGCTTCGCGTTGATCATCGCCGCGGTCGCGGTTATCGCAACCTTCCTCGTCGATCCGACGGCGGCGCTATGGACTCTCGGTGCATTCTGCGTGTTCATGCTGTACTTCGCGTTGTACAGTCGGCATCACCTGGTGGCCAACTCCCCGGATGAGGAGTTCGCCGCACTCGCCGAGGCCGAAAAGGAACTCGAATGATCCGCACCCAGAAGCTCGCGGGTGTTACATACACGTTCTCCTCGATGGTCGAGTTGATGGCCAAGGCCACGCCGGCCCGCTCGGGCGACGTACTCGCCGGGTGCGCCGCCGAATCCGACGCACAGCGCGCCGCGGCGCAGTGGACTCTCGCCGAGGTCCCGCTGACCGCCTTCCTCGAAGAACTCGTCGTTCCGTACGAGACCGATGAGGTGACCCGCCTCATCATCGACACCCACGACCGCGTCGCATTCGCGCCACTGGCTTCGTTGACAGTCGGCGGTCTACGTGATCATCTTCTCGCCACCGTAACCCGACCCGACGCCGCTGCCCGATTCGCGGCGATGTCACCGGGACTCACACCGGAAATGGTTGCCGCCGTAAGCAAACTGATGCGCAACCAGGATCTCATCGCGGTGTCCCGAGCGATAGTGGTGCACAGCGCTTTTCGCACCACCATCGGGCAACCCGGCACCCTGGCGACGCGATTGCAGCCCAACCATCCGACCGACGATCCACTCGGCATTGCGGCCGCGACACTCGACGGACTTCTCTTGGGTTGTGGTGATGCGGTAATTGGCATCAATCCGGCCACCGACTCGCCTCGCGCGACATCGGATCTCCTACATCTGCTCGACGACATACGCGTGCGCTATCAGATTCCCACCCAGTCCTGCGTGCTGAGTCATGTCACGACCACTGTCGGACTCATCGAAGCTGGCGCGCCGGTCGACCTGGTATTCCAGTCCATCGCAGGCACCGAAGGCGCCAATTCCGCTTTCGGCGTAGGTGTTTCGCTTCTGGAGGAGGCCAACGAAGCCGGTCGCTCCCTGCGTCGCGGTACCGTCGGCGACAACGTCATGTACTTGGAGACCGGGCAGGGCTCGGCGTTATCGTCGGGTACGCACCTGGGCACCGGTCAAATACCCGTCGATCAGCAGACACTGGAGACTCGGGCCTACGGACTTGCACGTCATCTTGAGCCGCTGCTGGTCAACACCGTCGTCGGATTCATCGGTCCGGAGTATCTCTACGACGGAAAGCAGATCATCCGAGCCGGACTGGAAGATCATTTCTGCGGCAAACTCCTCGGTCTGCCGATGGGCGTCGACGTCTGCTATACCAACCACGCAGAAGCCGACCAGGACGATATGGACACCCTGCTCACCCTGCTCGGCGCGGCGGGCGTCGCGTTCGTAATCACTGTGCCTGGCGCCGACGACGTGATGCTCGGCTATCAGTCGCTGGCATTTCATGACGCACTCTATGCGCGTCGCACTTTGGGTCTGCGCCCCGCGCCTGAATTCGATGCCTGGTTACGGGCGCAAGGCATGGCCGACGAATCCGGTGCCCTGCACGATCTGGCGCTGGACGCCTCCCCGCTGCGCGCTCTGACCGAGGCAGTCACGCGATGACGAGTCCCGACTTCTGGTCCTCGCTGCGCTCGGTCACCCAGGCACGAATTGGCTTGGGACGCGCGGGAGATGCGTTGCCAACCGAGCGGGTCATCGAATTCGCCGCCGCACACGCTGCTGCCCGCGACGCCGTGCACCTCCCGCTGGATATCGACGAGCTATCCAGTGCACTCATCGAATTGAAGGTCGGCACTCCGCTGGCGGTCACCAGCCTCGCGACCGGGCGCGGCGAATATCTACGCCGCCCCGATCTTGGGCGCCTGCCCGCCGGTCTCGACTCGCTGCCCGACTCCCCCGGCTACGACGTCGCGATCATCCTCGCCGACGGCCTGTCTCCGCGCGCGGTCGGCACTCATGGGCCAGCGATGGTGGCGGCGCTGACAGCCGAGTTGGCACCGGATCTCACCATCGCACCGCCGGTCATCGCTACTCAAGCGCGAGTCGCGCTCGGCGATCACATCGCCGATGCCCTTTCGGCCACAACGGCATTGGTTCTCATTGGCGAACGCCCCGGCCTGTCGGTCGCGGACAGCCTCGGGATCTATCTCACCCACCGCCCGCAGCCGGGTCGCAGTGACGCGGAACGCAATTGCGTCTCGAATATCCATCCGCCGGACGGCCTGGGCTACACCGAAGCGGCGCGCGTCGTGGCGAGCTTGATTGCGGGCGCCCGACGCTTGGGCCGGTCAGGAGTCGATCTCAAGGATTCGTCACGCGACGCCATCGAGACGGTGACGGCCACCGCACTGGATTGACAGCCGGGACCCGGTCTCACCCAACGATCAACTCCCACAAGCCATCTCCGCCGACCCGCTCAGCCTCTCCGGCGACCACGTCATCCCAATGCTGGGTCGAGCCGAATTCCGAACACCACCGCAGGGCCGGCATCGTGTATCGGTGCAGCCGATGCTCAACTGTGGTGCCGATTGCGCCGAGAGTCTGATGGGCGTTTCGAACCACCGTCGATGCCGCGTGACCGGCACAGGAGCGCGCGACCGCGATATCGAATCGCAGGCGTTCCAACGGCATGCCTCCGCTCTGGTATGCGTCGGCTGTACCAACCGCGGCGTCGACGGCCGCCTTCGTCAGCGCTGTCTGGGCGGCGGAATCGGCCAATATCTGTTGCAGGGCCTGGAATTTCGACAACGGCCGCCCGAACTGCGTCCGCGTCGTCACATGTTCGGTGGTGAGATCATTGATTTCGGCGAGCGCACCGACGACCTGGATGGATCTACACAGCGCACCGCGCAACATAAAGAGCTCTACGGTCGTGGCGGTGACGATCGCATCGCCGACCTGTGGCGCACTGACTTCCCACTGTCCAGCCGTTTCATACAGCGCCACAACACTTTCCGCGCCGTCGACCCGCTCTACGGCAACCTCCCGTCCGTCGGCGCCGATCAGGCCCGCGCCACGCAATACCGCGTCGTCGACGAGGCCCGCCTCTCGCAGCAGCCACCCCGCCAGCACGTCACTGCCGACAATTCCAGTCGTAACCGACTGTCGTGCAGCAGTTTCCAGCACAAATGCGACTTCGATCCACCCCGCTCCACTGCCGCCCGACGACGTCGGCGCCAACAGGCGCGCGAGTCCGATGTCGTCGAGTTGCCGCCAACGTTGGGCGGCGGGGAGATCTTCCGCCGCGAGCCGCGCGAAGACCTCACGCACCGTCGATACGAAAACCGGATCCAATTCGCTCATCGCAATCCCAACTCCTTGGCGATCACTCCGCGCAATACTTCGTTAGTGCCGCCGCGCAGGGTGAATCCGGGGCGCTGAACTAACGCGCGATCGGCCATATCCCGCAACGACAATGAACCGTCGCGGACCACGACTCGGTCGGCCAGTTCGGCGATATCGCCCTCCTCCGACGTCCCGAGCACTTTGACCACCGCGGCCGCCGACGCTACCGATTCGCCCTGTTCCAGCGCCCCAGCCACTGCCGACGACATTCGATGCAGTCCAGCGATTCTCGCGATATGCGCACCAAGGTCGCTATGCCGTCGCGTATTTCCCGACGCCGTGTCGTCCACAAGCCCTGCGAGCAGTCGGTAGGTCGATAGGAATCGTTCGGGTCCGCTGCGTTCATAGGACAGCTCCGACGTCACCTGGGCCCAGCCCTCACCAATTGTGCCGAGCACCATGTCATCGGGTACGAACACCTCGTCGAGATGAACCTCGTTGAAGTGGTGTGCTCCATCCATCGACAGAGTCGGCGAGATGGTGATGCCGTCGCTGTCGAGCGGAACGATGAATTGACTGAGTCCCGCATGCCGATTCGCGTTGTCGACGGCCTCGGTCCGCGCGAGTAGGAAGAACGCATGGGCCAGCTGCGCACCCGATGTCCACACCTTGGTGCCCGACACCCGCCATCCACCGTCGACACGAACGCCTCGCGTTCGCACTGACGCCAAATCCGAACCGGCGTCGGGTTCGCTCATTCCGATTGCCCAGAACAGCCGTCCGGCGGCGATGTCGGGCAGGTATCGATGCTTCTGCGCCTGGGTCCCATAACGCAATAACGACGGCGCTGCCTGACGGTCGGCGATCCAGTGAGCCGCGACCGGTGCACCAGCCGCGAGCAATTCCTCGGTGACCACGAAGCGTTCGGTGAACGACCGACCGCGCCCGCCGTATTCGACCGGAATAGTCATGCCGAGCCAGCCACGCTCGGCGAGCGCCGCGGTGAAGTTCTCGTCCCAGCCGCGCAGCCAAGTGTCGACGTCGGGAGTGAACCTTCCCGCGGTCACCTGCTGGTCGATAAACTCGCGCACCTCTCGGCGAAGCTGTCCGAGCGCAGGACTTTCGGGGTGGTATCCCGGAACCAACGCCATGTCAATTGCCCGTGTACTCGCCGTCGCGACGTTCGAGGAATGCGCTGACCGCCTCACGATGATCGTCGGTGTGATGCGCGATTGCCTGCATCGTCGCCGACATCTCCAGAAGCTGATCGAGGTTCTGATGCTGGGCCCCGCGTAGAAGTTTCTTGGCCATGCGCACGGCGATCGGTGGGTTGACCGCGATCCGTCGCGCCAATTCCGTTGCCTGCGAGAGTAATTCGTCCGGTGCGACAACTCGTGAGACGATTCCCCACTCCAGGGCGGTCGCCGCATCGACCCGATCACCGGTCAGCGCCATCTCCGCTGCGCGAGCCGGGCCGACGATACGTGGCAATAACCAGGCTCCGCCGTCACCGGGAATGATGCCGAGTTTGACGAAACTCTCCGCGAAGAATGCCGACGTCGAGGCGATCCGCAGGTCGCACATGAGAGACAGGTCGCAGCCGGCACCGACCGCTGGCCCGTTGACCGCCGCGACGATCGGAACCTCGCACGCGTAGAAGGCCCGCGGAATCCGCTGAATACCGTCTCGATAGCCGGTGCGCTGCCGATGTGATGCTCCGCCGAACAGACCGACCCCGGCGGCCATATCTTTGACATTACCGCCCGCCGAGAAGGCTGATCCGGCACCGGTCAACACAATCACCCGCACCGTGGTGTCGCGGTTGACCCGCGCTACGCCGTCGACCAGCGCGTCGATCATGTCATCGCCGGATATCGCGTTGCGCGTCTCCGGCGAGTTGAGGGTCCAGATCTCGATCGCGCCGTCGCGGGTGACCAGCAGTGGCGATATGTCCTGCGGTGTGGTGTCCGTCATATCTATACCTTTACCCGCCGACTGCGTTGAAGCTCGTCGCGCCCCCGGGTCACCCGGCCGGAGAACCGTCAGAGCAGTTCGAGAATGGTGGCATTGGCCATGCCACCGGCCTCGCACATCGTCTGGAGCCCGTAGCGAATTCCGTTGTCGCGCATGTGATGGACTAACCGCGTCATCAGGATCGCGCCGGATCCACCGAGTGGGTGACCCACCGAGATTGCGCCGCCAACTGGATTCAGCACGTTGTCGCTCGCACCGGTTTCGGCCTGCCATGCCAGCGGTACCGGCGCAAAGGCCTCATTGACTTCGAATACGCCGAAGTCGGCGATCGACAGCCCTGAGCGCTTGAGCGCCTTCGCGGTCGCGGCGATCGGCGCGGTGAGCATGATGACCGGATCGTCCCCGGCCAGTACCGCGGTGTGCACGCGGGCGATCGGTGTCCACCCCTGCTCTGTCGCGAGTTCGCCGGTGGTGATCAGGACCCCGCCCGAGCCGTCGGAGATCTGCGACGAGTTACCCGCGGTAATCACACCGTCGTCGGCGAATGCCGTCCGCAAGCCGGCTAGTTTCTCCGCGGTGGTGCCGCGTCGCAATCCCTCATCCTGCGTCAAGCCCCCCTCGAACGGCGCCAATTGTCCGTCGAAGGCACCCGAGTCAATTGCCGCGGCGGTCCGCTCATGCGATCGGGCCGAATACTCATCGACCTGAGTTCGGTTCAATGCCCATTTCTTGGCCACCATTTCCGCACCGAGCCCCTGGTTGAACCCGTCGACGCCGTATCGGTCCAAAACCGAAGCGGGATAGGGCTTTCCGTCGCCGCGCGCAGACCCCATCGGAACTCGACTCATCGATTCGACACCGCCGGCGATCACGTAGTCGTAGTGTCCGGCGATCACTCCGGCCGCTGCGAAATGCACAGCCTGTTGGGCCGATCCACATCGGCGATCGACGACGGTCGCCGGAACCGACTCGGGCCACCCCGCGGCCAATACGCCGACACGTCCGATGCTGCCCGCTTGATCGCCGACCTGGCTGACACACCCCCACACGACGTCGTCGATGATTTCCGGTGCGAACCCGTTGCGTTCCTGCAGCGCGCTGAGCACATGCGCGGTCATATCACCGGGATGGACGTCGGCTAATGCGCCGTTGCGCTTTCCGATAGGTGTACGTACCGCGTCGACGATTACGGCATCTCGCATGACTCTGACCTCCACATCGGGCGGCGGACCGGCGGCCCACCAAGCAAGCACTTGCTAGTGGCTCACCATACGCGGGCTCGTGTGGCCCAGAACACGCCCCTCACGCCCCGCGCCGATCAAGCCTGAGAGTGAGTTGATCTGCCGGTAACACGAGGCTGCGCATCGAGAAACACGCTTCCCGAACCATCGGAGTATGGATTTCGCGACGGTGTGCGGCTACTGCGGCGTTGGCTGCGGCATAGACCTGCGCGTCGTCGATGGTCAGGTGACAAAAAGCGTCGGAACGCCGTCGCATCCGGCCAACCGGGGCCGACTATGCACCAAAGGTGCGACCACCGCCGACATGCTCAACGCCGGCGGACGTCTGGCATACGCGCAGGTCCGCCCCGATCGCGCCGAAGAGGCGGTGCCGACACCTCTCGACGACGCTATCGCCACTGCCGCCGCCCGCCTGCGGAGCATTCACGATCGCCACGGCCCCGACTCGATCGCACTCTACGTATCCGGCCAGATGAGTTTGGAAGCTCAATACCTATCGAACAAACTCACCAAGGGCTACCTACGCACCAATCAGATCGAGTCAAATTCACGACTGTGTATGGCCAGCGCGGGAACCGGCTACAAACAATCCCTTGGTGCCGACGGTCCCCCCGGCAGTTACGACGACCTCGATCATGCCGACGTCTTCTTCGTCATCGGCGCCAATATGGCCGACTGTCACCCGATCCTCTACTTGCGGATGATGGATCGCGTAAAACAGGGCGCGAAACTCATCGTCGTCGACCCGCGGCGCACCGCCACCGCCGCGAAAGCCGATCTCTACCTGCCGATCGCCCCGGGCACCGACTTGGCACTACTCAACGGTCTACTCAAACTCATCATCGACGCCGGGCATACCGACGATGACTTCATCGCCGAATTCACTGACGGTTTCGCTTCGATGACTCCACTGCTCGCCGACTATCCGCTCGACAAGGTTGCGCAGCTAACCGGCCTCGATACCGCCGACATCGTCTCAGCAGCCGAATTGATTGGTACCGCGAATAATTGGGTCAGTCTGTGGACGATGGGACTAAACCAGTCGACTCATGGCACTTGGCAGACAAACGCACTCTGCAATCTTCACCTGGCCACCGGGGCCATCTGCCGTACCGGGTCGGGGCCGTTCTCGTTGACGGGTCAGCCCAACGCGATGGGTGGCCGCGAAATGGGCTACATGGGACCAGGTTTGCCGGGACAGCGGTCCGCTCTCAACCCTGCCGACCGTGCGTTCGTCGAAGACCAATGGCAACTGCCGCGCGAGACCATTCGCCCCGACGCAGGCGCCGGCACGATCGACATGTTCGAGCGGATGGCGGCAGGCGATATCAAAGCCGCCTGGATCATCTGTACGAATCCCGTTGCCTCGGTGGCCAATCGGCAGACCGTGATCGACGCTCTACGAGCCGCCGAACTGGTCATCGTTCAAGACGCCTTCACCGGCACCGAAACCGGCGAGTACGCCGACATCACCCTGCCCGCCGCCCTCTGGGCTGAAAGCGAAGGGGTGATGATCAATTCCGAGCGGAATCTCACGCTGACCGCCCCGGCTCTCGCCGCACCGGGCGACGCTCTACCCGACTGGGCCATCATCTGTCGCGTCGCGCAGGCGATGGGATTCGCCGATGGATTCCACTTCTCCAGTGCCGCAGAGGTTTTCGACGAGATCACCCGGTTCTGGAATCCCACCACCGGCTGGGATATCCGTGGTGTCGACTATGTGCGACTGCGGCACGGACCCGTGCAATGGCCCGCGGCACCGGACGGCGCCGACCGGAACCCGATCCGCTACGTCAATGACGGCGTCAGTGCGTCAACCTTTGTATCCGACGACGGATACGTTCCGCGCCTTGCCTTTCCGACGCCCACCCGACGCGCACAATTCCTGCCGCGCCCCTATCTGCCGCGTGCCGAACTGCCCGACGATGAATTCCCCCTCACCTTGACTACCGGCCGGCTCGCCCACCAGTGGCACACGATGACGAAAACCGGCAAGGTAAAGAAGCTGAACAAGCTCAACCCATCGTCATTTCTACAGATCCACCCCGGCGACGCCGGACCGCTCGGCATCGTCGACGGCGACGATGTGAAGGTGGCATCGCGGCGTGGGACCGCCGTACTCCCCGCATCGGTCAGCACCGATATCCGACCCGGAACCTGTTTCGCACCAATGCATTTCAATGATGCACAAGGACCCGACCTTGCTATCAACGCAGTCACCAACGACGCCGTCGACGCTGATTCGCTCCAGCCGGAGTTCAAAGCCTGCGCCGTGTCGGTACAACTCGAACCAAACACGCGCCGTACCGAGTCGGCGACACCCGCCGCTTTGACCGTTCCACACACAGGAGGCGACATCGTGGCGCCGCTCGACGCCCTCGCCGAGGCAATCAGGTCTGCCGGCCGACTCACCGACACCGAGTCCATCTTCGTCGATGGGTTGCTGATCGGGTTACGCGCGTTACCGCCGACCGACGCGGTCCCCATCGTCCCGGCAACCGCACCACTAACCCCGAATAACCGCGCGTGGCTCGACGGCGTACTCGCAGGCATCTTCGCTCGGGTCTCGATGACAACGCAAACTACCTCTCCCACAACGTCACGCACTACCGAGGTCGCCCCGACTCCGTCGGCGATGGTTGTCTGGGCATCACAGACCGGCACCGCCGAAGAATTCGCCGAGACAACGCGCGACGCCCTGGTCGCCGCCGGAGCCGATGTCCGGCTCCGCTGCGCCGACGAGATCACCGTCGCCGACCTCGCGGGTACCGTTCTGTTCCTGACCAGCACCACCGGCGACGGCGATGCACCGGACAACGGGGTCGCGTTATGGGACGCACTCGCCGCCCTCGAACCCGGCGATCTCCAGGGTGTGGGCTACTCGGTGCTCGGATTCGGCGACTCCAGCTATGCCGACTTCTGCGGATTCGGGCGCAAACTCGATGCGCGCCTTCATGATCTGGGCGCACACCGCCTCGCCGAGCGGGTTTCGTGTGAACCGGACTTTGAGGAGTCCGCTCACGGCTGGCTCGACCGGGTGGTGGCACATATAGACGTCGAGCCATCTAACGAGCCGACGCCCGCCGCTGAACCGCTCGTAGCGCCCACGTCGTACTCGCGGAAGAATCCGCTGTCCACGACGGTGTCGGGGAACGCCAAGGTCAGCGGCGACGGCTCGGACAAGGATATTCGCAAGGTCTCCTTCACCCTGCCTCCCGATACGTTGACCTATTCTGCCGGCGATGCTCTCGGAATATGGCCCCGCAATGATCCGGCACTCGTGGCCGAATGGCTCAAACACACTGATCTGGTCGGAAGCGAGCCGGTGGAACTCTCCGGGGGCGAGACCATGTCCTTCGGCGAGGCGTTGACAGACCGGCTGGAAATCGCCCGCATCACACCTGATTTTCTTCACTTCGTATCCGCGCGAACTGACTCCGGCGATACCGAACTCGATGATGTGCTGGCCGAACCGTCCGGTGTCACGAACTGGTCATGGGGCAAACAGTGCGCAGATGTGTTGGCCGGCAGAGCAATCCGCGCGACTCCGCAAGAATGGGTGCAAGCACTGCGTCCTTTGACCCCGCGGCTCTATTCCATCTCATCGACGCCGCGAAACGATCCAGGCACCGTGGAGATCACCATGTCGGCAGTCCGCTACACCGCGACGACATCCGATCGCGATGTGATCCGCCACGGCGTGTGCTCGACATTCCTCGCCGATCGGGTCACCACCGGCGACACGTCGGTGCGGGTTTTCATCCAGCCCAATAAGCACTTCCGGCCACCAGATGACCCGGATGCGGCGGCGATCATGATCGGTCCGGGCACCGGAGTCGCCCCGTTCCGCGCCTTCCTCGCCGATCGGGCAGCACAAGGCGCGACCGGCAAGAACTGGCTGTTCTTCGGAGAACGTCGCGAGGCAACCGACTTCTACTACCGCGACGACCTACTACGACTCCGCGACGACGGTGTCCTCACTCGGCTCGATGTCGCATTCTCCCGCGACCAGGACGAGAAGATCTACGTTCAGGACCGCATGCGTGAACACGCCGCCGAACTGTGGCAATGGGTACGCGCGGGAGCCTATATCTACGTGTGCGGCGATGCCGGCGCGATGGCCCGCGATGTCGACGACGCCTTGCGTCAGATCGTCGCCGAACAGGGCAGGTTGGCACCGCATAGCGCGGACTCATTCGTATCCGCCTTGTCGGCGGAGAAACGCTACGTGCGGGATGTGTACTGACCTACGCTCCCGGCATCGAGTTCGGCACACTACGGTTACTACATGGCCGACCCGACGTTCGCGATCATCCTCGCAGGTGGACGCGGTAGTCGCATGGGCGGAGTCGACAAACCGTCCCTGCGGATCGGCGGTCGAACGCTCCTCGACGTCGCACTCGCAGCGGTGTCGGGCGCCCGTCGCATCGCTGTCGTCGGACCGGCACGCGATTTGGATCCGGCGATCTTGCAAGTCCGCGAAGATCCTCCGGGTTCGGGACCGGTGTTCGCCGTCACGGCCGGACTGGCCGCACTCGAGTCCGACGGCACTGTCGGCGACTACGACGTGGCAGTACTTGCCGCCGATATTCCCTTCTTGTCCGCCGCCGACCTCGATACGTTGTCGCGCGCTCGTCAGGACGCGCGTGCCCCGGCCGCCTTTGCGCTCGACTCGTCCGGGCAGATGCAGTACCTCGTCGGCATGTGGCGCGGATCGGCATTACGTGACTCCCTCTCGCAGGCAACCGGGCCCGCGATGCGCGGACTGATCCCCGCCGGGGCGATCGGCGTGACACTTGACGACCGGGCGGTCTCCGACGTCGACACCGCGGCGGATCTCGATCTCGCGCGGCGCCACTCGACGTCCGACTCCAACCGACTCACGCCACCCCGCGCGGCCACGATTCTCCGCCGGGCACTGGTCCCCGTGCCGCCTAGCGCGGTGCCGGCGATCAGCGCGCTCGGCGCTGTCCTATCCGCCGAACTGTTTGCGGCACAGCCGTTTCCCGCGTTCGATGCCTCGGCGATGGACGGATACGCCGTCGCCGGCCCGCCGCCGTGGAAGATTCTGGCGGCCAGCGTCCCCGCCGGCACCGGCAATCAACCGATACTGTTCGCCGGCCAAGCAATTCGGATCGCGACCGGCGCGATGCTCCCCGGCGGTGCACAACGGGTAATCCGGGACGAAGAAGTCACCGTCGACGAGGGCTCGCTCACCACAACGAGACTCGATCGCGACGACACCCGGCGGCGAGGATCGGAATGGCTGGCCGGTGACGCGCTCATCCGAGCCGGTACCGCAGTCGATGACGCGGTGGTATCGCTAGCTCGTTCGGCCGGAGTCGATACGGTCGACGTGCGCGGCCCGCTTCGGGCCCTGGTTTACGCCACCGGTGATGAAATCTCCGACACCGTCGAGCGTCCCGGCACGATCACCGACACCGCGTCGGCGGCCGTGTGTAATGTGTTGCGACGCAGTGGTTGTCGCGCGGAGGTCGGAATCCGCCTCAGCGACGATCGGGCCGCCTTCGCCGCCGCACTGAGCGGACACGCGGTCGATCTCGTAGTGCTGATCGGTGCGACGGGACGTGGACTAGCAGATTTCCTGCGCGGTGCGCTGGACGACCTCGACGCCGAGATCATCATCGATGGAATCGACGTGCGTCCCGGCGGATCCCTCCTGGTGGCCACGATTGAGTCCGGACCGGTGGTGATCGGGCTCGGCGGGAACCCGCTCGCCGCGGTCGCGGGCGCCACGCTACTCATCGGGCCGATAGCCGATACGCTTCTCGGTGCGACGCCTCGTCACCCGGAACTTATCGGCATCGAACAGCTTGGCGCGGCGGCGAGAACCGACGGATGGCGAATGGTCCCGGTCACACCTACCGGCACGGGGCTATGGTCCACACCACAACGGATACCGACCGCGCACCTGTCCGCCCTCGTCGGTACCCGTGGATTCGCGCTTATTCCCCCAGGAGCGCGCGACGGTGACCTGGTCGAATTCTTCCGATAGCGACTCTCACGACCGCACGGTGGGTGCTGTGAGAACTACGTGACGACAAGGCAACGCGACGCGACGTTGCCGCAACACCATTTTCCTACCGTTGCTGTCATGACTACCGAGGACTTCATCGCCAACTCCGCCGCCGGCGCCCAGCGCACCGTCGTCGTCGTGGGCCACGGCATGGTCGCCCACCGCTTCATTGAGGCCCTGCGCACCCGCGACGAACTGTCGCAGTGGCGGATCGTGGTGCTTGCCGAAGAGTCCGACCGTGCCTACGACCGGGTCGGACTGTCCTCCTACGTCGGAACGTGGGATCGGGCCGAGCTGGCACTGCCCGGCAACGACTATGCCGGTGATACCAGCGTCGAACTGCACCTGGACGCACGCGTCACCGACATCGACCGGTCCGGTCATCGGGTGACTACCTCCGATGGTCGGCAGTTTGACTACGACACTCTCGTCTTGGCCACTGGCTCATACGCTTTCGTCCCTCCAGTGCCTGGCCACGACAGCGAGGGTTGCCATGTCTACCGCACCCTCGACGATCTCGATGATATTCGCGCCGATGCCGAAAAGGCGCTCGCGACCAATTCCGAAGCAGTTGGCGTGGTCGTGGGCGGTGGTCTACTGGGCCTCGAAGCAGCCAATGCGTTGCGCAGTCTCGGACTGAAAGCCCATGTGATTGAGGTCAATCCGCGCCTGATGCCCCAACAGATCGACGAAGGCGGCGGCGAGCACCTGGCTCGCATGATCGGCGCGCTGGGTATCGACATCTCACTGTCTTCGGGCACCAACGTGATCGAACGAGTCGGCGACGGCCTCCAGGTCACCCTCAAAGACGAGACCGTCGTCGATGCTGCCCTGCTGGTGTTCTCCGCCGGTGTCCGTCCGCGCGACGAACTGGCCCGCGCGGCAGGCTTGGATCTCGCCGAACGCGGTGGCGTGCTGACTGACGGCACTTGCCGCACTTCTGATCCCGATGTGTACGCCATCGGCGAGGTCGCCGCGATCGAGGGTCGTTGTTACGGATTGGTTGGCCCAGGCTACGCGACCGCCGAGGTCGTGGTCGACCAGATGCTCGACGGTGACGCGGTCTTCCCCGGCGCAGATATGTCCACCAAACTCAAGCTGCTTGGTGTCGATGTCGCGAGCTTCGGTGACGCACTCGGCACAACTCCGGGAGCCCTCGACGTCGTAGTCAGCGACCCGATCAATGGCACCTACGCGAAACTCGTTCTCTCCGACGATGCTTCGACCCTGCTCGGCGGCGTTCTCGTCGGCGACGCCAGCTCCTACGGCATCCTGCGCCCGTTGGTCGGATCAACAATTCCCGGCGATCCGGTGTCGCTGATCGCGCCGTCGGGTTCAGACTCGCCAGCACTTGGCGTCGGCGCCCTCCCCGACGCAGCTCAGGTGTGTTCGTGTAACGACGTATCCAAAGGGACGCTGTGTGCGGCGATCGAGAACGGCGCATGTGACGTCGCTGCACTCAAGGGCTGCACTAACGCCGGAACCTCTTGCGGCTCTTGCGTTCCGCTGCTCTCCCAGCTCCTCACCGCCCAGGGTGTCGAGGTCTCCAAGTCGCTCTGCGAACATTTCAGCCAGTCGCGCGCCGAACTCTTCGAGCTGGTACAGGCGAGCGGCATTCGCACCTTCACCGGACTGATCGAGCGGTTCGGCACCGGCACCGGCTGCGACTTGTGCAAGCCGACAGTCGCGTCGATCCTCGCATCGACGAGTTCGGATCATATTCTCGAAGGTGAGCAGGCCTCGTTGCAGGACAGCAACGACCACTTCCTCGCCAACATCCAGCGCAACGGCACCTATTCGGTGGTGCCGCGCGTGCCCGGTGGCGACATTACTCCCGAACATCTCATTCTGATCGGCGAAATCGCAAGGGATTACGGCCTTTACACGAAGATCACCGGCGGCCAACGCATCGACATGTTCGGTGCGACGGTCGATCAGTTGCCGGAGATATGGGGTCGGCTGGTCGATGGCGGGATGGAATCCGGTCAGGCATACGGCAAGTCGTTGCGGACGGTAAAGAGTTGCGTCGGAACCGACTGGTGCCGTTACGGGCAGCAGGATTCGGTGCAGATGGCTATCGACCTGGAATTGCGTTACCGCGGGCTGCGATCACCCCACAAAATCAAGATGGGCGTCTCCGGTTGTGCGCGCGAATGTGCCGAGGCCCGCGGTAAGGATGTGGGCGTCATCGCGACGGAGAAGGGCTGGAATCTGTACGTCGCGGGTAACGGTGGCATGACGCCAAAGCATGCACTTCTACTCGCATCGGATCTGGACGGTGAGACGCTTGTCCGGTACATCGACCGATTCCTCATGTACTACATCCGCACCGCGGATCGGCTGCAGCGGACCGCGCCGTGGCTGGAGAGTCTCGACGGCGGTCTCGACCATCTGAAATCCGTTGTGGTGGAAGACAGTTTGGGGCTGGCCGAGGACTTCGAGGCGGCGATGGAACGCCACGTCGACGGCTACGCGTGCGAATGGAAGGGTGTCTTGGACGATCCGGATAAACTCTCGCGCTTCGTATCCTTCGTCAACGCCCCCGGCGCACCGGACCCGACCGTCGAATTCGGCGAGAAGAATGGACGCAAGGTACCGATCCTGATCGGCACGCCGGCATTTGGCCGTCCGTAATCGTCTGTCACCAGCCCACCCGCCGCAGCCCGTACAGAAAGACTCCCGACATGAGCATCAACTTCGATCTGCACCGCTGGACCCGCGACTGGACGCCGGCCTGCCCCGCATCGCGCCTCGAACCGTTGCGAGGGGTTGCGGTCCTCCTACCTGACGGCGCTCAGGTGGCGTTGTTCCGGCTGGCCGATGACAGCATCAAGGCCGTCGGCAATATCGACCCGATCGGTCGGGCCGCGGTGCTCTCCCGTGGCATCGTCGGCGACCGAGGCGGTTTTCCAGTGGTGCAGTCGCCGCTGAAGAAGCAGGCGTTCAGCCTGCTCGACGGTCGGTGCCTGGACGCCGAAGGAGTGTCAATTCCGGTGTATGCCACCAGGATCGGCCTCGACGGAACGGTATTCGTGGCGAACGCGCCTGAGATCAGCTTCGGGTACCGGCCACGATCGGGTGCGGTCGCCGGTCTCGCACCCAAGAGCGCCTAGGCAACTGTCGCGTGAGTAACCTTCAATCCGTCACCTTGTTAGTGGCGCACGGAACCCGCAATCCGCACGGTGTTGCGATGATCGGCGATCTGGCGCAACAGGTTTCGGCAACACTTGCCGAAGAGGTTCGCGTCGCATTCGTCGATGTACTCGGACCGACGCCGTCGGAAGTATTGGCCACCCTCGGTGACCGCCCGGTCACCTTGATCCCCGCGTTCTTATCCAGTGGCTACCACGTTCGGGTAGATATACCTGAACACGTCACCGCCGCAGCGCATCCGGATGTGACAGTAACCGGCGCGCTCGGCCCCTCGCCGCAGTTGGCTCGTGTCATGCTCGATCGACTTATCGAAGTGGGCTGGCGGCCAGGCGACCATGTGGTTCTCGCGGCGGCCGGTTCGTCGGATCCGCACGCGCAGAGCGAGATCCGCACGACGGCGACCCTATTGTCATCGCTGGTGGGTTCACGTGTGCGGATCGGATTCGCCGCACCGCCACGCTCGGGCGGATACCCCGCCGTTCACGAAGTGGTGTCGTCGATGCGCGAGCATACCGGCCGCCGAGTGGCCGTAGCGTCATATCTCTTGGCCGACGGCCTATTTCAGCATCGTCTCTATGACAGCGGAGCCGACGTAGTCAGCGAGCCGCTTGGACTGCATCCCAGTGTAGTGAAGTTGGTATGCGCCCGGCGGCGGGCCGCTGTACTGGTGTAGGGCAATACCCACACCAGTTCAGTCGACCGCCAACCGATATCCCCGTTTCACTACAGTCGCCACAATCTCCTTAGCACCCAGGCTCGCCCGCAATCGTGCGATGGCGGCCTCCACCGCGTGGGTGTCGTCACCCGCAGCCGGCAAGACTGCCAACAACTCTTCGCGTGAGCAGACGTCACCGGGTTTACGCGCCAACATTTTCAGCAACGACAACCCCGACGGCGATAGCTCGCGAATACCGTCGTCGACTACCGCGGCGCAGGCACGGACACCCAGATCGTGACCGGCAACCCGTAACGTCGGCCGACGCTCGGGCAGATCGTCGGCGACAAGCCGGGCCAACGCGCCCAGCCGCATCCGTTCCGGCTCAACACTTTCCACTCCAATACGGGCCAGGGGTCCCGCCGTGACCGGCCCCACGCAGTACGGCACAACCGGCCCGGACAACGCTCGCCGAACACCTTCGAATAGCCCGAGCTCGTCGGCACGCATCAACGTCGATGCCACGGCTGGTGCCGACGTGAATGTCACCGCATCGACCTGAGCGAGCGCGAGTATCTCGATCAACGAATCGAGTTCCGCCGTATTCGAGGGGGGCTCCCACCGATAGACGGGAACACCCACCACCTGCGCTCCGCGCGCTTCCAACTCAGCCAAGAAGCCAGGGACCGGGTCCCAATCGTCGGTAGCACCATGTAATTGCACGGCTACCCGCTTACCGGCGACGTCCTGCTCGGTGAGGTGACTGAGCACTTCAACCGAGGACTCCGATGCCGGTGACCACTCCTCGCGCAGGCCGGCCGCACGCAGTGCACCGGTTGCCTTGGGGCCGCGAGAGATAACGCGGCCCTTGCCGAGCGCCTCCAGCAGCGGCTCGGCCAGACCCCAGCCGTCGGCGGCCTCGACCCAACCGCGGAATCCGATCCCGGTGGTCGCGATCAGCAAATCCGGTGGCACAGCGATCAATTCGTCAGTTATCTCACGCAGCCGATCGTCGTCGGCGAGTGGAACCATCGAAATCGCGGCGGCGGAGACCACCGAGGCCCCCCGCCGCCGCAACAATGTCTCGAATTCGTCGGCGCGGCGCGCCGCCGTGAGTGCCACCGTGAACCCCGCCAGTGGCGTCTTCGAAGCACGAGCATCGCTTCGATCCGCCACCGCTGAGGTCGTTGTGTCACCGGGCTCCAGTCCGCCGCCCATCAACTCGCTTTCGTTCGTTCCACTCTTCACACCGTTGACTTGATTGTCCCACGCGCGGGCTTGTCGATGCCGACCGAATCGTCGGCAACACCGCCGTCAGCGGGAACATGCGGTACAGCGACGTATACGCGCCAGGTGATGATCGCGGCGATCACGTAAAACACGCCGAAGACCCAGAACGCCGCGGTAGCGGTGCCCTGGCTGAGATAGGACTGGCGCAAAACCAGGTTGATTCCGACGCCACCCAAACCGCCGATCGCGCCGGCGATACCGATAACTGCTCCCGACATCGACCGCGAGTAATGGGCGCGAGTCGCCTCGTCGGCGTCGAGTGACCGCGAAGCAGCGTCGAAGATGGACGGGATCATCTTGTAAACGGAGCCATTTCCGGTGCCCGACAACAGGAATAGTGCGATGAACCCGACGATGTAGCCGGTCATGGCCGCACCGCTCGCCGCGCCGGAACCAGCACTGGTCGAGGCCGCGATCAACACGCCCGCGAAAAGCGCCATCCCCACAAAGGTGACGAGAGTGACGCGACCACCGCCGATCCGGTCGGAAAGCTTACCGCCGTAGACCCGTGCGATCGAGCCGAGCAGAGGACCGATAAACGCAATCTGAGCGGCGTGCAACGTCGCGTCGGCTACCGACTGCCCGTTGGCTTTGAAGGTGATCTGCAGGACCTGACCAAAAGCGAAGGAAAAGCCGATGAACGATCCGAAAGTGCCGATGTAGAGCAGCGAGATCACCCAGGTATTGCGATTGCGCAAGGCTGCCCGCATAGCTCCCATGTCAACGCTCGGCGTAGCCAGGTTGTCCATGAACAACGCGGCCCCAATACCCGCGACGACGAGGAAGACCAAGTACACCGCACACACCCAGTAGGGCTGTCGATTTCCCGCGACAGCGATGACGAGCAAACCGATCAACTGCACAGCGGGTACACCAAGGTTGCCGCCCCCCGCGTTCAGACCGAGCGCCCATCCCTTGAGACGCTGCGGGTAGAAGGCGTTGATATTGGTCATCGACGAGGCGAAGTTGCCGCCGCCCAGACCAGTAACCGCCGCGCAGAGCAAATACATCCAGAGCGGTTGGCCGGGATTGGCGAGGATGGCAATGGTCGCCGTCACCGGAATCAGCAGTACGAAGGCCGAGAAGACAGTCCAGTTGCGCCCGCCGAAACGTGCGGTCGCCATCGTGTACGGGAACCGCAGCAATGCTCCGGTCAGCGTCGCCGTCGCGCCGATCAGGAATTTGTCACCGGCAGACAGTCCGTAAATATCGGCCGGCATGAACAGCACCATGACCGACCACAACGACCACACCGAGAAGCCAACATGCTCAGCGGCCACCGACCAGATCAGGTTGCGTCGGGCGATCTGCTTGCCGCCGGCTTCCCATGCCTCGACGTCTTCGGGGTCCCAATGGGTGATGGTGTGTGAGCGACTCATACACGTCTGCCTTCCAAAGCCTTCAGATCCGGCACCATGCCGACCACAGCGACGTTAAGAATCGTTTGTTGCCTTACGGCTTCTTGCCGTGTCCGATGGGTAACCGGGTTCTCACCGCCGAGCGGTCGGGGCCGTGAGACAGCGGCTAACCCTTGTTGAACTGCGGTTTCTTCTCAGCCGCCGGCAAAGGGCGGTAACATATCCACTTCTGTTCCGACGACGGCTTCGGCCTCTCGCATCATCTCGTCACCGCTCAGAACGGTGCACAACCGGGCCAACTCGCCCGCCCGCACCCCATGCCGGTCCCCGATCGCTGCCCGTAGCCCACCCACCGTGGCCGATTCGACGATGAGCGTCTCGCGGCGACACCCCGTCGCGTCGGCTATCGCGGCGAAGTAGGTCACCTCGATCAGAATTGCCCGGTCAGCCACCGATGGCTCCCATCGTGCGACGCGGGTGAGTCAGTACGCCGAGCGCCGCGTGCCCGGCGGATTTGCGAGCGGTGACCGTCTTCCAGAGTTCGGCGACCTCGGCATCGGTCGCTCCACCGCGCATCGCGGTGCGCAGGTCAATCTCGTCATCGGAGAACAAACACGGTCGCACGCGACCTTCGGCGGTAATCCGGGTGCGGTCGCAGGTGCGACAAAACGACCGGGTCATCGAAGCAATGATCCCGACAGTCGCCGGGCCGCCATCGACGAGCCATCGCTCGGCAGGTGCACCCGGATCGACGCGACCGATCGGCTCAAGTCGATGGTGGCGCGAGAGTTCTGCCAAAACGTCGTCTGCGGTGATCAGATCAGAGGCTGTCCAGGTCGCGTCGGCGTCGAGCGGCATATTCTCGATGAACCGGAGTTCGAGACCACGCGCGATACACCAGTCCAGTAAGCCGGTCGCCGAGGCCAGCGTGGATTGCAGGGCGACCGCGTTCACTTTGATGGAGTCGAACCCCGCGGCGCGGGCCGCGTCGATTCCGGCGACAACGTCGGACAGCCGGTCGCGTCGGGTGACTTCGGCGAACAGTTCGGCGTCGACGGTATCCAGGGAGATATTGAGACGGGTAACTCCTGCGGCACGAAGGTCGTGTGCACGACGAGAAAGGCCGATTGCATTGGTAGTCAACGCGATCGGCAATGTCGAGTGCCGCGCCCGGATGGTCGCGACGAGTGTCTCCAGGTCACGGCGCACCAACGGTTCGCCACCGGTCAGTCGCACCTCGTCGATCCCCAAATCATCGACCCCGATATCGATCAACCGGGCAACCTCGTCCACTGACAGCAATTCTTCGCGCGGCAGCAGCGGCAACCCCTCGGCAGGCATACAGTATCGGCACCGCAGGGTGCACGCCTGAGTCAACGAGATCCGCAGATCTCGCGCTCGGCGCCCGAAGCCGTCTTGCAGGGACATAGTTATCAACGCTACCCGGCGATCGGCCCGGACACCGACGGAGCATCGTCGGTGACCGAGGGCCTAAACTCGCAACGGTGAGCCGCAGGCATGTTTCCGTACACCGGACCGCGATCACTGATGCCCTTGCCGAACTCTCCGGACGTGAAACCGTCCCGCTAGCTCGAGCGCGCGGCCGGGTCTTGGTCGCCGACGTCGCCGCGCTTGCGCCAATGCCCGCTTTCGACAATTCAGCGATGGATGGTTTCGCGGTGCGCGCCGCGGAGGTCGTCATCGATTCGCCGCTTCCCGTTGCCACTCGAATCTTCGCCGGCGATACCGGGCCGGGGCCGCTGCTTCCCGGGACCGTCGCGGCGATCATGACCGGCGCCCCACTTCCCGCCGGCGCCGACGCCGTGGTGCCGGTTGAGCAATCCGACGAACGCGCGGACACGGTGAGTTTCAGTGCGGCACCCGACGTCGGCGCATTCATTCGGCGTGCCGCGGCCGACGTGGCCGCCGGGACACTCGTGGTGCCGGGTGGCACGGTCCTCGCCCCACGCCATCTCGCCGCCCTCGCGGCAACGGGCACGGCCGCCGTCGACGTTTTCAGGCGTCCCCGTGTCGCGGTGATCTCGACTGGCAGCGAACTTGTCAGTCCGGGCGCCCCATTGGCATTCGGTCAAGTGTACGAGTCGAATTCGGTGATTCTGGCCGCTCTGTGCACCGCACACGGCGCGCAGGTGACCTACGCCGACCGTGCGGGCGACGATGGCGACTTCGAGCAGAAACTCGCTGCCGCCGTCGCGACGGCCGACGTGGTGCTGACCTCGGGCGGTGTTTCGATGGGTGAACGAGAACCCGTGCGGGACTTGCTCTCCGACACCGGCTGGTTCGGACCAGTCGCAATGCAACCCGGTGGGCCACAAGGATTGACACGGTGGCGCGATACTCCGGTGATCAGCTTGCCGGGCAATCCAGTGAGCGTGATGGTGTCGTTTGAAGTGTTGGTACGCAGCGCATTACGGTCGGTCAGCGGCCTTCCCGAGGTGCAGCCGACATCTGCGACTCTGGTCGCCGACGTCACCTCGATCGCTGGCAAGACTCAGTATTTGCGCGGGTGCCTGCAGGCCGACGGGACTGTCGAGGTGGTCGGCGGCGCCGGCAGCCACCTCGTCGCAACGGCCGCGAATTCCAATGTCTTGATCGAGATCGATTCCGCGGCAGAGTATCTGCCTGCGGGTCAGGAGGTGCCGACATGGCCGCTGACTCAGTGACTTCCGAAGACGCCATCCTCAGTCACGTTGCCGCCGACGGCAGCGCGCATATGGTCGACGTGTCGCAGAAGGATGTCACCAAGCGAACAGCGACCGCGCGTGGTGTCTTTCGCACGACGCGGCGGGTGATCGCGCTTATTAGCAGTGGAAACACCCCGAAAGGCGATGTACTCGCGGTCGCCCGAATCGCCGGAATCATGGGCGCCAAACGTACATCGGACCTGATCCCGCTGTGTCATCAGTTGCCACTGAACTCTGTCGACGTGAGCTTCGAACTCACCGACGACACTGTGGTGGTGACGGCCACGGCATCGACGACCGGCCGTACGGGGGTCGAGATGGAGGCGTTGACGGCTGTCAGTGTCGCCGGACTCACGCTGCACGACATGGTCAAAGCCGTCGACCCCGCAGCATCGATGAACGATGTCGCACTATGGGCCAAAGATGGTGGGCGGCACGGAAGTTGGCGTCGTGATGAGCCACCGGCCGAGCCTGTCCGAACTGTCGCGGCCGGCACGGTCGATGTTTACCCCGGCCGACGTGCGATTGTCTTGGTGTCGTCCACCCGGATCGCCAGCGGCGAGCGCGCCGATGCCACCGGGCCGGTGATCCGAGAGTGGTTGACCAGCAAGGGATTCCAAGTCGCCGAGCCAATTATCGCCGCCGATGCCGACGTGGCGGGCGCCCTTCGCGCCGCTCTCGCGCAACGTCCCGCGTTACTGATAACCACCGGCGGAACCGGTCCGACCTCAGACGACCACACGCCTGAGGCGACCGCACCTCACCTGACCACCGCGTTGCCCGGCATCGCCGAAGCCATGCGGGAAACCGGCCGGGCCGCGACGCCGTACTCCTCGCTGAGCCGTGGACTCGCCGGGTTTGCCGGTCGCACACTGGTCGTGAACTTGCCGGGGTCGAAGGGCGGGGTCAACGACGGCATTGCCGTACTCGATCCCCTCGTCTCGCACCTATTTCACCTCGCCGACGGCGGCGGACACTGATGGCGCACGATCTTCCCGGCATCATCGATGCGCCACTTGATCCGCGCATATGCGAAGACGCCGTGCGTACCAGCGCGGACGGCGCCGTAGTGACTTTCACCGGCGTGGTTCGCGACCATCACGATGGTCGTTCGGTGACGGCCCTGCGTTACGAGGCTCATCCACGGGCTGCCGATTTTCTCGCGCAGGTGTGCGCGAAATATCGCGCCGCCGATATTCGGATCGCCGCACAACACCGGATCGGCGATTTGGTCATCGGCGACATCGCCGTGGTCGTAGCTGTCGCCACGCCGCATCGAGTCCAGGCATTTGCCTTGTGCGCCAAGGTAATTGATGAGATCAAAGCACAGGTTCCGATCTGGAAATTCGAGACATATGCCGACGGCGTGTCGGACTGGCAGGTCGGCAAATGTTGAAGGCGGATGCGGAGTAGAGGTCCAAGTTGTCCGTTACTAACGCTGACAGTTGATTGGCAGCTCTGAGCCAGGGCATCCCACATTCGGTCACCTACCTTCGTCTGTGTTCGACATACGTTGTCGCACAACAGGAAATCCCTAACCAAGGAGACCGAAATGCCTCAGCCTTACCGTCCCGGACAACAGCCCCGCCGCCAGGAGCGTCGCCGTCAGCGCCGCCGCGTATGGGACCGTCGTCGCCGTCAGTGGACCTGGGAATGGCGCTGATTCTGCGCGGCATCGCGCACTAACCCCGCTCAACCGAAGCCCCGCCCGGACTGAAGTCCGGCGGGGTTTCGTGTGTCTTCCATGCCCGCGCCAGGCTATGCACGTCGTTGCATAGTGCGTAGTTGCACTGCTACGTTGTTCACATGGCTCTCGAACACGCGATCATGGTGTCGCTAGCCGAGCGACCCGGCACCGGCTACGAGCTCGGGCGTCAATTCGAACGTTCTATCGGCCACTTCTGGTCGGCCACCCATCAGCAGATCTATCGGACGCTCAAGAAGCTCCACTCCGATGGTCTGGTCAGCTTTGAACCGGTTGCTCAAGACGGGCGACCCGATAAGAAGGTCTACACACTGTCCGACGCCGGACGGCAGGCGCTGCGCGATTGGGTGGCGACCCCCACCCCGGTGCAGCACCTGCGTAACGAACTCGGCGTCAAACTCCGCGCCGCCGAACACGGCGACATCAACGACACAATCGCCGACATGCGCCGTCAACGCGACCTGCATTCTTTTCAGCTCGACCTCTACACGAGATTCCAAAAGGACGACTACCCAAATCCGGGTGCGTTATCCGGCCGCAAACTACACCAGTATCTAGTGCTCCGCGGCGGAATTCGTGCCGCGGAAGGCTTTATCGATTGGTGTGATGAAGTCATCGACGCACTTAGTCAGCAGTCAGACACCTAAAACCCGCCGATCGCCGGACAGCCCCCGGTCGATCTTCCCGTCACGAAGGAGCGCAATGCCGACCGCACCGAACCCTCACTATCCGAGGCTCTTTGAGCCGTTGCAGATCGGCGGCATCACGCTGCGCAACCGCGCCGTGATGGGGTCTATGCACACCGGCCTCGAAGATCGCTATTGGGACACCGACAAACTGGCCGCGTATTACGCCGAACGCGCCCGCGGCGGCGTCGGGCTCATCATCACCGGCGGCTTCGCCCCGACCCGCACCGGCCTGCTCCTCCCCTTCGCGGGCAAGCTGACCAACTCGGTCGACGTCCATCGGCACAGTCGACTAACCAAGGCGGTCCACAAAGAGGGCGGCAAGATCGCGATCCAGCTCATCCACGCCGGACGCTACGGATACACCCCGCTCAAGGTGGCCGCGGGCTCAGAGCCATCGCCGATCCATCCGTTCAAACATTTCAAGATGAACGAACAGATGATCTGGCATGTCATTCGCGCCTTCGGACAGGGCGCCAAACTAGCACGTAAATCCGGCTACGACGCCATCGAACTGATGGGCGGCGAGGGCTATCTGATCAATCAGTTCCTGTGCCCGCATACCAACGACCGCACCGACAAATGGGGCGGCTCCACCGAGAATCGTCAGCGATTCCTGGTCGAGATCATCAAAGAGGTCCGTAAGCAGGTCCCGCGCAACTTCCCCATCATCCTGCGCCAGTCCATCGCCGACTTCGTCCGCAAGGGGCAGACCTGGGATGAGATCGCGCTGATGGCCCGTAAGGCCGAAGAACTCGGTGTCGATGCCATCAATACCGATATCGGCTGGCACGAGGCGGGTATTCCGACCATCGTCACGTCGGTGCCGCGTGCGGCGTTCGTGAAATTCACCGAGCGTCTTCGCGATGAGGTGAAGATTCCGCTGATCGCATCCAACCGCATCAACACCCCAGAGGTCGCCGAGGAGATCCTTGAACGCGGCCGTGTCGACGCGGTATCGATGGCCAGGCCGCTGCTCGCGGATCCAGAGTTCGTCAATAAGGCGATGACCGGTCGCGGCGACGAGATCAACACCTGCATCGGCTGCAACCAGGCCTGCCTCGATCACGCGTTTGTCGGCAAGAAGGTCTCCTGCCTGCTCAACGCGCGAGCTGGTCGTGAAACAGTACTGACCTTGGGCGCGACCCGCCGAGCCAAGCACATCGCGGTCATCGGTGCGGGTCCGGCCGGCCTCGCCGCGGCGGTCTCGGCGGCGCAGCGCGGTCACCGCATCGAACTGTTCGAAGGTAGCGACAAGATCGGCGGACAGTTCTCAATCGCCGCCCGCATTCCCGGCAAAGAAGAGTTCAATGAGACGGTCCGCTACTTCACCCGCCAGCTCGAAATCAACAATGTCACAGTACATTTGAACAAACGTGTGACTGCCGACGAGCTGATCGAAGGCACGTCTGCGGGCAAGTTTGACGAGGTGATCGTGGCTACCGGTGTGACCCCCCGTATCCCCGACATCGAGGGAGTCGACCACCCGATGGTGATGTCCTATGCCGATGCAGTCCTCGGCCACCGAGAAATCGGTAAGCGGGTCGCGGTGATCGGTGCGGGCGGAATCGGTTTCGACGTAACCGAATTCCTCACCGTCGACGAGTCCCCGACCCTGAATCTCAAAGAGTGGGAACAGGAGTGGGGCGTCAGCGAGGATCTGACTAAACCTGGTTTCGTCACCAAACCGCGCCCACTACCCGCGACGCGAACGGTCTATCTGGTGCAACGCAAGCCCGGACGACAGGGCAAGACGCTCGGCAAGACCACCGGCTGGGTGCATCGCGCGACGGTGAAAATGAAAGGCGTAGAACAGATTTCGGGAGCACGCTACGACAAGATCGACGACGCCGGGCTGCACTTGTCCTTCGACGATCCCGACACACCACCGCGCATTCTCGAAGTCGACAATGTGGTGATTTGCGCTGGCCAGGAATCGGTACGCGAACTGATCGACCCTCTGACGGTTGCCGGCGTGACCACCCACGTGATCGGCGGTGCCGATCTGGCCGCCGAACTCGACGCCAAGCGGGCCATTCGCCAGGGAACCGAAGTAGCCGCCAGTATCAACTGAGTCCGTCGAATCGACCTGTTTAGACTGACGGAATGGCAGTCCCCATTCCGTCAGTCGACGGTCGAGCAGTGGTCACCGGCGCATCGTCAGGGATCGGTATGGCGCTCGCGCGCGTTCTCGCCGCCCGCGGGTATTCGTTGATCGTCGTCGCGCGACGCGGCGAGATCCTCGAAGAGTTGGCGGTCGAGTTGCACGAGGATCACGGTGTGACCGTCGAGGTGCGCGCCGTTGACCTATCCGATTCCACGGCGGTGGAAGTGCTTTCCGCCGAACTGTCCGGTCGGGAGGTGTCAATTCTGTGCAATAACGCCGGAATCGCGACCTTCGGTCGGCTATACGAACTGGACGCCGACTACGAACGCGCTCAAACACGCCTCAATGTCAACGCGGTACACGATCTGACGCTGGCGGTATTGCCGCAGATGGTCGCGCGGCGGGCCGGCGGCATTCTGATGGTCGGATCGGCGGCTGGCAACATGCCTATCCCCAATAACGCGACGTACGCGGCGTCGAAAGCTTTCGTAAATACCTTCAGCGAATCCTTACGCGGCGAAGTCGCAGATCAGGGCGTCCACGTGACCCTGCTCGCGCCAGGACCGGTACGCACCGAGACCCCGAGTGCCGACGCGGCCAGCAACGTCGACGCCGCGGTACCCGACTTCCTCTGGCATTCCTCCGACAAAGTCGCCGAAATGAGTCTAGACGCGTTGGCGCGCAACAAGATGCGCGTCGTGCCGGGTGCCCTGTCCAAGGCGATGTCGGTAGCCGGCGGCTATTCACCGCGCAAGATCGTGGCACCAATCGTCGGGACCTTCTACCGCAAGATGGCCGACTGACCCCGGTCCGATCTGCGGTACCCCTAGCGGCGTCGCTTGGCGGTGCCGAAGATCGAACGGCTGATCTCGCGTCCCGCGGCACTAGCCGCCGACCGCAGGAAACTCTTCATCGCCGGGCTATTGAGCACCTCGGAGATCATGCCGGGTTCCTCTTTCGCGGGAACGGGGGCGGGGGCTGGCGGCGCAGCCTCCCCCGACGCTCCGATTCCGCCTGTGGGCGCTGGCGGGGCGACCTTAGCGGTCAACAACTCGTATGCCGACTCGCGATCGATCGGGGTGCCATATTTGGCGAACAGTGGGCTGGCCGTTGCCGCGGACTTGATACCGTCCGCACCGACTGCTGCCATCGATGAACGCGGTGCCCGCATCACCGTCCAGGCGACGGGAGTCGGCGCACCCTTCTCCGAGAGCACGGTGACTACCGCCTCGCCGGTTCCGAGCGAGGTCAACGCGGAATCCAGTTTGTAGACGTCAGAGACCGGATAGGTCTTCACCGTCTGCGACAGTGCCTTCTGGTCGTCAGGGGTAAACGCGCGCAGTGCGTGCTGGATACGAGCACCGAGCTGCGACAGCACCTCATTGGGGATATCGGTAGGCAACTGCGAACAGAAGAACACCCCGACGCCCTTGGACCTGATCAGTTTGACGGTCTGAACGACCTGCTCCTTGAACGCCTTGGAGGCGTCGTTGAACAGCAGGTGCGACTCATCGAAGATGAAGACCACCTTGGGCTTCTCCAGATCGCCAACCTCAGGCAAGTACTGGAAAAGGTCGGCCAGAATCCACATCAGGAAGGTCGAGAATAGGGCCGGACGAGCGGCTTGATCACCAAGTTCGAACAGAGTGATGACGCCACGGCCGTCGGCGCTCAGGCGTAGGAGGTCTGCTGGGTCGATCTCTGGTTCACCGAAGAAGGTGTCTCCGCCATCGGCCTCCAAGTTCGACAACGCACGCAGGATCACGCCCGCGGTCGCTGACGAGACGCCGCCAATCCCTTTCAGGTCCGCTTTGCCGTCATCACTTGTCAGGTAACTGATGACCTGGCGCAAGTCTTTGAGGTCGAGGAGCGCAAGGCCCTTCTGGTCCGCCCAATGGAAGATCAGGCCAAGTGTTGATTCCTGAGTGTCATTGAGCCCCAGCACTTTCGACAGCAGGATCGGACCGAATGAGGTGATCGTCGCGCGAATTGGCACGCCGATCCCCTTGTCCCCCAATGAGACGAACTCGGTGGGAAACGAATTAGCTTGCCAGTCATCGCCAGTCAGGCCCGCACGTTCGACAATCTTGTCATTCGACTCCCCGGACTTACTCAGTCCCGAAAGGTCTCCTTTGATGTCGGCCATGATGACCGGCACACCGTTTGCCGACAGTTGCTCGGCAATCAATTGCAGAGTCTTGGTCTTACCGGTACCCGTCGCACCGGCAACGAGTCCGTGGCGATTCATCATCGATAGCGGGATTCGAACCTTGGCGTCGGGGGCGACGGTCCCATCTACCGAAATCGAACCGAGCTCCAGTGCGGTTCCGGTGAAGTTGTATCCGGCAGCGATTGTCTGTGCAGCTCCAGCGGCGTCAGTCACAGCGCATCCTCTCGTGGTGCAGAGATATCGGTCGCGAACATCGCAGACTCTATTCGGCATGGTCTATTCAGAAAGAACAATAGCGATCGACTCCGCGCGGCACGCGGTTGGACATGCGCGTGAACCTGTACCGAGTTCGAGCGCGTGAGATCCACCTCGTTCACCCGAATCCACCTCACTCATCCAGCGAGGTGGATTCGGGGAACTGAGGTGGATTGATGACCGTCATCCCAGCGTCGGCGGCATGCCCTAAGGTTGAGCGAGTGCAAGACAAACTCGTATGGATCGACTGCGAAATGACCGGCCTGGACACGGTCAACGACAAACTGATCGAGATCGCCGCGCTGGTGACCGACAGTGATCTCAACATCCTCGGCGACGGTGTCGACATCGTCATCGGCGCATCCGACGACGCTCTGGCGAATATGCCTGACGTGGTGAAGGAAATGCATGCGTCGTCCGGTCTCACCGAGGAGGTGCGCGCATCGACGGTGACAATCGAACACGCACAGGCCGAGGTACTCGCCTACATCCGCAAGCATGTGCCGACTGCGGGCTCAGTTCCGTTGGCGGGCAACTCAATTGCCACTGATCGCTCGTTCATCTCCCGGGATATGCCCGAACTCGACGCCTACTTGCACTACCGCATGGTCGACGTGAGTTCCATCAAGGAGCTATGCCGGCGCTGGTTCCCCAAGATCTACTACGGCCAGCCTCAGAAGGGACTCGCCCATCGCGCACTCGCCGATATCCGCGAATCCATTCTCGAACTGCGCTACTACCGCGAAGCGGTCTTCGTCGATGCTCCCGGACCGGACACCGATGCTCTAGCGACCATCGTCGAGAAACTCGGACCTGCGTAAACACACCGACTGGAAACCGATTGGCATTCCGGCGGTGCGACCCGCTAAAGTATGAGCCTGGCTCGCGAGAAGGTTCTTCTCGACGGTGCCTATGGTGGGTGTAGTTCAGTTGGTAGAGCACCAGGTTGTGATCCTGGCTGTCGCGGGTTCGAGTCCCGTCATCCACCCCGAGAAGGTCAGTGGGCGAAAGCCCACTGACCTTCTTCTATTGGTTGCGCCACGCCCACCTGCAGAAGTCGAGCGAACCGCCTGCCGCAGTGACACCATGACACGGTGACTTCGACATCGAATAGCGACTCCGACACCGACGGCCTTCGCGAACCGCAGACCATCGCCTATCCGAGCCCGGCCGCGCACGGACACCGTTCAGAGATACACGGTCAGCCGCACGTCGTGGTGTTGTTCGGAGCCACCGGAGACCTCGCCCGGCGCAAGTTGCTGTGCGGCCTCGGCCATCTCGCTGTCCTGAAGCTCACCGCCGATATCCGCGTCGTCGGCACCAGCCTCGACGACATGGATGACGAGAAATTCCGCGCTTTCGCCCGTGAATCGATCGCCACCGTCGGTGCCCGCAAGATGACCGACGCCGAGTGGGACCAGTTCGCGCCGATGCTCCATTTCGTTCCGACGTCGGCCGGCCCCGAAGCGCTGGCCGCCAAAGTCGCCGAATGTGAGGCAGAACTGCCGGGCACGCCACGGCGACTGCACTATCTGAGCGTCCCGCCGAAGGCCGCGACCGCGGTCATCGACACTCTGGTTCAGGCTGATCTCATCGAGCGCTCACGAGTGGTCATGGAGAAGCCGTTCGGCGTCGACCTCGACTCCGCCATTGCCCTCAATGCCGAGTTACACGAGACATTCCACGAAAGCCAGATCTTTCGCATCGACCACTTCCTCGGTAAAGAGGCAGCACAGAATATTCTCGCGTTCCGGTTCGCCAATGGACTCTTCGAGCCGATCTGGAACAGAAACTTCATCGATCACGTACAAATCGACATCCCCGAAGAACTCGGGCTCGATGCCCGCGCGGCCTTTTACGAGCCGACCGGCGCTTACAAGGACATGGTCGTCACGCACCTGTTCCAGGTGTTGGCGTTCGTTGCGATGGAACCGCCGACAGCCCTTGAGCCACGGGCGATTTCGGAGGAGAAGAACAAAGTATTCCGGTCGCTCGAACCAATTGAGCCGAGCAACGTCGTGCGCGGACAGTACGCCGGATACCGACAGGAAGCTGGCGTCGATCCTGAGTCGGACACCGAGACCTTCATCGCATTGCGCGCCCACATCGACAACTGGCGGTGGGCCGGTGTCCCCTTCTATCTACGCACCGGAAAGCGGATGGCCGAGGGTAAGCGCATCATCTCGATCGCATTCAAAGAGGCACCCAAGTCGATGTTCCCGGCAGGCTCGGGTATCGGAGCGCAAGGCCCGGATCACCTGACCTTCGACCTCGCCGACGAGTCGCGGGTCTCGCTCTCGTTCTACGGCAAACGTCCGGGTCCGGGCATGCGGCTCGACAAATTGTCGATGCAATTCTCTACCGAGGAGACCGACCGCGCCGACGATGTACTCGAAGCCTATGAACGGCTCATCCTCGACGCGATGAACGGTGACCACACGCTGTTCAACACTGCCGAAGGCATCGAATCCCTGTGGGAGCGCTCCATTCCACTGCTGGAGAATCCCCCTCTGGTCAAGCCATACGCTCCCGGATCGTGGGGGCCGAACCAGATTCATCAACTCATCGCGCCGCACGCATGGCGCCTGCCGTTCGAACGAGGCTGGCGCAGTAGCGAATAGTGAAGTACAGAGCGAGTGACGGGATTCGAACCCGTGTAAACGGTTTTGCAGACCGGTGCCTGACCACTCAGCCACACCCGCGGGTATCTACGAGGGTGCTCGATAGCCGCGACACCGACAAGGGTTGAAATCAGCTACGCGTTAAACCGGCCTGCTCCATATCAGCGCTGATCCGTCCGCCGACTCGCCGACATGCGCGTACCGTCGAATGGGTGCGCGCCAAATCATCAGGAGCGATACTCGTCCTCGCCACGGCTTGCGCGTTGGTGATCACGACATCGGGCGTGGCGGCCGCAGAGGGTTCGGCCGCCACGTTCCGCCACCTGGCGGCCGGGCAACCCGCTATCGGCGACCCGTGTAGTGGCGCCGAAATCGGCCGTCGCACAACCGATGCCGCCGGCCGCGCGATTATCTGCTACAAATACCGTTGGTCACTTGACGTGGGCCAACGAGCGAACCTGCCGACGTGAGTGAATCCTGTTGATTCCCAATCACATTCGAACTCAGTACGTCACTCGCGCCCGCATCAGCGACACATTGTACTCGGTCCACGTTGACATCGTGAAATAGAGGTCATTGCCACTCGACCACGGGTGCAAGAATCCACCGTATAGCTGCGGGTATCGACCCGAATTCACCATCGGTGCGGGCTCCGACCATGCGCCCTGCGGCGATTTCGAGGTCCGTAACACGATCGAGCCGCGTACTGAGTCGAGGTAGCTGAGTTCCCAGCGCGCGGCCTTGGCGTCGTAACGCGCCGACAATTCGCCAGTGGGCCCCGCGAAGAGAACCGAGGCCGAATTGCCGTCGCGGGCCGGAATCCAGCGCCCGTTGCGCCAGTATTGATATGCCGTCTTATTGAGCACCTGATCCTTCGGTACTCGGGCGAGGCCGATCGAACCGATTCGCGAGTTGGGCGTACCGAACATGTAGACATAGTCACCCTGCGGGACCATGCTCGACACTTGGAACTGCGAAGTTCCAAAGATGTTGTCCCAGCGGGCATATGGATCACGGGTCCAGGTAGACCCGCCGTCGTCGGAGTAGGCCAGCCCGCCATAATTGGTCAGCCACACGCCGGGGATCGGCCCCCAGGTCCGCACCGACATGTAGGTCATGTACTGCCGACTACCGATGGCGAAACCCGACGTCGGGATGGTCGTCATCTCGTAGTAATTGACATGTCGCGAACTCAGCACCTGCACCGCGTGACAACGGCTGTCCTGGATCATCGTGTCGATGGCCAGTCCCTTGTGAAGGTCCTTAGCCTTTGTCGACGAGAAGCCGAGGATATTGCTGCGCCAGTCGCCTCCATTGGCTCCCGGCGGGGTGAAACCCTTGCCGAAACTGTCGCCGAACGCAATAGCGACCTGGCCCGGTTTCGACTCCCACATGATGCCGAGATCGGTGCCCTTCACCTGCCAGCGTTTGTCGGTGCGACTGGTCGAGCCCTTGCCGGTCACCGTTGACACCCAACGCACTGGACCGATACGCGGCGTCGCAGGCTTGGCGGTCAATGGGCCCGCGTCGACCCCTGGCGAAATCGCGGCAGGTGGCTTGGGTTTTGCGGGCGGATTGGGGTTGGGTACAACGATGGGAATAGTGATCGGCTTGAGGTCGAATCCGATCTTCGGAAACTGGATGGACACACTGCCATTGCCACCGGTCGCCTTTTTCGGCTTGGGTGGGTCAGTGATATCCGGGCAAGGGTCGTGACAAATATTCTTCGGTGCCGGCTCCGACTTGATGCGGGTGATCTTTTCCTGGGGTGCGGGCTCGGGCACCGGGACGATCTTCGGATACGGCAGTGGAATACCGATCCGGTCGGGCAGCTTCGGAATCAAGTCCTGTGGCGTAACCGGCCGTGGCTTCGGTTTGGGTGGAAGATCGTTCTCGCAGCCAGAACTCGGTAGGTAGTTGGCCGGAACGGCCTGGGCACCGCCGATCGGTGTTAGAATACCGCCGACGATGGCCGCCGATAAGGCTGATACTGCGAGAATGGCCGCGCGTCCGCGCATCTACGAGGCCTTTCGTCCGGGTCGGGGTGCTCGGATGTCGCAGCCGACGCTGGACATACTGGCAGAGAACTTACCACCGACCCGGACGAAGACAGCGCTACAGCGAGCGCGCGATGATTTCTTTCATGATTTCGTTCGTTCCCGCGTAGATCTTCTGCACGCGGTTGTCGGCCCACATGCGAGCGATCGGGTATTCGTTCATGTATCCGTAGCCGCCGAACAGTTGCAAGCACTCATCGGCGACCGCCATCGCGCGATCACTCACCCACCACTTGGCCATCGCGACCGTCGGGATATCAAGCTCCCCCTTGATGTGTTTCGCAATACAGTCGTCGACGAATACGCGAGCGATCTTTGTCTCGGTCGCGGCCTCGGCGAGTTTGAACTTGGTGTTCTGGAAACCGAAGATCGGCCGGCCGAACGCGGTGCGCTCCTTGGTGTACTCCAATGTGAGTTCCACGGCGGCTTCCATGCCGGCGACCGAGGTGACAGCGATGATCAGCCGTTCCTGCGGAAGCTGCTGCATGAGCTGGATAAAGCCCTGGCCTTCCTCAGCGCCCAGCAGATTCGACGTCGGAACACGCACGCCGTCGAAGAACAACTCCGACGTGTCTTGGCCGCGCTGGCCGATCTTGTCAAGCACCCGACCACGTCGGTAACCCTCGCGGTCGGCCTCGACGAGAATCAGCGAAATGCCCTTAGCGCCTTCTGACACATCGGTTTTCGCGACCACGATAATCAGATCGGCCTGCTGGCCATTGGTGATGAAAGTCTTGGAACCGTCGATGACGTACTCGTCGCCGTCGCGGATCGCCTTGGTCTTGACGGCCTGCAAGTCCGAACCGGTACCCGGTTCGGTCATCGCGATCGCCCCGACGACTTCACCCGATGCCATCTTCGGCAGCCACTTCTTCTTCTGCTCCTCGGAACCGTAGGACAGCAGATAGTGAGCGATGATGCCGTTATGCAGGGTGACACCCCACGACGAGTCGGCCACCCTGGCCTGCTCTTCCATCAAGACGGCCTCGTGCGCGAACGTGCCACCGCCGCCGCCGTACTCTTCGGGAATCGACATGCAGAGCAGGCCAACTTCGCCGGCCTTATTCCACAAGTCGCGGTCGACGTGATGCTGCTCGCGGAACTTTTCGCTGTTCGGCGCCAGCTCCTTCTCGCAGAACGCGCGAGTCATCTCGCGCAAAGCGGTGAGTTCTTCTGTCTCCCACGGGGATACCACAGCCATGTCTATCGAACACTTTCCTTCGACGGGTTGCTAACACCGGCGATCGTATCAGTGTTCAATGTCAAGGTTTCCGTCGGCCAGACGAGGCCGGGGTCCAGCGGACTAGGCGTTACCCCTCGACCACACCGACCAGGGCACATTCCAGTCACCAAGACCATCGGTGCCCGATAGCCTCGGTCCGACCGTGTGCCGTACCTCGACCGGATCGCCCCGCAGTGTATTGTTCATGACCCACAACGCGTTATCCGGACTGAGGTTCAGGCACCCATGACTGGTGTTGGTATTGCCTTGGGCCCATACCGACCAAGGTGCCGAGTGGAAGTAGATGCCGCTGTAGGACATCTGGGTGGCGTAGTCGACCGGCGTCCGATAGCCGTCAGCCGACCCGACCGGGACACCATATGTCGAGGAGTCCATCACCAGCATCGAGTGCTTGTCGCCAACGAGGTAGACGCCATTGTCGGTAGGCGTCGAATCCTTGCCCATCGACGTGGGCATCCGGCGGATGACTTTGCCGTCTTTGCGGAACGTCACCTGTTTGGTCTTGTCGTCGGCGACGACGACCATCGAGCGGCCGACTTTGAACGACGACCGAAGGTTTTCCTGCCCGAACAGGCCGCCGCCGAGGTCGATCCCGTAGGTATTGACCGCAACATCCACCTTGGTTCCGGTCTTCCAGTATTCCTTGGGACGCCAGCGCACTTCCTGATCGCTGATCCAGTAGAAAGCGCCGTCGACCGCTGGCGTCGTTGTCACCTTAATCGCTGCCTGCGCGGCCTTCTTGTTGGTGATCGGCTCGTCGAATTTCACCGCGACGGGCTGGCCAACGCCGACTGTTTCGCCGTTGCGCGGCACCAGGTATGCCTGGGTGAGGTTCTGCGGTGCGCGCGTCGTGAACGACACATTGCTCGAACTCTCGCCGCCAACCCCAGCAGCCTTCGCGTTGACTGTGTACCGACGGTTGTATCCGAACGGCTCCGAACTGGTCCAGGTTGTGCCGTCGACACTTAGATCACCCTTGAGAGGTGAACCGTCAGCCTTGTTGATGGTGACCGACGTGAGGGAACCGCCCGCAGACTTCACGGTGATCGGAGCGCCGGGCTGGATACCAATGGCGTTGTCGACCAGCGGCTTATCCGCCCATTCGGTGACCGCCAACGATGGCTTGAGCATGTCGTCGAATCGCGCCGAACTCCCGACCTGGTCGCTATAACTCGCGTCCTTGGTGCACGACGTGAGGCTGCCAACCAGCCCGACGAGCACAATGGCGCTGGCTACCGGCGCCAACCGTCGCCTCAATCCGGCACGACCGTTCCCCATGAATTTTCCTGCTTCCGTCGCAAACCAACCGCGAATTCACCTTGTGCGACGCGGGGTATAACCACCCGCGCGCAAGAGTAACGTAAGTGTAAAGGAAGAGTCACCCGCGCCGCATCATTCGCACGTCAGACAGCTACGCAACCCACCACAACACCACAGTCGCCGCGGCGACGGCGGCTGAGGCCACCGCTATCCCCTGTCCGGCGATACGGCCGACCCCGATATTCACGCCCGCACGCGAACACCGCTGCCGCCACAGAATCGTCGCAAGCGACGCCCAGATTGTGACCAATGGACCAACATTCACCCCGATGAGCAAAGCCATCAGCCGTATCGGCGAATCGTCGGCGACCGACTCGAGCGCGAGATAGGCGGGCAGGTTATTGACCGCATTCGACGATGCCGCGCCGATCCCGGCAAGACGGAGCAGCGCGCCAAGGCCCTCCCCCTCACCGGCCGCCGATGACACCAGATCACCCAGGACACTATTGGTAAGCACCCGCATCAATGCCAGCAACCCCGCCACGGCAATAGCCATCTGCCACGGCACCGCGAGACGTCGTATCTGCTGGCGATCGCGCATCCACAATGCGGTCAGCAGAATCAATGCGGCAGCCACCGCGGGAATCGCCGGCATCACTCCCGACACGAACGCAGGAACCAACGCGGCGCAGACCGCGACGGCGATCGCGAACAGGATTCGATCGTGCGGCGCGCCGACATCGACATGTCGCTCATACGATCCACGCAATTGTCGGCGGTACATCAGACCAGCGGCCAGCACCGTCACGGCGATGGCCGCGAGCGCCGGCCGCCACGACAACGCGAGATAGTTCTGGTCACCAAAATGGTGCAACGCCAACAGATTCGACAGATTCGACACCGGAAGCAGCAATGACGCCGTATTCGCGAGCCAGACCGTAACCATGACGAATGGAAGCACCGACACCTTGACCTGGCGCGCCATCGCCAGCACCACCGGAGTGAGGAGCACTGCGGTGGTGTCAAGGCTCAGCACGACCGTCGATGCCGTCGCGAGTACGACGACCAATGACCACAGAATCCAGATCCGACCGCGGCCCCATCTCGCGGCAACGCGAGCAGCTGCGTCGAAGACACCGGCATGCTGACAGACTTCGGCGACCACGGTGATGGCGATGAGAAACACGAGGACCGGAGCGACTTGCGCTACAAAAGATTCCACGATTGCTCCACCGGCAAAGAGTAATCCCCGCACCGTGTGCCACGGTGCGGGGATTTCTTGTGCGCCATCAGGGACTTGAACCCCGAACCCGCTGGTTTGGAGTCTGCCACGGATGCGAGCATCGCAGAACTTGACGAGTGGCGCAAAGCATCATGAGCGCGGGCGGCGTTCAGCAGTGGTGGGTGGAATTGCCCGCGGGGCCGGTCATCCTCGCGTTCATCGTTGTGGCGATGGTAGCCGGGCAGGTGATCGGGTGGTGCGTCCTGCGGGCGACTCGCCGCCCTGACCAGCGGCGGCGAGCGCATTTTAGTCCGACTCGCGCCGATTCGGGAACTTGGCAAAAGTGGAACTAATGTCCCACTTTATGATTTGGAACACATGGTTTGTGCGGTTTGAGGCTGAACTCTCCGCAGGCTCATTGTCTGGCGAGACACGCCGGTTGCGGTCCTATCATCTACGCAGGTTCGCCTACGATCATCCCGACTTACCACCCGGTGAGGTCACCCGCGACCTGTGCGTCTCGTGGCTCGCCGGGCACCAGTGGTCAGCGGAGACCACCCGGTCCTACCGTGCGTCACTGCGGCGATTCTTCGCGTGGGCGTACGCGTCGGGGTTGATCGCCGCCGATCCGACCGCGACGCTGCCAACAATCCGACCACCGCGCGCTTTGCCACGTCCGGCACCCGATGAGATTGTGCGGGCGGCTGTGATCGGGGCACCCGAGCGCACACGGCTGATGATCGAGCTTATTTCGGCGACCGGGATTCGGCGCGGTGAGTGCGCGCGCGTGCATTCGCGTGATGTGAGCGAGGATCTGGTCGGGTGGTCGCTGCGCGTGGTCGGCAAGGGTGGGCACGTTCGCATGGTGCCCTTGCCGGGCCGTTTGGCCGGCGTCCTGCGCGGAGCCGAGGGGTTCATGTTTCCCGGTCGGATCGACGGGCACCTGTCCCCTCGGCGCGTCGGTGAGCTGGTCGCTGAGGCTCTGCCCGGCACCTGGACCGCGCACACGTTGCGGCACCGCTACGCGACGCGGGCCTACGCGGTTTCGCACGATCTGCGAGCAGTGCAGGAGCTACTGGGGCACGCCAAACCCGAAACCACCGCGATCTACACACGGGTAGCTGACACCCGGCTACGCGAGGTCGCCGCGCAAGTATGGGCGGCGGCGTAACACCTGCCACACGCCCGGCGATGTAGATAGTAAGTTTGTAATTCACCACAACAACAGGAGGCTTTTATGCATGACCCAATCGCGGCGATCTGGCGCAACGTTATGAACATTCCCGGGTACCAGCAGGCTTTCGACTTCATCGGTCACTTGATGGGCTGGAAGTAAACAGACGACGGACAAAATGAAAACGCCCCCGGCAGTGCCGGGGGCGTTCTTTTGTTCGGCTAGCTAGCGGCGTGGCCCCCAGTAGTTCAAATGGTTGGCCGAGTGAGCGATAGCGGTCTTGCCAGGGATAATCTGGTCGATCGCATATCGTCCGTGAACACCGGACGACGTGAAACGGTTAAGCGCGTCAACCGTGTTGTAGACCTTGCGGGCGAACGTTAGCGGATCGGTATTGAGGTCGGTCATCGCTTCTGCGACTTCACCGTTGGTGATCGCGGTGCCCACCGCTGCGGCCCACGCTACCGGGTCGATCAGGCTCATGTCCTTCACGACCTCATAGCCCGCCACGAGGTAACTGTCCTCGATTGCGTTGCCGTACATGTCATCTGGGAGGCAGTAGTCGAACCAGTCGAGGGTGGCGGGTAGTCCTGGTGCGCCGAATCCGCCGATCGGCTGACCGGAGATGCCGCGCCCGGCGAGGGTGTTGCCCTGATGGAAGGTACGACCTTGCGCGCGGTGCGGGCTGGCGAAGGTGTGAATCCAGAAACAATCGTTCTTGCGTCCGGCCAGGGTCGGGTCGGTGAGCAATGCTTCGCCGACGCGGGAGGCGACCGCGCCGCCCTGCGAGTAGCCGACGACGCCGAACTTGCGTCCGGCAGGCATGAGCTTGATGAGGCGGATTACCTCATCGACGCCCATCTGCACCGACTGGGCGTAGGACGGGCTGCCAAGCTGCGAGAGTGGCGGCTCTCCGTTGGCGGCGATGGGGCCGAACCGGGCCGGGTAGTTGACGTGCTGAACGTCAAAGACGCTGCGGTTCAACAGGTCCGTCAACTTTTTCATCATGCCGATGGGCGTGTTCGGGTAGTTGCCGGGGCCAATTTCCCAGGTGCCGGGTACTGCGAAAATTGTTTTGGGAGCCATGAGAGTCCTTTCGGGACAGATGTTTTGTCGGGTACTGACAGCCGACGCGCGGGGTTTCGCGTGGTGAACTGTCCCCCACTACCCCGCTATCTGTGAAATACCTACAGGGCGCGGAGCCACACAAACGACATAGCCCCGGTGAGTGCCGTCGCCGCGTTGCTGCCCTTGCCGCCGGTGAGCGAGCCGCCTGAGTCTTGGGCGACGATCATTCGCACGGTGTCACCGACCGCGAGCGCTACCTCGTCGCTTGCTGAGAGGCAGTTCTCCCAGGTAGTGCCGTTCATGGCGTCGCACATGATCGCCGACGCTGGCGAGGTTGAGTTGAGGGTGATCTTCATATTGCGCCGTCCGGTGGCGTTGTTGCCGCCCCACGGCCAGAATGCGGTGATGCGGTAGATCCCGGCTTTGCGGCACACGAACCCGGCATTGCTGTATTGGGCTTGTCCGCCGGGCTGTGAGTCCCACGCCGCCGATTGCCAGGTGACCGGCACATCGGTAGCGTTCGCGCACGCTTGCGCTGAGGTTCGGATGAGCTTGCAGACGGCGGGCGGGGTCGGGTCAGACCCGGCGGGTAGCGGTATCTCTGCCTCATTCATCACTGTTTCGACCCGTTCGGCGAGCGCTTTAATTTGCTTGTCGCCCTGCGTAATTGGGTCGGTGCCGATCGGGTAAGGGATGCCGTAGATGGGGGTTTGCGCGGGCATAATTCAGCTCAATTCTGGTGCGGGGGTGACTTGTGGGTTGGGGGTGATGGTTTGGACGTCCCACCACGAGACGGACTCGTGGAATCGTTTCGATGGGTCGGACCATGTGAGGGTTGCGAAATCCGCGTTGGCGCGGGCGTTGTCCCAGTTGAATGCGGTTCCGACGCGCTGTGCTCGCCAGGCCGGGTTGAGGGTGACGATCCAGCGGTGATCGACGTATTCGACACGGCCACCGTAGATTTGATACGACGCGAGCGTGTTGAGCGCTTGCGCGTAGGGGTCGGACATGACGCGGATGATTGAGGGGGCGTGCGCGCATCGGGTGAGGGCGAATGCTTGCTCGATGCCGTGGAATCCGTTGGTGGAGATGGTGTCCCAGATGATCGGCGGGTGCGCGGGATATCCGGCTTGGTCGATCACCTCCCACGTGTGGGTGAAAGGCCGGGCGGAGTTGCCTTGGTTAGGTGAGTCGAGGTTGAGCCACGTCGAGAGTTGCGCGGCGCGGTACACCGTCGCCGGTCGCATCCCTGCGGTGCGGAATTTCGTTCCGTCTGCCTTGGTGTATTCCAGCTCGATACGGTTGACGGCCGAGGCACGGTCAAGCCGCACAACGTTATCGGCGGTGGACACGTCGCACCCGCTGATCACCGTGTTCCAGTAGGTGGCCGTATCCGCGCCGAACCCGCTGGTGGTGAATTGCCCTTCGGAGATAACGCGATCTTGGGTGCCGGGCAGTCGGTAGAGCTGTGCGTACCAGCCTGTGCCCTGCGGTTGTCGGGGCCGGATCACATTCTCGTCGGGCCGGTATTCCCACCCGAGGCCGAAGCTCCGGTAGAACTCATCGCACAGTGTGGCAAGGGATTTGCTGCTGGTGTCGGTCTTTCCCATCGGCCAGCTTGTGGTGTCTGGCTCGAAGTAGAACTCATCTATCCCGATACCTCCATCGACTGCGGCTTGCTTGAGTCGGTTCGCGCGGGCGAGCGCAGTTTCGGCGGGCCACGAGGTGTTCGACCCGAAAGTGACGTTGCCCATGTCGGTGGCTTTGTCGGTGCCGGTGACGTGCACCAGCCAGCCGCGCGCGGTCGTGTTCTCATCACGTGGGCGGGTGGATAGTTCTATGTCGGCGTTGGTGATGCGGCCTTGGAAGATGACGCGGGTGGTGCTGGTGCCCGCGGTGAAGTTGAAGGCGGTCCATCCGACTTTGATGCTCACCCCGATGACCGATTGTGTTGCGGCCCGTGAGAGCCAATACCCGAGCGGATCCCACAATTGACAAGTAACGGTTGCGGGTTGTCGGTCTGAGAGTGGATCGGTTGCGCCCCAGTCGATTCCTAGGCCGGTGAGGATGGTGACGGTGTCGGCGGCGTGGTCTTCTCGGCAGTAGACGCGAGTGCCGTCTATTTCGACCCACGGGTCGGGCATGATCATCCGAACACCACCGCCGGGCGCGCGCCGATCGTACGGCGATGACGGGTGAGTACATCTTCCACGGCGCGAGCCACTTTGTTCACGTCCACAATGCCGCTGCCATCGACCTGAACCGATATCGAGTTGTCGACGTAGACCGTCGTCCCGCGCCCGCCGAGTCCGCCGAGGTCGGCCAATGATGGTGCGCCGGAGGCTAGCTGGAGGGTGCGCGGGTTGTGGACCGCCCACGTTGGCGTCATAAACGCCGACTCACCCGGCATAGCTACCATCGGCTCGAACCCGCCGAAGAGACCGGAGAGCCAGCCGGGCGGCGAGGGCCACGAGATATTCGATATGGCGCTGATCAAGTTTTGGACCCAGCCAACGACGGTCGAGATAGCGTTCGCGACGGTGTCTATCACTGAGCCGATCGCGCTAAACACCGACGATGCAACGGATTTGGCGCGGTTGAACGCGGCGATCGCGCCGTTGATCGCGCCGGATATGACGGCGCGGATCACGCCCGCGACGGTCGAGACGACCGCCGATATGCCACGCCAGACCGCCGATGCACCGGCCAGGGCCAGATTCCAGTAGGAGACGATCGCGGCGACGACCGCCGACACAATGGTCCGGATCAGGTTGACGGCGAACATGACGGCGGCGACGATCGCGTTCCAGACCGCTATCGCGGCGGTCTTAATCCAGTTCCACGCGATGACGGCGGCGGCACACATGGTTTGCCAGATCGTTTGAAACCAGGTGGTTTTCGTCGCGATGAGCACGATAACGGCGATGAGCGCGATGACGGCGAGAACTATCCAGGTGATGGGGTTCGCGAGCAGCGCGCTGTTGAGTGCCCACTGGACGACGGTCCACACTTTCATCGCGGCCGAGATGACTTTGATGACTGGGCTGATCGCCAGGAGGGCGGCGACGATCACCGGTAGGACCGGCCCGAGGCCGGACACCAAACCGGCAGTCAGTGAGGCGACGACGGGTAGCACCGGAGCGATAGCGGTGACCACCGATGCGAACGCGGCGGCGACTTGGCCGATGGCCGGAGTCAGGCTGGTCATGCTTTGCGCGATGACCGGGCCGAGCACGGTAGCGACCTGCACCAGGGCCGGGGTAATCCCGGTGATGATTTGCCCGAAGATCGCGAACCCGCTACCGAGGGGGCCAGCAGCACCCGCGAGCTGGGTCACTAGGTCGATAACGGGGCCGAGCGCCGAGCCTAAGGTTTGAAAGACGGCAAAGATGGAATCGACGTTGATTGCCGCGCCGAACGCAATCGCCTTGTCTATCAACAGGTTTAGGCCGGGGCCTAGCCGGGTGACGAATTCGGCGCTTTTGGTGGCGAGGGCTTGAATGCCGGTGGTGTTGCGGGCGACGGCCGACGCGGCCCCGTTGAATACCGTGGCGACGGCTTTGCCGACGCCGGACATTTGCGGGGTGATCGCGGTCAGGACACCGCCGAGCTTGGCGAAACCGGGCACCGTACCCGAGAGCGCCGACGACATCGCCGACTTAAACGATGTGACTTCGGGGGTGATGGTGGAGGCGGCGCGTTTGACGCCATCGGCCCCTGCCATGATCGCGCCGAGCGCGGGCAAGGCCAGGGCGGCGGCGGATGCTCCGGCAATGCCGATCGCGGCAACTGCCTGTGCGGCCCCGGCGGCTGCCGGGGCCGCTGCGGCGGTGACTGCGGTGAGTTTGGAGACTGCGCGAGATGCCTTCGCGATGCCGCTGTTGTCGGCGCGGCTCAAAATGTTGACGATGACGCTAGCCACGTCGCTTGGCCTCCTCGGCTTGTTCTTCGAGTACTTCGATTAGGGTCGCCAGCATCTCGTCTGATTCCTCGCGCAGAGCTGCGGGCGGCACTTGCATGGCGACGGCGAGCTGGGCGATTAGTCGCCCTGGATCGCCGTCACGGTAGGGTCCACGTCTTGCGATTCCTCCACTGGCACAATGATTTCGGTGGCGTCAAGGAATGCGTCATAGCCACCGTCGAACTTTCCGAGGCGGCACAGTGCGGCCCACGCGAGCACCCGCATTACCAGCATTTGATCTTCGGCGGACCATCGGCGGGCTTCGCGCAGGTCGGAGAATCGTTGTTGGTCGCGCAGATTGGTAACGATGTTGCGATACTCGGTGCCGTCGTTCATGCGAACGTCGATGATGGATCGTTGGATTGGCGAAGCCATTGTCGTTGTCTCCCTATAGGTGTCGTATCGAGTCGCGGGCATGCGATTCGTATATGTCGGTGATGGGTGTCAGGGTCAGCGCCGGACGCAAGTACGGTTGTTCGCGCATATAGCGGGTGCCGTTTTCGACGTATCCGGCGTAGCGGGTGCGGTTTTCGACCGCGCCCAATCCCCCGCTGTTGCGGGGGCGGTTGGTGCGGGCCAGCCGCCCGGTGCGTTTAGGTGCGAGCCGGGCGGCTTGGCGGGCAACCGCGCGGGTGGCCTCACGGGTTGGTTTGTCTAGCCGGGCGAGTTGTGTTGCCGCGCGGCGTAAACCGGCCTGTAGGGCTTTGTCGCCGGTTACCGTGACTCTCACGGCGTGAGCGGCGGGTACTCGGTGGTATCGGCGGTGGTGTCGGGGGTGAAGACCGGCACCCCGATTGTGTCGAACTCAAAGTCGGAGACGTTGCGCTTCTTGACATCTCCGCCAAGCTCGACGGGATCAATCGTGACGGTGCCGGTGACCGTCGCCGCGCCCGGTCCGGTGAGTGGGATGAACTCGAATCGGGCTTGTTTGCCCGCGTTCTTCCATGTCCAGTCGATCAACCCGTTCTTTTCCAGATCCTGAGCGGCGGACGCTTCGAGCTTGCTGGTGTAGTTCTTCTCACCAGCAAGGACGCCACCGCACAGGGTTGGTAGGTCGTCTTCCTTATCAGAATCGAAGGTAATTTTGCACGCGGTCACCTGGCATGAGATGTCAAGTGCCGCTGCGTTTCCGGCGGGCGGGGTACCAGCGATGGTGAAGATGAGCGAGCCGGGGCCGAGTGCGGGGATCGGGCGGTTGGGTGCCATGAGTGTTGTCTCCCTTGACTATTGGATGGTTGTAGTGATGGCGAGGGCGGGCATTGGGGTTTGGCCGGGCAGGGTGACCGTCATCGGTCGGGCAGGCTCGTCAAACGACACGACGGCGGCAACCTTGTCGAGCAGGTCACCGAGTTGGGCGATGGCGACTTTGCTGCCAAAGTCACCGACGATCAGACACACGTCGCCACGTACGGCGAGGGTGCCGCCAAGAAATGGGGTCACGTCGTGGAGGGTCACCCAGGCGGCGGGCGGGTTGAGGTCGCGCCCGTCTGTGGTGGCGTGAACGCCGTTGGCACGCAACAGGTCTACCAACGAGTCCAAGGCGTCAGCGAGTTGAGACATTGCCGTCTCACCCGACGATCAGGGGTCGGTAGCCGCCGAGGCCGAGCAGGCGGTCTATGTCGATGTCGTAGCGGGCGACGTAGGTTGCTCCCATCTCGGAGAAAGATTCGACACCGCCAGGGCTGTTGCGTCGACGCGTGATTCGCGCGGCGAGCATGACCGCACCCTGCACGATGTGCGCGGGCCAGCCGTTCTCACCACGGGTCGCGAACGTCGCGATCCACGCGTTCACGGCGGGCACGACTTGGGCGACATGCGCCAGGTCGTCGTGCCCTTCGGGTAGCTGGAGCCACCCGGCGACCGCTTCCACGGTCGCCGGGCCATCCGGGGTCGGCGTGGTCATTACGGCGTCGCTGCACCAAAGTTGACTTTGACAATGGCGTCAGGGTTGTCAACGGTGAATGCGGTGTAGCCGAACATTGCGCGGTCGCGTCCACCGTGCGATATGTGTTCTGCCTCAACGCGTAGCGGGGATCCGGGTAGCTCGTGGAGTGTGATAGCTGGGCGTGCCCCGGCTACCAGAGTTCCAGCCGGAACCGCGTTGGACCACTTAATCTTTCGCGGATCGACGTCGAACATGTCGATGAACGCCGACACGTTCGCGGCGGTCACATCGAGAAGGGCGAAAGCATCGTCTGGGTTCGCGAGGTAGTAGGACGGGTCGACCCCTACCGCGTCATCGAGCTTTCCCCGGAGAGCGACCATCGAGCGGATTAGGTCGGTGGCCTTCGGGTGCGTGATTGCCTTTGCGTTGGCAATGGTGAATAGCCCGGCCTTGCGGTCGGTGACGACCGCGTAAGACTCGTGCATTGCCGCCCAATAGGATTCGAGAATTTCGGCGTCGCCGAAGTCGTAGAACTTGCGGTCAAGGTCGTGACCACCGGCCCAGCGGGTGGCCTCAGCCTCGTAGGGTTCGATCGACACGGGGTTGGTGGGGATTTCCGTTTTGTCACCGGCGTATTCGGCGACAAGCGGCTTTTCTTTCCACCGGAAACCTTGGAGTCGCCAGTGCCGCAACGGTTTGTAATTGAGCAGCGGAGCCAGTTTGCGGGTCTTGGCTGGGCCGGTCCACATTTCGCCGAGCCAGCCGGGCGGCAAGGCGTCTGTCATTCCGCTATTGGTGATGTCGGCCAGCGCCGCGTGGGCAACGTCGGCGCGTTTGCCGGTGACCATCATCGCCAACGTTTGCGCTGCCTCGTGGGCCGATGCGTGTACGACGGTCGGGGCGGCGGGTGCGGCTTGGACGCCTGCGGGGACGATGGCGGCGCGCGGTGGGGTGTACGCGGCGGCGGCGGATTCGAGGGCCGGGACGGCGGGCGGCTGATCGGCAGGCGCGGCGGGCGCGGCCGGCGCGATGGTGATGGCGTCTACGTCGGCTTGGGTGAAGCCGTTGGCGACGGCGGCGGTGCGGGCTTCAGCGTCGGTTTTGCCTTGGCTGATCAGGTATCGGATGAATGCTTCGACGTTCATAGTTGTGTTGTCTCCCTTGATGATTGGTGTGAATGCGGCTTGGATTGAGGAAATGCGGGCGTCGGCGTAGGCCGGTGTGTCGACCAGTGCGACGCCGGTCATCGCGGAGTCGACGACGATGTTGCCTTGACGCTGTATTGCCGAGAGTTCGGCAGAGAATGCGTCGAAAACTCCTTCGGTGATTTGCCGCAACGCGGCGTCACCTTCGGGTGTTTCGGCGACCTTGAACGACATGTGCAGGCCGTCGTCACGGAAGTCGTAGGCGGTGGCATAGCCGACCGGGCGATGCCCTTCGGTACCGGTGTGCTTGAAGTGGAGCTTGCACCGCGACAGCTCGCGGGGTAGTCGGGTGCCGCCCCGTGAGATTTCCAGCGGCCCGGCGGTGGTGTGGCCGATCGTGTCCCACGGAAGTACCAGACCGGACACGATGCGAGTTTCGGCGGCGGCGGTCACATCTGGTGATGCCACCGCGTGAATCGACGTGGTGTCGTCGGCGGCTAGGTTCAGGGTGTCGCCCTCGTCGTCGTCGGGGGCGCGGTGGCGTCCGCCGTCGCGTTCGATGAGTTGTCGAGCGAGGTCGTCGCGGTCTGCGACAATGCGGTCATAGTTGCCGTTGACTTGCTTATGCACTTGTGCCACATCATTTTTCACCTGCGAGAGGTCGGCGCGGATACCGGCTGCGGTGAGTAGAGCGACGATGGTCGGCGTGGCGAACCCGGCGAGCATCGGCAAGAAACTGTCAATGTCACGGCCCGCGAGGCCCGCGAACATCAGACCCGCGACGACGAGCAGGCCCAGCGCGATAGCTCCGATCAGGGCGATGGTGCGGTTGCGTTCACTCATGTACGGCACCGCCAATCTGGGCGGCGGCCACGAGTACCCACACGGTGAGCATGAGCGCGACGGTGACCGCGCCGGACGCGAAGCCGACGAGGTACCACACCAGCGCGGCGCTCATCGGACTGTCTTGGGGTCGTAGCAGCCGGGAACGCCGACCTTTTCGGCGATGGCGGCGATGGTGTCGAGCATCGTCCGGTTGCCGGTCTGAGCGAATCCTTTGTAGCTTGCGGCGAGGTCCACCACGCGGCGACCGGCTTTGTCGGTGACGTAGACGAGATCGCGGGAGCCGGTGAGCTGCTGGCGAATGTCTTTGGTGTCACTGTTGTTTGGGCCGAGATACCCCTCAATGAATTTCTCGATATCGGCCATAGTGGCGTCTTCTTCCTTTCCGATGAGTTGGCCGTCGCGGATGCGGCGGCGGGCGAATGCGGCGAGCTGGTCAGCGGTGCCGTTGATTTGGTAGTGCATTTCGTCGGCGCGGTCCCAGTCCGCCCCCCAGAACACGAGTCCTTCGAATTCGCGTAATCCGTTGCGCACCTTTGCTATTCGCTGTGCTGGCATGGTGCGAGCGCCCCACGGGTATTTCGGGGCGTTGATGTCGAGTGCGGTACCGGACAGGTGATTGGAGTCGGATACGTCGTTGGTCGCTGACCATCCCCACACCGGGCCGATGATCGGTTCGACGTGCTCGTGGTACCAGCGTGCCCACGCGCCGAGCACGAGGGCGGCGGTTCCGGCGCGGATCGGGGCGGTTGCCATTTGCTTGGCTATCTCGCCGTCGTCAATGACGATGCAGCTGTCGCGGTTGACCATCCGCCAACCGTTTTCGGAATAGGTGTTGCCGTACACGGTTCTGAAACTCATTGTGGGTCAACCTCTTTGGGGTTGGCGGATGGTGTGGGGGCGGTCGATGCCGAACCGTCGTCGGGCGTGCCGGTCGTACCTTTGGGGCCAATGAATTCTTCGATGTCGAATTTGATCGCTTGGCCGCTCGGAACTACGTCATCCATACCCAGCCGCGCAGAAATGGGGGCCATGTACGCCGACAGTCCGTAGTCGATGAGGTCACGCGCCTTGCTCTCGGCGTTCTGGTAGGTGAGGTTCGCCTCCCCCACCGACGCGTCGAGAGCAAAGCCGGGTAATCCGGCGGCGCGGGCGATGTCGAGCGCGGCGGCGTTGCGGCCCTCGACTAGCAGGTGGTTGGAGTACGAGCCCTTTTCGCGGACCTCGACACCATGCGAGGTGAATGCGACGCCGCCGTTTTCACCCCTACGGGCAGCGGCCCATTTGGTGATCATGTCGCGGGCCTGCTCTTCGGTTATCGGAGCTTCGTTCGTTTGGTGCAACTCGATATACGCCGACGGATTCTCGGCGGCTTTGGTTGCCGAGCGCAGGAGGTCGGCGGCGTGACCCACGGCCACCGCGCCATCGACCAGTAAGCCGTCGTCGGAGCCGGGGATGAGCACGATTGCATCGGCGGCGACCGGGTACGGGGTGCCACCGGGTGGTGTGTAGATGACCTGGTTGGTGTCGGGGTCGATGTGCCAGTGGTCGACCGGGATTCGATCTGCGGCGCGCACACTGCGATCGGTGTTGCGTTCGATGGCCCACGCTGACCATCCGTAGAAAAACAGGTCATCGACGGTCCAGAGCATCCGGTGATACGGGGAGACAGGTCCGTTGGTGCGGTCAAGCCACACAGGTTGTAGCGCGGACAGGTTGTCGCCTGTGTAGGCGCGCAGCGGGATTCGGGCGATGCTGTTGCACACGGTTCGGCGGGCGCGGCTCACGGCGGGGATTCGCATCGCAGAAGATCGGGTGAGCGCCCCGGTGTTGGGGAACCAATCGGGGGCAAGAATGTGCGCCAAATGGTTGGTGTCGTCATACGGCGACAGCCGCCGCACATCGCCCGATGCGACGGCGGGCAGCGCCAGTGCGGCGCGGACACGAGACAGGAAACTCACGCCGCGAAGACTGCCCCGCTACCCCGCTATCTGTGAAATACCCACAAGTCCATGCGGCGTTTCGCCAGTTCAGATCCGGCCGGCGTCACGCAGTTTTTGGTACTTCTCGACAAGCCAGGGCGGATCGGCGGGCGCGTCCGGCTGCTACGTCATCACGGTGGACACGGGCCAGATGATCGGCCAGTTGGCGGTACGAGGTTCGCTTGCTGTGGCCGAATCCGCGCCAAGGGCAGCCGTCGCGATGGCACACGACAACCGAGGTCCACGGGGTGGAGTCGATAGTAAAACGGGCGGTCTTTGCAGGCATGGTGCTATGTCCAAATCATCGGCGGGACAGGGGGTTTCGGGCGAGTGTGTACGGCGCGGATAGCGAGCGTTGCGGCTTCGATCGCGGCGATAGACCCGGCAGAGCCGCGCCGGGACCACTGCACGCGGTCCCCAGTGGTGCGCAGCGCGACGGCGTCGAGCGCTTTGGTGAATGCGGGGTGAGCGCGCAGGATCAGGCCCGGCGGTTCGGGCGGGTCGAGAGTGGGACGCCGGAAGCGGTCCAGTACGTCCGAAGTGGAGGCAGACACGTCAGCATCGGTCACGTACGTGACGGTTGCGCCGAGTCGTTCGGCTTCTTCGGCGGTCGAGACGGTCGGCCCGTTGGCGGCGACGACGACGTGCCCGCCGTGCTCGTCGGTGAGCGCGGCGAGCATGTCGGCTAGGCCGTCTGGTGTTGGGGCATGGTGGATGACCTCGCACCACATCACGCCGTCAGCGTCGGGCACACCGGCGACGATCGCGGCATCGTCACGATCGAAACTCACAGCAGCACCGAACGACGGTGCGCCAGAAGGCAAATCACCTTCGGTGGTGGCGAGCGCTTCCAGCTCTGCCGAGATCAATCGAGAGTATGCGCTAGTCGGGCGATTGCCGTAGGCGCGAACGAACTCCGATGGTTGACCGGCCAATTCCTTGCGTGCGTCGGCGATGATCGACGGCGGCGACACATGACCGATCGCGGGATGAGTCGCAGCGATCGCGTCATCGTCATTCGGGTCAACGTCGTCACCGATGCCGTAGTCAATGAGCGCTATCTCACCGGCACGCCCCCGAGCAACATAGCCGTGAAACCACGTCGAAGCGGCAGTACCCATCGTTGACAGGATGATCGTCTGAGCGTGCGGGCGGGTGTTCTTCGTCGGGGTGACACCGGCCATCACTTCGGCGGCCTGATCTTCGGTGTAATACCAGGCCTCATCAATCACAACGAGGTCAGCTTGCTTTCCGTGGATTCCCTTCTTGTCAGGGTTGAAAGCCGTTGCCGCCGAACCTAGTACAGGGATTTTGACGGCGGTATTGCCCGCGCCGCGCTTACAGTCGGTGACCGGGCCGAGCTTGGCACCGGGCATTTCCAGACCGTCGATAAGTTCGAGCATCTGAGACTTGGCTTTGACGCCAGTCTCAGCGGTGTACCACACCCGCGCCATCTGGCGAGTGAACAACCGTTGAATCATGACCGCGTGCATCAGTGCGGTCTTTCCCGACTGCCGGGGCACGGTGACGACGACCGTCTTGTGTATCGGTCGACCGTGGCCGTCGTGCTCACCGATTAGGTTGGCGGCCAACACTTGCCACGGCATCAACGGTCGTCCGAGCAGTGCGGCAACCTTCGCGATCTTCGGGCCGAATGTGTACGGCGAGGTGCGGGGCGTCAGATAGCGTGGCTCAGCCATCTTCGTGGACGGGTTCAGTGGCACCGAGTTCGGCCACCAACGCGGCTATCGCTTCGGTTCCGGCGGTGTCGTCGCGCGAGTCCGGGGTCATGTGCATTGCACCGAGCAAATCCACCAGTGGTTGGCCGATCTTGCCCAGCACATAGGGAGTGCCATGCTTGACCGCACCATCGACAGCGCGGGCATAAGCAATGAGCACTTCACCCGAGCCCTCGTCCATCGGAGTGTGCCCGCCCTCGGTTTGGGCAAACGCCAGCGATCGGCGCATCGCGGTGGTGGCATCACCTTCGGGCAGACCACCGGACATCTTGCCCCCAGCATTTGGCTTCGGGGCGGGTGACGGGCCGAAAAGCGCGTCCTGACCTTCCTTCGGGTCAGCGGGATTGGGGCGAGGCATTTCATTCTCCTTTCGTTGGGGCACAACGTATTTCGGTACCTCCCCCCTTGATTTTGGGCCGGGGAGAGAAGGGGGCGGAGATCCGCCGGCAACTAGTCGACGTCGCTCAAAAACTCGGCGCTGATCGCCTTCGCGCGCACTGCGAGCGCACTAATACGCTCTACGGCGACGCGGGCGCGTTCGTGCACGATCCGATCGTGTGCAGGGTGGGCGCGCGGGCTGAACACCAACGCGTTTGCCATGCGGGCGTAGCTCTGGATCGAGGCCAGCGTCTCGGTCAGCTCACGCTCCGCGTCACTCACGCGAGTGTCATTAGCCGCGCGGGCGATCGCGGCCATCGTTTCTTCCAGCGTTTCGGTCGGGGTTGTTGGTTCTGCCATGTCCTTACCTATCTGTCGTTGTAATGGGTTGTGTAGCAATGGGTTTGGTGAACCACTGACGCGAGGGTGGCGGGATGGTGTTGATCGGGTGTTTGGCGAACCACTCGTTAAGTGGCATGTCGCCGCGCTGTTGGTTGCATCGGCGGTGAGCAGGCCTGAGGTTGAACAGCGCGTCAGCGCCGCCCTTGCTGCGTGGAATGACGTGATCGGCAGTCGTCGCGCCCTCCCGCCCGCATAGGTGGCACACCCGCCCGAACGTGGCGAGGGTCAAGGCAACCAGTCGAGCGGCGGTCGCGCCGCCCCACTTCGGGCGCGTCATGGCCCCGCCAACGCGTAGTCCCGGCGGTCAGGTCGCGCGCGGCGGTTGGCATCGCTGATCGCTTCGGCGTGCGTTGCGAAGTGGCCGACCACACGCCAGGCCAGCCAGTGCCGCCGTTGAACGGTCCACGGATTCTTGAAGCCGTTGCGGCGCTTGACTCGCCAGAGGTTGTCGCTCACAACGACGCAGCCCGACGTTGTTCTAGTTCGTGGAACACATCGAGGGTTGCCCAGGCGTCACCGATCGCGGTGTGCGCGCCGCCGTGTGGGCCGAGGCCGAGCAGTTCGCGACAGCGGGCTAGGCCGGGCGTGTAGTCGAGGTCTAGCGCGACGCGGGTAGCTACCTCGACGTCGTAGAGGCGGAAGTGCCATGGCGGGGCGGTCGGCGCGGGAGCGGGCGCGCCCGGTGCCCATGCGTCGATGAGGTATCGCCAGAGAACGGTGGCGTCGTAGGCGGGATTCGCGCCGACGAGGGTTGCCCCGTCGAGCTGGTCGATTAGCCGGTCGATTTCGCGGGCGGTCTCGGCGGGTGTGCTCTTGACGCTGTAGAGCTGGCGTTCGTAGTAGCGGTTCACCGCGAGGGCGTCCGGTTCGGCGTCGTGGATGATCGACGCGTCGTGAGCGGGGACGAAATCGGTTGTGAAGCCGTACGGGTCTGATCGCTCGCCCGGTGTCGTGTTGGGGTCGGGGTCGTAGGTGACGGCGGCTATCTCGACCGGGAACGCGAGCTGCGGGTCGAGGTTGGTCGTTTCGAGGTCGAGCGCAACGTATCGGGTCATCGCGTGTAGTTCCTGTTCTGTTTGGCCGTGAGCGTTGCGCTCAACGGTGGGAATCGGGTATTGCCGGTTGGTGAGTGGGTTAGGTGGGTGTCCCTGTAATCCGCGTCCACAAAGACGCATGGATCACAGGTCTTGCCGGTCGGAGCCGGAGCCGGAGCCTATGACACGCACCGGGCATTACTCGGTGCGTCGGGACTGGGATATTTGACTGTGCCCCAACCGATTTGGTTGGTGATGCTGCCCGAGTCCGCCTTTACCAGCGGCACAATCTAATCGGGGTGTCTCGGTCGCGTGCCATGCCGAGACGTGCAGAGAAGCCCCTCTGACGGGCGACGCACCAGCCGGGCAAGGGCTGGCTATTGAGTTGTGGTGCAAGGGATTTGATTGGGCCTAGAACAGCGCCTCAGACGGTGGCGGTGGGCCGGGGTCAGGATCATTACGGCAGTCCCGACAGATCAGGCCGGGTGGTGCGGTGCCCTTCTGAAAGGGCCGATCACACCGCACGCACCGCAGTTGCGCGGCCAGGACAGCCGCACGGCGGTCTTCGGTGAGACTTGGCAGCGGGCGACCGGGCCGGGAGTTCGCCGGGGGCCACTGCGCGGGCGTGCGGCCCGCTGGGTGGTTCGGTGAACGCGGGGCGGTTGAGTCGCCGCTACCCGGCCACGGCCCACGGATCACGTCACCGGCCATCACGCCAACACCGACCGTTCGGCGCGGAGTTCGCGCGACTGGTGAACCGGCCAGCCTCAGAATGCGCACACCGGGCGGAGGACGCCCCGCGAGGACGGGGCGCGGGCGTCGCGTCAACGCCCGGTGTGCGCGCCCCCGCATCGTTTAACAGATGCAGGGGTACTGCCCTACTGTGCGTGGCATCGGCTGGTCGAGCAGCCGATGCGCTGCGGGACGCACTCCCGCGTTGCACAGTAAGGGGCCTGTTATGGCTAGAAAGTTGGAGTTCCTCGACGGCAGCAGCATTGAGGACGATTGGGATGGACGGGCCTACCGCCTGAGTGACGGCAGGCCCATCGACGCCGAGGAGGGTCACAACGACTCCCCAGTCGAATAGAACAGTCGCTCAGCACCCAGGAAGTGCGCTAACCGTGCCTGCTCTTCGAGGTCAAACCCGTCGAGCACCGTGGCGCGCACTTCCTGGAGCTGACGCCGCGTCGCCGCTACATCAGTGCGCGACACAACCTCGGTGGTGCGCTTCGCCTGGTCATAGGTATCCGCCCACAACGTCGCGAGCTTCAGATCAGCCCGCAACTTGTACAGGTCTTCCTGATCACCATCAATCAGCATCGCGACCGTAATCCGGTCACCCAGCTCCGCAATCTTCTGTTCACTCATTCTCATCACCCCCCATCGCCGCGTAGAAGTCAGCAACGATCCACACGACCACTAGCGCGGCCAGCAGCAGCCAGAACGCCGTCCCCGCCGTACTCACGCGCTTACCTTCGCCAAAGCCTCAACGCCTGTGCGATCGAACAGATACGCACCAGTCTTTCCCGGCCCGCGATATGCAACGTCCAGATCGCCGTTGAGGGCGCGACGCTGCACAGTCGCGCGAGAGCACTTGAGCAAGCGTGCGGTTTCTGCCGAACCGATAAGATTGTGCATATGCGCAAGTTACATGGATGTAAGTCGATTGCGCAACATGCGCAAACGCGTAAGTTCTCGCGATTGCGCCTGAACTGCGAAATGACTAAGCTGCACACATGACGCAAGGAATCGCCATTCGGGGCAAAGTCCCAAATCTCAACCGATTGACCATTCGCCTATCCACAGCGAGGGATGACGCGGGGCTGAGCCAACCCGGCCTAGCCGAGGCAATCGGCACTAGCCGTGGAACGGTCTCCAACTATGAACGCGGGACCGTGAAGCCGCGTCGGTCAACGCTCATCCTGTGGGCGATGGCTACGGGCGTCGATCTGCACTGGCTGGAAACGGGAGAAGCCCCGTCACCGGAGGGTGACGGGGCTTCCGAATTGTGCGCCATCAGGGACTTGAACCCCGAACCCGCTGATTAAGAGTCAGCTGCTCTGCCAATTGAGCTAATGGCGCCTGCATGTCGGCACTGTTTGTGCCTGGAAAACATTAACAGCAAGTGCGCCCCAATGTGAAATCGCCTGGTCAACCCTGGCTGGAAGTCGACTGACCGGATACTGCCTTCTATAGCGGATATGCACTGCCACAACATCATTCGATGTGGTACACCCCACAACGCAAACACCCCGCGTCGGTATCGAGGAACCGGACGCGGGGTGTCTGACGGCACAGCGTTCTACGCGTTGCCCTTCTTCCATTTGACCCACGGGATATTCCAGTCACCGAGGCCGTCGTCGCCGGGAAGCGGCGGGCCGACTGTGTTCCGGACTTGCACAACGTCACCACGCAGAGCATTGTTCAAGAACCATTCGGCATTCGCCGGGCTCACGTTGAGACAGCCATTGCTGACGTCATCGACGCCCTGATCGCCAAGCGACCACGGTGCCGAGTGCAGATAGATGCCGCTGAACGACATCCGGCTCGCACTGTAGACAACTTCTTTGTAGCCCTCGGGTGAATTGACCGGCACGCCGTAGGTCGACGAATCCATGATGACGCTTGGCACCCGCTCGGCAACCATATAGATGCCAGTGTTGGTCGGCGTCGAATCCTTACCCATCGACGTAGGCATTGTCTTCACGACTTTGCCGTTGACCGCGATCTTGATCTGGTGCGTGCGGTCGTCGGCGGTAGCGATCAGGCTTCGTCCGACTTTGAAACTGGTCGTCAGATTGTTCTGCCCGTAGGTTCCGCCGCCCAGGTCAATTCCCTTGGTACGCACATCGACTCGGACTTTAGTGCCCGGCTTGAAGAAATGCTCGGGTCGCCAGCGGACCATCGAATCAGTGATCCAGTAGAAGGCACCGTCGACGCCGGGGTCAGTAGTGACCTTGATGGCGTTCTCGGCGTTGCGCTTGTTCTCGATAGGCGCGTCGAAGTTGATCGCCACCGTCTGACCGACGCCGACCGTCTCGCCGTCGTCGGTGATCGACGTGGCATTGGCGAAATTCGACGCCGAACTGGTGGTGAAACTGATCTTGCGAGCGTTCTCACCGTCGACGCCCCGAGCCGCTGCGGTGAGCGTGTACTTCGAGCCGTAGTCGAGTGCGCTGGCGCTGACCCAACTCCCGCCGTCGGGCGACACTTTGCCCTTCACCGGACCGTCCGGTCCGGAGACGGTAACCGCGGAGAGGTCGCCGTTGTGCGAAGTCACCGTAATCGGTGCACCAGGCATCACCCCGACGGCCGAATCGCGGAGTGGTTTGTTCTGCCAACCGGTGACATCGAGTTCAGGTTGCGAGAAGGCACTGAACGAGCCGACCGAGTCGACAGCATCGCTGTATGACGGGGATTTGGAGCAGGAGGCAAGCGCCGCCGCCGTCACCCCGACCAGGGTGACCGCGAAGGCAGCCTTGAGACGACGCTTCGTCACTTCACCACTTTCCGCACCAAGAGGAGAAGAACGAGTGCCCCGACACCCGCTGCCGAGTACTTCACGGCCGGGTGATTCAGCGTCACGAGTGCCTTACTCTTCGCCTCGTCGGCGAGACGCTGCGGATTTGCTCGCTCCGCCAGAGCATCCAGCGTGTTCGCCAGGTCCTCTCGCGCGCGTGCGATGTCCTGTTCAATACGTTCGGTATTCCCGCCCACGGACGGCCTCCTCAGTGCAGAAGAAAGTGGGGCCGCGGCGCCGGCCCCGTGAAATTGTTTCAACCACCCGATGATACAGGTTCCACGACGTGCGCCAACGCCCAATGTTGGCCTGTCGTGCCACCGTCCCACCGCTGAGAACTACGCATTCCTCGCATGGGTTAGCCTTTCCCCATGACTGCCAATCACCGCTTGAACGTCGGCGACCCGGCTCCCGCGTTCACCCTCCCGGACGCCGAGGGCAATTCGGTGTCTTTGTCGGATTTCACCGGGCGAAAGGTGATTGTGTATTTCTACCCGGCCGCTTCGACGCCGGGCTGCACCAAACAGGCCTGTGACTTTCGCGACAATCTTGGCGAGTTGAATGGCGAAGGCATCGACGTCATCGGTATCTCCCCCGACAAACCGGCGAAACTGGCGAAATTCGCAGAAACCGAAGAACTCACCTTCCCCTTGCTCTCCGATCCCGACAAAGAGGTCCTGACCAAATGGGGCGCTTTCGGCGAGAAGATGATGTACGGCAAAAAAGTGACCGGCGTAATCCGGTCGACCTTCCTGGTCGACGAGAAGGGCGTCATCGAAGCCGCGATGTACAACGTGCGGGCAACCGGTCACGTCGCGAAACTTCGCCGCGACCTCAAGATCTAGCCACTGTCACCAGTTATGGTGCCCTCCCCCGTCACCGGTCCGCTCATACCGCGTAAGCGGCCGACTCAGGAACGCAGTCGACGCAAATTCGACACGATGCTCACTGAGGCACGCAGTCTGCTGATCGAAGTTGGATTCGAATCGTTGACGTGTGAGGAGATCGCGGCGCGGGCGGAAGTTCCGATCGGCACGCTCTATCAGTATTTCGCCAACAAATACGTCATCGTCTGCGAACTCGATCGTCAGGACACTGTCTCGGTGAGCAATGAACTCTCCGAATTCGCCTCCGCGATCCCGTCCCTCGAGTGGCCCAATCTCCTGGAGAAATATCTCGATCATCTTGCCGCGCTGTGGCATAGCGATCCATCCCGCCGCGCGGTATGGCTCGCTGTGCAGTCGACACCTGCCACGCGTGCGACGGCGAGCCTCAACGAGAAGATCCTCGCGCAGCAAGTTGAGCGGCTCCTCGCACCACTGACGCCCGATCAACGCACGCGGCGCACGATGATGTCCCAGGTGCTGGTGCACACCGCGTACTCCCTACTGAGTTTCTCCGTGCAGGACGGCCACGACCACGAGTCGACGGTCACCGAACTCAAGCGCATGTTGGCCGGATACCTCCTTTTGGAGGAGACGACTGCGGCCGACGACTGATCGGCCGCTACGCCTCATCTTCGATGAGTGCGACCGCTGCTGCGGTGTCCCCGTCGTGGGTCAGCGAGATATGCACTCTGGTGCCGGCGAGGTGCTGCGCAATTTCCCCGGTGAGTCGAATACCCGGTCGGCCCCAGGTATCGGTCACCACCTCGATGTCACTGTGTCTGATGATCGGCAATAGCGGTGAGCGCGAGAAGCGACTCACCGACCACGCTTTGACCACCGCTTCTTTGGCGGCCCACCGCGCGGCCAGGTGCCGGGCATCGCTGCCCGTCCCGGCCGCCGCATCACGTCGCTCTCCCACGGTGAACCGATCACCAAATGTCGTGCCCGGCTGACGCAGCTGCTCCTCGAATTCGGAGATCGACACCACGTCGATCCCCAACCCCAGCACACTCATCGCGCGGGTTGTGCCTCATAGGTGCCGTCGACGTCCAGGCGACCATCGGCAGAAAGCAACAGATCGGTCTCCTGCCGCGCCTCGGACGCCGCTTCGTCGAAGCGGCGATTCGGCGGTCGCCGGTAGGCCGGGCTGCCACCGCACATGGCATCTAGTATTCGCTGATTACCGTCGCGCAGACGCTCGGCCCGACGAACGCGGTAGGCATCTCGCGCCGACTCGTCGAGCGACGCGACGAAGGCTTCCGGGTGTACCACGGCGATCAATCCGGAGACGTGGCCAAAGCCCAAACTGGTCAGCAGACCGGCCTTGAGCGGGAACCTGCCAGCCATTCGCAACGTCTCCCGCGGCCAGACCAGATGGCTGAATTTCTCCATCGCGTCATCAACGCAATCGAGGCTTCGGTTGGGCGGAATCACGCCTTCGCCCAGCATCTGGCACAGCCCGATTAGCTGGAAGGCTGCCGCGCCACCCTTGGCATGCCCGGTCAGTGACTTCTGCGAGACGACGAATAGCGGAGCACCGTCATTGCGTCCGATCGCAGACGCCAACTCCTCGTGCAGTTTCGCCTCGTTGGGATCGTTCGCACGCGTTGAAGTGTCGTGTTTGCTGATCACCGCGACGTCGTCGGGGCTCACCCCGAGCGATTTCAGCGCCGTCGCCAGCGGCGAGGTACGCCCGCCACGAGCCGCGCCGAGTGCGCCGAGTCCCGGAGCCGGAATGGATGTATGCACGCCGTCGCCGAAGCTTTGGGCATGGGCGACAACACCCAGGACCGGCAGTCCCATCTGCTCCGCGACGTCGCCACGGGCAAGCAAAACCGTTCCGCCGCCGTTGGATTCGACAAATCCGCCGCGCCGGCGATCATTGGCTCGGGAGAACCGTCGATCATCAATTCCGCGTGCACTCATCTTGTCCGAGTCCGCTGTCGCCGACATATCGCCGAATCCAACGATGCCTTCGATGCCCAGGTCATCGAATCCACCAGCGACCGCGAACATCGCTTTACCCAATTTGATCTTGTCGACGCCCTCTTCCACCGACACGGCCGCCGTGGCACACGCGGCAACCGGGTGGATCATCGCACCGTAGGAGCCGATATACGACTGAACCACGTGTGCGGCAACAACATTGGGCAATGCCTCTTGCAGGATGTCGTTCGCCTTCGCCTCACCCAGGAGTGTGTCGAGATAGAGCGACCGCATCGACGTCATGCCGCCCATACCGGTTCCCTGCGTGTTAGCCACCAAGCCTGGATGGACCCATCGCATCAGTTCCTCGGGCGAGAAGCCCGACGACAGGAAGGCATCGACGGTGGCGACGAGGTTCCACAGCGCAACCCGGTCGACCGACTCGACCATATCGGCCGACACGCCCCATCGAGTCGGATCGAATCCGGTCGGGATCTGGCCACCGACTGTGCGGCTCAACGCGAATCGGCGCGGCACTCGAATCTCGGTGCCGGCCAGACGTGTCACCTGCCAATCACCGGTCGCCGCGTTCGGGGCAACCTTTGTGCGCTCGGGATCGGCTGACGCGAATGCCCGCGCCTCGGCCTCGGTAGCGACGACGAACGATAGGTCATCGTCGAGGAATACCGACGTCAACAGCGGAGCGCTGTTATCGATCATCTCATTGTCATCCGCGTAGCGACGGATACCGCATCGCGCGACGACCTCGTCGTGATAGCGGTCGGCGATATCTGCTTCGGCGACCGGATCCCCGGACTCGGTGTCGTACCACCCGGGTTTCGGCGTCGCCTCCCAGGTGATCAGACCGGTATTCCAGGCCAGTTCCAAAACACCTGCGGCCGATAGCCTTTCGTCGACCTCCATCTCGAAGCGAGTGCGCGCCGAGCCGTATGGACCGAGTTCACCCGCACCGACGATTACCACCATGTCCTGCGGTGCGGAGTTGATCTCCGGCCACGACATTGGCGCTAGTTCCCGAGCGCGGGCCGGAGCCGGCAGCGCGTTGATGCTGGTTCCCTCGACAGCGGGCGTCTCCGAATCTTCGTCCGTCTCCGACGCCGCGCTCGCGAGAGCTTTCAGGTCAATCAACGCCGGATCGAGTCCTGCCGTGAAGTCGGCTTCAATCGGCTTCGACCGTGCCGCGGCACGCTGCGCCGGGGTGCACAGTTTCAGCAACTCGGCGGCCATTTCCTCAGTGGCCCAAGTCTGTACGCCGGCAGCTTCGACCGCCGCGACCATTCCGTCGTTGTGCCCCATCAGCCCGGTGCCGCGCACCCACCCGATCAGAGCATGCGCCAGAGTTGTTTTGGACTGCCATGACTCCTCCGCAGACCAACGTGTGACCAGCGCATCGAGTGCCGCCTTCGATTCCCCGTAGGCACCGTCACCGCCGAACATGCCACGGTTCGGTGAACCCGGCAGCACCACGTGTACCCGCGCGTCGATGTTGTGGTCGGCATGCACGTCGGCGAGTCCGGCGATAAGGCGTTCCACCGACCATAGGAGCACCTTCATCTCCAGTTCGGCACGGCCTCCGGCATCGGTGAGGTCGCCCGCGACACGGGGTGCCGCGAATGGGAACAGCAGTGTTGGTTTCATCGACGGTTTGACGATTCCCGTTGTGCTGCCCAGATTCTCGGTCTGCTCGCCGCCGATCCACTCGACGAGGTCGTCGACGTCGGTGTAGGAGGCCAAGTTGGCTGGAGCCACCCAGAGCGCCGCCCCTTTGCGGGCATTGTTCCGGTAGAGCTCCTTATAGAAGTCGAGCCGCTTGGAGTCGAGCCGCGACGTCGTCGCGATGACTGTGGCACCGCCGGCCAGCAATTCGCCGACGACGGCAGCCGCGATCGACGCGGCACTCGCACCTGTGACGACGGCGATGTCATCAGACCATGTGCCAACATTGGGGTCTTCGGCTTCATGTGCGATAGCGCCGTATGCGCGTGCGTGCACCGAGTTGCCCAACGCGAGCGCTTTACCCTGCCACCAGGTCGCCTGCTGGGCGACGGTATGGCCCGCTCCGACAAAGCGTGTGGTCAACGATTCGAATTCGGTGTCGACATGCTCATCGTCGAGCAGCCATAGCCGTGCCAGATCCTCACGGGCAGAAGCCCATCGGTCATCGACCAGTACCGCGCGGTTCTCGTCGAAGGAGGGTGCAACAGTGCGCGCCCAGTCCGATCCCAGCTCGGCGCTTACCCGCTCGGCCAGCACCGCTGCTTCGTCGTCGGCCTCGGGCAGCGCCACCGATTCGTCGTCCACCAGACCAAGCTTGCTCAAGACCGTGTACGCGGCTGAAGCGAGCGCGCCGCTCCGCCCGGTGATCGCCTCGGTGAATTCGCTCAATGCCGCGGCGTCGACAGTCGTTCCGCCAGACCCACCCGCACTCGGGAGCGAGACCGAAATCCCCTGCGCCGCACCGACACTGGCGACGGCTCGATCAATCAGCGCGTCGAGCGCATCGACAGTGCCGACCGAGTCGTCGAGCAGGTCACCCAGGTCACCACCGCGAACGCTGGCACCCTCGCGAGTTCCCAGCGCCAGCGCGACGAGCGTATGCAGTCCCCAACCTGATTCCAGTTGCCAGACATCGGCAACGCGGTCGGTGATATACGACGGGCGCTTGCCTACCGGTCCGAGCACCTTACGCATCTGATCGCCGACTGCGTCGGTGAGTACCGCGCCGAGCGGACGGTAGCCGCGGGCCAACGTCTCGACAGTCGATGCCAATGCGGTCATATCCGCTTCCGCAGCACCGTCGATGGCGCCAAGGTTCAACTCGGCTCCCACGTCGAGGAGTAACTGATTCCGACGGGAGGACACGCCGTCGCAGAGTGCCTCGATAGTGTCGACCGCACCGATCTGATCGGTACGAATCTTGGTCCACAATGCGATAACCGCGGTCACTGCGTCGGCTGGCCCGAATCGCAGGTCGTCGGGTCGGGGGCCTGCTGCCGCAGCCGGAGCCGCGGGAACCGGTGCGGCGGCAGCCGGTGCGCCTTCTTCGACGGACTCGGCCGGCACGTCTGGAAGTGAATCCTCCTCGGGCTCAACACCTTCGTCTTGGGCGAGAACGACTGCACTATCGCGCTCGACGTTGAGTACCTCGGTGACCGCACCGCCAAACCCATCGAGTTTGAGGGTATTGGTGGCCAGCCCGGACAGAGTCGGGGCACTCTTGACACCGATCTCGACGAACCGCTGGATCGCCAAGCCCCCCTGCTCGGGCTCGCAAAACAGCAGGTCCTGAGTTTCGATCCACCGCACCGGCGAGGCGAACTGCCACGCCAGCAATTCGATCAGGACCACGCGAGTGAGTTCGGACGGACGAATCGCCCAGTCGTCGAAGTCGGCGAGTACCGCGTTAAGTGGCTCCGAGGGCACCAGTTCCGCTATCTCGGTGACGAATTCACGACTGAGATTGAATAGACGCGGTACCAGGTTCGGGATATACCGACCGATCAGAATATTCGGGTCCAAGTCGGCGGGCAACAGCTCGGCCAAGCGTTCCCGAAATGCCGGGACGCCGTCGCGCAATACCGTGGAGTGGAACGGCACATCGATGCCCGGGACCAGGATGAAGGCCCTCTTGCCGCCGAATTCAGCACGGCGACGGTCGATGTCGGCTTCCAGATGTTCCAGCCCTCGGACGGTGCCCGCGATCGCATACTGCGACCCGCGCAGGTTGAGGTTCACGACCTCGAGGAATTCGCCGGCGTCGGAGCCCACCTGCGCAACGTAGTCGGCGACGTGGTCATCGGCCAGACCGAATTGGCTGGGCCGAATGGCCGCCATTCGATAGTCGCTGCGGCCCAGGTCATCTCGTGGAACGAGATGGTGCATCGCCGATCCGCGCTGGAAGACAACCTCAAGTACGGCTTCCAGTGGCAGTACCCCGGCGCAGGCCGCCAACGCGTTGTATTCGCCAACCGAGTGTCCGCAGGTGATCGCGTCGTCGACGAACCCGCCGGACTCCTTCAACTCGGCGATCTGCGCGACGCCGAGCGTCGCCATGGCGACCTGAGTGAACTGGGTCAGATACAACACCCCATCTGGATGTTGGTAGGTGACGCCATCGGCGACCAGGGTGGTGGGATTGTCACGGACTACCGCCAAGATCGAAAACCCAAGGGCCGCACGGGTATGGGTGTCAGCCCGATCCCAGATCTCGCGTGCGGCCTTCGACCGCGAGCGCGCGTCCAGGCCCATGCCCTTGGACTGGATCCCCTGCCCGGGGAACGCGTAGACGGTACGCGGCGCGTCGAGCAGCGCGGTGGCCGCCATCACCAGATTGTCGTCGACCTTCGCGGTCACTTCGATGACTTCGCGGCCGGCGTCGAGTCCGACGCGGTCGACCCGAATGGCAACCTGGTCACCGGTCCGAACCATTCCCAAGAATCGCGCGGTCCAGCCGCGAATCGGACGGGGCGCCGGAATGGGATTACGCGCATCGGTTGCGGTAACCACCTGTTGCGCGGCGGCCGAAAGCCACATGCCGTGCACGATAGGTGTGCCGAGCCCGGCCAGTTTTGCCGCGTTGACGTCGGTGTGGATTGGATTGTGATCGCCTGAGACGAAAGCGAACCCGTTCATCTGGTGAGGTGCGGTGATCGTTGCCGATCGCAGCAATTTGCGCTGCGCTGACCGCTCATCGCTACTTGCCCCGCCGGCACGTTGCGGGTCGGCCAGTTCGGCTTCTCCAAGACGTCCACGGATCGCGAATCGCTCGACGAAGGATGTGACGACAACCTCGGTCTCGACATCGACGACGCCAACTTCAACTTCGACTACCCGGCCAACATTGGCATCGACAACCGACACCGCGGCGGCATCGACTCGCAGTTGCGTTGCCGCCGAGGGGATCTCACCGACGACATGCACCGAGTGATCGAGGTGGACCAAATCGAGCAGACCTTCAACAACCGGTACACCGTCGGCGGTTCGCGCGGCACCGATGACGCTGAAGACACTCGGCCAGCAGGCGCCGACCAGCGTGTCGGGCACGGCGAAGCCCAATTCCTGGGCCGTCGTCGTCGGGCGAAGGCTGGTCGGCAGCGTGTAGCCGGTGACAGCGGCGTGGTCGGCGACGCTGTCGGCGTCCCAGGCCACCACGGTCTGCGAGCTCACCCGGAGCTCGTTGACAGTTGTGTGCGCCAACTCGCCGCCGGCTGCCACACGCAGGATGTCGAGCATCGCAACACTGGCGTCGTCGAGCCCCACGATCGGACTGCCACCGTCGAGAATCGACGCCGGAACCCGCACCGGGATCCGCACCGACGACTTCGCGATAGGCACGATGATGTCGAAAGTTGTTGTGGTGGTATCTGATTCGCCTGCAGCGGCGATTACCGCGCCAGAGGGGGCGTGCTCGGCACGTCGCGGATCGACGATCTCCCACTGGTCTCGATCACCGAGCAACGCGATTGGACTTGGCACCATCCGGCCCGCCCAGCGCACGTCGTCGGCGGCGAGCAGCGCGGAAATGGCTCCCGCACCGGCCAATTGACCGCGCCGCCGGGAATCAATGTCGAATGGCTGCTCCCCCGCTGTCGCCAGATCCTCGGCAACCCGCGCCTCGAAGCGGTTCAACAGATCGCCAACCGGCTCGTCGACGCGAGTGATTCCCGCGACCGCCACCGGGCCGGGAATGATGCACACGGCGTCGGCGCCATAGCGGGAATCGTGAGCTTGCCACAGCGAATCGCTGCGCCACCAACGGCGCACATCCTTGTCGATGACCGGGACGAAGTTCACCGGCTTTCCCGGTGTCTTGCACAGTTCGATGAAGAATGCGACGTCAGCGGGATGGAGAAGGTCGACCTCGGCCGCCGGGTACACGCTGACCAACGCATCAAGAGCAGCATGCGGATCATCGGTGGCGTCACTCGCACCGAACATCGTCGGAATAGCACCGGTGTCCGCATCGTTCATCCGCGCTTCGGTGCGCTGGCACATCTCGATGAATCGCCGCTGCCAAGTGACGTCGGCCCACGGGAACTGATCATGCTGGCCATCGCCGACGGCAAGCGTCGCGTACCGCTCCAACCACTCGCGATAGGTCATTCGCGCGACATCGCCGAAGTAGGGCTTCGCGGTTTGCGCCATCGCCGAGACGATCTCGTCACGACGATCAGCTACGAGGTCAGCGTCGCCGGCAACCTCGTCGAGCAGGCGGCCGCAGCGCGATGCCGTGTTGTCGATCTCGTGGATGTCGGCGCCGAGCTGACTGCGGCCCGATGCGATGCCGGCGGCGGCATGTCCCGCGCCGATCCATTCGTCGCAGCCCTCGGTGTCGACGAGTAGCTGCTTGACCTCGGGTGCCGTGGCTGCCTCCAGCGTCGCCATCGCGGCGGTGCCGACCAGTACGCCGTCGAGCGGCATCGTCGGATAGTGATGCCGGTGCGCCCACGTACCCAACAGATACTCGCTGGCCCGGTCAGGTGTACCGATGCCGCCGCCGACACAGACCACGACATTGGTCCGCGCACGCAGCTCACCGTAGGTGGCCAGCAGCAGGTCGTCGAGATCTTCCCAGGAATGGTGCCCGCCGGCCCGACCGCCTTCGATATGCACGATGATCGGGTGATGTGGCATCTCGGCCGCGATCCGAATGACGTCGCGGATCTGGCTCACCGTGCCCGGCTTGAACGCGACATGACGCAGTCCAGCCTCAGCCAGTTCGTCGACAAGCGCGACGGCGTCGTCGAGCTCGGGTATGCCAGCGGTCACGATCACGCCGTCAAGCGGCGCACCTTGCGCGCGAGCCTTCTGCACTATGCGGTTGCCGCCGAGCTGGAGTTTCCACAGGTATGGATCGAGGAACAACGAGTTGAACTGCGCCTGTCGGCCGGGCTCCAAAAGTTCGGTCAGCTTGGCGACATTCTGCGCGAAGATCTCCTCGGTGACCTGACCACCACCGGCCAGCTCAGCCCAGTGGCCGGCATTCGCCGCGGCAGCGACGATCGCCGGATCGACGGTCGTTGGAGTCATACCTGCCAGCAGGATCGGTGACCGCCCGGTCAGACGGGTAAAGGCGGTGTCAACAACAGTGCGTCCATCCGGCAGGGTCACCAACCGCGGAGCGTACTGAGCCCACGGACGCGGAACCTCCGGCACTCCGCCGGGGCTGAACAAATTGCGCTGGCCGACGCGCAACGCGGTCGCGACCAACCCGACACCCGCGCCCCGGACCAGCGGCACCGACAGTCGCGTCACGACGTCGGCCGGACCGAAGTCGAGAATCCAGTTGGCACCGTCGGCAACCACGTCGTCAATGGTGCTGACCCAATCAACATGATCGATGAAGACCGACGTCGCATGCCGGCGCGCCCACTGCGCGTCAAGGCCGCATTCGGCAGCCCAGGTCGCGACGAGGTCGACGGCCTCAGCCATTCCCGGGTGATGGAACGCGATGGAGACGTCGAGCGAGTCGAAGTCAGGGGCGAATGGACTGCCGCCGGTGACCTTTCGTTTCCGATCATCGGCTTCGGCCGCCGCGAGACGTTCACATTCGTCACGTAGCGCGGCGAGATGGCGAGGCGCACCTGCCACGACGACGGACCGCCGTCCGTTACGGATCGCGACGACCGGAAGGGTCGAATCCGACGCGTCACGTCCCGATCCGCCACGTTGCGCTGCGTAGTCGGCGAGGATTGCGTCGACCTGCGCTGGCACGACATTGGTGATCGACAACATCGGCGAACCGTCTGCGGTAATGCTCAGGCCTCGCCGGGCGGCGACGATCCCACCGGCCGCGCCGATCAAGTGAGCGAGTGCGAGCAGTGCGCCCTCACCCGCGGGTGTCTGGTCCTGTTCGGCTGATAGCGCGTCCACCGCGAGCACGCCTTGCGAATGGCCGACGATGCTCGTCGGCGGGTAGGCAACTGTGTCCAGCCCCTGCTTGCGCAGTGCAGCGATCGCGGCGATCTGGGTGAGCACGATGCCAGGGACCGACAGTGGCGCACTCGTGAGTGTGTTTTCAGTCGGCGTCGCTTCGCCAGCGTCCAGAGCGTGGACCCAGGTCATCGGAGCGAAGCCGTCGGGCCGAGCGATCAGGAGTTGACCGGCGACCGGATCCAGGAGTCGGGTGGCGGCGTCGATGACCCGCCCGAGGCTCCGCTCGAGTTCGGCGTCTATGACCAGTTCGGCGAGCGTCGGCAACCAGTTGACGCCCTGCCCACCGAAGCTGACCGCGTATGGCTCACCAGCGGCGATCCGGTCGATCAGTGATGACGGACGGTCTGCATGGGCGGCACGGGATGCATCGGTTCGAAACTGATCAACTGTCACGGATACTCCTAGCGGGCGGGTGAACACTGTCGGGTGCCACCTGCGGTTGGGGATCTATTGCTTTTCGCGGCCATTGCCCCCGAACGCGGGGATCAATTGCCACGGTATGGTCGCTTCGACCGAACACGCTTGTCCCCCAATGTCTTTGACGAGGGAAGGACTCCACCATGGGTCCTGCTGGCGTGCACGTGGTGTCAATAATGACATAGAAAAATGAGGGAACCCTCATGTTTTTCCCCTACCGACAGTTATACCGACCAGTAACCTCGCGGGTAACCAATCGATGTCAATAACAGTTGATTCGATTGGTGGATATCAACGCTGCTAGAAGCGCCCGGACGACACCCCAGTGGTCGCGATCACACCCCCTTCAACAAAGTTATAGAATCGTTATGTTTCGCGGGCTAGTCGCACCCCGCTAGGGTCATAGCTCATGACGTCATGTGTGTTCTGCGCGATCGTCGATGGAACTTCTCCGTCGCGACAGGTTTATGCCGACGACGATGTGCTCGGTTTTCTCGACATTCGTCCACTCGCCCGCGGCCACACACTGTTGATCCCCCGTGGTCACGCTTCCAATCTCGCCGAACTCGACCCCGAAATGGGCGGCAAGCTGTTTATGGCCGGCCAGCGCCTGGGCGCGGCACTACGTGCCAGCCGAATCGCCGCCGACGGGGTGAACCTTCTGGTCAACGACGGTAGGGCTGCCCAGCAGACCGTATTTCACACTCATCTTCACGTAATTCCCCGCCACAGCGGCCACAAGATCAGTTTCGCGACGGGTCTACTCGTCCGGCGCGATTCGAATCCCGACGAGACCGCAGAGATGATCCGCGCCGGCGTCGCGGCCCTCGCCTGAGCGGCGGTCAACTCTGGCGCGTCGCCAGGTGGCGGAAGAGCTGCGCCTTTGCCTGCATGTTGGCTGAAACCTGCGTGGGCAGGCGCGAGGAGGTGGATGGCCCCTCGGCGTCGACCACGGCGCAGTTTGGGATCGAGGCCGAAGTCTGCGTCGTCAGGCGCGGCAGGGTAGATGTTCCCTCGACGTCGACCACCGTGCAGTATTCAGTTCGACGTCGAAACGTAAGGTGGACAACCAAACTCAATCCACATGCCGTTCAACTGTCCAGGCTGCCGCCGAACCACGCCTCCCCCGACACAACCCCACTGCAAGCTGTCGCCTCGACGCCGGCGAGGTGAATGTTTCCTCAGCATCAGCACGGGCGCAGACTTCGGAAAGACGTGGCCGAAATCTGCGCTACCAAGTCCGACGAGGCGCATACTCCCTCAACATCAACCAGAGCGCAGACTTCAGCCCAAAAGGACTAAGCCAACAACAGGGAAACTAGCGCGAATCCCGTTGCGCCACACGGTTCATCGCACTGTAACCACCGTCGACGTAGTGCACGTTCCGATAGCCCATGTCAGCGATCTCCGCAGCAATCCGGGGAGCCTCCGACGGCACCGAGACCACCGCAATCTCCGAATCGTGGTGCACCCAGCCGGTCGACGTCCCGCCGAACACGCGACCGACCTCGCCCGGATCTACGACGACAGCGCCGGGCAGGCTGCCCTGATGCCTACGCACCTGCGGTCGTGCATCAACGACGACGCCGCGCCCCTGGCCGACAACCCGCATCGCGCCGGTCGCCGAAATCGAGTCGACCCGGTTCCATTCCCCAGTCTTCCATTCCCCTGCGCCCACCAGATGATCCACCGTTCTTGTCCATACGTGTAATTCGTTGACCCGACTCCAGGTTACGGAATTATTACGACGTGGCAAGGGGGCATGCGCAGATGACGAGTGATTTGCTATAGGGAAGGTGGAATGAAGAGCTCAGGCGCGGCGACGACCAGCTACTTTCGGTGCGCCGCGTTTGGCGTAACCGCCCTCACGACGACGACCATGTCCGCCGCCATTGCCACCACTTCGGCCGCGAGGGCCTTGATCACGACGAATATCTATCGGCGTCTTGCCGATCTTCGTGTCACGCAGTGATGCCAGCGTGTGGTTGTCGAGATCCGCGGGCAGCTCAACCAGGCTGAAGTCGTCGCGAATGCTGATATTGCCGAAATCTCCGCGGGTCAGTCCACCCTCGTTAGCGATGGCGCCGACGATTGCACCCGGCGACACCTTGTGCTTACGGCCGACGGCAATTCGGTATGTCGCGAAGTTGCCGCCACCGCGAGGCGCCCGATCAGACGACCGTTCCGGACGTTCCCGACGCTCACTTTTGGGCGGATCCGGTGACATCAGGAATCCGCCGTCACGAGTCTCCAGTGCGAGCGCGGCCGCCACATCTGCCATCGCTACGTCATTCTCGCGCGCATACTTCTCGACGAGTCCACGGAATAGATCCAGGTTGTCCGAGCCAAGGTTCGCGGTAATCGAATCGGCGAACTTTTCCTTGCGCTGGGTATTCACATCGTCGACCGACGGCAGATCGATCTCTTCGAGCGGCTGTCGTGTCATCTTCTCGATGGCCCGCAACAGGTGTCGTTCACGCGGTGAGACGAAGAGAAGCGCAGTACCCGACCGTCCGGCGCGACCGGTGCGGCCGATGCGGTGCACATACGACTCGGTGTCGTGCGGAATGTCGTAGTTCACGACGTGGGAGATGCGGTCGACGTCGAGACCACGGGCCGCGACGTCGGTTGCGACGAGGATGTCGATCGCCGACTTCTTCAGCTGATTGATGGTCCGCTCACGCTGAGCCTGCGCGAGGTCGCCGTTGATCGCGACCGCGGAGAACCCACGCGCCCGCAGCCGCTCGGCCAATTCCTCGGTGGCCTGCTTGGTGCGGACGAATACGATCATCCCGTCGAAGGTCTCAACCTCAAGCACACGCGTCAGCGCATCAAGCTTGCGCTGATGCGACACCTGCAGATATTTCTGCGTGATGTTCTGCGCCGTAGCGGTTTTCGACTCGACGGCAACTTCGGTCGGGTTCTTCAGGTACTTCTTCGCGAGGCGGCCGATTGCCTTCGGCATGGTCGCTGAGAACAACGCGACCTGCTTGGAGTCGGGAGTGTCGGACAGGATTCGCTCGACGTCCTCGGCGAAACCCATCGTGAGCATCTCGTCGGCCTCGTCGAGCACCAGGAATTCGAGTTGCGAGATGTCGAGCGTGCCCTTGTCGAGGTGATCGATCACACGCCCCGGCGTGCCGACGATCACCTGCGCGCCACGGCGCAAACCGGACAACTGCACCGTGTAGCTCTGGCCGCCGTAGATCGGCAGGACGCGAACGTCGGGCATATGTGAGGAGTATTTGCCGAAGGCCTCGGACACCTGCAACGCGAGTTCGCGGGTGGGAGCCAACACAAGCGCTTGCGGCTTGCGTGCCGAAGAATCGAGCCTCGAGAGGATCGGGATGGCGAAGGCCGCGGTCTTACCGGTGCCCGTTTGCGCCAACCCGACAACGTCATGGCCGTCCATCAAAGGCGGGATGGTGGCGGCTTGGATTGGGGATGGGGTTTCGTAGCCGACGTCGTCGAGTGCCTGACGAACACGTTCGTCAATACCCAATCCGTCGAAGGTCGCTGCAGATTGTTCAGTCATTTCTCTGGTTACTCTAGCCGCTGAACCCCCTGCTCGTCGCATCGTCGTCGTTGCTGCGACGACCGCCACACGCACCGTGTGACCGCTACCACCCAACTGGTAGGGTCCAGAACACCGATTTCCGTCTATGTCTCGTGGTCAAATCCGGCTTTCCCGACGGATCCGACCCGACGCGCCAGCCTGAAAGGGCATCCCGCACATGCAAGAGGTTTCCGCACCTTCCGTCGCCGAGATCGACCCGACCCGAACCTTGGTCGACACGGTCCTCACCTACCGTTCCGAGCGCCCCACCCTCCCGCTGTTCAAGAGGCGCACTGATAACCAGTGGATCAATGTCACCGCGAAGCAATTCGTCGACGAAGTGGACGCGGTAGCCAAGGGGCTCATCGCATCAGGCGTGCAGGCCGGCGATCGCGTCGCGCTGCTGTCGGCGACCCGCTACGAGTGGACACTTATCGACTACGCGATCTGGCGCGCGGGTGCCACGACCGTCGCGATCTACGACACGTCGGCGTCGGACCAGGTGCAATGGATTTTGGAGGACTCGGGGTCGTCGTTGCTGATCATCGAGACTCCCGCCCAGCAAGGGCAGCACAAAACCGTCATCGACAACGCGGCCGACTTGCGGGAAGCTCTCGTCATCGACAATCAGGCGGTTGCTGAGCTGGTGAAGCGCGGTGCTGAGGTCGATGATGCCGAACTCGAAGCCCGTCACGCAAAGGCCTCCGCCGCAGATCCCGCGACGCTGATTTACACCTCGGGAACAACCGGGCGGCCGAAGGGCGTCGTTTTGACGCACGCGAATTTCATCGCCGAGTGCATCGCGACGAAGGCTGCGATGGGCGACCTGATGTCCGAAGGCAAGTCGACGCTGCTGTTCCTGCCGCTCGCGCACGTTTTCGCTCGCGCCGTGGTCTGCGCGTCGGTGGAGAACCGAGTCATCCTCGGACACACCAGCGATATCAAGACCCTTCTCGACGACTTCGCGGTCTTCCGCCCGAGCTACATCCTGTCGGTGCCACGGGTATTCGAGAAGGTGTACAACTCGGCGGAGCAGAAAGCCATTGACGGCGGCAAGGGCTCCATTTTCAAGAAGGCTGTCGCCACCGCCATCGACTGGAGCAAGGCACAGGACGAAGGCGGAGCCGGGCTGGCCCTCAAGGTCAAGCACACGGTCTTCGACAAATTGGTGTACTCGAAGTTGCGCACCGCGCTCGGCGGTCAGTGCGAGGCGGCACTGTCCGGCGGCGCGCCGTTGGGTGCCCGACTCGGTCACTTCTTCCGCGGCGCGGGTATTCCGGTATATGAAGGCTACGGCCTGACCGAGACCACCGCCGGAATCACCCTCAACGGCCCTGACGGTCAGTCGGTGGGATCAGTCGGCCGGCCAGTCGCCGGGTCTGCGGTCGCCATCGCCGACGACGGCGAGGTTCTGCTCAAGGGCCCCATCGTATTTGGCGGCTACTGGCATAACGAGGCCGCCAGCGCGGATGCCATCGTCGACGGTTGGTTCCACACCGGTGACATCGGGAAGTTGGAGGGCGGTTACCTTCACATCACTGGCCGGAAGAAGGAACTCATCGTCACCGCCGGCGGCAAGAATGTCTCGCCCGCTCAGCTCGAAGACGTGATTCGGTCTCATGCGCTAGTAAGTCAGACCCTCGTGGTTGGCGACAACAAGCCGTTCATCGCGGCGCTGATCACTCTTGATCCTGAGGCTGTGCCGAGTTGGCTGGAGCGTAACAATCTGCCCGCATCGACGCCGTTGTCCGAGCTGGCCGAGCATGCTGGTTTGAAGGCTGAATTGCAGGAGGCCATCGACGCCGCCAATAAGACGGTGTCGAAGGCTGAGGCCATCAAGAAGTTCGCGATCCTCGACACTGATTTCACCATCGAGACCGGCGAGCTGACCCCGACGTTGAAGCTTAAGCGCAAGGTCATCCACGAGGGTCATCAGCAAGCAATTGCCGATCTCTACACCTAATAGCAGCGAGTCAGCCGAGGTCACCGGCCCGGCGCCGGGAGCGAAGCGAGCGGGCCGAATGTGGCCGGCGCCGGGAGCGAAGCGAGCGGGCCGAATGTGGCCGCCGGGACTGCTTCCTTCTCGTGCATCGGGACGTGATCTTGGCATCGACGCTGTTCGCGGGCTAGCGATTTGGAGCATGATCGGCGAGCATTTCGCGTTGGGCACGATGTTGGCCGCACCGACTCACGCGTTTCCGTATGTCGACGGCATGTCGGCGTTCGTGTTGTTATCCGGTCTCGTCCTCGGGTTGGTTTATGGCGGCTGGATCGAACGGTTTTCGCTCGACTATGCGTACCGGCGCTTGGCACGTCGAGTAGTTGTCTTGTACGTGTGCCAGCTGGCCATTTCGCTGGTGGCGGTGGCCGCCGCATTTGCTGGGCACCGCTGGCTCACCCTGCTGCCGATGCCGGACTCGTGGGCGGAGGGATTCATCTGGGCCGCGACGATGCGTTATCTACCCAGCGGGGGCAATATTCTTTTGCTCTACATGTTGCTACTAATTAGCGCCTTCGCTTTGTTTCCCGCATTGATGCGCAATTGGTGGCCGCTGGTACTCGGCGCTTCCGCAATGCTCTATGTGTACGCCCAATTCGACAGCCCTGACTGGTTTTACATCATGTCGTCGATCGACGGTGCACCCGTACAGAACTGGGCCGCTTGGCAATTCATGTTCGTGCCAGCCGTCATTGTCGGCTGGAAATGGCGCGAATGGCGCGTAGCCGATCGCATCGCACAATTCTTGCCGGCGCTCGTAATCGCATCGATTGCGCTCTGGCTCGCTTTCCATTTTGTGATAGACGCCGGGCCGTGGAGCGACATGGAATCGGAGTTCGCCGACAAAGTGAATTTCGCACCCGCGCGAGCCGTCGGCGCCTGGGTATTGATCCCGACGATCTACGGAGTTTTCGGAATACTTCTCAGTTGGTGGCGCCGAGATTGGCTTCGCCCGCTGGTGATGACGGGGTCACGCAGTCTGGATTCCTATGTCCTGCAAGCCATCGCATTGATTGTCGTGCCGATTCACGTAGCTCACCGGCCGTGGGATTCGACGACCGTCGTCATAGTCACGCTGTTGGTCTTCGGCGCGTGTTGGGGCTGGGCCGAGCTCCGGCGGGGACTGGGAATCACCAAGTTGCACAAGGTACCCGGCCAACTTCCGCAGATCGTGCGGACGATGAGTCGATGAGGTGCATGACCCGGAAAATCGTCCGAATATCACCTCGGCGGGGGCATTCTGCCCTCGGTGACCAACTATTCGGACGATTTTCCCGGGGGCCGAGAGACCTCATGCAGAATGCCGCGGCCGATGGCCTCGCGGACCACCGGCATCGCGGCCTGCGCCAATGCGTCCGCTTCGACACCGTGATAGCCAGCCAACAACTCGATGAGTGTTCCCAACGGCACTTCACCCCGACAGCCAGCTAGGAGTGCCTTCGACACTTCATCGAGCCCAAGAACCGCGCCGGGCCCGCCTGGTCGTCGCACTACATGCGAAATCGTCTGCCACCCTTGCTCGCCCGGTAGCGATTGCTCCTCAAGCAGTACCGGCGCGGTCGACAACGGCAACGCCAGCAGGTCGGCATCGGTCACCTCAGCGAGGTAGCGCTGACGCGCGAGGAATGCCTCCGCCTCCGGCCCAGTCACTTCTTCCCCGGCCCCGGTGATCTCTTCGAGAATGTGGACCGGCGCGGAGTCATCACCGATGTCTTTGGCGCGCAACGTGATGACACCCATGCCGATGCCGACGACCCCGTTCGCATCGAACCAATCCGCCCAGGCACCGGCCCGGGCCACCAGTACGTCCGCCGGTTCCCCTGCGTCGGCGAGCCACAATGAGATATAGGAAATGGGATCGGCGAGGTCTCGCTGCACGAGCCATACGTCTAGCGGGTAGTCGGCGAACCACTCACGTGGACGCGCCTGCCAGTCGTCAGCGTCGAAAACCATCCAGTTCGCCAGCACAGTGGCCGTGCCACCGGGTGCCAAGTGCGCGGGAAGATCGGCGATAAGCTTGGCGCACAACCGATCACCGCTCACACCTGAGTCTCGATAAATATAGTCCTGTGCTCCGGCGCTGACTACGAATGGCGGGTTCGAGATGATCAGATCGAACTGTTCGCCGTGAACCGGCTCGAACAAGCTGCCATTCCGCAGATCCCATGTCATGCCGTTGAGGCGCGCGGTCGCACTGGCTAACGCGAGTGCACGGTCATTGGTGTCGGTCGCGACGACATCCTCGGCGTGCGCGGCGAGATGCAGAGCCTGCACTCCGCATCCCGTGCCCAAATCCAAGGCCCTGCGAGCTGGGCGTCGAATCACCGCGCGGGCCAATGAGATCGACGCACCGCCGACCCCCAGCACATGGTCGTGGTTCACCGGCCCATCGCGTAGACCCGTGTCCTGATCGGAGATCAGGAGATACGTCCCGGCGTCGTCCGCGTACGGGCGGATGTCCAAGATGCTTCGATATTCGGTATCGGCGACCCGTTCCAGCACCCCCTGTGTAAGCAGGTCGGCAACGGACGTCGTCGGAAAACCTTCCCGCACAACGGATTCATCAAGCGCCTCGGCGAGCAGAAATAGACGGATCAATGCAACCAGGGCCGGCGATCGCCGCGCGGCCGCGGCGCAGGCGCGTTGCGCGGGCCACCATAACCCCGCCGCCAAGGCCGCTTCCGCCTCCTCACCGAGTAATGCCGACACGCCTTCACTGTCATAGCCTGCCGCGCGCAGATCTGCACCCAGAGATTCGACGACGACGTGATCAGATAACGGGTGAGCAGATAGGTCGGCACTCATAGCGGCTCAATCTACCGGCGCCCCGGCTCGTCCGGCCGCTTCGGGGTGAACCCGTCGGATCGCATATGACTGGCAGCCGCCTCGATGAGGAGCCCAACATAGGCTTCTGCCGATCACTCCCCTTCCGGGAAAAGGCCCATTTACGCGAGGGGCAACACGGTGCGGGTTCAACCTCTCGCATCGGCGCACTACACATTTCACGACACCATTGCCACCCGACGCCGCCAGGTGATAGAGAACTCAGTTATGACTAGTGAAAACACTCAGGCCGTCCTCGTCGAGAATCGGCGCCATGTAGCCGTTGTCACCATCAACCGTCCGGAGGCACGTAACGCGGTGAACTCCGCCGTCGCGGACGGCCTGGGTATCGCCCTGGAAGAGGCCGACCAGAATCCGGCGATCCGCGCGATCGTGTTGACCGGTGCTGGCGACAAATCCTTCTGCGCGGGCGCCGATCTTAAGGCGATCGCGAGCGGGGAAGGTATCAATCCCACAAATCACGAACATCAGAAGTGGGGTTTCGCGGGCGTGGTCACGCACCCGATCAGTACCCCGGTCATCGCAGCCGTGAACGGCACGGCACTGGGCGGCGGCACCGAAATCGTGCTTGCGAGCGACCTCGCGGTTGCCGCCGAAAGCGCCAGCTTCGGCCTACCCGAGGTGAAACGCGGGCTCATCGCCGGCGCTGGCGGCGCATTCCGCGTCGTCGAGGCCCTCCCCAGGAAGATCGGCATGGAAATCCTCCTCACCGGCCGCGCCATCAACGCAACGCAGGCCGCCGATCTCGGACTGATCAACCGGGTAGTGCCCGACGCCGAAGTCCTTGACGCGGCGATCGCATTGGCCGAGGAAATAGCAGCCAATGCACCACTTGCGGTTCAGGCGTCCAAACGTCTCGCGCGAGGAATATTCGACGGCGAGGTACCGAGCGAGCACGCTCAGTGGGCCGCCAATACCAAAGAAGTCATCACGGTCTTCTCCAGCAAAGACGCCCGGGAGGGCCCGCGGGCATTCGCAGAAAAGCGTGCACCGGAGTGGCGCGCCGAATAGAGATCGTCCAGAGTGACTCAGCGGTCGGGCAACTGGCACTGTCGGTTCGTCGCCACCTCGGTCAGCGATGCGTGAAGTTCGGCTCGCGCTTCTCGACGAAAGCTGCCATTCCCTCGGTCTGATCGTCGGTCGCGAAGGTTGAGTAGAACAACGCCCGCTCGGCTCGTACCCCCTCGGCGAGGGGCGATTCGAAGGCACGATTGACCGCCTCCTTTGCCGCCCCCGTCGCCAACGCCGACTTGGCTGCGATGGTGCGCGCGACGTCGACGGCGATAGACAACGTTTCTTCGGTCGGCACTACCCGAGATAGCAGGCCGGCACGCTCGGCTTCGTCGACCTTCATCTGCCGACCGGTGAGGATCATGTCCATCGCCTTGGGCTTGCCGACAGCGCGGGTGAGACGCTGCGAGCCGCCTATGCCGGGAATGACACCGAGGTTGATCTCCGGTTGTCCGAAGACGGCATTCTCACCGGCGATGATGAAGTCGCAGAGCATCGCCAATTCGCAGCCGCCACCCAGGGCGTAACCGTTGACCGCGGCGATAATCGGGGTGCGCAGGCGAGTGAGGTCGTCCCAGGCCGCGAAGAACTGCTGCCCGACAACATCGGCATATGACTGCGACGACATTTCCTTGATGTCGGCACCGGCTGCGAAAGCCCGCTCGGACCCGGTGATGACAATGGCGCCGATGCCGGTATCCGCGTCGAGTTCCGTTGCTGCGCTGACTACTTCGTTCATGAGTTCGGTGTTGAGCGCATTGAGCGCCTTGGGACGGTTGAGCGTGATGACGCCGACGCGGCCGTCACGAGTCAGCAGGATAGTGGTGGGGTCGGTCATAACATTCCATTCAGGGTGGGCAGCACTGTCAGCGTTAGATATTCAGTTCGATGTCGTCGGGCAGCGGCTCGAAGAACTCGTCCACAGTCTCGGCGGACACGTCATCGAGGGATGCGGGCCGCCACGACGGGTTGCGATCCTTGTCGATGACCTGAGCACGGATCCCCTCGGCGAGATCGGGATGCAGTAGGGCCCGCAACGACACGCGATACTCAGTGCGTAGCGAATCAGCCAGTGCGGCTGAGGATTTAGCCTCCCTCAGTGAACGAAGTGTCACGGTCAACGCGGTCGGGCTCTTGCTCGCGATCTTGTCCGCGGCCTTGGTCGCCGCGTCGGTTCCCACCGCACGGCATGCAGCGACGACCTCGGCAACCGAACCTTGCGCGAACGCCTCGCTGATCCATTCCGCTTGCTCGACAAGAGTGGAAACCGGCGGAGTCCGCGCATGCGCGGCAAGGGCGTCACCCACCGAACCCGATGCCACCGCGGCGCAAAAGTCATCGAGTGCGGCGGCGGGAACATAGTGGTCGGCGAGACCGAGCGCGATGGCGTCGGCACCCGACAACGCCGACGTCGTCAACGCCAGGTAGGTACCGAATTCGTTCGGCACGCGGGCCAGCAAGTGTGTGCCACCGACGTCGGGCACGAACCCGATACCAACCTCGGGCATGGCCAGCCTTGTTCGGTCGGTCACGACGCGAGTGTTGCCATGTGCAGAGATGCCGACACCACCACCCATCACGATGCCGTCCATAAGAGCCACATAGGGTTTGGGGTATCGGGAGATGTAGTCATTGAGGCGATACTCGTCGGCCCAGAAGAGCGCTGATCCACATGCGGCGGCGTCGGCGTCGGTTGCCGGGTTCGCGGCGTCCCGGCCCGAGAGTTCGTTGGCATCGGCGTGGATAGCGACGATGTCGCCCCCGGCGCAGAAGCCGCGCTCCCCGGCACCGGCGATGACGACGGCGGCCACCGAATCGTCCGCCTCCCACGCCCGCAGGCGCTCGTCAATGATGCCGGCCATCTCGTGGTCGAGTGCATTGATCGATGACGGGCGGTTGAGGACCAGGGCAGCTGCCGATCCGGTGACAGACGAAAGGACAGGCGCCCCCTGTCCGTTTTCTATGGTTGCCGTGTCCACTATCGGCGGCCTCCTCAGTTACTAGGTTTTGCAAGTATCCAACAAATACTTGCATACCCTAGTAATGGTGTCGAGGATACGCACCGCATAAACCGAACATCGTCGGAGTTGCCGTCAAGTCACCGGACGGCGACGAGTGGATCTGGCACCGGATTCCGGCTACGCGCGTACACCGCCAAGCTCGCCCCGAGCATCACGATACCAACGGTGGCCAAGCCTGCCATGGCCACGATGAACACGGTTCCGCCAAGCGCGAAGTGACCGAGAAGTGTTGTGCCGGCAGCGATCCCGATATTCATGACGGTGCCGTTCCAAGCGATGGCCGACTGCCTGATCGTATCGCTCTGCGAACTGAAGAACACTTGCTGAGCCGAGTAGAAGCCGCCTCCCGCCACACACCATCCCACCAAGGTGACAAGAAAGAGTATCGGCGATCGCGTGGCAAATGAAACGATCGCGAAAGCCATGAATATCAGGGCGAAACCCATCGACGCCCAGAGCGCGGATCGCGTATGACGAGTGAGATAGTCGCATAGTCGCCCCGCCGTAATCGAGCCTCCTATCGCTCCAAGTCCTGCGGCGAGCCCAATCAGCCCCTGGTCGTTGGTGGTCGACGAATAGCGCATCTCGGCGATACTGCTGACAAAGCTATACGCACCCAACCGTCCCGCCTGCACGAAGAAGGTCGCCAGAAGCGCCAGAACCAGCGCGCCGAAGACCGCGTAGCGCAACTGCGGCGCTGACTGATCGGCTGCCGGAGTATGACTGCCTGATGACTGATAACGCCGACGGAGTAACACCACCAAGGGCGGGATGAGCACGGTGAAACCCGCCGCAATCGCCACGAACGCCAGGCGCCAGGAGACCACTTCGGCGAGAAACGCGCCGAGGGGCACCCCGAGAACCTGTCCGGCACCGTACGCGGCGACCCCATACCCCACGACGCGCCCTCGCTGATCGTCGGAAACCATCGCCGAAAGCAGGGTCCACACCGACGGCGCCGCTAGACCGGCGCCCACTCCGGCGAGCACTCGGCCCGCGATCATGACGTCGAATGTCCACGCCACACCACACGCGAGGTTGCCGACCGCGAACATCACCGTCCCCGCGATAACCAGCCACGGACGCCGTCGGGGCGTGGCCACGGCGGCTACCAGAGGCGCGGAGATCGCATATGCGATCACGAATGCCGTGACGGTGATAGCCGCAGCCGGTGCATCGACACGCATCGCGCGTCCGATCGTCGGGATCAGCGGGTTCACGACATAGGTCTCCGCCCCCATCAGGAAGAAGAACCCGTAGAGAACGTGCACCATCGCGCGCGGCCGCGTCACCGAACTCTGAACCTCCACCGGTCGGCACGCACTCGAACTGCCGCCATGTCAGCGTCGTCGAATGAAGACTCCGAGACAAACCGTTCGGCGTCGTCTCCCCGGTAGCGGCGGACGAACGCCACCCGCTCGGCGTGTGAGATCGGTTCGGCCACAACCACTTTCCCGCGAATCGCGACGAAGTCCTGATTGGCCTCACCGCCGACGACACATAACGACACCGCCCTGCCAGCTGCGAGGTAGGCCATCTTGCGACTCGAGCGTGGCGTCACGACGGTGAATTCCGATACTTCTCGGTCGAACGAATACCACAGTGGCGTGGCCAGCGGCGCTTCGCCTGCGACGGCGGCGGGAATCGACAACACCGCGATATGCCCGCCCTCGAGGAAGTCCGCAACCGAAGCCGGTGGACTGTCGGGGCCGCTCATCTCGCGGTCAGTTCCTCGGCTATCGCCTGAACCCCCGCTTCGAGTTGATCGACGGGCAAGCGAGAATATGCGATCCGGAAGTGATCGTCGTAACGCCCGCTGAAGGTCGGGTCGTAGAACGTTCCCCGCGAGATGACTATGCCTCGTTGCCGCAGTCGCTGATCGACCTCCGTGAGATCGATGCTCGGGTCGACCACTGTGATCCAGTGGAAGAACCCGCCGCGTGGACGACTGAACGCGATCACATCACCGGCCGCGGCGAGTCCCGAGGCCGCGCGCTCCTCTCGATCGCGATATACCGTCGTCGCCGACGCGATCAGCCGCGCGAACCAATCGTCGTGACCGTCGAGCAGTTGCAAGACAAGTGCCTGCGCGAGTGCGGAGGGTTGAAAGTCCTGCCTACGTCGCTGGTTGATCAAATGCGGAACGGCCCAGGCCGGTGCCACCGCCCAGCCCAGGCGCAACCCGGGACCGAGTGTCTTCGAGAAGGTACCGGCGATGGTCAGATTGGCCGATTCGGTTGGGAAATCGGATTCGAGGGCATCGAAGGAGAGTTCCCGATACGGATTGTCAGAAATGACCACAACACCGTTGCGCTCGGCTGCTTCGAGAAGCCGGATGCGCTGGGCGTAGGGCAGCGTACCGCCAGCCGGATTGTGATGGTCCGGTAGTGAATAGACCACCCGGATCGATTCACCGCGGTCAGCGTCGAGGATCTCCTCGATGCGGTCGACATCGCTGGTGCCGTTGACCGTCGGTACGGCGACGATACGACCTCCGGCGTTTTCGACGAGCCGGATGGCATCGGGGAATGTCGGCGTATCGACGACCACAGCGGATCCCGGCTCTATCGTCGTCGCGAGAACGAGCTGGACGGCATGCAGGCCGCCGTTGGTGACCACGACTCGCTGGGGATCGACCTGGTACCTCGCGGCGATCAGTTCTCGCAACCGGGGATCACCCGCGTTGGGGCCATACCCGAGACTGCGGCCGGGACGCTCACTCACAACCAGTCGGGCAGCATCGGCGATCGCGTCAGCGGGTAATGCCTCGGCGGCGGGCGCGCCATTGACGAAGTTGATAAGTGGAGCGCCAGCCGGCGCGGACGGCACCGCGTAGGGTGCCGACATCGAGAGCGAACGCGCGCGGCGCGACAGTAGTTCTTCCAGTTGGCGGGGCGAGCTAGCGACGGTCACGAGACAACCCTTTCTAGATTTCGGTCAGCGGGATCTGCGATGGGCTCATAGGGGACCAACTCCGCGAGAAGATGGGCCGATGGAGTCACACCGGAACCGATGCCGGTAATCGGTGTGGCCAAATGCTCTCGTCTGTCGACGAAGTAGGGCGGAGTGGTTGTGGGAGTTGGGAACCAGCTGTCCTGCTTACCGGCTTCGACGGCGACTGGGTCACGCAAATGTGTCGCGAGATGGCGTCCGAAGGCCCATAGCGGCCCGACTTCGGCGACCTGCACACCGAGCTGGAATCTCTTACCCTGTCGGAGGATCTTGGTGATTGCTCGGGACGTCGCGATCACCCCACCAAATTTCGAGATCCGGACATTGACGAGATCGACGGCACCCGCGCCGACAGCCGCGTTCAGGTCAGCGATACAGGTAACCGATTCGTCGAGCATCACCGGCAACCCGGTATCCCTTCGGATTGCGGCTAGTTCGTCCCAATCACGTTGACGGGTGGGTTCTTCGACCCAGGCGAGGTCGTCCCGAATCGGTTGCAGGCCTCGGCATGTCGATAAGTCCCAGATGCCGTTCGCGTCGATGACGATCGACGCGGATGCGGTTATCGGTGTGGCTCGAATCTCCCTGACATCGGCTACCGTCCGTCCGACGTCGGCGTGGGCCTTGACCTTGACCACGGCCGGCGACGTGCCGCTATTGGCCGCGAGCACGTCGAGCTGTTCGGCTACTGGCCGGCTGGACTCCACCACGTAGGAATAGGGCACCGACCGCGATCGCCGAAGATATAGTCGCTCGCGCGGGTCGAGCCAGGCCAGAAGGTCAGCGGCCGGGCGACCGAACCGCCGAAGGATGACATCGAGTAGCGCAGTCTCCAGGGCGCACGCCGCAGCGTTCCCCAGGCGTTCGGACAGTGCCGCGGCTTCGACGGCATCGAGTGCCTGAGGAAACGTCGATGCCGCCCCTACCGCGGCCGATATCTCGTCGGGCCGATGCCGAGCGAGTGCATCGGCCGCGCCCAGTAGGGTTTCGCCGGTGACATACCTGCGGGGTGCGCCTTCACCCCAGCCGGTGGTCGCGCCGTCCGACGCGGCCACGACCACCGACTCGGCGTTTCCACGAATAGCCTGCCCATGTCCGAACGTGGCGGCGAGAGCGATCGTGGTCGTGAAAATCTCGATAGTGAGGTCCATCTGCACTCACCCCCTCCCCGCCGCATCGACAAGGATCTTGATGTATTCGTCGCGCGACGGCGAGAACTCGATATAGTGCGAACCGGTCGGCAATTCCAACCGTCGTACCGACCGAGCCACTCGTCCCAGTACATTGGCCGCCGCGCCGGAATCGATGATCGTGTCGGCACGAGGCTGGATCAGTATCGAGTCCGGCAAGTGAACCCCGGGCGAGAAATAGGTGTCCTCAATCTCGACCATCGTGGCTCTCGTCCGCCCGGTGATCGAGCGAATCATCAACGGATCGTTGGCCATCCACCGCAGATATTCGTCGTCGGTCGTGTACTGATCGTCGGTGAAGCCGAGAAGAATGCGCTCGACCGATCGGTTGGCACGAATCTCCGGAAGCGAGTTCGCATGACGAAATCTCTGCTGTCCCAACGCAGGTGCGCAAAACACCACTCCATCGGGCACGATCAGGTCCGATGCGACAAGCCCCGCCAATATGCTGCCACCGAAGCTCTGCCCCACCGCGAGAGTCGGCCCCCACAACGACGCTTGCGCGAACGCCGCGCGATAGTCATCGAAGACAGCGTCGGCGGAGATGAGGTCGCCACGTGCGCCACCGCTTTCGCCGCTGCCCCTGCGGTCGAGTGCCACCACGGTTATGCCGTGCCCGGCCAGCAATGGTCCGGTCTCGTGCAGCCAGCCGGCGTGACTTTGTATGCCGTGGATGTAGAAGATCACCCCCACGCTCGCAATACCGTCTGGTTCCCAAACGTGTAAGGCCAGCGAAACGTCGTCCACACCTCTCAGTTCGCGGATATGCTTGCGCACCGCGACCTCGCTGACGCGACTCTCGGTCATCGCTGTCCACCCCGCGCGCCGACGGTCGCTTCCACCCGTGCCAGCAACTTGGAGTCACGTTGGATCCAGAAATGTTTGATCTGGGCGCTGGAGGTACCCGGCCGGGCGATGGCACCGGCCGCCGCGCTCAACGTGCCCGACGGAACCAGAAGGACCCGTGGCCGCCCCAACCGATGACTGGCACGCTTCTCGCCGTATTCGAGGTTCTGACGCATAAGTTCTCGGTCGATCCGAGCCGCGATTCGCTCGATTACCTCCGAAGTGTCCGTACCCGCGGCGGACTCGATGATCGCGGTGTAGAGCGGCGGATCGGCCCACACTGGAGAGACCGTGAAGATGGTGGCCGAATCCGCGGGAAGCTCAGCCTGCAGAGCCGACCTCACCGCGTCGTATACCTGATTCTCGGTCAACTTCTCCCCGGTGAACGAGTGACCGGCCCCCGCACGGCCGATGAACTCCAGCCGCGGAGTCCCACCGACGTGGCCGACCACTTTGTACAGATCGCCGACGTCGTACCGAAGGAGTCCGTTTCCCTGACTCATAACCAAACGGTAGATAGCACCGTCGACTAGTTCGTCGGCCAACAACGTGGCGGGATAACTCGGTAGCTTCGCCCCGTCGTTCATATCTTCCCACGAAATGAACTCGTAGAATCCCTGATCCACGGCCAGCGGACCGGCGGACTGATGAGAGTCAACCGGAATGGTGACAATTCCTTCGGTTCCGGTGGTACTGAATGGGAGTCGGTTCACATTTGGCAGTAGCCTTTTAATCGCCGCTCGATAGAGACCAGCGGATGCTGAATTCCAGGCGACGAGCAGCGTGAGATTAGGCCACAGTTCTCGAAGCGATAACCCGGCGCCGCTGCTCGCCGCGGCCTCGAGCGTCCTGAAATAATCCGAACTAACCGAACCTCGTTCGGCTATTCTGGATAGCAGCCATTCGGCGCGCTGTGCGACCGCTCGATCCAGCGCCAGCACTCGAGATGGGTTCAAAGTGACCAGCCCCCGAACCGACTCGTTGTCGATCGACGGAATTCTTGTGACGAATTCCGAGCAGGCCCCCGATGGGCGGAACCAGTCGTCGTCGTACCACGGCGGCGTCCAGTCCGTCCCTCCGACAGATGCCGGCCGTGCCGAGATGCTGTAACGCGGCAGCTCTGGACTCTCCGGTGACAGCGCCACCTGGCGTGCCCGCAACCAGGACATATCTACGATCGACGCGGGATCCGGCGCCGATTTGCCCGGGCCAGTCTCGCTCAAAAGACGTTCGTAGTACAGCCCCCATTGTGCGTACAGGCCTGGGCCTCGGTACTGCCTCCGCCAGTGCCGTGTAGTCGGTATCAGCTTGGGCTCAGAGGTGCTCCCGGATGTTTTCAGCAGTGCGTACGGAGTCTCCTGGGTCAACACTCGTGTTGTCCCCGCCCTGATTCGGGAAACGGCGTCGGTGAAGTCGGAATAATCCCGCACCGGCACTAGTGAACGAAAGGTGTCGAAATCGTGATAATTGGACGTACGCCCATAGAACCTCGTTTCGTCAACGACTCGGAGAATATCTCTCAACGTGTCGCGTTGACTCGAATTCGGATCGTCCAGTTTTTCCCGAAATCGAGTAAGCGCTCTCAATGTATCTCCGACGAAACTATGGGCAGTATTGGTTTGTATTGGCGCGACCAGACTCGACGTCATCGAAAGACTCCCATCGTGCTGCGAATTTCCATACCGTTCCACACTCGTTTACTTAATAGACATCGGTGGCGAATCAATATCCATAGTAAATGCCCTTAGCTAGGCGAAATATGATTCGCTCAGAGCGCTTTTAAACCTGACCATTGGCCAGAAGATTACGCAGGAGACGTGCGTCTGCGGTGCTGACCTATTCGGCACAACCGCGGCGCCCTCGGCGCGCTGCCCGAGTCGACGAGAGCCGAATCAGGACCAGGTGGTTCGTGAAGTGGCCTGCACATCGGTGGTTGCGGACTCATTCGGGCACCGCGAGAGCACCCGCGACATCGCTTGCTTCTCCGCATCGGTCACCCAGAGTCGATATCGAGTCTTGACCGCGATCTGGCGGGCGACATACGAACACCGAAAATGCCGATTCGGCACCAGCCACGTGGCCGCATCAGAATCCCTCTTGGCCAGATTCGCCACGCGGGTGGTCGTGATCAGGTTGAGGGGGTCGTTGGCGAAGTTGGTCCGCTCGATTGTCGAGAGTTGTTGGGCCCCCTTCTGCCAGGCATCGCCCAGACTCACGACGTGATCAACCGGGACCAACGTCGATGTCTCGCTCCCCCGTACGAATCCGATACTCATACCGGTATAGGGATCGTGGAGCTGCCCGGACTGGACCACGCAATGCGGCGACGCCTTCGTCACGCGGTACTTACACAAGACGTCCACCAGGTCCCGGGAAAGAATATCCTCGCGAGTGCTCAACGAGTTCTCGCCCCAATGGGCCTGGTTGGCATCCGTCCACGCCGCGCCGAATTGTCTACGTGAAAATCCAGTCTTAGGCGCGCGCCCCTTGACCGCGAGCGCTTCGAGCGCGGACCGGGCCGATGGATCCGGTCTCGCCGACCGCCAACCGGCGGTCGGCGAAACGCTCTGTACGCCAGTATTGTTCGACGCACTGCGGCTCGTCGCGGGGGGCACCGAATTGTGGGGTGTTGGCATGGCGGGCACCGTACATCCGGCAGTACCAACTATCACGAACGTTAACGCCACCAGAATCCGCGCCCGCATCATGTACCTCAGTCACCTTCGCGCGAGCCACGTAACGGCTCAAGACAGATGGTGGCATGAGATACCGACATCCCACGACGGACTACCGCCCGGAGACGTTTCATCGTCAGATAATGGCCGACATCAATGCGATCAGAAACGACACGACGGCAACCACGATGCCCAGGACCAACGCGATACGCATGCCACGACGGCGTCGACGTTCGATCTCGGCGTCATAGCCATCGACATCGAATTCGCCAGGCGAGACACCGTCTTGGCCCGGCGTGTAAGGACTCGGAGAATCGGTCATCGCGGCTAGCTTATCCGACCGATGGGTCGCAGCACGCTCAGCCGACTTGCTGAATTCCCACCGTCGGAAGGAAGAAGCAGGTATTCGCGCCATTCTTGACGGTGCCGAGGATGGCCGAGAGAACCAGCCCCTGACCTGTTTTCACGGTCGCCGCGCGCACTCCGGCTTGCGGAAGATCGTTGAGCGCTGACTTAAGGGGTTTCAGCGCGTTGTCGACCAATAGCTTCGTAATCGGGTTGTTCAACAATCCCAGTGCGGCGATCTGCTCATCGATCGGCTTGAGGACCGCGTCCGACAAGCTACCCATCGGCACGAATCCGCCCTTGAAACTGTTGACATTGAACCAGGCGACATTCATACCGGCCTTGTCGGCGGAATCGTTGACTATGCCGGCCGGGACAAACCCGTAGAGAACTTCCCCACTTTTCACGGTATTGAGGTCGTTGCCCAATATCGGCGGAATACTGCCGACGAGCGGCGTATACGGGCCAGTCACCGCTCCCGCCACGGCCGGCACGATGCCCAGGGGCGCGCCGACGTCGGAGCAGAACGGGGCAAACGTCGGCCAAAGGAACGGTGTGATTCCGAGTTTGGTGAGAGTGTCGTTCGCCGCCTGAAGAGTGTCAATGAGCTCGACCGGCGTCGCGGTGGGCTTCGGCAGACTGCGGATCGCGACGAGCGGCGCATCCCGCTTCGACGGTTCGGCGGTCGCGGGAGACGCTACTCCCGCCACCGTTCCCAGAACCGCCAACGCGACAATCCACGTCTTCAGTCGTCCCACACGCATCATTGGCACCTTTCGCAACAGGAGTACCAACGAAGCATGACTCACCGATCGGCGAACAACGGAGTTCTGGTGCTAACCGACGCCGGAACATAACCGTTCCGTGATGGTGACGGGGCTTAGTGAGCTGCGTCGAACGCTTCGACGACGGCCACTGGGATTCGGCCGCGATCGCTCACTTCGTAATCATTTTTGCGTGCCCAGTCACGGATTGCCTGAGTCTGTTCCTTCGAGCGAGTACCGGCAGATGACAGATGCCGAACCCCAGCCGGGCCGCCCCGTCGGGAAACTGCGACATAACCCTCGATGAGTTTCTGAAACTGCTTAGCGTGAGCAGCCGAGGTGTCGAGCTCGTAATTCTTGCCGTCGACACCGAATTTGATGGTCACCGGATCCGCCAAAGTCTTACCGTCGAGGTCGTCGACGTATTTCACTGAGACGCGCTTTGCCATTACCAAATCCTTTGCCATATCCCCTTGAGGATCGAACGTAGCAGCCCACCTGCACGAAAGCGGCGAACTCGGTCGGCCGGCGAAGGTGTGTCGGCGACACATGCGGCGCGATTACCGCCCTCCCGCACGCCACGGGTAAAGTTGGATAGCGAAAATATCTCCGTATCGATATTATTTGAAAATCGTCGCCGCAGACGGCCGGGACGAGGACCGAGGTAGGTGACATGGGGCGGCGGAAGGTACTCAGTCGGGCCGAGAGTCAGGCCCTCACGCGTGAAGAAATCCTCGATGCCGCGGAGCAGACATTTCTAGCGGTTGGGTATCGGGGTGCATCGCTCAACGCGATCGCCGCCGAAGCCGGTCGCACGATCGGGGCGATCTACAGCAACTACGACTCCAAGGAAGAACTCTGCCTTGAGGTGTTGGAAAGACGCAGTTCGGTCATCCTCGCTGGACTGATGGCCGCACTCGTCGGAGCGGACGACGACGAAGCCCGATTAACCGTCCTCGCTGCGAAGTGGGCCGACCTATCGTCGGACAGTGGGCTGCTCATATTGGCCGCGGAATACGGGATCACCACATTTCGTCAACCCGAACAGCGCGCCCGAACCACCGCATATATCGATCGAGCTCGCGAATCGGTGAGCGTACTGATCGAAGATCATGTGCCCGCCAACCTGCAGCCCGTTGCCCAGAACACCCTCAAAGAGTCCGTCGATGCGATTCTGGCGACAGGGTTAGGACTTGCTCAGTTGCAAACTTTTGGGGTGATCTCCGTTGAGGAGTCATCTCGCACCCTCGTCGAGACATTTCGGCTCTGGCTGGGGCGATTAGAGGAACGCGTCGCCACACCGTAGGTAGGTCCGACGACGTGCGCGGCACGATGCGCGTCACGCCTTCCTGGCCGACCCAGCTGGACGCCGATTCTCGGCGTGACACGAGGTGACCCATCCGCCGGTTCTCATTCGGACCGTTGCCCACGCGTGTCGAACTCTTATTCCCGCACGACCGGCGCTTGTTCACTCCCGGAAGTTGGAGTAGCGTCACCATCGAGATAATCAAGCTATCGGGATGGCGCCACAATCCCTAGGAGGTCTGGCATGAGATCGATCGACTTGTCCGAGGGCATCAAACTTTCAAAAGAGGAGCGACAACGGATAGATCGCCGTTACGACTTCATCCTCAAATTGCACGGTAAGAACGGGCGTAAGGCGCTCGCGATCGCCGAGCAACCACGGATCGACAATGGCTATTTCGGGCCGGAATCGATCAGCTGGAAGGTCTACGAGAACGTCATGGTGGCGGGGATGGGTGCTCTGTCGGGCCTGTTCATATCGGTCCTCGAACCCGGCGGGGCCTACGGCGTCGGGCACCACACCACCTACTACTACGACACCATCGGCCGGATCCGGCGTAGCCTGCACTTCTTCGCCGGTGCGGTGGCAGGCGACACCACCGCCGCCGAGAAGGTGGGAATCGATCTCTTTCGGAAACACTCGCATGTGACCGGCGAGATCCCGTCCACCGACGAACAGTTCCAGGCCAATCATGTTGAGACCTTGAAGTTCACCTATGTGGTGGGCTGGCCGCACCTGTGGCGGGCGTACAAGGCGTTCGGCGATCCGCACGCCACCGACGACGACGAGCGCGAGTTCTATCGGGAGCAGGTTATGGTGTGCCAGCTCATGGGTATGCCAGCGGGCGAATTGCCGAATACCCCCGAATCTGTCGAAGAGTGGGTGCGCAACGCTGAGCGTGAATTGATGGCGTTCACGCGCCCGGCGCAGGAACTGACCGACTTCATGACCAAGACTCCGATGACGCCGTTGTACCCCAACGCGATTCTCGGGATCGGGATGAAATTCGCCATCTGGGCCGCGATCCCGCTCCTCACCCCTTACGTGCGACAGATCTGCGGTCTGGACCACTACGCGCTGCGCTCAAAGATTGGCACAATCACTATTCGGACTGTCGCGCGTGCATTGCGCAATCCAATCATCGAGCGTCTGTTCATCCCCTACTTCGGTCCCGAGACGTGGGGATACATGCACAATGCCATACGTCACGCGGAATCGACCGGCGTCGAACCGATGAATCGCGATCCAGGTTTGGAATTGCAGTACGGCAAGCGTGGCACGATGACGTGCCCTATTCGGCATACTTCCGCCGCAGCGATGTCGGAATCCGCTGGGTTCGATGCGACGGAGGTCAACGCGTGAGTCGGGTAGACATGATCACCAACGAACGCGTCTTCGATGATCGTCACCACATGCATGAGTTCCAAGAGTTCTGGCGGGATAGCGCCGTCGCACTGGCGTTCCTGCCTCAGTTCGGTAGCGTTTTCGGCCTTGCTCAAGCTAGAGAGTTGACCGCGAATCACGACAAGATCTGCGCGCTGGGAGCACGCATTGTGCTTATCGGAATCGGCACTTCTATTCAGGGGTTCACGTTTCGGCAGCGGGCGAGATCTCGCGAGCCGGTAATGGTCACCAAAGACGCGAGTCTCTATCGGACTATGGGTCTCGGGCGGGCAGCTCGCACATACCAGGGTTTGCAAAACCTGACCACCTTCGCATCACTCGTGCATCAGGGGGTCTATCCGTTTCAGCGAACGGGTGATCCCCTCCGACTCGGCGGAATCTTTGTGGTGCCAAAAGGGGGCGCACATGTGTCCTGGGAGCACCGCCCCCGTTTCGCCGCGGATTTGGCGTCCGGAGAGCAGCTTGTGACGGCACTCGAACGAGCCATCGTCGATTCGGCGACGGCCCCTTCGAGCTAGCGGGATGAACAAGCTGTGAGCGGGCGTCGTTCACGTTCCGGCAGTTCGCGAGAAGCGATGCCAGAAGGCCGACTGCGGCGGGGCGCCGCGCTCGGGGAACTCGCCGCGCGTCAGGTAGCTCGCACCGCCACGACGCGGATCTCCATGATCGGCCACAGCGACGAGGCACGCGCATTGCTCGCCGAGCGTGCCAACCTGCGGGCACTCGAGCAGTTCGTCGACATACTGGGCAAACTCAAGGGTGGTGCCATGAAGGCTGGCCAGATGCTCTCGGTTTTCGACCTGTCATTCGTTCCCGAAGACCGCCGCGAAGATTTTCGCGCCAGGATCGCCTCGCTGTGCGACGACGCACCAGCCGTCGCCTTCGAGTCGATGCACGAAGTGATCACAGCAGAACTCGGACCGATCGACGCCGTGTTCCGCGACTTCGATCGTGAACCCATCGGTGCGGCATCCATCGGCCAGGTATATCGCGCGACTCTCCATGACGGACGTACGGTAGCGGTCAAGGTGCAGTACCCAGGGATCGGCGCCGCGATCCGGGCCGATATTCGTAATCTCCGGCTGTTCGGCAAACTGATGGCAACCCAGTGGCCAACCCTGCGCGACGGTTCCATCTTCGATGAACTCGCCGCGGTTCTCGATCGCGAGCTGGATTACCGCCACGAGGCGCAGGCCCAACAGGCTGTCGCGGCCAAGTACTTCGGCCACCCATTTGTGATGGTGCCTGCGGTCGTCACCGAATTCAGCACCGATCACATTCTGGTGACCGATTACGTCGACGGAATCCCGTTTGCCGAACTGTGCGAGCGCGGCCAGCGTGAACGGAATCGGTACGGCGAACTTATCTACCGCTTCTACGTAGGCGGAGCACTGCGCGACGGATCGTTCTCGGGAGATCCCCACCCTGGCAATATCCTCGGGATGGCCGACGGCCGGTTGTGCTTTCTCGACTTTGGCACATTCCACCAACTGACTTCGGTTGAAGCACAACGCGAACGAGCACTCATTCGTGCCGCAGTCGAGAGGGACGGGCCAGCTGTGCGGGAGGTTCTAGTGGCCGCCGGAGTCTTCGGCCCCGATGACGAGATCGACGATGAGCAGTGCCTCAGCTTTGTGCGCGACGCAGGGCCATGGCATGCCATCGACAACACCGTTCGCGTAACCAGCGAAATTGCCACCGAAGCGCTACTCCTAGCGGTCGTGCCGCGCGACGACGGTTTCAACGAAATCCGTCGCAAGCAGCTACCGCACGAGCATCTGCTCTCTCGACGCGCCGAGTTCCTCACTATTGGTCTCCTGGGAGAGCTTCGCGCAGAAGCGAACTGGCATCGAATCAGCCGGGAATGGCTCTATGACGAACCAACAGAGACAGCCATCGGGCGTGCCGAAGAACAGTGGCTATCAAGCAATCGGTAATACCTGCCGCAAGAGTTAGTCGGCTGTCGCATTCAGAGCGCAGAAGAATCCTGAGCTGGATGTTCGAATGGTGCGCGAGGGGGGGACTTGACCCCGCGCATCAGTACAGGTCAGAGTGCTATTTTGCTCGTTTTGCCCACATCCTGCCCGCGGCCTCATCAAGCCTGTCGGCAATTCCCTCTAAATCGTCGTCGAAAAGGTCGGCATAAATGTCGAGTGTTTCGGTCGCTCGCTTGTGCCCAGGCATCCGTTGCAGAGCCTTCACGTTCGCGCCGGCCTGCACCGCCAACGACGCCGCGGTGTGCCGTAGATCGTGTGGCGTGATACGCGGGATGCCAGCGCCCTTCACCGACTGCTGCCACCATCCACGCTCATACGGCGGCAGCAGCAAGAACCCGCCGTCGGGGTGGTCGAAGATGAGATCGTCGGGGCCTTTGCCCTCGCACACTTTCGCGATGGCGTCGACGAGAAAAGTAGAGATTGGCGCTGTTCGCTCGTCGCCGCCCTTCGTCGATCCCTCACGGATTTCGCCGTCAACCTCGACGGCATTGTCTTGAAAGAGGAAGCGGTGTCGGAGCGCATTGAAATCGCGGACTTTTAGCGCGGTGGCTTCGCCCCATCGCGGCCCGCAGTAGCCGAGCGTGAGGACCAACGTGGCGCGCTTGGCGGCGTCGATGGCCGTCTTGCCCACCTCGTCGGCGAAACGGTGAAGTTGATCGTGGCTCAGGTACACCTTGCGCCTGTTGACCTTCTTCGGAAGTTCCATCTGCGGTCGCCGTGGATGCAATCGCGATGATCGTCTGGCAACTTCGCCAGTTCGATCAGTAGGTATTTCCGCCGCGCTTCGCGCCATGGATGCCACTTGGTCATGCCGATCAAAGTTAGGGCATGGGTCTGACATCCGTTGCGGGAGAACGAATTACGGCCGTGTAGTTCACTCGTCCTCGGGTCCTCCCACCTCAACACTATCCAGTCCGCGCCAAGGGCTCCGGATGATGTCAAGCGTCGCCGGCGGATAACCCATCCTGGTCGAAAGACTTTGTACCGTTTCGCGTGCATATGGATGGCTCGTCATTACTCCTTGACCTAGCGCAAAGCCTCTTGCGTCCACATCCGGAATATCAGCATCCTCTGGCACGGCCCAATCAGCACAGATCACCAAGCTAATCTCCCAGATCCGATCTGCCTTCTCTGGAAGTCCATCCTCGTCTTCTTTCGCACCCTCGAAAGAGGCGGCAACCTCGTACCTGACCATCGTAGTTAGGACGTCGGCCTGCGGTCTTCGGAAAGTCACCTGGATGCCGGTCGACATTGTCATGTCGCCTCTGTCTGAAGCGAAAGATCGAAGCGCGCTGCAACTGGCGTGCTGCACCCGCACCCCGTGCAATCCGTCGATCTTTTCCAGCACTCGAGCGTTACCCGCAGCACCTTCATCGGGAGTAATGGATTTGGACACGTCTAGTGAACCTTATCGAGCTTGTCAGAGAAATGAGGTACCTGAACTGGTGCCGCACGATAGCCGCGGTTAGCTGGCACATGAACCGGTGGCAAGTAGCGAACTGGCTCCGCCTCTGCCGCTGTCGCCTTGTCGTCGTTCTTGAGCTGGATTGATACTTCAGCGCCTAGGACGTGGAGCATTGCAGCAAGTGTGCGAATGGTTAGATTTCGCCGGCCGGACAGACGTTGTCCAACCTCGTTCTTGCTGACGCCGAGTAAAGCAGCCAATTCCTGCTTAGTCGCCACGCCGGCGCGGTCCATAGCTTCATAGACCAGCTCTGAACATTCAAGTATCAGGCGCTCTTCACTCAAGGAACGCGCACGTTCCGGTGATGACGCCCGATACCAACTGCTGTTGCTCATCTCTTCTCCCATTTCTCGCAACTCTCGGCGTACCGATCACGTGCCCTTTTCACATGGGACGGAAGCTTCTTGGGCTTCCGCGCACCGTGCGTAGCTACGAACGCATCACCGTCGACGACCCCAAAGAGTCTGTAGCCCGGGCCCCAATGGACTTTGATCTCGTGAACAGGCGGCGCTCCCGGAGCCTGGATCAGTCTCATGACGTCCGGGCTTCTCAGGTAGCCGATCTTGCAATACCTCTCGAACAACGCAAGGAACTTGTCCTGCGCCTTCGGCGGCAGTCCAGCCAAGAACTCTTCAACTTCACACTTTCCATCCCGCGTGACCCCCATGATCACTGTTCGACATCCAGCCTCCTGATGCAGCACGGCACGTCCAAGTGAAGTCATAACTTCACCACACCTACGGTAGGTAATCCAGTCGAGCTTGTCACTCGGTTTGAAAAGTGAGTCAAGTCACATTTCCCCTTTCGGGTTAGCGCACATGTCAGGCCGCCCCGTTCCTGTCGTCGCCCGGACCCCGCCCCCTGACACCGTCCCGGCGAGCTAGCCAGGTAAATCGATCCAAGCAGGACAAAGCCCGAACCACCCATGAGGTAGCCCGAACTACTGCTCACTGCTCCCCCTCGGCGGCCTCGTCCTGCGCCCGGCGTCGCCTCACACCCTCCGATGGCCCGCGGGTGCGACGGTCACCGCCGGCAAGGTCAAAGTCAGACTGGCTCAAACCTTCGCCGTCAGACGATTCGAGTTCGGCGTCATCGAATGCGCGGAGCTCAGGTGGCAGCGCTCGTGCCAAGTCGGCCAGGCGGCGATAGGTGCCGCGCTCCAGAGTCGCCTTACGAGTCCAATCACCAAACTCGATCACGACCGTCTCGTCACCTCGGCGAGCAACGAGGTCGAGGCGATTGTTATAGCCTCCCTCCTTGTCGACATCGAAGCCTCCTGCGATGAGCGCGCCGCGTACCAACGAAATCGCGTCACGCTCAGTCGTAGCAGAGACTTGGGTATTTACGACGTGTGAGAACGAATCTTCCTCCCCGACCAACTCCCCAATCGTGAGGTGCCAAGGTAATCCGTCACCACTGTCTGCTAGGAGGCCTACGATGTCTATTGCAGATGACGGGAACGCGTAATCAACACGGGGACCGCGCTCGCGCTTCTGGTCTTCACTCGTTTCGCCCTGTGCATGCGGTTTCGTCGCATCTTCCACGCCATCGTTCGCTCCTTGCTTTGTGACGATGCTCCGGATGAGTTCGTCGACTGCGCGGCGCTGACGTTGATCAAGGAGCAATGACTCCTCAGGGGGTCGATATGGCCCCAATGGCGCGGTTACGTTCCACGCCGCTTCTTGGAGTTGCTTCTCGGTAAACGGCACCACCTGCGCGAGACGACTGAGTGTTGTTGCCGACGGTTTGCCGTGGCGACCCGACCAGTAGGCCGCGATCGTGCCGTACGGCAATTTCACGCAAAGCGCCTCCGCTTTGTCCGCCGCCTGGCGGGCAGTCACGTTCCCGCCGTTTAGCAGGTCACTCAATGCGCTCACGGTTTCAGACGCTCCCACGCTTGCCGCTTGTTCGAACAGTCAGAGTGTAACTGTCGCAGTTACAAATTCCATGCGTGTGATTACTTTCACCTGCATGCCGTCCCGACCTGAACGCTTGCGCGGTGTAACCAAAGCGCTGTGGTTGTCGCTTGATCACGCATCAAGAATGGAGTTACATTTAGAGCAGAGACCAGCGCCGCCGACACAGGGAGGCTTTGGGTGCGACTAATCAGCAAGACGGCGTTTCGTCAATACACGGAGCACCGAGGCATGACGAACGAAGAGTTGGCCGCCGACGCGCGGTGCAGCACATCAACAATTGCGTTCCTGAGATCCCGCGGAAAGAGTTCCCGAGACAGCGTCGGCCCCGAGACCGCCCGCGACTTCGCGTGACCGCGTGATCACCGTCTTCTACAACGCTACCCTGACGTTCATCGCGATTACCTCCGGTACCCAACGGCAGGCGTACTCCGCGACATCGACCACATGACCCTCGCAGATGGCAGCGGCTCACCGTCGGGTCACGAACACCTCGACCGGCGCGACGAACACCGACTCCGTCCGCCTAGCTGGGTAGGTTCAACCCGATTCGCAATTGAAAAAAACGGTTGACGAAATATCGCCAAAAGCACTGTTGAGGCTGTTTTCAAGGGCGTTTGCCGCGTTGACGGGAAGCGTTGTCTTTACAGTCACTAAACTCAGATCGTCGTCAGGGTGATTAACTTGGTCAATTTCGACGATGTGAGATGGATCGAATTTGTTTTTGACCAGCCATCTGTGAATCGCATGGTCCATACGAGCTCGACTGAAATCGCGAAGCGGAAGTGGAGGATTTTGAGCAGCCGGACCGCGTGACATGGAATTCTGAGACTGACCCGCCTGCAATCTGCGTACCCCTTCAAGAACTTCGGCGAGAATATCCTTCTCGGGCCTAGGATCCGGAATCGGGTCTTTTGAATTCTTAACTACCGCTGCCGCCTTCTCGAAGGCTTCTTTGTATTCGGTATCCCATAGCAGCCCGAAGCGCTTTGTGTGAACGTTGGTAGCTGCACCGAGCACTGAGGCCAAGGAACGCACCGTTTCCTCGACGCCTTTTTCCGTCAGCATTTTCATTTGAAACATCGTCAGAGGACCGGTCACTTCTTTCATCGCGTCAAAATCGACCAGGCAAGGCACCACACGCGGCATTTCGTCATCAGGTAATTGTCGTGATACCACTCCGGCCTCAAAATTCAGCCACTTAGCATTCTGATTCGCACGAGTCGTCACTATTATGGCAAACTTCGCGCCGTCGAGATTTGCCCTGATCTGCGCCATGCTTATGACACCGGCCTCCATTTCATCCGAAATAAAGCAATCTACTGAATCGTCGAATACATCTCTCAGGAGAGCCGCCCATACTCGCGCTACGACGAGCGACGGGCTGCCGGACCAGCTGATGAAGACTTTAGTGGCAGTCACGGCAGGATTCTATCGAGTGATGGAACCAAACCGCAGCTGGTTATGTCTAAGAACGATGGAACCAACATCCGAAGACCTCGCCGCTGGCCGACGCTGCATCGCCGAAACCTCCGCACTGATAGAACAACCTTCCGGCGGGATCTCGGCGATCCTCATGCGCGGAAATTACAGTGCCCTACCGACAGTGTCGGTAGGGCACATTTCTCTCGTTGTGGGGCTTTGAGTGCTGCCCACATTTTGCCACACTTCTAGCTGAAACACGCTCGAACAGACTCACAGGCGTTCACACCTCAAAGGTGTAAACACAAAGGTCAGGTGCCAGAAATGGCGTTGGCCTGGATGTTCGAATGGTGCGCGAGGGGGGACTTGAACCCCCACGTCCGAGGACACTGGAACCTAAATCCAGCGCGTCTGCCAATTCCGCCACTCGCGCGTGAGCGCACTCACTGTACCGCCTGAGCAGGCGCAGAACGAAGTCGGGCTGCCGTGACGACTGTCACCAGGACCGATCCCGAGGCTACGGACCGTCGTACCACCGAGGTAACCTCAAGCTATGCAGTCGCAACCCCAGTCGGCCCCTCGACGTCGGCATAAGCCTGCGTTGATCGCGCTGACACTGGTCGCGGCCTTGGCTTGTTTGGTGCTGGCCTGGTGGCAGTGGGACCGGTACGAATCGGCGTCGGGTACGGCCCAAAACCTCGGCTACGCCCTGCAGTGGCCGGCCTTCGCAATCGCCGTCGTCTACGCCTACCGACGCTTCGTTGTGTTGGAGGCCAGCCCGGAGGAGCAGGCGAAAATCGCGGCCGACGCCCACGGCGCGACGACCATTCCCGACGGCCTCCTCCCCGACCGTCCGACGACGCCGAGCGCATCGGCCTTCGGCACGACGTCGAATCCCGACGATGATGCCGACCTTGCCGCGTACAACGACTTCCTCAAGAACCTCCGAAACTCAGAAGCCCCCCGCGCAGAAAGAGGCACCACGTGAGCGACGTGTCGACCAGCAACCAACCCGCCACCACTCCCGTCGAGAAAGTTCGCGGAGCCCTGGTGCGCTATCGCGCGCTCGCCTGGATCACCGGTGTTTGGTTATTGCTGCTGGTAGTCGAGATGATCGCCAAGTACGGCTTTGATGTCGACGGCTTCGGCTGGGTTGGCGTTGTGCATGGCTGGATCTATTTCGCATATCTGATCTTCACCGTCGACCTCGCGATCAAGGTGCGCTGGCCGGTTGGCAAGACGATCGTCACCGCGATTGCTGGAACCATCCCGTTTCTGTCGTTCTACTTCGAGCACATCCGTACCAAGGATGTGAAGGAGCAGTTCGGGATTTAGGGTCGACGGCCCGAATTCTTGCGGCCTACCGACAGTAGGACCGGGATCCGACTGTCCCGAGGTGTCGGGGTTGGCGCGCGGTGTCGGGGGTTCAGGCGGTCGTGGTTAGGTTGGCATCTCGGCCTGCGGGCGTCTCGATACAACCAAGACTCGCTGCGCTCGCTTGGTCACTCGACGATCGGCGGGGAGGCTTGGTCACTCGACAATCGGTGGGGCTACCTGACTCAACGATCGGCGGCGGCTCCCTCACCCGACCATCGGCCGGAGCGTCCTTACTCCGCGGTCGGCTGCTTCTCCCCCAACGTCCTCAGCGCGGGAATCAACTGCGCCAGCGCCTTGCCTCGATGGCTCAGTGCATCCTTTTCCTGCGCCGACAGTTCTGCGGAACTGCGCCCGGCAGCTATCTCGTCGTTGGGGGCGAATAGCGGGTCATAGCCAAACCCATTGTCACCCTTGGGCTCCGACAGCAGCACACCACGCCATTCGCCGCGCACCACGGTTTCGGCGCCAGCGGGAGTGACCAGCGCACACGCCGACACGAACCCCGCGCCCCGACGCTCATCGGGCACATCATTTACCTGCGCGAGCAACAGACGGTTGTTCGCCTCGTCATCTCCGTGAACACCCGACCATCGCGCCGACAACACGCCCGGCATCCCATTAAGCGCGTCGACGGAAATACCGGAATCGTCTGCCACACAAGGCAATCCGGTGGCCAGCGCACCTGAGCGCGCCTTGATCAGGGCATTCTCCTCGAAGGTCGCGCCCGTCTCCGGCTCCTCCGGATACTCCGGTACGTCGTCCAGCCCGACGACCTCGAGCCCACCGAGTCCCGCTGCGGCAACGACCCGGCGAAGCTCGGTCAGCTTCTTGGCATTTCGACTGGCCAGCAGAACTTTGTTCACGACGGCAGATCGCCCGGATAGTCGGCCGCCAACACCTCACGCTGCGCTTCGAAGAGTGTCGCGATTCCGTCCTGCGCCATATCGAGCAACTTGTCCAGGGTCGCGCGCGGGAAGGTCGCTCCCTCACCGGTGCCCTGCACCTCAACCAGCGTGCCGGCATCCGTCGCGACGACGTTCATGTCGACCTCGGCGCGCGAATCCTCCTCGTATGGAAGGTCCAGTCGCACCCGCCCATCGACGACTCCGACGCTGACCGCCGCAATCGCACACGAAATCGGTTGCGGGTCAGACAGTTTGCCCGCAGCGGACAACCAGGTCACCGCATCGGACAACGCCACATACGCACCACTGATCGCCGCAGTCCTGGTCCCACCGTCGGCCTGCAACACATCACAGTCGAGGGCAATGGTGTTCTCGCCGATAGCCGCGAGGTCGATACACGCACGCAGGGACCGCCCGATCAGTCGACTGATCTCGTGGGTTCGTCCGCCGACCTTTCCTTTGACCGACTCGCGTGACGATCGAGTATGGGTTGCGGCCGGCAGCATCGCATACTCCGCGGTCAGCCACCCCAGGCCGGATCCTCGCCGCCACGGCGGCACTCCCTCGGTAACACTCGCGGTACACATCACCCGCGTGGACCCGAACTCCACCAGCACCGAACCAGCCGGATGCGAGGTGAATCCGCGGGTGAATGTGATCGGACGGAGTTCGTCGTCGGCCCTGCCATCAGCACGTGTCGTCATGCGACAACACTATCCGCTCAGGTTCGCGAATCTACATCGGGCGAGTGTTGCGGATGAGGGTCTTCCCCGCGCACCCGTTCCACGAATGCTGCGACCGACACCTGTACTTGTTCGATGCGGCGTTCGATGTCGAAATCCTCGCGGTACTGCCGCCCCAACGAAGGCAACTTTCGACGTCGGGCGTAGAGCGAACAGTCGAAATCCGTGCAGATGTACCGCCCGACCGTGTTGCCCCGCTTGCCCGCCTCCCCGGTGCGCAACGCGGTCATCAACGACACCCCACCGCCGACATGCGTAGTCGAACACACCGAGCACATCTGCGCCCGGCGTAACCCGACGGCACCAGATCGACTGTAGCGCAACGCAATTCCAACAAGGTCGTCACCGTCGGGCATCACCAGATACCCGCGACCCGCGGCGGCGGGGTCGGTCCAGCCGATGAAGTCGAGGTCACCCCATGGAACCGACCGGGAGTAGCGCCCGCCGAGTCCGCCATGATCGCCACGTAGATGAAGTGGAATACCCAGCCGTGCGGCCTCACCTTTAGAACAGTTGATGAACGACGCCCGCAGTTCGGCCTCGGTCGTCGGCAACATGGAACGAGCCAGCCTGTTCAGACCGCGGTCGGCGTCACGTCGATGATCTGCCCCGGCGCTATGACGGTGATCGGTCCGGCATACCGACTGCGCGCCTCGGCGACGACGTCGTCAGTCGACGTCCACGGCGGGATGTGGGTGAGCGCCAGATGTTTGACGCCAGCCTTGCTCGCCGCCTCCCCCGCTTCGACACCCGACAGGTGCAGATGCGGCGGATGGTCGTCGGGCGCATGCGTCCACGATGCCTCGCAGAGGAATACGTCGGCGTCGGCGGCCATCTCGATCAGCTGATCACACGGCGCGGTGTCGCCGCTGTAGACCAGGGTCTCCCCCTGCGGACCTGTGATGCGGACCCCATAGGTCTCTGGCGGGTGGTCCATTTTAGTGGGGACCAACGTCATCCCACCCAATTCCACCGAGACACCTTCAACCCACTCCCGAGTGTCGAAAGTGTCGGAAATGTCGTCGATATCCCCGGCGAATTCGGACGAACCAGCACCGATCCGCAGAGCGGTTCCCGGCGGACCCCATAGCGGCGCGCGGTGGGTCGCCGCTAGCTTCGGAGCGAACCGGCGCCACACCAGCATCGCCGGCAAATCCATGCAGTGATCGGCGTGCAGATGGCTCAAGGCGACGGCGACATCACTCGGATTGACGTAGCGCTGCAACTCCCCGAATACGCCGGGTCCACAGTCCAGCAGCACCGGCTGCTCGTCGGGGACTGTCAACAGATAACCCGAACACGCGACGGATGGACCGCCGACGCTTCCCGAGCACCCGAGGACTGTCAACCGCATGTGCCCACCTTGCCACGCCGCATCAAACGATTGTCGGCGAACCGCCGTGTTGGGGCTTGGCACACAGTGTTCACAGATGTGTGACTTCGCCAACTGCCGGACCCAGAAAGCGAGTCGAAAGAGTTTTGAACGACGCCGGGTCTCCGGTCGCCTGAAACACCCGCGATGCCGCGCGGTTCGAATGTGGGTGCAGCAGATCACGTTCGGTGAGAACGCGCAGAACATCCTTCGCAGTTTCCTCGGCGCTCGACACCAATGTCACCTGATCGCCCATCGCCAACTGTATGACACCCGAGAGCAACGGATAGTGGGTGCAGCCGAGAACCAGCGTGTCAACGTCAGCCTCCTGCAACGGTTCGAGATACCCCTGCGTCAGGCCGAGAATCTGCCGCCCGCTGGTGATACCGCGCTCAACGAAGTCGACGAATCGTGGGCACGGCACGGCAGTGATCACGGCGTCACGGGCGGCGGTGAACGAATCCTGATAGGCGCGCGACGCGATTGTTGCCTTGGTGCCGATTACCCCGATCCGGCCGGATCGAGTGGCGACGACAGCTCGCCGAACCGCAGGCAGTACCACCTCGATGACCGGTATTGGCGCATACCGCTCGCGGGCATCGGACAGGCATGCGGCCGATGCCGTATTACACGCGATGACAATCGCCTTCACCCCGCGCGACGCCAACTCGTCGCCGATGGCGAGCGCATGGCGTCGAATCTCGGGAATCGTCAGCGGGCCGTACGGGCCGTTAGCGGTGTCGCCGATGTAGACAATGTCTTCGTCGGGCAATTGGTCGATGATGGCGCGCGCGACGGTGAGTCCGCCCACGCCGGAATCGAAGATACCGATCGCAGATGACTGGTCAGCACTTTTCGGCACGACCGGTGACGGGGTGGTAATTGTCTGGACCTCTCGGGAATCTCACAACAAAGCAGCAGATCAGTCAGTATGTCGGCGTCGCGGCCTTCTTCCGGTCTCGCGTTGCCAGCCACCAGGCGGCGACTACACCGCCGATCGCGCCGAACAGATGCCCTTGCCACGAGACTGTGCCTCCGACCGTGGGCAGCACTCCCCAGAGCACACTGCCGTAGATCAACAGCAAGGCCACGCCAAGAAGGCATTGCCAGATCTCACGGTTGAAGATGCCGCGTACAAGGAGAAAGGTCAACCAACCGAAAATGACGCCTGATGCTCCAACGGTCACGGTGTACGGCGGGGAAAACAGCCAAATTCCCGCCCCCGACACGATCCAGACAATTGCGGTGACAACCACAAATCGTCTCGTCAGCAAGAGCATGTAGCCGAGTACCGCGCCGACGGTGACATTGCCGATCAGGTGCGCCCAGTCCGCATGCAGCAGCGGAGCCCAGACGATGCCGTCCAGTCCATCCAGTTGGCGCGGTTCGATACCGTTGTCGTCGAGCTGGAAGTTGGTCGCCTGATCGATTGCCTCGATAACGAACAACCCAGCGACGATGATCGCCATGACAATCCCTGAGCGGATCCACAGCGGCTTGTCGCGGAGTCTGCTCCCGGCACTACTTACAGTCGGCGGGTAGGTCATCGGCACCTTTCTTTCTCACGCCCAGAGTTGATCGGCGATCGCCTCGGTGGCCTCGTCCAGGCTACCCGTGTACGCGCCGGTCGAGAGATACTTCCACCCCGCGTCGGGCACGACGATGCCGATGTCGGCGCGCTCGCCTGCCTTGACTGCTCGCCGCCCAACGCCGCGCGCCGCGTGCAGAATCGCTCCGGTCGATACTCCCGCGAAGATGCCTTCCGTCTCGATGAGTTCGCGGACACGTGCCAGCGCGTCCGCGCCGGTCACCGAGTAGCGACGAGTCAGTACCGACTCGTCATACAACTCGGGGATGAAGCCCTCGTCGATATTGCGTAAACCGTAGACCTCGTCGCCGTACCGTGGTTCGGCCGCCACGATCTCGACGTCGGCATTCTGCTCACGTAGATACCGCCCGACGCCCATCAGGGTTCCGGTTGTGCCCAGACCCGCGACGAAGTGGGTGATCTCAGGTAGGTCGGCGTATAGCTCCGGTCCGGTGCCCTCGTAGTGTGCGAGCGCATTGGCCGCATTTCCGTACTGGTAGAGCATGACCCAGTCGTCATGTTGCGCGGCAATCTCTTTCGCCTTGGCGACGGCAGTGTTGGATCCACCTGCCGCAGGCGATGAGATGATCTCGGCGCCGAACATGATCAGCAATTGCCGACGTTCTTCCGAGGTGTTCTCGGGCATCACGACGATCAGCCGGTAGCCGCGTACTTTAGCGGCCATGGCAAGCGAAATGCCCGTGTTGCCACTCGTCGGCTCCAGAATCGTGTCGCCGGGTTTAAGGGTGCCGTCACGCTCGGCGGCCTCGATCATCCTCAGCGCCGGTCGGTCCTTGATCGATCCGGTGGGATTACGATCCTCGAGTTTCGCCCAGATGCGGACGTGCGGACCATCGCCCGAGTCGTTCCAGCGGGGCGAGAGTTTCGGCAATCCCACCAGCGGAGTGTGTCCCAGCGATTCGACGAGCGAGTTGTAGCGAGTCACCGTCGCAGTGCCTATTCTCGGTCCCGACCATCGCCTGCCCCGCCCGCGACCGCCGGCAGGATCGTGACGTCGTCACCGTCGTCAATGGCGGTCTGTAGCCCGCCGGAGAAGCGCACGTCCTCGTCGTTGACGTAGACGTTGACGAACCGGTGCAGCGCGCCGTCGGCGACGAGCCGATCCTTGAGGCCCGCGTGACGGCTTTCCAGGTCGTCGATGACCGCCGATAACGATGTACCAGAGGCCTCGACTCGCTTCTCGCCGTCGGTGTAGGGACGAAGAATAGTCGGGATGGATACCGTGATGGCCATACTCACTCCTGGTTGGTTGGGCTGCTGATGACGATAGGTTCTTCAGTCACGTCGCCGTCGACTATTCGATAGCTCCGGACTTCGGCCTGGTCCGCGTCGCGGGTGGAGATCAGCACGTAGTGAGCGTTGGGCTCGGATGCGTAGGAGACGTCGGTACGGCTGGGATAGGCCTCGGTCGCGGTGTGGGAGTGGTAGATGACGACGGGTTCCTCGTCGTTGCGGTCCATCTCGCGCCAGACGGTCAGTTGTTCGCCGGAATCAAACCGATAGAACGTCGGTGAGCGCTCAGCGTTGATCATCTCGATCAGCCTGCGCGGTTCGTCGGAGTTCTCGCGGCCCGCGATCACTCCGCACGCCTCGTCGGGATGATCGGCGCGGGCATGCGCCACCATGGCGTCCACCAGGTCTTGGGCGATCGTCAACACGACTGTGCCAACGTCGTGACATCGGGACGGTATTCCCCACGGCTACTGGAACCATCTCATCCGAAAGCTGACGGCAATACCTGCCGCATCGTCGGCAAACCGGCAACCGAGGTCGCATTCACCACGGCATCGACGATGGCGTCGGCCACCATATCCGCGGCGGCTGCCCCCAGTGCCGCCACGAGCGCGACGTCGGGATTCATACCCGGCGGCACCCGCGGCGACCGCTCTGTTTCGATCCTGCCGGTCGCCACCGCGAACAGGGTGTCGCCATCGAGTGGTGAATGCGCCGGACGAATCGCGCGGGCCAGGCCGTCGTGCGCGGCCATCGCGATCCGTTTGGTCGACGCGACGTCGAGTTTCGCATCAACCGCGACGACGCCGATCGTTGTATTGAGGACAGTCTGTTTAGCGGACAACTGACCCAATACCGCGACATCCTTAGCCGACGGCGGTTGCAACCCAAACCGGCTCAACACCGATTTGCTTGCGCCCCAAGGTAATCCCGTCGAAAGATCGAGGACGTCACCGACCGGGTTGGCAACTACGAGCGCGCCGACCGTTACCCCGGAGGCTGGACCGTCATTAAGCGTGATGCTCGCGGTGCCCACACCGCCTTTGAGGCAACCCGCTCGCGCGCCGGTACCGCCGCCGACGCTGCCGACGGCGAAATCCACGGACGCATCGCCCAATGCGCGGGCGCCGAAATCGACGTCGGGCCGCTTAGCCCAGTCTCCGACCAGAAGATCGAAGATCACCGCTGCCGGCACGATGGGGACGACATGACCGAGTGAATCCATCGGGAGTCCGATGCCCTTGGCCTCCAGGGCGAGCATGACGCCGTCAGCCGCCGCCAGACCGTACGCACTGCCGCCGGACAGCACGATCGCATGCGCGCCGATAACAGTATTCACCGGATCGAGCAGGTCAGTCTCACGGGTGCCCGGCCCCCCGCCGCGGACGTCCACCGCGGTGACCGAGCCGGGCGGCAATGTGACCACCGTGGTTCCCGACGCCCAGCCGCTGCCCGGAGCCTCCTCGCCGACTGTCGCGTCATCGTCAATGCGCTCGTAATGGCCGACGCCGACACCCTCGACGTCGGAGATGCGGCGGCCTGCGACGCTCACCGCATCAACTCTTCGACAAGCAGCATCTGCACCAGGGTGAGCCAACGGTAGACCTCCAGATGCCCGGCCTTCGGATCGTCGTAGGGCAACTCATCCGGGGTGTCCTCGGTGATACCGAGCATCGCGCCAAGCGCGAGCCGGACGTCATTGAGCGCGGTGAGCCATTCATTGGCTTGCTCACCGGTCAACTCGAGGTCACCGCCCTCCATCGGCAGCGAATCCAGAAGTGTTTGTGCCGCAGCCTTTTTCGCCGACAAAATATGCGGCTCATGCACACTGCGCAGCGCCGCGTTCACGTTGCCGTCGAAAGTGTCGGTGGTCAACACCTCGTCTTGATCCGGGCGGTGAAAATCCGGCAGCAGTCGGCCGAGCGTGGCATCACCCGGCGCTGACGAATGCCCCATGGCGATGCCGGTGATCCCGGCCAAGTCGTCATGCGGAGCCGATTGTTCGCGCTCATCGAATAGTTCGACGAGCGAGGTGACCACGGCCTCGATCAGCTGACTCTCATTGCTCTCGAGTTGAGATCGATAGCGATAGTTGGGCGAACGGCCAACTCGTTCCCAGGTACGCACGTGTTTCGATCAGCCGTCCCGTTGCATCGTGGCCCACAGGCCCGCGGTATGGAGCCGACGAACGTCGGCTTCCATCTTGTCGCGATCGCCACTGGATACGACCGCCTTGCCCTCGGTGTGCACTTGCATCATCAGTTCGTTGGCGCGCGCCTTGGAATACCCGAACAATTTCTGGAATATGAACGCGACATATTGCATCAGGTTGACCGGGTCGTCCCAGACGACGGTGACCCAGGGGCGGTCGAGTGCGGAGTGATCAGCGACATCCGGGTCGGTCAGCGTCGACCCGCCGGACGTGCCGTCGGGGAGGGCTGCGACGACAGACTCGCGCACCACACTCCGAGCGCCGGGCGTCACCTCCGGCCCGCTCCGAATAGCTTGGAAACCCATAGCGCCTAGGGTAGTTGATGTGATGAGCCAGAACACGTCGTTGCTGACCGACCACTACGAACTCACGATGGTCTCCGCGGCACTGCGCCAACCGATCGCCCACCGTCCGTGTGTGTTCGAAGTCTTCGCACGTCGGCTCCCCGACGGCCGTCGCTACGGCGTCGTCGGAGGTACCGGACGTGTGCTGGAAGCCCTTGCCGACTTCCGATTCGGTCCAGACGAGATCGCCCTCGTCGAAAGATTCCTCGACGTCGACACGGTGAACTGGCTTCGCAATTATCGATTCGGCGGTGATATCGACGGGTATCGCGAAGGCGAGCTCTACTTCCCTGGGTCGCCGATTCTGACGGTTCGGGGCAGTTTTGTGGACGGGGTGGTCCTGGAGACGGTGATCCTGTCAATCATGAACCACGACAGTGCGATCGCGTCTGCCGCCGCACGTATGGTCAGCGCGGCCGGCAGCCGGCCGATCATCGAAATGGGGTCGCGACGCACTCATGAGCGCGCGGCTGTGGCCAGTTCGCGGGCCGCCTATATCGCCGGGTTGGCCGCGACGTCGAATCTGGAAGCGGCTCGTAGTTACGGCGTCCCGAGCGCGGGTACCGCCGCGCATGCCTTCACCCTCGCGTTTACCGGCCCAGACGGGCCCGACGAGAAGGCTGCGTTCGCCGCTCAGATCGAGACGCTGGGGGTGACCACCACCCTGCTAGTGGACACCTACGACATCACCCAGGGCGTCTACAACGCGATCGAGGTGGCTGGCGCCGAGTTGGGGGCCGTTCGCATCGACTCCGGCGATCTCGGCGTGCTGGCTCGCAAAGTCCGCGAACAACTCGACGGTCTGGGAGCGACCAAAACCAAGATCGTCGTTTCCGGTGACCTCGACGAATACGCCATCGCCTCGTTACGAGCCGAGCCGGTCGATACCTACGGCGTAGGCACGTCGCTGGTGACTGGCAGCGGAGCGCCGACGGCCGGGATGGTCTACAAACTCGTGGAGGTCGACGGACGCCCCGTCGCCAAACGCTCAAGCCACAAAGAATCGCGTGGCGGTGCGAAGCGGGCCGTTCGGGTGGCCCGCGCGTCCGGCACGATCACCGAGGAAGTCATCTTCGGGGCGGGTGATACACCGCCCACATTCGACAACTCACCTGGCGAGCAGGTGCGTCCTCTGCAAATTCCGTTGGTGCGCGCGGGCGAGGCTGTCGATGGCCTGCCCGGTTTGACCGATGCGCGCGACCACCTGGCCGCGGCGCTGGTTTCCCTGCCGTGGGAAGGACTCGGGTTGTCGCACGGCGACCCGGCTGTGCCGACGCGGTACGCGCTGTAGACCTCGGCCCACCAACCGCAATCCAACAACAACCAGCCCTGATGCACTAGGATGAATGTCAATCTCCGGCGAGAACCGCTCGCCGAGTTGACCAGGGGGTCCAATGACCACACAGAAATTCATCCGCATGTCGACGTTGGCTGTCCTATCGGCCGCCGCCGTGGCCGGTGCCGGTTTCACCAGCGCTACCGCCGATGCCGCGCCCAAGTCGTGCGCGGCGCATGAAAGCAACCTCAGCGCGGTCAACAGCCAGGTCTATTTGCATAACGCACGATCAGCATCGATCAATCGCTCGGACGGAACGCAGCTGAGTGCGTACTGGGGCGAGGCAGCGAGCCTGGACAGTCGGCAGAACTCCGCCGCCGCTGGCCTACGGCATTGTTATGCACAGTCGGGAAAGAAGTCGAAATACATCGACACCCCGTACATATACCGCTAGTCGGTTGAGGGCATTCGAACCTTCGATCGAATAAGCTGGACGCCGTGACCAATCGCTCCGCACTGATCGTCGTCGATGTTCAGAACGACTTCTGCGAAGGCGGCTCCCTGCCGGTAGCCGGTGGAGCCGCCGTCGCAGCATCGATCACCGAATTGGCTCACGACTACCCCATCGTCGTTGCGACCCGCGACTATCACATCGATCCCGGCGCGCACTTCTCCACAACGCCGGATTTCGTTGACACCTGGCCGCCGCATTGCGTGATCGGGACCGACGGTGCGGATTTTCATCCTGCATTCGATGCCTCGGTCGCGGCTGCCGTTTTCTCCAAGGGCGCCTATACCGCTGCCTACTCGGGCTTCGAGGGAACCCTGAGCGACACCCAGGAGCCCGCAACCGCAAACCTCGGAGAATGGTTGCGCGACAACGACATCGACTCCGTCGACGTCGTCGGTATTGCCACCGATCATTGTGTCCGGGCCACCGCGCTTGATGCCGTCAGCGCCGGTCTGCGGGTACGGGTTCTCCTCGAGAACACCGCCGCCGTCGCCGCTGCGACCACCGAGTCGGCGCTGGCCCAACTGCGGGACGCCGGTGTCGAGTTGGTCGGCCATATTCGCGACGGCCTTGCGAGCGATCAGAATTGAGTAAGACCGCAACCACCATTCCGTCGGTTAACACGCTGCTCGAAGCTGCCGTCGATGCACTCGGCGGGGCGTCGCGACCCGGCCAGATCCGGATGGCCAACGCTGTGGCCCATGCCATCGATACCGGGGAGCATCTGGCCGTCCAAGCCGGCACCGGCACCGGAAAGTCGTTGGCCTACCTAATACCGGCCATCGCCCACGCGATGGAAAGCGGGAAGACCGTGGTGGTGTCGACCGCGACGATTGCGCTGCAACGTCAGCTCGTCGAACGCGATCTGCCCCGGCTCGCGAAAGCCCTCGCCAGTTCGCTCGGGTCCGAGCCAAAGTTCGCCATCCTCAAGGGTCGATCAAACTACCTGTGCCTCAACAAGATTCACGGTGGCATGGTCGAAGAGCCGGATACCGCGCTCTATGACGCCTTCGAACTGTCTCGCACCGGACGGGAAGTGACGCGGCTACGTGAATGGGTCTCGGACACTGAAACCGGCGACCGCGACGACCTCACGCCCGGTGTGGTTGACCGTTCCTGGAAGCAGGTCAGCGTCAGCGCCCGCGAATGTCTCGGCGCCAGCAACTGCTCCTATGCCGAGGATTGTTTCGCCGAGAAGTCCCGGATGCTGGCCGGCCAGGCCGACGTGATCGTGACCAATCACGCGATGCTCGCCATCGACGCGCTCAGCCCGGCGAATATCCTGCCCGATCATGACGTCGTCATCATCGACGAGGCACACGAATTGACCGACCGCATCACTGCGGTCTCCACAGCCGAGTTGAGCGCGGCGTCGATCACCCTTGCCGCTCGACGCTGCGCCAAGTTGATCGATGACGAGTTGGTCGATGACATTGTCGGTGCCGCGGAGCAATTCGGCGAACTGCTCGCCGATACCGGCGACGATTCCGCGCCGCGTCGGCTAACCCGCTTGCCGCATGGATACGATTTGGCGCTGGCATCGCTTCGCGATCGATTGTGGAAGGGGCGCAACGCGATCGGGCCGGTCAAACAGGCTGGCGCGGCCGATCCCGATGCGGCCGCCGCGCGGTCTGCCGCGACCACCTCACTCGAAGAGTTACATGACACCGCGGTTCGGGTGCTCGGTGCGTTCGATGATCCCGACGAGGCGAATCGCCGCGATGTCGTGTGGGTGGCCCATGATCGCTTCCGCAACGACACGCACGCTGTGCTGCGGGTTGCGCCACTATCGGTAGGCGGGCTGCTGCGGGCCTCACTGTTCGCCAATTCGACGGTAATTCTCACGTCGGCGACACTCGTCGTCGGCGGGAGTTTCGATGCCCTTGCCGCGACCTGGGGGCTGCCCGCCCATGCTCGCGCCGACGGCGACCCCACGACATCGGAGCCGGCCGCGCACGCCGTCGGCGATGTCACCGCGGTGGGTCTCGCAGTTCCTAGTGACTCCGAGAACATCCGCTGGCGCGGTCTGGACGCCGGTTCGCCGTTCGACTACCCCAAGTCGGCGATCCTCTACATCGCGCGGCATCTGCCGCCGCCCGGCCGCGCGGCCATGTCCGAAGCCACCAGTGCCGAGTTGAAGAACCTCATGGCCGCAGCCGGCGGCCGGACGCTTGGCCTGTTCTCCTCGATGCGGGCGGCGAAGGAAGCCGCCGCCGCGATGCGGGATACGACCGATCACCGCATCCTCTGCCAGGGCGACGACATGACCTCGACGCTGGTCCGCGAATTCACAGATGATGCCGAATCATGCCTGTTCGGGACCCTGTCCCTGTGGCAAGGCGTCGATGTTCCCGGACCATCGCTGTCGCTTGTCGTCATCGACCGCATCCCCTTTCCGCGTCCCGACGACCCGCTGCTCACCGCGCGCCAGCGGGCCATCGAGGCCCGCGGCGGCAACGGTTTCATGTCCGTCGCCGCCAATCATGCGGCTTTGCTGCTGGCGCAGGGCGCCGGGCGCCTGCTCCGCTCGGTCGACGACCGTGGCGTGGTCGCCGTGCTCGACTCCCGGCTCGCGAACGCCAGGTACGGCGGCTACCTGGTCAGGTCGCTGCCGCCGTTTTGGCAGACCACCAATACCGAGACTGTTCTCGGAGCGCTACAGCGACTGCCACGCTGAGCCGGTGCTGATCGGCGAGTCAACGTCGCACTCAAATGGCCTATGACGACTACGGTTGAGTGCGACCGCAGAGCAACTGACACTCAAGGAGACCACGCGTGATCGGCCGCATGGGCATTGATGACATCGCACCTGCGAACTCGGGCGGCCTACATCCGGTCAAAGCGGTTGTGGGAGAACTCGTTCCGGTGAGCGCCACCGCCTGGCGCGAAGGGCACGACGCGCTGGGCGTCACCCTGCATATCGACGGACCCGAACAAACCCACTACGACATAGCGATGGTCCCTGGCCCCGCGCCCGACACCTTCAACGCCGCATTCGTACCAGACAAGGTCGGATTCTGGGTGTACCGAATCGATGCGTGGAGCGACCCATACAGCACGTGGCGCGACGCTGTCATCAAGAAAATCGATGCCGGTCAAAGTGCCGAAGATCTATCCAACGACTTGGCCAACGGCGTGGAGATCATCGCCCAGGCTCGTGCGCAACTACTCGACGCGGTCGCCGACGATGACGCCCAACTGCTCTCCGACGCCCTCCGCGACCTTCGCGCGTCCCGACGCCGCGTCGAGAATCGCGTGGCACTGGCGATCAGTGACGACGTCGTCGCTGTGCTCCAGCGACACCCGCTGCGCGAACTCCTGACCAAATCGAAATCGTATCGGGTCTGGGCCGACCGGCACCGAGCGCTCTTCGGTTCCTGGTACGAGTTTTTCCCGCGCTCAACCGGCGGCCTCGACCACGACGGGCATCCTCTGCACGGCACCTTCCTAACCGCGGCCGATGACCTCCCCCGCATAGCGTCGATGGGATTCGACGTCGTTTACCTTCCGCCCATCCATCCGATCGGCATCGTAAATCGCAAGGGCCCCAACAACTCACTGGTCGCCGGACCGGACGATGTCGGGTCGCCGTGGGCGATCGGTTCCGCCGATGGCGGGCACGACGCGATTCATCCGGCCCTCGGCAGTGAAGCCGACTTCGCTTTCTTCGTCGCACGGGCCCGCGAACTCCAGATGGAGGTGGCGCTCGACCTCGCTTTGCAGTGTGCACCCGATCATCCGTGGGCGACCGAGCATCCGGAATGGTTCACCACACAACCCGACGGCACCATCGCCTATGCCGAGAACCCGCCGAAGAAGTATCAAGATATCTACCCGATCAATTTCGACAATGACCGAAACGGCATCTATCGGGCGGTGCTGAAAGTCGTACTGCACTGGGTCAACCTGGGCGTCAAGATCTTTCGGGTCGACAACCCACATACCAAACCGCCAAACATGTGGGAGTGGCTGATCACCGAAGTGAAAAAGCGCGACCCGTCGGTGCTTTTTCTCTCCGAGTCGTTTACGCGCCCGGCGAGGTTGTACGGGCTTGCCCGCCTTGGCTTCACACAGTCGTATACCTATTTCACGTGGAAGACGACGAAATGGGAATTGGAGGAGTTCGGCACCGAGATCGCAGCGCACGCCGACGAAGCGCGGCCCAACCTCTTCGTGAACACTCCTGATATTCTGCACGAAAGCCTGCAGTACGGCGGTCCCGGAATGTTTGCGCTCCGCGCGGCGCTCGCCGCGACGATGAGCCCGGCTTGGGGTGTGTACAGCGGATACGAACTCTACGAACACATCGCGGTGAAACCCGGCAGCGAAGAGTATCTCGATTCGGAGAAATACGAGCTTCGCCCACGAGACTTCAAGGATGCCGCCAGTCGGGGCGAATCACTCGAGCCGTGGATCACCATGCTCAACACCATCCGCCGACGCCACCCAGCGCTACAGCAGTTGCGCAATATCAGCTTTCACCATCTGGACAATCCGTCGCTGATCTCGTATTCGAAGATCGACCCGGAAACCGGTGACCGGGTGGTGGTGGTCATCAACCTCAACCCATTCGCCGCCGAGACATCGACATTGTGGCTGGACATGCCCGCGCTCGGCTACGATTGGCACGACAGATTCAGCGGACGTGACGAGGTGAGCGGCGAGGAATTCCATTGGGGCCAAGCCAATTTCATCAGACTTGAGCCCTGGCGGGCGGTTGCACACATTGTGGCGCTGCCTCCCGTCGAACCGGCGCGTGCCCGTGAACTGTCCTATCGGCTGAGGTGAGAAGATGACCAGCAAAGACCCGGCACCCGGACGCATTGATGCCAGCGCATCGGAATTCGATCTGAATCGTCTTGCGGCGCAGACTCATCACGATCCCCATTCCTTTCTCGGTGCCCATGCGACAACGGGCCACACAATTCTGCGAGTGTTGCGACCCGATGCGGTCGCGGTGAGCGCAGTCATCGGCGGGGTGGACTATCCGATGACATCGCAGGCTCCCGACCTATTCGTGGCGGCTGTCCCCATCGACAACCTGATGGACTATCGATACCGAGTCACCTATCCTGACCCCGACGGCGGCACAAGGGAATTCGTCGTCGCCGACCCGTACCGGTTCCTGCCCTCGCTCGGCGAGGTTGACACCCATCTGATCTCCGAAGGCCGCCACGAACGGCTGTGGGAGGCCCTCGGCGCCCGACTGCATTCGTATACGACACCCGATGGCGTGGTCGACGGCGTCTCGTTCTCGGTATGGGCACCGAATGCACACGGGGTCACCGTGATCGGAGACTTCGACAATTGGGCCGGTCGCGCGTTCCCGATGCGTTCACTGGGCTCCACTGGCGTGTGGGAGATCTTCATCCCCGACCTACGGGTGGGCGACGCCTACAAGTTCCGCATTCACGGTTCCGACGGCATCATCCGCGACAAGGCCGACCCGATGGCGCGGCGCACAAGTGCCCCGCCGTCCACCACCTCGGTTATCGACGACTCTGACTACCGATGGACCGACGACCAATGGATTGCCAAGCGCGCCAAGTCAACTCCCACGGACGAGGCGATGAGTGTCTACGAGGTTCATCTGGGATCCTGGCGGCTGGGGCTGAACTACCGAGAACTAGCGGCCGAGCTCGCCGACTATGTGACCGAGCTGGGTTTTACCCACGTCGAATTCCTGCCGGTAGCCGAGCATCCCTTCGGCGGGTCGTGGGGTTATCAAGTCACGTCGTATTACGCACCTACGGCGCGGTTCGGGTCGCCTGATGATTTCCGCTATCTGGTCGATCATCTGCACAGCCGCGGCATCTCGGTCCTTATCGACTGGGTGCCCGCCCACTTCCCCAAAGACGACTGGGCATTGGCTCGTTTCGACGGCACCGCGCTGTATGAACACAGCGATCCGCAGCGCGGTGAGCAACTCGACTGGGGCACATACATTTTCAACTTCGGTCGAGCCGAGGTTCGCAATTTCCTGGTAGCGAATGCGCTGTACTGGTTTGCCGAGTTCCACGTCGACGGCCTGCGCGTCGACGCTGTCGCCGCGATGCTGTACCTGGACTATTCGCGACCGGAAGGTCAGTGGACACCGAATATCCACGGCGGACGCGAGAACCTGGAGGCGGTGCAGTTCCTCCAGGAGATGAATGCCACTGTGCACAAGCACTTCCCGGGGGTCGTGACCGCGGCCGAGGAGTCGACGTCGTGGCCAGGGGTCACTCGGGACACAGCGCTCGGCGGGCTCGGCTTCACCCTGAAGTGGAATATGGGATGGATGCACGACACGCTGGGATACCTCGGCCGGGATCAGGTGCATCGCAGCTTCCATCATCATGAGATCACCTTCTCGCTGATGTACGCGTGGAGCGAGAACTTTGTACTACCCATCTCCCATGACGAAGTAGTGCACGGCAAAGGCACACTGTGGACCCGGATGCCCGGTGATGCCTTCGCCAAGGCGGCGGGCGTGCGAATCTTCTTGGCCTACATGTGGTCTCACCCGGGAAAGCAACTGCTCTTTATGGGCCAGGAGTTCGGCCAGTCAGCCGAATGGGCTGACGATCGGGGTCTGGACTGGGATCAGCGTTCTGGCTGGGAAGGCGAATTGCATTCCGGCATAGCGTCGTTGGTGACGGACCTCAATCGCGTCTACCGCGACTCCCCCGCGCTCTACAGTCAGGATACGACGCCACAGGGCTATTCGTGGATCGACGCCAATGACACCGCCAACAATGTGATCAGTTTCCTCCGCAATGGGACTGATGGCTCAATGGTCGCGTGCGTCTTCAATTTCTCCGGATCGGATCGTTCGGAATACAAAGTCGGCCTCCCCCACGTCGGCGAGTGGACAGAGATCCTGAATACCGACGCCGGGGCGTACAGCGGTGCGGGGCGTGGGAACCTCGGCGAAGTGATCGCGACGGACGAACCGTGGCATGGCCGCCCGGCGTCGGCGACGGTACTGCTGCCACCGAACTCGGCGATCTGGCTGGCGCCGGTGCGGGACTAGCCCGCATCTCCCGATCGTCGAGTGCTTTGCCGAGATGTGCTGGCTGAGATTGGCATTTCGGCCGCCTGGCGTCTCGATACACGTTGGACTCGCAAGCTCGTCCAACGCACTCGTCGATCGGGAGTTGTCCCCAACGATCACCCCTCACTTCACGGAGTGGACGTACTCCGCCAAATGTTCACCGGTCAACGTCGATCGCGCCGCGACCAATTGCGCTGGCGTGCCTTCGAAGACCACTTTGCCGCCGTCGTGGCCGGCGCCCGGCCCCAAGTCGATGATCCAGTCCGCGTGGGCCATCACAGCCTGGTGATGCTCAATAACGATGACGGACTTACCGGCATCGACGATGCGGTCGAGTAGTTCGAGCAGATTCTCAACGTCGGCCAGGTGCAGTCCGGTCGTCGGCTCATCCAAAACGTATACGCCGCCCTTATCACCCAGATGCGTCGCCAGTTTCAGCCGCTGGCGCTCGCCGCCGGACAACGTTGTAAGCGGCTGCCCGATGGTGAGATAGCCTAGCCCGACGTCGACCAGATGCCCAAGGATCTTGTGTGCCGCCGGAATTCGCGAATCTCCGTCGGCGAAGAACTCATGCGCCTGAGCGACCGACATGCCGAGCACCTCGCTGATGTCGCGGCCCCCGAAGGTGAAGTCGAGTACTGACGCGTCGAATCGCTTACCCTCACACTGCTCGCATACCGTCGACATTCCAGCCATGATGCCCAGATCGGTGTAGATCACCCCGGCACCCTTACACGCTGGACAAGCGCCCTCCGAATTCGCGCTGAACAGTGCGGGTTTCACCCCATTCTCCTTCGCGAAGGCCTTCCTGATCGGTTCGAGGAGTCCGGAGTAGGTGGCCGGGTTGCTTCGGCGCGACCCTTTGATGGCACCCTGATCGATGGAGACCACGTCGTCGGATTTCGCGAACGATCCGTGAATGAGCGAACTCTTACCGGACCCGGCCACGCCCGTCACGACGGTGAGGACACCGAGCGGAATGTCGACGTCGACGTCGCGGAGGTTGTTGGCGTTCGCTCCGCGGATCTCCAACGCGCCACTGGGTGACCGAACCTCGTCTTTCAACGACGATCGGTCGTCGAGGTGGCGACCGGTTACCGTGTCGCTGGCACGCAACTCGTCGACCGTTCCTTCGAAACAGATTGTGCCACCGTCTGATCCGGCCCCCGGACCGAGATCGACCACATGATCGGCGATGACGATAGTTTCCGGCTTGTGCTCGACGACAAGAACAGTGTTGCCTTTGTCGCGGAGCTGGCGCAGAAGGTTGTTCATCCGCGCGATGTCGTGCGGGTGCAATCCGATCGTCGGTTCGTCGAACACATAGGTGACATCGGTGAGCGAGGATCCCAAATGCCGAATCAGCTTGGTGCGCTGCGCTTCTCCACCCGAGAGCGTGCCGGCCGGACGCTCGAGGGACAGGTAGCCCAGACCGATCTCGACGAAGGAGTTCAGGCTGCGAGACAGGTTTTCCAGCAGCGGCCCGACCGACGGCTCATCGAGCGCGCTGACCCACTGCGCCAGATCGGAGATCTGCATCGAACAGGCGTCGGCGATGGACTTCCCGGCGATTTTCGACGATCGAGCGCCTTCCGTCAGCCGAGTGCCGTCGCAGTCCGGGCAGGTGGTGAAGGTGATGGCGCGGTCGACGAAGGCGCGGATATGTGGCTGCATCGCCTCGCGATCCTTTGCGAGGAAGGACTTTTGGATCTGCGGGATAAGTCCCAGATAGGTGAGATTGATGCCTTCGACCTTGATCTTGGTCGACTCCTTGTAGAGCAGGTCGTTGAGTTCGCGCTTGGTGTACTTCTTGATCGGCTTGTCGGGGTCGAACCAGCCACATCCTCGATAGATCCGGCCGTACCAGCCGTCCATGGTGTAGCCGGGAATCGTGAGGGCGCCCTCGTTCAGTGACTTCGTGTCGTCGTAGAGGGCGGTGAGATCGAAGTCGGATACCGAGCCACGACCCTCGCATCGCGGACACATACCGCCAACCAGATTGAAGCTCCGACGCTCCTTCACTGTGCGCCCCGCCTTTTCGACGGTGACGGCGCCGGCCCCGCTCACCGAAGCGACGTTGAACGAAAAGGCTTGCGGCGAACCGATATACGGCTTGCCGAGCCGACTGAATAGGATTCGAAGCATTGCATTGGCGTCGGTCGCGGTGCCGACCGTCGACCGCGGGTCGGCACCCATCCGCTCCTGGCTCACGGTGATCGCGGTGGTCAGACCATCCATGACGTCGACGTCGGGACGAGCCAGCGTGGGCATGAACCCCTGGATGAAAGCACTGTAGGTCTCATTGATCATCCGCTGCGACTCGGCCGCGATGGTCCCGAAGACGAGCGAGCTCTTCCCCGAGCCGGAGACACCGGTGAATACAGTGAGCCGCCGCTTGGGGATCTCGACGCTGATGTCTTTGAGATTGTTCTCCCGCGCACCGTAAACGCGGATCATGTCGTGGGAATCGGCAGTATGAGCGGTGGGGCTGGGATTCATGCGTATCAGATTATAGGGACGCCGAACATCGACGCTTCTTCATTCCTGATCAGTTTGGCGCGCCACGCCCGATCAGTACAACGCTGCGGCCAGCTTCCGTCGCGCTGCAACCACGAATGTTTCTGCGGGATCGAATAATTCGAATAGCTCCAGCAACCTGGTCCGTGCTCTGGTTCGTTCGTCGCCGTCGCTCAGTTTGATCGCGGTGATGATGCGATCGAAGGCCTCTTCGGGGCGTTGATCGAGTAGCAGTTTGTCGGCAGCGGCAAGTTGTCCGTCGACGTCATTGGGAGCGGACTCGAGTACCGAATCGTCGTGGGCGTTGGCCCGCGCCATGAATTCGATGTTGCGGATGAGCGACGCGACTTCGGTGTTGTTCGGCTCGGCTGCCGCAATCTCGCGATACGCGACCAGTGCGCCGTCCAGATCACCTGAATTGAACTTCTCTTCGGCAGCGGCCAGCCGCGGGTCCACTTCCTCCGGCTCGGTCGGCGCTTCGGCGGGTGCGCCGGCAAAGGTGTGGCCAATCTGCGCGAGGATCGAGTCAATCCATGGCTCGATCTCGGCTTCTGATCGCCCCTCGAATTCCGCGACGGGCCGGCCCTGGGCGATGGCGATCACCAAGGGCACCCCCTGCGCTTGGAATGCTTGGACAATGCGCGGATTGGCGTCGGCATCGACCGCCGCTAACGCCCATCGACCGCCGGACTGCTGCGCCGCAGATGCGAGCAATTGCACCAGCTGCGCCGTCGCAGCGCTGCGCGGCGACCACAGCACCACGACAACGAGTTGTTGGGTGGAACGCGTCAGCACATCGGCTTCGAAGTTGGCCTCGGTTACCTCGACGACCGCTGGAGCCGATCCTCCAGTCGGAGTCACTTCGCCCGACGTCGGCGCGCCGGCTGGATCGCTGCTCGGTCGAGCCGCCTGTGCGCGCTGTGCATCGGCGCGTTCCTTGAGGACCGCGAGATCAACCGCACCTGCCATGGCTACTGCTGCGGCGGCCTGCTGGGCGGCGGCCTGCCGACTCTGTGGTCTGCTCACGACTAACAGTGTGTCATGAGAGTTGAATGCTCGACGATCCGGTGGTGGAGGCCCGTTTATTCACTTGGCCGGCAAACGCCAGTGCCACTCCCAGCGCGACAATCACGACCACCAACGCAGACGACAGCGACGTCAGATGACTCAACAAGCCGACGACCGCTGGGCCAGCCAGCATTCCCAGGTATCCGCAGCCGACAACCGCGGAAATCACCTGGCCGCTGGCGACCGGCGAGAGATTCCCGGCCGCGGTGAAGATCTGCGGAATCCCGCCGGCCAGGCCGATGCCGAATATGAGCCAGCCGGCTGTGGCTATCCACTGCGCGTCGTCGAAATTCGCCGACACCACCACGATCGCCATGCCGATGGCGCCGATCGCCGCGCCAATCCGCACCACAGCGGCCGGTCCGATAGCGGCGGCGATGGGGTCGATGACAAAGCGAGTCACCGTCATCGCGGCGCTGAACGCGAAGAAGGCGATGGCCCCGCTCGCGTCGGGGACGTTGAAGGTCTCCACCACCTGCAGTGCCGACCAGTCGTATGCGGTGCCCTCGGCCAGCATCAGCGCAAAGGCAACGATCGCGAGAAGGACAAGACGGGAGCGATCCACGCGGTGCCACCAGCGCGGTTGCGTCTGCCCCGACAGTTGCGTCGCGGCGACGTCGTCGACCGAGAGCTGCGGGGCCACCAACGCGAGCACGACGACCGCGAAGATCGCGGCCCCGACGACAGTCGCGACGACACCGACGTCGACCCAGAGGGTTAGCGCGACGATCGCCGAACCGATCATGCTGCCAACCGAAAAATACGCGTGGAATGCCGACATGATCGGCCGTGGATAGGCCTGCTCAACGACGACCGCCTGCGAATTCATCGATACGTCGAGGCCACCGTTGGCAAAACCGAAGGCCACCATCGCCAACGCGAGACTAACGGTTCCAGTTGCAAGCACCGGACCGAGCACGGCAACCGCCAATACCGATACCGCGATGATCGTCAATGGTCGCGATCCGAACCGATCGATGAGCGGCCCGCACAACTGCATACCCACGAATGCCGAGCCGCCGAGTAACAGCAACAGGCCGCCAAGCGTCTCGTGGCTGACGCCGGTGCGGTCGGTGATGACCGGGATGTGCGCAACCCACATCGCGGCGAGAAATCCGTTGAGGGCAAAAACGACGGTGACCGCGATCCGCGCGCGGCGCGGCTGGGCGTCGTCGGTCCGGTTGGTCACCCGCCCCAGGGTAGGTGGTCGATCAGGCTGTGATCGCGGTGGTGGCGTCGTCGGAGTTGTCGGTCGACAACTCGGCCAGGTGACCGTTGCGCGCGGCCCACCATTCGAAGACCAAGGTCCCAAAGGGCGGGATCGAGGAGACCAATGCGAGCGCGGTGACCTTGAGGTTCCACTTGAGCTGCCACGCGGTCAGTAGCGCGACGACGCAGAACACCACGAAGACGACTGCATGCACCATGCCCGGAATCGCAACCGCCTCTTCGTGGCCAAGGACCCATTTGAAGAACATCGCGATCAGCAGCGCGAGCCAGGTGATGGCCTCGGCGATTGCGACAAAACGGAATCTCTTGGCCGGCGTGGTCAGGTCGAAAATCTGCATGGGTCCATTGTGCATGACGGAGGTGACTCCTACTACCAAACGTAGTAGGAGTCACTCGGCTCGGGGTGAGTATTCGGTTGCTGGCCGGGGGCGAATCACCGACGATGCCTGACCATCGGCACGAACCGCCGGTGGATCAGCCCTTCGGCACCGTGATGATCAGTGCATCGCCCTGGCCACCCGCGCCACATAGCGCGGCCGCGCCCACTCCGCCACCGCGACGCTTGAGTTCCAGCGCCAGATGCAGCGTGATGCGCGCACCCGAGGTTCCGATCGGATGACCGAGCGCGATCGCACCGCCATTGACGTTGACCTTCTCCGGGTCGATGCCGAGCTTCTTGGTCGATGCCAGCCCCACTGCGGCGAACGCTTCGTTGATTTCGATGAGATCGAGATCCTTGGGGTCGATTCCCGCACGCGCACAAGCCTTTTCGATGGCGTTCGCGGGTTGCGCCTGCAATGACGAGTCCGGCCCGGCCACGACGCCATGCGGACCGATCTCGGCCAGCCATTCGACGCCGAGCTCTTGCGCCTTCGACTTACTCATCACGATGACAGCTGCCGCGCCGTCGGAGATCTGCGACGCGTTGCCCGCCGTAATAGTCCCATCCTTGCGGAACGCCGGCCGCAGCCCGGACAGCGAGTCGGCAGTGGTGTCCGCGCGGATGCCCTCATCCTCGGCGAAGACGATCGGATCGCCTTTTCGTTGCGGAATCTCAACGGGCACAACCTCGTCGGCGAAGAGTCCATTCTTCCACGCTTGCGCTGCCAACTGATGGCTGCGCGCGGCGAACTCATCCTGCTCGACGCGGGTGAAACCGCGGGTCGGATCTGCCTCAGCGCCACTCACCACGTCGTTGCCCTGTTCGGTCAGCGCCCCCATTGGCTGATCAGTGAACGCATCCCACAGTCCGTCGTATGCCATGTGGTCGACGAGTTCGGTGTTGCCGTATTTGAAACCATTGCGGCTACCGGGGAGGACGTGCGGCGCCTGCGTCATCGACTCTTGGCCGCCTGCCACGACGACGTCGAATTCGCCCGCGCGGATCAGTTGGTCGGCCAACGCGATGGCATCGATTCCCGACAGACACATTTTGTTGATGGTCAGCGTCGGGACATCCCAGCCGATGCCACCTTTGATCGCGGCTTGGCGGGCGGGCATTTGCCCGGCTCCGGCGGTCAGAACCTGGCCCATGATCACGTAATCCACAACGTCGGCGGATATGCCGGCGCGTTCGACGGCGGCTTTGATGGCAGTGCCGCCGAGGTCAGCGCCCGACTGCCCTTTGAGCGCACCCGACAAACGGCCGAACGGGGTGCGTGCACCGGCGACGATTACCGAGGATTCTGCGGACATTGCTAACTCCTTGTGACTGCGACGTGGCTACTGCTGGGTAACTCAACTGGTGGCAGACCACCGCGCAGTGGCCTTCGCGCTCAACGCTACCTTTGGAGGATGAGCGCATCGCCAACGGATCCAGCCAGCATTCCTGCCACTGCGTTGATCGAAGATCTCGTGACAGCGATCGATCACGCCGGCATCGCCGTCGCCGACCTCGACGCCGCAAAGAATTGGTATGCCACGCATCTGGGCTTCGTAACCCTCCATGAGGAGGTCAATGAGGACCAAGGCGTGCGCGAAGCGATGATCGGGCCGCGCGGCGCGGGCACCGATGGCAGCGCCGTCATCCAATTGCTCGCCCCGCTCAACGATGAGTCGACCATCGCGAAATTCATCGCGCGCAACGGGCCCGGACTGCAACAACTCGCTGTCCGCGTTATCGACGTAGATGCCGTCACCGCGCGCCTGACCAGCGCGGGAGTCCGTGTTCTCTACCCGGCCGCGCGCCGGGGCACCGCCGATTCGCGAATTAACTTCGTACATCCCAAAGATGCCGGTGGCGTACTGCTGGAGCTGGTGGAGCCCGCAGCCGACGGTGGCGGTCACTAGCGTCGGCTGACGCGATTACACTGGTCGCCATGTCGGCACCCGCCCAGCGCCCCGCGCCCTTTGACACCGTCCGTCGTGGTTATGACCGCGACCAGGTCAACGATCGACTCCAGCGTCTCGACGCCGAGTTGCGCGTGCTCGCCGCCGACCGCGATGCGGCCAACGCTAACGCCAACGAACTGGCCGCACACCTGGGCGCGGCACGCGAAGAGATCGAGGAGTTGCGCCACGAGGTGGACCGACTTTCGGTGCCGCCGACCACCGCTCAAGGCATGAGTGAGCGACTGTCCCGGATGCTGCAACTCGCCTCCGACGAAGCATCGGAGATTCGCGCCACCGCAGAAGCCGAGGCAGCCGAGACCGTGTCAGTCGCTCGCCAGCACGCGGCGTCGATGGTCGCCGATTCCGAAGCCAAGGTCGCCGCGAACACCCGGCGGGCCGAGGAAATCGCGGCCACCTCCAAACGCGATGCTGAGAAGACCACTCGCGCCCTCGCCGACCGTAAGTCAGCGATGGAGAACGAGCACACCTCAACGATGACCGCCGCTCGCGAGGAAGCAAAACGCATCCTCGCCAAGGCAACCAACGAGGCCACCGAACTCGAGCAGCAAAGTTCGCGTGCGCGCAACACCGAGCGCGAGCGCTTCGACACACAGATCGCTTCGGAGCGCGCGAAGGCCAACGCCGAGGTCAAACGCCTGAAGGAGACCGCGCAGCGGGTCGCATTGGAGCGGATGAAGCAGTCGCGTGAGTTCGCCAAGCGGGCACGTAGCACCCATCAGGGCGTACTCGACCATCTTGAAGAATTGCGAAAGCACCTCATCTCGGCGCCGGGAGAACTCAAACTCGCCCACATCGACGACTTCGCTGACGCCGACGATCTGTCAGACACCGAGCTACTCAATCGCGAGTTGTCCGGGCCGTCGAAAATCGCCGCTGCGAAACAACAAGCCGCGCCGCGACGCGAATCAGACGATCAGGATGGCGACTCGTCGTCGTCGGAGCCGAGTACTGCGCCGGTCAACGGCAACAATGTGAACCGTCGGGTCGCTCAGAAACGCTGACCGGCGTCGATCAGAAGAGCTTGAACTCGGTGTTCTCGGTGCCGCGAAGTTTGTCGTAGTCCAAGACCAGACAGCGAATACCGCGATCGGTCGCGAGCGTTCGCGCCTGAGGTTTAATCTGTTGCGCCGCAAAGACTCCCGCGACCGGTGCGAGTAGCGGATCACGGTTGAGCAAGTCCAGGTAACGGGTCAACTGCTCGACGCCGTCGATCTCGCCGCGCCGCTTGATCTCCACCGCGACCGTGCCGCCGTCGGCGTCGCGACAGAGCAGATCAACCGGGCCGATCGCCGTCATATACTCCCGGCGAATCAGCGTGTGGCCCTGCCCCAATGTCTCGACGTGCTCGGCCAGCAACTCCTGCAGATGAGCTTCGACGCCATCTTTGATCAGGCCAGGATCAATACCCAGTTCGTGCGCGGAATCGTGTTCGATGCTCTTGATCGTGATGCGCAACTGTTCGTCGGCCTTGTTGGTAACAACCCAGAGCGCCTGCGCGTCCAACTCGTCAGGGACTTCTTCCTCGATCAGCCAGCATGGCGGGCTCATCCAGTTAAGCGGTTTGTAGGCACGGTCGTCGGCGTGGACGCTCACCGAACCATCCGATTTCACCAACAGCAAACGCTTCGCCATCGGGAGATGGGCGGTCAATCTGCCGACATAGTCAACTTGGCACTCCGCAATAACCAATCGCACGCGGACCAGCCTAGGGCATCGGCCTAGCGGCCTCGGGGAGATGGCGTCCACGGTGCGTCCGGGGCGCCAACCCACCCGACATCAACCCTGGCAGAGAACCGAGAGGGATTGGCTCAAGTAAGGCGCCCAACGATTTTCGCTGTTGGGAACTGCGCGCGACCGTCGAAGGGCTATGCCGTGTCGCCGAAGCTAAAGTCTGCGCGCTCAGGTCCGCCAAGGTGAATACGCCCTCGACACGGGCCAGGCCGCAGGCTCCAGTCGGCGCAGTCAGAGCGCTGGCTAGAGTCTGCGCGCTCAGGTCCGCCGAGGTGAATACGCCCTCGGCACAGTCCAGGCCGCAGGCTCCAGTCAGACTCAACTCTGCGTGCTCACCCCAACCTAGGTGACAACCCCCTCAGCAAGACCCACGCTGCAGACTTCAGCCGTGCCGGTTGGCTTAGCCCCGCGCCAGAATCGCGAGTAGAAGCTCCGCGCGCACCCGCGCCGAATCGAGATCGCAGCCCAGGACTTCCTCGGCGCGGGTAATGCGGCTGCGCAGGGTATGTCGATGTACGCCGAGGGCCGCGGCAGCCGACTCCCATTGCCCGTTCGCCTCCAGGTACGCACGCAACGACGGCAGCAATTCGGTGTTGTTGGCCTCGTCGTGAACGGTCAACGGGTCAACCATGATGCCCGCGATTTCGTTGAGCACGCGGCGCGACTCCGGTGAGGCAAGCAAGGTCCGGCCGACGAGCCCCGACGCCTCTGTAGGCGTGCCGCGATGCTCGGCCGACGACGCGGTCATCCGTGACTGTTCCACTGCCGCTTCGAGATCCGCGAGGTCGTGCGGCGCGCTCAATCCGATCCGCAGGACACGTCGCGAACGAATCGGCAGGGCATCGACGATGTGACGCACGAAATCGAGATCGTCGGTCCCACGCAACACTGCCAGCGTCGAAGTACCGTCGGGTTCGGACAGTAGAAAGCCCGGCCGACCGGCCGCACTGAGTTGTCCGTCAATCACATCGACAAGCGACCCAGCGTCGGAGCCGAGCACGGTGAGGACTCTGATCCAGCCGTGGTCATCTGCTGCGCCGCTGACCATTTCGCGCGCTCGTGATAAATCGGTGCCGCCGGAAAGCAGGATCTGCAGCGCACCGGTGTTCACTCGGTTCTGGTCGGCGTGCAGGCGCAGCGGCTTCTCGAAATCCAGGGCGAGCAACGAGTTCGCGTGGCCGATCAGCACCTGGTCCACCAGCCTCGGCTCACCCGGAAATACCACCGCGAGATAGCCGTGGGTCCGGCTACCGACGCGAATCGATTGGACCACGACGACGCCGGACGGACTCGAAATCACGCTACTGTCGGGCACGTCGGGCAGTCGCTCGGCAATCAATTCGACGACCGCCGACGAGATCTCGTCACCAGACGACGATGGCGATCTGTCAATCACCCGACCTGCCTGGTCGCATAACAATACCGGCCCACCACAGGCACTCGACAGCTCACGAATCGTCGAAGCCACCCCACCACCGACGGCCGCGCGAGTCATTCGCGGTTGCGCACGCGACGCCCGAAACACCGACTCGTACTGTTGCTCGGCCAGACGACTCATGACGGTCTTCACGATGGCCACGAACGGAGTGGGTAACGGCACTTCGAACAGGGGCATTCCATGCCGATCAGCTTCTTCGATCAGTTCCGGCGGTATGGCATCATGGGACAAGCCAAGGCCGAAACCTATTGCCGCTACGCCACATTCAGCCAATTCTCGGACGTAGCCGCGCCGGCCCGATACGTCGGACGGCAGGCCGATGCCGGTGGCCAGGACCAATTCGCCGCCGGACAGCCATCGTCCGGGATTGGCCAACTCGGTGGTGACCGCGAAGGTGATCTCCGCACTCAGACCCGACTCGCCGCCCCGCAGACGCAATCCGAGGTCGGATTGATTGAGAAGCCACCGCACAGGTACGCCCACTGCACTCCATTCTGTCTAGATAAGCCGGCCGATCACCGACATTCTGGCAGATGCCGTGGCATCGTGTGGGGAGCAGTGTTATACCTGCGCCCAGTGGCTCTTGAGGGCAAGAGAGGAAACCTGAGAATGGCGAACACCTTTCATCCGCTAGACCCGTTATCCGCAGACGAGTTCGCCGCGGTCACCGCAATACTGCGCGACTCGAAGGGTGTCACCGCACCACTGTGGCGATATGCCAGCATCGAGATGTTTGAACCGTCGAAGTCCGCGATCGCTGCCTTCGACGACGAAGGAAGTCTCCCCGACCGGCAAGCGACGGTCATCTGCTTCGAACGCTCGACCAACTCCACCTACAAGGTTCTGCTGTCGATCACCGAGTCCAGAGTCATCTCCTGGGAACATATCCCAGATCAACAGGCCAACTTCACCGTCGACGAGTGGGAGGAAGCCGACGCGGCGTTGCGGAGTCATCCCGACGTAGTATCGGCACTTGCTCAACGCGGGATCACCGATATGGATCTGGTGTTCATGGACACCTGGACCTACGGCGATGCCCTCATCCCCGAGAAGTACAAAGGCAGGCGGATCGGCTGGTCGGATACCTGGGTACGCTCGGCACCGGATCGAAACCCATATGCGGGTCCGGTCAACGGATTTCACTGCATCATCGATCTGAACAGCATGGAACTGCTGGAGATCGAAGACACCTTCACTGTCGACCGGCCAGAGGTGATGGGTGAATACGTACCCAGGTTCATTCCGGACCGGATCCGCGCGTCGAGCACCCGCGAGCCGCTGCGACCGTTGGATATCACCCAGTCCGACGGGCCGTCATTCACATTGGACGGCAACCGAATCGGATGGCAGAACTGGTCATTGCGAGTCGGCTTCAACTATCGCGAGGGAATGACCATACACGCCGTCACCTACAACGATCACGGTGCGATCCGCCCGATCGCCCATCGCCTATCGTTCGCCGAAATGATGGTCCCCTACCGAGACCACTGCGAAGATCATTACCGCAGAACGGCTTTCGATATCGGCGAGTGGGGTATCGGCTTCATGACGACGTCACTCGAGTTGGGCTGCGACTGTCTCGGCGAGATCCGTTACCTCGACGCCACCTTGCACGACAGCACGGGCCAGCCCTATGAGATCCGAAACGCCATCTGTATCCACGAAGAAGACAACGCGGTGTTGTGGAAGCATGTTGACCACGACAAGTCCGAGGTCCGGCGGATGCGACGACTTACCGTCTCGTTCCACGTGACCGTAGCCAACTACGAATACCTCGCCTACTGGCGGTTCTATCAGGACGGCAATATCGAATGTGAAGTCCGCGCAACAGGAATCATGGTCGTCAGCCACCTTCCCGAGGGAGCCGAACACCCACACGGCTCACTCGTCGACGAACGCACCTACGCGCCGTTCCACCAGCATTTCCTCGTCGCCCGATTAGACCTCGACGTCGACGGCACGGAGAACACGGTCTACGCCTCGGAAACCGAGACGGTGCCGATGGGGCCCGATAATCCGTACGGATTGTCGCTGCGACAGGTCAATACGCCGCTACTGACCGAATCAGAGGGCAAGCAGGATATGAATTTCGCCACGCAGCGCGCGTGGAAGGTCGTCAACGAGAATACGACCAACGGGCTGGGCACCCATCCGTCGTACAAGTTGGTACCGGGCGGCGCGTTCCCCGCGATGTTCGATCCGGCCTCCCCCATCCTTGCGCGTTGCCGAGCCATCGAGCACACACTATGGGTGACCCCCAACTCTTCCGACGAACGTTGGCCCGCAGGAGAATTCGTCAATCAGAGCAAAGTCGATCACGGTCTGCCCGAGTGGACCGCCGCCAATCGCTCGATCGTCAACACCGACGTCGTACTGTGGTATGTGTTCGGAATTCACCACATCACCCGTCCGGAAGACTGGCCCGTGATGCCGGTCGACGTGGTGAGCTTCTGGCTCAAGCCCGTCGGCTTCTTCGACCGCAACCCGGCGCTCGACGTCGAACCGACTCCACCTGCCGCCTGTCATCACCACCACTGAAATGGGAGTTCCCAGATGAAGATTCTCGTCGCCTATCTCGCCACCAGCGGTGGTGCCGACGCCGTCGTCCTCGGCGCCCGACTGGCACGCACCCTGAGTACCGACCTGGAGATCTCGATGATCCTGCCGCCGGAACGTGACTCCGTGCTGGCCGCGACAACTAACTACGAATCCGTCCTGGCCAAGCAGGCCGCCGAATGGCTTGTCGAGGCGAAAAGCCTTGTCGGCGAGGACATTGCGGTAACCACGAATATCGCCTATGCGGATTCTTCGGCCGGAGGCATCATTGCCGAGGCAGAGCGAATTGCCGCCGAGGCAATCGTTGTCGGCGGTGGCGGTGGCGGGCTGGTCGGTGCTCATACGCTCGGATCAGTGGTCAACGAACTCTTACATTCCTCGCCGGTGCCAATTGTGTTGGCGCCACGCGGCACCCGACACTCGACTATCGAACGAGTTCGTGAAGTCACCTGCGCGGTCGGTGGTCGCCCCGGTGCGGATCTGTTGCTATCCACCGCCGTTCGCGCTGCGGGCGCGGCGGGTACGCCGCTACGACTGGTCTCGCTGGTCGCGCTCGATTCAGTGGGGGACGGACACAAATCCGACGACGCAGCGTTGGAGCAAGCACGTATCCATGCCAATGAGACCGTCGAACGCGTGAAAGCCAAACTGCCCGAGGACATCAAGGTCACCTGGTCGGTCGTCGACGGCGAATCGGTTGAGGACGCGGTGAACAAACTCGAATGGCACGACGGCGACGTCATCATGGTCGGCTCCAGCCGGCTTGGACAGGCACGCCGTTTGTTCCTCGGATCAACCGCCGCCAAGATGCTGCGCGTGCTGCAAGTGCCGATGGTCGTCGTGCCCAGAGAGGAGACGTAGTCGGCATCGCCGAAATGGCGTGTGCGTCCTCACATATTTGGACAGTCTGGCGATAGCGACGACTCGGCGTTTGGAAAACACTTCTTCACAACACCGTTGGCACGATCCGGGAGAGTCTTCCATGAGCAGCAGCATCACCTACCGCCTCGAACAGAAGCGCAACCTGGTCACCGAACTTCCAGGCCCGCGGTCTACCGAACTCACCACGCGACGTCGTGCGGCCGTCGCAGCGGGCGTCGGCTCTTCGGTTCCGGTCTATGCCGCCGACGCCGACGGCGGTGTGATCGTCGATGTCGACGGGAACTCCCTGATCGACTTCGGCTCCGGAATAGCGGTCACCGGGGTCGGCGCGTCCGATCCGCGGGTCGCGGCTGCGGTCGCCGAACAGGCCGCACACTTCACCCACACCTGTTTCATGGTCACTCCCTACGAGGGCTATATCGCGGTCGCTGAGAAGCTGGCCGAGTTGACCCCGGGTGATCACGAAAAGCGAAGTGTCCTCTTCAATTCCGGGGCCGAGGCCGTCGAGAACGCGGTAAAGGTCGCGCGACTCGCTACCGGCCGCGATGCCGTCGTCGCCTTCGATCACGCCTATCACGGCCGCACCAATCTCACGATGGCTCTGACCGCGAAGAATATGCCCTACAAGGCTCACTTCGGTCCGTTCGCGCCGGAGGTATACCGCATGCCGATGAGCTATCCGTACCGCGATGAGGCCGGATTGTCCGGCGAGCAGGCAGCTCAACGCGCGATCACCGCGATCGAAAAGCAAATCGGCGCAGACCAATTGGCTGCCATCATCATCGAGCCGATCCAGGGCGAGGGCGGCTTCATCGTGCCGGCCGCCGGTTTCCTCCCTACACTCGTCGAGTGGGCCACGAGGAATGGAGTGGTTTTCATCGCCGACGAGGTACAGACCGGTTTCGCCCGCACCGGCTCATGGTTCGCGTGCGACGACGAAGGTGTCGTCCCCGACATCATCACGATGGCCAAAGGCATCGCCGGCGGCCTGCCACTGTCGGCGATTACCGGGCGGGCCGACCTTCTCGACAAGGTCCATCCGGGTGGTCTGGGCGGCACTTACGGCGGCAACCCGATCGCTTGTGCCGGAGCACTCGCCGCGATCGAGTCAATGGTCGCGTTCGACCTACCGGCACGGGCCCGCGCGATCGGCGAGACGGCTTTGACCCGCCTGCGCGGACTCTCAGCTGACCTTGACGTGATCGGCGAGGTTCGGGGCCGGGGCGCGATGATCGCCATCGAGATAGTCAAGCCCGGAACTGACACACCGGACCCTGACCTGACGAAAGCCATTGCCGCACAAGCTCTCGCACAGGGAGTCGTGATCCTTACCTGCGGCACCTACGGAAATGTGATCCGGCTTCTGCCGCCGCTCGTCATCGACGACGACCTACTCGAAGACGGACTCTCCGTTCTCGAAGACGCCATCCGCACCGCGCGCTGATTCAACCCACGAAAGGAAGCCCGATGTCCGACTTCGACGAGCTGCTCGCAACCGTCCCTACCGGCTTGTGGATCGACGGTGGTGCGCGAGAAGCCAACTCCGGCAAACGCTTCGACGTCGTGAACCCCGCTACGGGTGAGGTTTTGACCACGGTGGCCGATGCCGACCTTGCCGACGCCGATGCCGCGCTGGCATCCGCTACCGCTGCTCAAGCATCGTGGGCGGCTACCGCGCCGCGTGGACGGTCTGCCATTCTGCGTCATGCATGGGAGTTGGTGGTCGAACGAACCGAGGATTTCGCCCTGCTGATGACCTTGGAGATGGGCAAGACCGTCGCCGAAAGTCGCGGCGAAGTCACCTACGGCGCCGAGTTCTTGCGTTGGTTCTCCGAGGAAGCTGTGCGAATCGGCGGACGGACCGCCACCGCTCCGTCGGGCAATGGTCGGATCGTGGTGACCAAAGAGCCGGTTGGACCGTGCCTGGCCATCACGCCATGGAATTTTCCGCTGGCTATGGGTACGCGCAAGATCGGACCGGCGTTGGCAGCGGGCTGCACGATGATCGTCAAACCAGCCGAAGCCACTCCGTTGACCATGCTGCTGCTCGCGCAGATATTCGACGATGCGGGATTGCCTCCCGGTGTCCTGTCCGTGCTGCCGACCGGCGACGCCCCCAATGTCATTGCGGCACTGATGAAAGACCGTCGTCTTCGCAAAGTCTCGTTCACCGGGTCGACCGAAGTAGGCAAGATTCTGATCGGACAATCGGCCGACCAAGTACTCAAGACTTCGATGGAACTGGGCGGCAACGCGCCGTTCATCGTATTCGAGGACGCCGATATCGACGCGGCCGTCGACGGAGCGATGGCAGCGAAAATGCGTAACGGTGGCGAAGCCTGTACCGCGGCCAATCGCCTGTTGGTACACAACCCAATTCGCGAGCAGTTCACCAAGGCACTCGCTGAACGCATCGCAGATATCACTGTGGGCCCCGGCTATCAGGATGGCGTCACACTGGGGCCGCTGATCAGTGCCACCCAACGTGATTCGGTTGCCGCCCTGGTTGACGAAGCGGTATCGGCGGGCGCACGCGTACACACCGGCGGATCGACGATCGACCGCCCGGGCTTTTTCTACGAGCCGACCGTCATCGACGAAGTGTCCGGTGGCTCACGCATTCTGGTCGAAGAAATCTTCGGTCCGGTCGCGGTGATCACCGGATTCGATACCGAAGACGAGGCCATCGAACAAGCCAATGCCACCGACTACGGCCTCGCGGCGTACTTCTACACCCGTGACCTCGATCGTGCATTGCGCGTCTCGGCCGCACTCGAATCCGGCATGGTCGGCGTCAACCGCGGCGTAATCTCAGACCCCGCAGCACCTTTCGGCGGCGTCAAGCAGTCCGGTCTGGGCAGCGAAGGCGGCAGCGAAGGAATCGAGGAGTATCTCAACACCAAATACATCGCTCTAACCCCCTAACCCTCACAACGGAATCTCGCGCGCACGAAACTAACCGACGTCTCCCCATCAGCACGTTCTCCCGGCCCAACCATCATCTGGAGTTTCCATGGCCACACAACCTGCAGATCAGATCGACCCGGTAGTTTCCCCGAAAGGACTGGCCGCCAACAAAGTTGGCGTCATGTCCGGTGCCGTACTCGGCATCTCGACCGTCGCTCCCGGCTATACCCTGACCGCGAGCATCGGATTGATCGTGGCCGCAGTCGGCCTGAAGATGCCGGCGATCTTCATCGCGGGATTCATCCCGATGTTCCTCACCGCCTACGCATATCGCGAACTGAATGCCGACACCACTGACGCGGGTGCATCGTTTACCTGGTCCACCAAGGCATTTGGCCCATACGTCGGCTGGATGTGCGGGTGGGGCATGGTGCTGGCGACCATCATCGTATTGTCGAATCTTGCCGCCGTCGGCGTGCAATTCTTCTATCTGATGTTGGCTCGTCTCTTCGACCACCCGGGCTGGGAATCACTCGGCACGAGCAACAAGCTGGTGAATATCCTCACCACCATCGCGTTGCTCGCCATCGCCACCTATATCTCGATGCGCGGAATCACCACCAGTGAGCGAATCCAGTACTGGCTGGTTGGATTTCAGATGATCGTCCTGGTGGTGTTCTCCATTATCGCCTTCTCGAAGGCCGGCGGGCAGATCGGTCACTTGGACTTCAGCTGGTCGTGGTTCAATCCGTTCGGTGGACTGGGCAGTCTGTCGATCGCGGCATTCGCACTCGGACTGACCGGATCCATCTTCGCCTTCTGGGGATGGGACACCTGTCTGACGCTGGGCGAAGAATCCAAGGATCCCAAACGCACACCGGGGCGGGCCGGCCTGTTGTGTGTGCTGACGATCCTGGGCACCTACCTCCTAGTCGCATTGGCGACGATGATGTACGCCGGCGTGGGTACCGAGGGGCTGGGATTGGGTAACGAGGAGATCAGCGACAACGTCTTCGGCGCTCTGGCGGAACCCGTAATGGGCCGCTGGGGTGGTATGTTCCTTTTCCTCGCGATCCTCGCATCAGCGGTGGCCAGCCTGCAGACCACCTTTCTTCCGGTAGCTCGCACGATGCTGGCGATGGGTAGCTACCGCGCATTTCCGGCCAAATTCGCCGAAATCAGTCCGCGGTATCTCTCGCCCGCGTTCGGCGCACTCGTCGCCGGTATCGTGACCGCGGTCTTCTACACCGCGGTCACGTTGGTGTCGGAGAAGACCCTTGGCGACACGATCGCCGCGCTCGGTATCATGATCTGCTGGTACTACGGGATCACCGCGTTCGCATGCGTTTGGTACTTCCGTCACTCACTCTTCGACAATCCGCACAACATCGTCTTCAGATTCCTTTTCCCACTGCTCGGCGGAATTGCCTTGCTGTCCGTGTTCGTGGTCTCGGTCAAGGAGAGTTTGAATCCCGACAACGGCAGTGGCGCACAGATTTTCGGCATCGGTCTGGTGTTCTACATCGGCTTCGGGCTGCTGATCGTCGGCGCGGTGCTGATGCTTGTCATGCGGGCAGTGTCCCCCGCGTTCTTCCGCGGCGAGACTTTGCCACGGTCAACACCTGAATCCGCCAAGACCTTGTGACCGCAACACCATCGAGAATTTCTCAAAGGAGCCGCCGCCGATGAAACTTGTCACCGCTCTCACCCCGCCGACGTCGTCGGCCCGAGTCGATGCGCCAACCCGAAAACCGTTGCGCGCCAGTCTTGTTCAGCATCGCTGGCACGAATCGCCAGAGCACCTGCTGGCTGAACTCAACAACGGCGTCGATACCGCGGCCGCACAGGGAGCACAAGTGGTCTTCCTACCGGAGTTGACGCTTACGCGCTATCCCGCATTCGTGCGCGGCGGGGACAATCCCGGCGCGCACGCCGAAGATCTATCCACCGGTCCGACCCTAGCGTTCGCCCGGGCCGCCGCACGCCGTCACGGCATCCTCGTCCACGCATCGCTCTACGAGAAGAGCGCCGCGGAAGGCGACGAAAGCTATTCCGACGGACTCGGTTTCAACACGGCCATCCTGGTCGGCCCGGACGGACTCGTCGCGCGCACACGCAAGCTGCACATACCGGTCACCGAAGGATATTACGAGGACACGTATTTCCGGCCCGGGCCGTCCGGCGACGACGCCTACACCGTGCACACACCCGACCAACTCGACGGCGCTCGGATCGGCATGCCAACCTGCTGGGACGAATGGTTCCCCGAAGTCGCCCGAATGTACTCCCTGGGCGGCGCGGAGATCATCGTCTACCCGACAGCCATCGGATCCGAACCCGGACATCCCGGATTCGACACCCAGCCGCTATGGCAGCAAGTCATCGTCGGAAACGGAATCGCCAATGGCACCTTCATGATCGCACCCAATCGGCACGGCGACGAGGGGGCCATCACGTTCTACGGCTCATCGTTCATCTCCGACCCGTACGGACGAATTCTGGTGCAGGCTCCGCGCGACGAATCCGCGGTTCTGGTAGCCGACCTCGATCTCGATCAGCGTCGAGATTGGCTGACGCTATTTCCGTTCCTGTCCACCCGGCGCCCCGACACATATGGTCGATTGACCGAACCGGTGAACCGCACCAGCCCGCTCGGTGCGACGACGGACGCGTGAGATGACCGCACGATGGCGCATGCCCGCCGAGCATGAGCCGCACTCGAGAACCTGGATGGCTTTTCCCGCGCCGGGGTATTCGCTTGGCGATAGCGAGGCCGAACACCATGAGGCGCGCACGGCATGGTCTGCGGTGGCCAATGCTGTCGTCGAGTACGAGCCGGTAACCATGGTGGTTGACCCGACCCAGAGTACCTACGCGCGCGAATATCTCTCGGCCGCAGTAGATATCGTCGAGGCTCCGCTCAACGACGCGTGGATGCGCGACATCGGACCAACGTTCGTCATCGACGGCACGGGCATGATCGGCGGCGTCGACTGGGTGTTCAACGGTTGGGGCGCACAAGATTGGGCGGCCTGGGATCGTGACCAGCACATCGCGCGAATTGTCATTGAGCAGACCGGGGTGACATATGTCGGCTCCGATCTCGTCAACGAAGGCGGCGGCATTCAAGTCGACGGCGCCGGCACGGTGCTGGTCACCGAGACCGTACAGCTCGATCACGGCCGTAACCCGAGCCTGGTAGCGGCCGACGTCGAAGCCGAATTGACGCGGGTGCTCGGCGTCGACAACGTGATCTGGCTGCCCCGTGGCCTCACTCGCGATTCCGAGGAGTTCGGCACTCGTGGTCACGTGGACATCGTTGCCGCGATGCCGGTTCCCGGTACCGTCATCGTGCACGATCAACGAAATCGAGAACATCCCGATCACGGTGTGTCTCAACAGATCAAAGAAGTTCTGGCGACCGCCGTCACCACGGGCGGCGATGCCCTGACCGTCATCGATGTGCCCGCACCGTCCACCCTCCGCGATGCCGAAGGATTCGTTGACTACAGCTATATCAACCACTACGTCGCAAACGGTGTCGTCGTGGCCTGTTCATTCGATGATCCGGCCGACGCGGAAGCCGCCGAGATTCTCGGCTCGGTCTACCCCGGCCGCGAAGTGGTGACCGTCGATGCTCGTGCGATCTTTGCGCGCGGCGGCGGCATTCACTGCATCACCCAGAATCAGCCAGCCTGACGACCACCCCACCGCAAGGAGAATCAGCACCGTGCCAACCCTTAGTCGCGACGTCGCCATCGTCGGAGCCGGCCCGTCCGGTCTCACTGCCGCTTACGAACTCACCAAAGCCGGATTGACGGTCGCGGTCCTGGAGGCCCGAGAGCGGGTCGGCGGACGTACCTGGACCGACATAGTCGATGGCGCGTCACTGGAGATCGGCGGTCAATGGGTATCCCCCGACCAAACCGCTCTACAGGCATTGCTCGACGAACTCGGCCTCGCGACATTTCCCCGCTATCGCGACGGCAGTTCAGTCTACGTAGCACCCAACGGCGAGCGCACTGTCTACGACGGCGACGATTTTCCGGTGGCCGAGAAGACCATTGCCGAGATGAACCGCCTGATTGCCGTCATCGACGATCTGGTCACCGAGATCGGCGCCGACGAACCGTGGGCACATCCGCGTGCGGCAGAGCTCGACTCGATTTCGTTCCGGCGCTGGCTTGAAGACCAAACCCACGACGTCGAAGCGATCAACAACATCAGCCTGTTCGTAGCCGGCGGCATGCTGACCAAACCGGCACATGCCTTCTCCACCCTGCAGGCGGTGCTCATGGCAGCGTCGGCCGGATCGTTCTCCAACTTGGTCGATGAGGACTTCATCCTCGACCGTCGGGTCGTCGGCGGAATGCAGGAGGTCTCGGTGAGACTGGCCGCTCGGCTGGCCGATGATGTAATCCTCGGCGCACCGGTACGATCCGTACGTTGGTCGGACAGCGGGGTGACCGTCGTCGCAGACGACGGGGTAGAAGTGAAGGCGCGCAAGGTGATTCTGGCGGTGCCGCCAAATCTGTACTCGCGTATCTCCTTCGATCCGCCGCTTCCGCGACGACAACATCAAATGCACCAGCATCAGTCTCTCGGTCTGGTGATTAAGGTGCACGCCGTCTACGACACGCCCTTCTGGCGCGAAGAAGGACTATCGGGAACCGGCTTCAGCGGTAGCGAACTCGTTCAAGAGGTCTACGACAACACCAATCACGAAGATCCGCGAGGCACACTGGTCGGCTTCGTATCAGATGAGAAGGCCGACCGCATGTTCGAGCTGAGTGCGGCAGAACGAAAAGCGGCGATCCTGGCGTCGATGGCCCGCTTCCTCGGACCGAAGACGCTCGACCCGGTGGTCTACTACGAATCCGATTGGGGCTCAGAAGAATGGACTCGGGGCGCTTACGCCGCGAGCTTCGATCTCGGCGGCCTCTCCCGCTATGGCAAAGATCAACGCTCACCGGTCGGGCCAATCCACTTCTCCTGTTCGGATATCGCCGGAGCCGGTTATCAGCACGTAGACGGCGCAGTCCGAATGGGCGCGGCGACCGCACAGAGTATTGCCGACCTGTTGGCTTAGCCGACCACGACAGCCGATATCTCGCTAGCCCTGGCATAAATCAGTTGCGGGGACCAGCGCGGCCGGTGCTAACATTTGGCGATCGTGATCGACAGCAGGAGGTGAGACCCATGACCGCAGTACCGCAATGGGTGCTCCCCCGCTTTCCACGATCGCGCGACTGACCTAGTCGGCTCCAGGGAGTGTCATCACGCATATTCGCGAAAGGCGACTCCCATGAACACAATATCCTCACCAACACCGCACACCTCTACGACCGGCGAGCGATCGCAATCTGGCCGTCGGCAACCGATCGATGCCACCACTCGAATCCCGACAGGCAAGCGGGCGTTGATCCTTGGCGGCGGCGGATCAACTGGCAACGCATGGCTGATAGGCGTCGTCGCGGGAATCTTCGACGCTGGGCTCGACCTAACCGAGGCAGACCTCATCGTCGGGACATCAGCCGGATCAACCGCCGCGGCGCAGATCACTTGTTCAACGCCAGTCGACCAGTTCGCCGCCGTTCTGGACGCGCCCCCACAGTCACCCGCCCAGCCAGTCGGACCCGTGGCTAGACCCAATAGGGCGGTCGCCGATCACCTGGCGCGAATGAAAGCGATCATCTCGACCGCGAATAGCGCCGACGATATGCGCCGAACAATGGCTGCTGCCGCCCTGGAAAGGACCACCGTCTCTGACGGCTCATGGCAGTCAGGGTGGCGGACAACCGTCGCCGCCCGGCTACCGAGCCGAGAATGGCCCGAACAATCGATCCTCATCACCGCGGTCGACGCACGTACCGGTGAGCCAGTCCTCTTTGACAACGTCAGTGGCGTCGACCTCGCCGACGCCGTGGCGGCCAGCTGCGCCAGCGGCCTGGCCTATGGCATTGACGATGGTCTGTACATAGACGGGGGGTACCGGTCCAACGCCGAGAACGCCGATCTGGCATCCGGCTACGAACGCGTGCTTGTGCTCTCTCCATTTGGCGGTCGTTCGTTACACCCCCAGGAGTGGCGCACTCATCTTGATGCGCAGGTCGATGGTCTCCGCGCCGGTGGCAGCGAAGTTTACGTCATTTCCCCGGATAGCAGCGTCGAGTATATGTTCGGCGCGAATGCGATGGATATTTCGCTACGGCCGATTGCGGCGCAGGTCGGATATGACCAGGGCATGGCCCTAATCGATAAGGTCGGCGAATTATGGCAATGACGGCGAACTGCTGAAGTTCATCGCTCGAAGACGAATGGACACCAAATGAAAGAAGGCCCCAACACTTAGTGTTGGGGCCTTCTTCGAAATATAGTTCGGCGGTGTCCTACTCTCCCACACTGGTTAGGGTGCAGTACCATTGGCGCTGGAGGGC